>CAYVHV010000009.1:90947-92177 GCA_964451305.1 uncultured Acidimicrobiales bacterium | reverse complement strand
CGGCTGGTGTTGGGCTCGGCGACGTCACCGAACCTTGCGACCAAGATCGCTGGGGAACGCACATCGGCATCGTGACGTCTCGCCTAAGCTCGGCTGGGAGCTTGCGAGGAACGGATATCAGATATTTCCTCGCGGCATGTACCGGCGCTGTGACGGGGTTCGGTCTTCTCGATGACTCCCCATGGTACCGAGCCGCGAATTGGGTCGAACCGCAGGAGGAGAAGTCAATCCTCTGGCAGATTCAGACGCACGTCAACAGCGACACCGATGTCGTAACGATAACCGCCGGAGGAAACGATATAGGGTTCGCCAGCATGATCGGAGGTTGCTGGACTGGAAGAACGTGCGGCAACGACGCTCTCAACCTCGACGTTGCTTCCAATCGGCCATCTGGTGATGTGGACTGGGACCTCCTGTACGACCGGCTAGTTCTCATCTACACGCAAGCGAGATCCAAAATGGATCCCGACGGGCATGTCTACGTCCTCACCTATCCAATTCCGTTCAATATCAGCGGCATCCGTTGCGACAATTTGAGTCAGACTGAGCAGGCTGCCGCTAACTCGCTCGCCACCCGCCTCGGAGATGTGATTTGGCTAGCTGCCCAGGAAGCAGATCGCCGAGCCGGAAACGTCGAACTTGTCGAATGGCGCCAAGGCGTGCGGTTAGATGACTTCTACACGACCCCGAGAGGAGAAGTTTTTGATACCTACTCATCACCTACGGGCATCTGCGGGGACAACGGATCAACACTCAACGGCTTCGTAAACAACGCTCCGATAAATTCCAACCGGGACAACAGCTATCATCCATCGGCTTTTGGCTACTCTCAAGCCGCTGATTTGCTCTTCGAGGCAATGGCGCCGCAGTTGATTTCGCCGACGCCGACGCCGACGCCGACGGTTCCAGAGCAGGTTTCGAGGGTTACCTGTGTATATGCCCGGGAAGGTGTTTTTGAGTTGGAGTGGGCGTCGGCCTCGAACTCCACTGGCTACGAGTTCCGCCTTTGGCAGGCGGGAGCTTTTGGGCCTTGGCTACCGACAAATAGCCTGACGACTGTCGCTCTTTTCATCAATGAGGCTGCAGGACGCAGCTTCCAAGTACGTGCAGTGAACGGCGCGGGGAGTGGGCCTCCGTCCGCCATTTCTAACCAGTGCGATCTGCCACCAGTCTCAGATTTTGATGGTGATGGGACGTCGGATTTGTTTATGTATGGGTCGGGTTCTGATC
>CAYVHV010000009.1:65967-90847 GCA_964451305.1 uncultured Acidimicrobiales bacterium | reverse complement strand
GTGGCGGGTCGTTTGTTGTGAGGACGCCGCGGCAGATTCAGGGCTCTTACCAGCCGGTGGCGGGCGATTTTGATGGTGATGGGACGTCGGATTTGTTTATGTATGGGTCGGGTTCTGATCCGGATGTTGTGTTGTTGTTTGAGGATGGGGATTGGCGGATTGGTCCTGGTCGGGATGTGACTGGTGTGTATTTGCCGGTTGCTGGTGATTTTGATGGTGATGGTTTGGGGGATGTGTTTTTGCATGGTCCTGGGGATGATCCGGATCGGTTGTTGTTGGCTGATGGTGGCGGGTCGTTTGTTGTGAGGACGCCGCGGCAGATTCAGGGCTCTTACCAGCCAGTAGGTCCGAATCCGCATGTTCCGGACGTGAGACACGGAGTACCACGGTCGACATGTGCCGGTCATACAGTCACAGTTGACTTAGGCCTCGGAGAATCTCCTACGGATGGTCCTGACGTCATTCGTGGAACGCCGGGGCCAGACGTGATCAATGCGCTTGGTGGCAACGATGTCATCTGCGCCTTGCAAGGACACGACGTCATCTTCGCGGGCGACGGGTTTGATCAGGTCTTCGCAGCAGCCGGCAACGACGTCATCATCGGTGGAGCTGGAAACGATCGCCTCGTAGGTGGTCTCGGTGATGACACGATCGAAGGTCGCAACGGAAACGATCGACTTCAAGGTGGAGATGGAAACGACGATTTGTCGGGGGGCAACGGCACTGACCGGCTCGCTGGAGGTAACGGCAACGACATACTTCGCGGGGGATCGTTCGATGATCATTTGTTTGGCAATCTCGGTCGCGATCTGCTCTTCGGCGACGATGGGAACGATGTTCTTCGTGGCGGAGCCTGGCTTGACGAAATGGATGGTGGCTCCGGAAGCAATGACGGATGTACGCTCACCGACCCTGCCGGGCTCCAAGAGGTTCGAATCGATTGTGAGAGTGGCGTCTTCGGCCGTTAGGAGCGCAGAGTCACCCATCGTTTGGCCGAAGGTTTTTCGAGTTCACCGCTTGTACAAACTTATTGATCAGTACCTCGTGTATCGAAACGGCGACCGGGTAGGGGGATCGTTTGGCAGCTCTGATCGTGCGGCTTCCTATGTCGAGCGATCTATCAAAGATCTCGACAGAAGAAAGATGGGCTTCTGGAAGTCGGAGAGTGCTGTCGAGTCGATTCGACAGCGGGATGAGCACCTTCCTCATCCCTCCGAGTTTGTCGACGAGCAGTGGGCAGGCAAAGAGAGGGAAGCGGTGCTCGATGCCTTGGCGGATCTCGATTTTCCAGACCTCGAAGTTCGTCAGTTCCGCGGGTTCTCGCCCTGTCGACTTTGTGGTGAGAAGAACGGAAGCAAGGACATAGCAACTACGAAGTTCGTTGGCCGGAGGGCTACCGGCACTACATCGAGGTCCACAACGTGAAGCCTCCTCAAGAGTTCATCGACTACCTCACTACGGGTTGAGCCAGAGCAAATAACTTTGAGCACAGCGCTCGTCTAACTCGACCGCCATCGTTGGGTTCGTGCGAGTTAGCACAGCGCTAAGGCCGAGATCATTCGTAATGAGTAGGTCAGCAGTTCGATTCTGCTCTCGGGCTCTTCTACCCGTTGGGCTTCTCAATTCGTCCCAGCATCTCGCACGTCTCCTTCGCGTCGACCACGGTTGCGTATTCGCCGTCCATGTTGGCCAACGCCAAGGCATGTACGTCCTCTGCGTCCCACCGACGTCCTGACGAGTCCGTCTTGTCTACAGTCCACGATGCGTCTGAGACCACGAAGGAGGAGAATCCGAGGTTTCCGGACATTCGGACCGTCGCCTCAAGCGAGTTATTCGTAATTACCCCCATGTAGACGACAACGTCACATCCACACTCAACTAGCTGTTGCGATAGGTCGGTGCCGATGAATGCACTGTTTGTCTGTTTAGCGATGATCGTCTCGCTCGGTAGCGGCTGTACCTCAGGTTTGAATTGGTTGCCCGGCTGATCGGGCCGATACGCCGAGTCGCTCTCCGTGCTGTCGTGGCGAATGTGAAAGATCGGCAGCTCTTTGTTCCGCCAGAGTTCGAGTAGTTCGGACATCGTGGTCTCGGCACCGGGGTTGTTGCGCGGACCCCAGACTGGGTCGTCGATTGCGTTTTGCACGTCGACGATGACCAACGCTGGTCGAACAATGATCTGGTTCACGCCGTCACGTTACTCGCACGAGGCCGGTGATCGAGTCAGCTCCAATCGGCGTAGACATACCTCCGCTGAGCGAAGAGCTACAGCAAATAACTTTGAGCACAGCGCTCGCTGAGCCGCCGCTGTTTCAGGGGCCTTGCGGGAGTAAGCACAGCGCTAAGCCCGGTTTCATTCGCAACGAGTAGGTCAGCAGTTCGATTCTGCTCTCGGGCTCTCTTTGGGATCCGCTCTGCGGAGATGCTCGATCAGTACGCGTTAAAGACCGCTATGGGAGACCTCAAATCCAGCGTTGGTATTGGGAATAGTTCGCAGGGGTTCGTTCCGTCCCATTCCTCCAACCGCTTGCGAAATTCCTGTGCGCGGTCGTGACGCAGTACACCTCGATAGTCGAGGAACTGTCCCCAGTGAGACATGCCTTGAAACGTGTACCGGTCTTTCCGCACGACACCCGACTGGAGGTGTTTGGAGGGGAACGCTCGCCGGTAGCCCGAGGCCGAGTACATCCAGCTTCCGCCGGTAATCCACCGGACGTTAGGGTGCTCGGCCCTGGCAATGGACAGGACCTCCCGAAGTTCTGATCTCCGATCGTCGAGACGGTCGTCATGGAAGGGGCTGGTATCCCCGACGCGATCGATATAGAAGTGCGTCTGTGCGGTGTCGCCGTTTACTGCCAGTGAGAACGTCCCGACCGTTGGCCACCCGTGAGCAACGTGTTCGAGAGTTGGCGTTGCGGTAGATGCCGCTGCCATGACGATCTCCGCGCCTTCTGAGGTGTTGGTCGCGGTTCTGATCTCAGCCATCAGTTTAATCCACGCTGGGTTCGACGCAGGTTCGTCAGGTTGGCCCAGTCCCAGTCTCCTTTGGATGTCTGTTAGGCGGTTCATGCCATCGGAAGATGAACCAAGGCCAATGGCGACGAATCGTTGGACGAAGTCCAGCTGTAGCTGAGCAAATGCGTGCGACAGATGTCCCGTCATTCACAGCACGATAGAGCTGAGTCGGGCAATTGGGGATCGACCTCGTGCATTAGCAAATAACTTTGAGCACAGCGCTCCCAGATCTTCCGCGCAGCGCTGGGCCAGCGGACAGCTATTTCAACAGGCTTGTGAAGTGCTGAAAGACCATCCCGTAGATGGTGTGAGCGAGCTCTGGGTCGTACCGAGGACCCAAATCTCGCAGGAACGCATGCTCGGCATTGAACTCATGCCATGAGAAGCACGTGTCTGCGTCTGTCATCGTGTCGTAGATCAGTCGACGGCCTTCTCGGGGAACATGAGGATCTTGTCGTCCCCAGATCATCATCATGTCGCCGCGAATCTCGGGGATGCGCGCCAGCGAATCGTCGGACTTTCCTTTGCCGAGCGTGCCCGAGTGAATATCCGTTGCGTACGCGCAGACACCAGCGGCAACTTCTGGGTTCATGGCTGCCCGAAAGGCAAGGTGTCCGCCCAAGCAGACACCCATCACGCCAATCTGCCCGCTACAGCCAGCATCACTTTCGAGAAAGCTGATCACCGCTCGGGCATCGGCATCGTAGCTGGCGAGCTCTTTCATCGTCTTCAGTTCGTTCCCGCGATCGGTACCGGCTTTGTCGTATTCAAAGGCTTCCCCAAGCTCGGTGAACTCGTGGTAGACGTCGGGCACGGCCACCAGAAATCCCTGGCCAGCGAGGATCGCTGCCATTCGAGCGATCGGGCCGGTCATTTGGTAGATCTCCGCGAAAAAGATGACCGCCGGAAACTTGCCGTCGCCGACAGGGCGGAAGAGAAAGGTCCGCATTGGGCCATTGGGGGTTGGTAGATCGACGTGTGAAAGTGGCTGAAGGCGCATCGGACCTACTTGTTGAGCGTTGACAGAGCGGGCAAGTCCTCACGCTAGCACCGGTGAGGTTTTGGGATCGAAGAGTCGTTTCCGCCACGATGGGCTGTGCCTCTGCTGCCGGTGCGAAGTTCACGCTTGGGTTGCAAAGCAAACAAACGTTCGATATACTCATATTATGACACTGGCTGGAGCTGCTGAACGGGTTCGTCTTCGACCAAGACAATACTGATGTCATGACAAACCTGTTCGATGCCATCGACGGTGAGGACCCCTCGCCGATCTGTCCGCATTGCGGAGTCAGCGCAATCCCGCCCGAGCCAGGCAGCGGTTTCGTTTGTGAGAACGCTGACTGTGCGAGCTACGGGGATGAGATCGCGCCATCAAGTGGTGCGGACTGAAGAGCTGTCGCTCTAGATCCCGAGTCGAGTCATCAGCCGCTCACACGCCCATGTGTGGAAGTTGGTGTCCCCGCGGAATGTGTCATTGAGCTGGACGGTCTGGTTCGTCGTGATCGCATGGTGGTTCTGGTGGATCTGGACGATGCCGAGAAACTCATCGTTGCGAGTCTCGAAGGTCACGAGCTCCTTCTTCGACTGGATGTCGATGCGCGTCCACGTCTGATCCTGCCGGTACTGCGAGAACACCTGGACGGGTTTCTTGCGCCGGACCTTTCGTGAGAGCACACCCGGTGTGTGCAGTTTCCCGATCGACGCGTCGAATAGCTCAGCAGTATCGGTTATCTGGTGTTGAAAGTGGCCGGTCTTCAATTGCTCGTGCTGCCTCGGCATGTACAGCACGCCGCGCGATCCAGACTTGGAGAAGACCTGATCGACGTCGTAGGTGAGAAGTCGTACGCCGACCCCCAACCTTCGGGCAGCGCACAGGGTTGTTTGATATGACTCAGCTGTTGCGGCTAACGCGATTTGGGCCAGAGGGCCGGTCGGCCCTGCCCACGCAATTTCGAGGCGGGTGGTACGCGGCTTATCAGAGGTTTCTCCGAGCAATTCGCCGTCGAGGGCAAAGAGGACCTCGGTGACGACGTTGTCGACACGATGGTGTGCCTTCTTCTTCGCCGGTCGGCGAGCTTCGGTGATGTGAAGCTCATGAGCGCCAACAACCGGCACCGAAAAGAAGCTCGCTACCTGGTCCTCAGGTGAGATCGGTTGGGTCCGCGCCATCCACTTCCATCGGTATTTGTGGCCAAGGGGTTAAGGGGCATCGACGGTGAACGTCTCAGCATTCCAGAGCCCGAGATCTGCGTCCAGAGTGACTCCCTCCGTGAACTCGGCAAAGGTCTCGTCGAACTGCTGGAGGAAACCGGGCGACACCGTGTCGAAGTTTGCGCGGAGGTTCGGGTCGAAGACAAAGGAACTTGTGAACGGGTTATCGCCGACCACCGGCTGGCCCGTGGCGGGGTCGATCTCGGCTCGCAGTGGGTTCGACCCCCGGTCCGCAAGAATGATGTTCAGTAGAGCGGAGAACTCCACAGAGTCATCGTCCAACTCCATGATTTCCCCCGCTTCAAGAAGGTTTGAAATGCCCTGCTCCGCCTGTTCTTGGAGGAACGGCAGGGTGGTGTTGTCAACGTCCTCCACAGCGATGAAGTCGACAAGTGCAGTACTTCGTATATGTAGTGTCGCGAGCGTCCGCAACAGGTCATCGTTGACCATGATCTGCTCGCCATCGAAGTTCTCGCCGACAGCCAGCACCGTCGCAAGGTTGATGAACTGGTCTCGAGTAAGCGGTGCAGATTCTAATGAAATTGCGAGCTCTTCGTCAGGGTTGTTCGCCCCCGAGGATTGCCCACTCGAACACGCTGCGAACGCGAGCGCGGAAACCAAAAACAAGCAGACACACCGGCCGAGGAACGTCATTCGTCTCATAGCTTGCGAGCATAGGCAAGCTCGGTGCCCAAGATCCAGCGCGTCAATCGAGGCCGAAACCCTCACGCGCGGTCAACGAACCTTTAGGGATAAATCGAAATGATAGGTCAAAAACGGACAAGCTATTGTCACTTTGGGACACGCAATTGACGTCGAAGGATCGGCGGATTTAGGGTCAGAATTGGTAGGACAACCACGAATTCAGTTGAAGGAAAACTGATTGAAAGCTGGCTAGTTGGGGGCGTGGAAGCGCGGGCTTCGGCGGTCATTGCGAGTGAGATCACTCGTTTCGCCGATCATCATTTGAGAGACACCTCGGTCGTTGATTGAGTCGACGCAGTGTCTGGGTTCTATCTGATTGCGACCCTCAAATATGTACTACCACTCACTGTTCCTAGGGCATTGAGCTACATCTGATTCAACATTGCTTTTGTTGATCGGTGTGCGGTTCGGTGCGAGCGGAGCTTCTTAAAAGTGCGCGTGATGGCTCGGGCCTTTGCGCGCCCAAAACCACGATGATGGAGGCAGGAAATGAGATTAACCAGAGGAAGAAAGGGAGCAGCGATCTTTGGATTGAGCGCCCTTCTCGTGGCGTCGCTGGGAGGCGGCACTGCGTTTGCACAAGACGCCGATGGGCAGGGAGATGACGATGTTCGTCCATCTCCACCATCGATCGGCGCCGACATTCCAGTGACCTACTTTGGTCCACCACCTTCGTCGGTGGAACCAGAGTTGATCGGCGATCTGCAGCTCTTGACTGCTGGAACGCTCGACGAGGACGAGGGCACGATTACGTTGCCTCTCTACTACGGCCGTCTGAAGGACAGCGGCGAGAGCGTCTACTACATCGTCACCGACACCACCGATGGTGACACCGCCGAAGCACTCGGCTTGAACCACTCGCCAAAGCTCCACTTTGCAGATGACGGCCGAGCCGTCCGCGACGCCGAGTACACACGAGATGGAATTCTCGAGTTCTACGGAGGCGGTGTTGACTTCTCGCCGGAGCGTTCCGTCGTTCCTGGCGAAGGCAACGCGTTCCCACCAGCTGAATTCAGCCCCGGCGCAGTCGGCGATGAGCTCTACACCCCACTGGTACGGATCCTCAACGCTGGCAACCACGTCTACAACGCAACGACCGTTGCGTTCGACGTCACCGACGACGACATCAGCTTCTGCGAAGGTGATGTCGACTACAGCCTCGTGCACGACAGTGTCGTCTCGATTTGCCCAGGTGAAGATGGCGAGCCCGGAACGGTAACCATGGAGCTCGAGGCTGGCTTCAGCTTCGCTCGCCCTGTGCTCTACATGTCGACCGACGCAAACCATCCACTGCCTGCAGCCCTCGAGGGTGCGATCTTTGCTCCTGGCCTTCTCGATATTCAGGTCGGTAGCGATGACTCGCTGTTCAGCCCAGTTGAACGAATCTTCGGATTCTCAAATGGCCCAACCAACTTCGAAGACGGCGTTGTGAACCCATCACGCCAAGGCTTCGAAAGTGCTGTGCGCGGTGAAGGTGGCCCGCTGAACGTCTTGGGCGGAATCCCGACATTCGCGACTGACTACAGCCCGCTGTGGGACCTCAACGTCGGCGAATGGACGCCCGAAGCTGTCGAACGTGGCTTCGACTCTCGCCTCACCGAAGAATTCCAGATCTTGGGATTCGTCGAACGTGGCTGGCTGACCGGACCGGGTGGAACCCCGTACGGCTCATCTGGCTTCATCATCAATTGCCCAATCGTGCACCGGTTCTTGTAACCCGCATCTCATAACGAAGGAGGAAGAAAAACATGAATAAAACACTCAAGAACCTGTTCCCAGTAGTGCTCGTCATCGGCCTTGTCGCCGCAGTGACGACGGTCGTTGGCGCTCAAGACGACGGAGGACCTGAACTGGTTGAACCAGAAGTTGCAGAAGTTGAAGCAGCATCAGGCCCAATCGTTGTCGAAGGTGTCGAACTGCCACCAACCGCTGGCGGTGCAACCGCCGCAGCAATTGCGGCTGAAACTGCCGACAACACTCGCGCCACCACCGGCGTGGAGGGTGTGGACATCAACGAGTTGGAGGAAGTCGATGATGATGACGTTCGTCCGTCGCCACCGTCAATCGGTGCTGACGTTCCCGTCACCTACTTCGGCCCACCACCATCGACCGTCAACGAAAACCTCGTTGGCCCGAACCAGCTCCTAACCGCCGGCACACTCGATGAGGACGCGGGCACGATCACGCTTCCGCTCTACCGAGGCGTACTCAACTCTGACGGTCCAAACGATGGCCGCAACATTTGGTACATCGTGACCGATACGTCCGACGAAGGTAACGCTGATGCACTCGGGTTGAACTTCAGCCCGAAGCTCAACTACAGCGATCTGCCACCGGAAGATGTTGACGAGTTCACAAGCACGACGGTTCGCCGTTCGTTCTTCGACCAAGAAGGCATCTTGCACTTCGAAAGCGGCTTCGTTGACTTCTCGCCCGAGCGTGTGGTCAACCCCGGTAGTACCGACACGAGTGGCACGAACAACCTGCTCGAAACTCTGGACTTCGTTCCAGGTGCAGTCGGAACCGACATTGGTGACCCAGATGGCTTCTATAGCCCTCTGACACTGATCGAGAATGCAGGTGGCCACACCTACAACGCTCCAGCGGTTTCGAACGCTTCGATCAGCACCCTTCGGGGAATGTGCGATGGCGAGATCGACCACGACTTTGTCCATGACTCGGTCCTGGCCATCTGCCCAGGTGAAGGCGACGACCCAGGCACCGTAACCTTGGAACTCGTTCCAGGATTCAGCTTCGGCCGTCCAGTCCTCTACCTCTCGATGGATGCAAACGCACCAATCGCAGCGGCACTCGAGGGTGCAGTTCACACACCAGCACTCGACAACATCCGTGTTGGCGAAGATGACTCGCTGTTCAGCTCAGTCGAGCGCATCTTTGGATTCACGAACGGACCAACGCACGAGGAAGATGGCACGCTGAACCCTCAGCGTCAGGGCTTCAACAGTGCGATCCTCGGCGAGGGTGGACCTCTGAATGTCCTCGGTGGTATTCCAACCATCGCAACCGACTACAGCCCGCTTTGGGATCTGAACCTCGGTGAGTGGACCCAAGAGGCCTACGACCGTGACATTCCTTGGCGACTGACCGAGGAGTTCCAGATCCTCGGCTTGGTCGAGGACGGATGGATCACCGGTCCTGGTGGAAGCGCCTACGGATCGAGTGGTGTCGTCATCAACTGCCCAATCGTTCACCGCTTCTTGTAGCGATGAACGTGGTCGCCGCCAGTAGGTAGCGACCTCTTTGAATCCCAGGTCAAACGTTTCGTCCGGCGGTGGCGGAGCGTTTGACCTGGACTCGGAGACATCTATCCAGAGTCTCCAGCCCTAGCTCAGATTGCATCTCATGTTTCGACCTCTTCATTGCGTTGTTGCCCTAGCGGTTGGCTGCGGATCTTTCGCATCCGTTGCGGCGGCTTTCCCTACGCCCGAACCAGTGTTGGAAGGCAGCCGAGTGGGTGAAGACAACTCAACCGAGCCAACCGAGTCGCGTGTCCAACGATCGGTTGATGCCCGACCCACCCACTTCGACCTCGAAATGCTCACCTTCGCAATCGACCGTCAAATGGTCGGAGACGAACTGCTCGAGCTTCTCGCGTCGGACCCTACCGACCGAGTCTCAGCCAATTTCCAAATGGTTGAGGATGAGCGCACCCCGGGCATGACTGACGTCGATACCGATATTGATATTGATATTGAGAGCGTCTACCAATGGGCGAGTGCGGGTTCGCGCTGCGGGCTCTCTGCCGATCTGCTCTTCGCCGTCGGATCTGTCGCATCGGTCAACGGGCGCATCGATGGCACCGCGTTCGATCGTGAAGCGACGAGCCACCCGGCGATCTTCGGTGCAACAGGTGACGGCAGTCTCGCCAATCTCGCTCTCTTGTTAGATACCGACGAGGGCGCCGTCGACGGCGACACGATGTGGGATCGGCCGGTCGGGCCATTCCAGATTCTCCCGGCGTCGTGGGAACGCTACGGCTTCGACGCCAACCAAGACGGCATCGCTGATCCACAAAATCTGTGGGATGCATCCGCGTCTGCCGCGAACTTTCTCTGCGAAATGGGGGCCGGTGATGGCGGGACCCAGGCAGTCGCGATTCGGAACTACGCCGGAAGTAACGACCTCGCCGAACAAATTGTTGACATCTACTCAGATCGCGTCTCGATAGATCGAAGCTCCGCTCTCCAACGCGAGGTACCTCTAGACACGCCAGCTGTTGGCGAGCTCGTCGTCCTAACGCCTGACGAGTTCGTGGATCTCGAAGGCATTCACATGGTGTCGTCTGCGTCGTTGGTCGAGCCCGCGCTCAGTCCGCAGGAAGCACTCGATGCCGACAAGACGACGAGCCGAGTCGCAGTCGATGACGACGGAGCGCTCTTCCTGTATCCGTTCGAAGTTAACGACCGAGCGATTGCTCGCGGCGATTGGGACGGCGATGGCGACGCTGACATTGGCTGGTTCGGCGGAGGCCTATTGATCCAGAACGACGGCACGTTGCTCGAAGATCCTGATGGAGGTGAACTCGCGTACTGGGGTGATTGGGATGGCGATGGCATCGACAGTCCGGCGATCATCCGAACGGAGAACACCGCGTCGGACATGATCCGCACTCGTTCGCAGATCGCCGAAACGGTGATCATCCCAACCGACGGACAAGGAATTCCGTACGGTGCGCAAATACGCCTCACGAACGCCGAGGACGCCCTACCGCTGGTCGGCGACTGGAATGGCGATGGGCATGATTCCTTCGCTATTCGAAGCCGTAGCGATGATGGAACCGACACGATCGAATTTTATGATCGATTCGGTCTGTCCGAGCTTGCTCCCGTCGAGGTCGACTCGGAGTCGGTCGTCCTTGTCGTTCCGAATGGGACGGAGCTCCAGTTCGGGGTAGAAGAAGAGCCAGCCGAACCTGTCGAGAGCACCACTCGGGATGAGGCGATGGTCAGCTCGGTGGACGAAACCGGCGAACTCGACCTCGTTCGTGTTCGCGGCATTGTGGTTGCCAGCAGTATTGCCGACGATGTCGAACAACTCTTGGCAGCGGCAGAAGCTGACGGATTGATCCTGCAAGGTTGGGGTTGGCGAAGCCATGAACGACAGATCGAACTGCGCATCGCAAATTGCGAAGATCCGTGGTTGACGCCATCCCATGAGTGCTCACCACCAACGGCCACGCCGGGCCACTCTCGCCACGAATTTGGACTGGCAATCGACTTCCACATCGACGGGCGAGCAATCTCGGCGAGCACTGAGCCGTTCGAATGGTTGACCGCGAATGCTCATCGTTTCGGGTTGTTCAACTTGCCATCTGAACCGTGGCACTGGTCGGTCGACGGTCGCTAGGTGCCACTGTCGCCGGGCGCTAGCGTACTGTTCATTCTCATGGCAGTACCGCTCGACCACCGTGTTCGGAGATAGACGTGATCAATGCTGAGATCCACATCGCTCGTTGGGCCGCTCTACGGGAACGACTCGCCGAGAACGATGTCGACGCGTTGATCCTCAACGGCGGACCAGACCTCGACTACCTCACCGGGTATGCTGCCATGCCACTTGAACGACTGACCGCGCTCGTTGCTCGTGCCGATGATGAACGGCCGACGCTCCTGGTGCCCGAGCTTGAGAAAGCTCGCGTCGACCATGATCCGTCGGTGTTCGACCTGCTGACGTGGGGTGAGCTCGAAAACCCGGTCGATCGATTGCTCGACGTGGCCGGGGACGCCCAGCGCTTCGCGGTGGGGGACGACATTTGGGGCACGCACATGCTGTCGCTCGTTCGCAGCAGACCAGACGCCGACCTTCGCACGGTGTCCGAAGCGATCGTTGGTGTGCGTGCGGTGAAGTCAGCTCCCGAGATGGAAGCGCTCCAAACCGTTGGTGCCCTCGCCGACCAAGTGATGACCATGGTGCAGACCGGTGAGATCGAACTCGTCGGCCGAACCGAGTCCGACATTGCTGCCGACATTGCCGAGAACCTGCTCGCTGTTGGCCACGACAAGGTCATGTTCGTGATCGTCGCGTCCGGGCCGAACTCGGCGAGCCCACACCACCATCCTGGCGATCGCATTGTCGAGGCCGACGAGATGGTGTTGTTCGACTTTGGTGGCACCCACGCAGGGTTCAATAGCGACACCACGCGCTGTGTATTCACGGGAGCGATTCCCGACGATGTCCAAGCTGCATGGGACGCGTTGATGATCGCCCAACAACGCGCCGTCGATGCAGCGGTCGCTGGCAATCGCCTCGGTGATGTTGACCTCGCCGCACGAGACTCGCTCACCGATGCGGGCTATGGCGATGCGTTCGTTCATCGAACCGGCCACGGCATTGGCCTCCAAGTTCACGAGCAGCCCTACATCACCTCTGCCAACGATCACACCGCGGTCGTTGGTCATTGCTTCAGCATCGAGCCCGGCATCTACCTCGACGGCAAGTGGGGTATGCGTCTCGAAGACATCGTGGTCATTGGCGAGGACGGTCACGCAATTCGCTGCAACCACACCGACCGCAAACTCATATCGCTCGGCTAGTCGTACGCCGCTCGTTCGCGGTGCTGTCGTGGCCTAGGCACGCTGACCCTTGGTAGGCATTGGCTCGCTGCGGTACCCTCGGGTCACATGCGTAAAAAAGCGGCTGCGTTGGCAGCCTTGGCGGCATTGATCATTCTGGGTGCGGCTATTGCTTCACCCGCTGGTGCAGGCACCGGTAATTCGAGTTCGCAGTACATTGCGCCGAACGCCGGAACGACCATTCCCGTCTACGACACGGCATGGCAGATCTTCTCCCAGGCGAGCGTGGCCGAAGCCGACGAGTACTTCGGTGCTCTCGAGGCGAATGGCTTCACCGGTGCGTGGGCTGGCGTGATTCATCACGCCCCAGCGCGGTACAACGACAACTTCGAAGGCGGAGGGCTCATCGGTGAGCTCGATGCCGACGGGAACGTCGTGCTGACCCCCGGATACATCGCCCACGTCCGCAGCATTCTCGACACCGCTGACGCCCACGATATGAAGGTCGGTCTGGTCGTTGCATGGCAGAACCTGTACCTGCCCGGCGGTCGGTCAGACGAGTTCCTCGCGAAGTCCGATCTCGTGCGCGAAACGATCGATACCTCGAACGCGTACGCCTACGGCGAGCAGATGGTCGAAGCGTTTGGCGACCACCCAGCGGTCAGCATGTGGATCACCGGCGGCGATGCCGGGTCGAACAACACCGTCGAAAACGTCGAAGTCTTCCGCATCATGGCCCAGGCCATCCGAGACTCTGGCTCGACGCTCGACATCACCCACCACCTGCCATCGGGCTACTTCGATCACTTCACCTACGTCGACGAACCATGGCTCGACTTCATCTCACCAGAGACCGGCCACATCCAAGAAGCATCGGTAACCGAAGATGAACTCATCGCGGTTGGCGAAGGCTATGGGTTACCCGTCTGGCAGGGCGAAGCTCGCTACTTCAACATCTCCTATGACTGGATTCCGGCCGAGGCGAACAACCCTGGTGTCGCCGAAGTTCGAGCCGACGCGATCGCGGCGCGAAACGCTGGCGTTGCCGGCTACGTCTACGGCGACGCGGGACGATGGAACTGGTGTCTCGGCTTTGGTGACTCAACCCCATGTGATGCGGCCAACATTGCCGACTCGTTCGGTGCTGGCGAAGCAGCGACGATCGAGGTCTTCTCCGGCGAGCCTGTAACACCGGCCCCAACACCAACTCCCGCTCCAACACCATCGCCGACCCCGACTCCTGGACCAGCGACATGTGCTGGCCTCCCCGTCACGGTCGACATTGCCGCAGGCGACTCACCCACCTCGGGCAACGATGTGATCATGGGAACGAGCGGCAACGACGTGATCTCTGGTCTCGGTGGTAACGACACGATCTGCGGTCTCGGCGGCAACGATGTTCTTAACGGCGGTGCTGGCTCCGACCGACTCGTCGGCGCAGAAGGTAACGACACGCTCAATGGTGGCGATGGCCCCGATGACATCTTCGGTGGCGCCGGTGGCGACCGAATCGACGGGGGAGCAGGCAACGACTTCTTGACCGGCGGCGCAGGCGTCGACGAGATTAGCGGTGACCGTGGCAACGACCGAATCCTCGGTGGCCCGGGCGACGATGTCCTCAACGGTGATGGCGGCCTCGACAAGATCTCCGGGAGTGCCGGCAACGACATTCTCAATGGCGGGACCCACGATGATGAGTTGTTGGGCAACGTTGGCCTCGACCAGTTGTATGGCGATGGAGGTAACGACGTGCTCCGCGGCGGCCTCGCCCGAGATCGCCTCGATGGAGGCGCCGGCGCCGACGACGGTTGCACGCTCACGGACCCGAAGGGTCTTCGCGAAACCCGAGTGAGATGCGAAGGCGGCGTGTTCGGTCGCTAGAGACCGAGCAACTGTTAGGCAGGCTCCTCGGCCGCCTGAAACTCGACGTCCTCACCATCGCCACCGACCAATTGGTCGCGGCCGAAATTGCCGATCAACGTGTCGTTCCCGGATCCACCGAGGATGATGTCGTGACCGTTCCCGCCCAGGATGCGGTCAGAGCCAGCATCACCCGACAACTCGTCGCTGCCGTCGCCACCACGGATCTCGTCGTCGCCACCACCGCCCACGATCGTGTCATCGTCGCGTCCACCAACGAGTAGGTCGTCTCCAAGGCCACCGGAGATGACGTCTTCGCCGGCTGCGGCCAACACGGTGTCGTCGCCCTCACCAGCATCGATCGTGTCGTCACCTTGCAACCCACAGATGACGTCGTTGCCTCCAAGCGCAACGATGAGGTCATCGCCATCTGTTCCTCGGATCACATCGTCGCCGTTGGTCGGAAGCTCGCCCTCGGCGAGGTTGACCGTCACCTCGAGGTCATTGCAGGTGAGGGCGGGTTCGTCGACGACGGTTTCGACCGGAGCCTCCGGCTCGACGGTGTCCTGGTTCTGTTCGACAGGTGGTGCTTCATCGACGGTGTCGGATTCGGCGGCGCTGTCCACCGAGGTGAACGGATCGGGGCATCCCGTCTCGTTCGCCCCAAACTCGAGTGGGCACAGGTCCTCGCCCTCCTCGGTGCCAAACGGGCGGTCGGCGTGGGTGAACGCCATATCGCCATCGATGTCTTCGAGGAGGGTACGGCTCCTCGCCGTCTCGGTTGGAGCAAGCGTGACTTGGCGGCATTCGACGACGGTGGAGTTGACGGCAAGACACAGCCACTTGTCGCCACCCTCCTGGTATTCGAACTCTCCAGAGATGACCAACGAATTGCCACTCATCCAGGGCGCAGGGACGGTTGCGTTCGAAGGTGACGAACTAATCACGAGCGAGTCTTGTGGCTCGCGTGGAAAGAACTCGGGGGGTCGAACATCGGTGAGCGTCACGGCGAGATGTTGAAACTCGTCCGGATCAGGAGTGGGATCATTGCCGTAGGCCTGGATCTTGATCGAACCCGGCGATGCGGTCTCGGTGTCGACCAAGTGCAGCGAACCAGTGACGTCGTTTGGCTCGACGAGCGCGTCTGTTTCGACATCGAATCGCGCGTCGACCGATGTCGATTCGATGAGCACGAGAAATCCAGCGCCGAATGCGCAGAGCACCGTCACCAACGCGAGAGGTATCCAGCGGGTGTTCCCTCTCGCCTCAACCTGAGAGCCATGATTCGATGACACGGCCCGCCCCTCTCCACGCTGACACTCGCTACGCATTGACATTCGCTACGCACTGATCTTGCAAGACACGTCTCTTGTGCCCCCGCAGAGCCTAGCAACACGTTGCGTGAGATCTTGAGGCCGGAATCTACAACGCAGTGATAACCACCATGATATTGGGGCTACCCCTTGAGTTCAGCTTCGATGAACTCGCTCTCGGTGCGGGGCTCTGGCCCGTCGCGTCCGTCTTCCTGGCCGCGTAGATCAACCCGGCGAATCTTGCCCGAGATCGTCTTGGGAAGATCAGCGAACTCGAGTCGGCGCACCAGCTTGTATCCCGACACCTTCTCTCGCATGAAATTGAAAATGTCGGCCGCAGTCTCTGCACTTGGTTCATGCCCAGCTGCCACGATCACATATGCCTTCGGCACAAACCCTCGGAGCTCGTCAGGCGATGGCACGACCGCGGCTTCGGCAACCGCCGGGTGTTCGATCAGCACGCTTTCGAGCTCGAAGGGGCTGATGCGATACCCGGACGCTTTGAACACGTCGTCGGCGCGACCGACGTAGGTGATGTAGCCGTCCTCATCTTGAGAGGCGACATCTCCGGTGTGATAGTGGCCGCCTCGAAGGACCTCTTCTGTCAGCTCCGCATCGTCGGCGTACGCTTCCATGAGTCCGGGCGGACGCGCCGACAGATCGATGGAGATCTCTCCTTCGCTGCTTGCAACACCATCGGGATTGAGAAGCACGATCGGGTAACCGGGAAGCGGTCGGCCCATCGAACCCGGTACGAGTTTCTGCCCGGGGGTGTTGCCGACCTGTGCGGTTGTCTCGGTCTGGCCATAGCCGTCACGAATCTGGATTCCCCACGCGGACTCGACTTGGGCGATGACCTCGGGGTTCAGCGGTTCGCCCGCCGAGATCAGTTCGCGCAACGATGTCTTGTACGTCGAGAGGTCTTCTTGAATGAGAAAGCGCCACACCGTTGGTGGGGCGCACAACGTCTTTACCCCATTGTCGATGAGCACCCCAAGAACGGCCGGTGCGTCGAACCGGGTGTAGTTGTAAATGAACACGCACGCCTGGGCATTGAACGGCGCAAAAAAGCAGCTCCACGCATGCTTTGCCCATCCCGGTGAACTGATCGTCCAGTGGACGTCGCCAGGCTGCAGTCCGAGCCAGTACATCGTGCTGAGATGCCCGACCGGATAACTGACATGGCTATGGCGAACGAGCTTGGGCTTCGATGTCGTTCCCGAAGTGAAGTACTCCAACAGTGGGTCCGCTGCCTGGGTTGGTTCTGCTGCGGTGAACGCAGATGACTCGTTGTGCGACTCAGCGAAGTCGACCCAACCGTCGCCCCCTCCAACTGCGATCTTCGATACGCCTTCGGTGAGTTGGGCATCGAGCGAATCGACCGCACCGGCCGCTGCTTGGTTTGTCACGACCATCGATGCACCACCACGCTCGAACCGATCGGCCAGATCATTTCCTGAGAGCAACGTGGTGGCCGGAATCACGACCGCCCCGATCCGAATGGCGGCAAGCATCGTCTCCCAAAGCGCCGTCTCATTGCCCAACATGACCAAGATCCGATCGCCGCGTGTCGCCCCGTGGTCGACGAGAAAGTTGGCGACCTGACGTGAGCGTTCGGCAAGCTCGGCGTAGGTGAGAATCGACTGATCCCCGTCTTCTTCGACGAGATGCAAGGCCCGACCTTCGTTGCCAGCGGACATGGGATCGAAGTAGTCGTTCACCCAGTTAAAGTCCGGGCCGACATCGGGCCACTCGAAACCACTGACCGCAGCGTCGTAGTCCGTCCGATTCTGGAGCAGGAAGTCACGGGCATCGAGGAACGAAGAAGCAGCCATGAGCAAGATTGCCAGAAACAGCAATACGAGTTGAAATCGAGTCTCACGGACTGCCTGAATCCTTGAATTTGGCGCTGAATCTGCCGATAGTCCCACCCGTGAGACAAACACTGGGTGCTAGGGCGAGCAGCTTCGTCGATGAGGTGAAAGCGGGCAATCCACACGCGACCTGGGTAACACACAACATCCCCCTTCTCGTTCTGATCCCTCTTACGTTGTTGATCGCTGTCGACATGGGCGCATTCATCACAACAGCGGCCATTTGGGCGATCGGCGGCGCGGCGTTCAATGGGTGGTGGGCAATGCATCTACGGCGAGGAGAACATCCACCGCCGGGCAGCGTGCAGAGCATCGCAACCGCTACCACGGCGATGATCACCTTCTCCATTCCCGAAGCTGGGCCGTTGTTCATCGGCCTCATATTCATGGGCGTCGGGCTGAGCGTCGTCGTCGGGGCGCGAACACACGCAATCTTTCAATCGTTCTGGCTCTACGCAGCTGGCTACTCGCTGATCGGGACCGATGCCCTGACTCCTCGAGCGTGGGTCATCTTTTCTTTCCTCGCAATACCAGCTGCGTACTCGGCAATTTCGTTCGCTATCGCCGAACTCGGACACCGTGAACGTCTTCAAGATGCGGCGCTGTCCGCGAGTGGTAGCACCGCATGGGACGCTGGCAACGACGGCATCATCCGTTCGATCCTCGGCGTTGGTATTCCAGGAATCGAGGTCGGCACCGAGCTCACCATGATCGTTCACCCCGACGATGAGCGACCTGCCACAGCAAAACCGGGTGAGACGCTCGAGTATCGAGTGCCCAATGGAGATGGTGGGTGGCGTTGGATACGAGAGAGCATCGATACCTCCAGCACATCTCAAGAGGTTCAGCGAAGCGCCGCTTCCGATATCACCGATGAGAAGGTCGCTCGGGAGCTCGATCGAGAGCGAGCGAACCTCGATCAGCTAACCGGCTTGTCCAACCGAGCTAATCACATTCGAACTTCACGAGAGTGGGCAAAGCGCGGAACTGGTTCGTTGATCATCGTCGATCTCGACGACTTCAAACAGATCAACGACACGCTGGGCCACACGACAGGCGATCTCGTGCTGCAACGAGTGGCTCAGCGGCTGACATCGAGTCGCCGAGACATCCATGTCGCCCGACTCGGTGGAGATGAATTTGCCTTTATGGTCAACTGCGATCCCGAAGATACACAGCAGATCGCAAGCGAGTTGGTCACCCAGCTCATCGAGCCGTTCTCGATCGAATCGATCGTGGTCTACTCGGGTGCGTGCGCTGGCTTTGCCCAGTTCGAGCCGGGCGTTGCCGCCGACGAAATGCGGCGCCGCGCTGGAGTCGCCCTCCGCCAGGCAAAGGCCACCGGCAACACTGCGTTGGCCTATGACGAGAAGCTCGAAGAAGAGTCGGCGAAGACCAAGGCGCTCGCCATCGAGCTGCCATCGGCGCTCGCGAACAAGGACATCGTTGTCCACCTTCAGCCGAAGCTCGACCTACTCACCGAAACGATCGTGGGCTATGAAGCGCTAGCTCGCTGGCAGCACCGTGAACATGGCCTGCTCGAACCGCCGTCATTTATGGATCTCATCTCGGTCAGCGGCCTGCACAGTGAGCTCTATCAGATCATTCTCGAACAGGCACTCTCGCACCTGGCACTCTTGCGACAGGGCGGAGTGCAGGTGACCGTGTCGGTGAACCTCGACGCCCGAAACCTGCGCGAACCCGATCTTGTTTCGCGGACACTCGGCACGATCGAGGCATATGGGTTGAAGCCGACCGACCTGGTCCTCGAGCTGACCGAAGAGGCGCTGATCGGTGAAGATCCGTCGATCGGCGTGGCCCTCATCGAACTACATGAAGCTGGCGCGATATTGAGCATCGATGACTTTGGAACAGGCTTCTCTTCGCTCGGGTACATCAACCGCCTTCCGATCAGAGAGCTAAAGATCGATCGCTCGCTCGTGTCGCAGGTCACCGAATCGCCGAGGGCGCAAGCGATCCTCGAAGCAATCTTTGGTTTGTCCTCTCGGCTTGGCCTTGTCGTGGTCGCCGAAGGTATTGAAGATCAGGAAACGTTCGACTATCTCGCCGACCAAGGATGCCCGCAAGGCCAGGGCTATTTCATTGGACACCCCGAGCCAGTGCAGCACTGGATCGAGGAGAGCTACACCGACGTTCTGCGACAGGCGAGCTGACCTTCGCCCGCTCGAGTCAACCGACGAGCGAGGTGTTGTTCCAGTCGTAGTCGAGTTGGCGAGCGGTCTTGTCGGCGAGCTCTTGACTAGCGATACGCGCCACGAGGTGGAGTGACATCGCAATGCCAGATGACAGCGCTCCGCCGGTGATGACCGTTCCGTCGTCGACCCAGCGAACGCCTCGTTCTGCCCCGGTTGGGACGCTCGTACTGAGCAGGTCGATGTCTTCCCAATGGGTCGTCCACTTGTGATCGTCGAGCGCGCCGACGCTGCCCAGAAGAAAGGCGCCTGTGCAGACGCTGGCGAGGATTGCTCCATCCCGGTCATTGCTGCTTTTGATTGCAGCCGCGAGCGCGGTGTCGGCGAGCGCTTCGGTGAGGTCGATCGCACCCGGGATGATGACAAGATCAGCGTCGTCGAGCGCTTCGGGCGGAGCCGTTGGAGCGAGACCGAGGCCGCCATATGCCGTGACCGGCTCACCGTCGACGGTGATGGTGTCGACCTCGAACGGACGGGTTGCTCCGTCACGTTCAGCGAGCCGAGACGCTGTGAGGAACACCTCGTACGGGCCGCCGGTGTCGAGTAGATCGCAGTCGTTGAACATCACGATCGCCACTCGCTTCGTCGCTGTCTCTTGTGAGCTACCCGACATTGCTGATCTCCTTTTCAAGGTGCCAGATCTTCGACACGATTTTCCATCCATCTTCGGTGAGGACAACACCGAGATGATCGACGAACACGTTCTGGTGTGCGCGGAGACGAACCTTGACCGTGGCGCTGACCGGCGACAGAACGTCGATCCCCAAGATCTCATCCTCTCGATCCTGGCCGGTGCTGGCCGGCGACGTTCGGCTCGCAACATCTGCGCTGAAGCTCTCGATCGATTCGACGAAGAGCGTGCCTTCGTCAGCATCGAAGAGGCTCGATGATGCGTGGAAGACCTCGTTCAACATGTCGGTGTCGCAGTGGTACAGCGAATCCAAATAGAGCTGGACTGCGGTGAGTAGCTCGCCTAGCTGGGTGGGATTCATGCTGGTCTCCTCGGGTGGTCGTGTACACAGCATCGGGGAGCGATCCGTATCTCACCAGTGGCAGATATGACAAGGTTCGCTAATATCGTGCCAATGGCTCCTTCTAACCCGCTCGTCGCTGCCCTCGCCTATGACCGGCTGTGCATGTTCGAATTTGCGGTCGCCGCCGAACTGTTCGGCCTCGACCGGCCAGAGCTCGATGTTGCGTGGTACGACTTCCGGGTGGTCTCGGTTGTCGACACCCCGCTTCGTGCAGTCGGCGGTGTGCACGTGAGCGCTGATGCCGGTCTTGAACTTCTCGAAGAGGCCGGGACGATCATCATTCCCGGCTGGAGCAGCAGGGCAGAAGAACCGCCACAAGAACTCACCGACGCGCTCATCGCCGCCCACAAACGTGGGGCCCGATTGGTATCCATCTGTTCTGGCGTTTTCGCCCTGGCCGCGACCGGCTTGCTCGATGGGACAGCCGCCACCACACACTGGAACTACATCGACGAGCTGCGCAGCCGATACCCGGCGATCGACGTTCGCCCCGACGTGCTCTACATCGACAACGGAACAGTGCTCACCTCCGCCGGAAGCGCTGCTGGAATCGACCTCGGCCTGCACATCATCCGACTGGACTACGGGCCCGACATCGCGAACGAAGTCGCACGACGAATGGTCGTCCCAACCCACCGCGACGGAGGGCAAGCACAGTTCATTCCTCAGCCGGTCGCCTATCGAGACGATGCCTCGATCAGCCAAACGCTCGACTGGGCTTTGGGCGAGCTCGACACTCCGCTGACCACGAAGGTGCTCGCTCGACACGCACAGATGAGTGAGCGTACGTTTGCCCGGCGATTCGCAGACGCCACGGGAACGACTCCACATCGCTGGATAACGCTGAATCGTGTGCGCCGAGCCCAAGACCTACTCGAGACGACGACACTCAGCATCGAACATGTTGCGTCACAATCTGGGCTCGGTAGTGCAGCAAACCTCCGTCACCACTTCCAACAAGCTGTTCGAACAACGCCGACCCGCTACCGAAAGACGTTCGAGCGAGCGAGCTAAATCGTGCAAGTGTGGCAGTTCGATGATGAGTCCATCAGGCACCAGCCAGTTACCGTTGTTGCCTATGGAAATGGACTCCGACAGCACGACGCCTGCGACCTATCCCATCGGAACCCCCGGCCAGGCGTGGGGTGATGCCGAGAAGCGTGAGTGGTTCGAGCAGCGCAGCATTGAACGCAGCTACGGCGACGAAGTGCTGGCCAAGATCACCGCGCTCGCGCAACAGGGCGACATCTTCGAGGTGGCCCAATACGGTTCGCTGCCGATCGACCCCGACCGATACCCACTGATGAGCGTGACGATGCGTTCAACCAACGTAGACGCACCGTGGGTGCTGATCACCGGGGGAGTGCACGGCTATGAAACGAGTGGCGTTCAAGGTGCACTCCGCTTCATCGAGACGACCGCAGCGTCGTATCGCGACAGGGTCAACATGCTGTTCGCTCCGTGCGTCAGCCCGTGGGGCTATGAGGTCATCAACCGATGGAACCCATCAGCGATCGACCCAAACCGCAGCTTCATCTATGGCGACGACGGCAGCATTCGTAGCCCATCGGAAGAGGCCGCACAGGTCATGGCGCTCGTTCGAGACGCCGGGGTCGACTTCTCAATGCACGTGGACCTCCACGAAACAACCGACACCGACGAGAGCGAGTTTCGCCCAGCCGTCGCCGCACGCGACGGTGAACCCTTCGTGCCCGGCACCATTCCCGACGGCTTCTACACCGTTGGCGACACGGCGAACCCACAGCCCGAGCTGCAGGCAGCAATCGTCGCTGGTGTCGAACGCGTCACCCATATCGCGCCCGCAGACGAGAACGGCCAGCTCATTGGCTCAGACATGGTGCAACGTGGCGTCATCAACTACGACCTCAAGGGTTGGGGACTCTGTGCGGGCATGACCGACGCGCCGCTGACGAGCACGACCGAGGTCTATCCCGATAGCCCGAAGGCCACCGACGAGATCTGTATTGACGCTCAGGTCGCTGCGGTCAAAGCCGCGCTCGACTTCGCGATGGCCTAACTCGCCTGAAACTCGGCCCGCCTAGGGCTCGGCGACGATCCACCCTCGGCGCTGCAGCTCAGCTGCGAGCTCTTCAGCCGGGTACTTGCTGAGCGCTTGGCTCGCTGGTGATCGCTTCGTTGCGGTCTGGGCCTTCGTCGTCGACTTCTTCTGGAAACCAACGACAGGAGCGATGCTCATATCTTCCATTTCGGCGCGCTCCTGCATCTTCTCGATGAACGCATCAGCTTCTTCACGAGTGAACTTGCCGCCAGCCTGGCGTTGCGTGAAGTCCATGGGGTAGCGCGCTTCTTTGAAGCTCTCGAATCCTGCCTTCATGAGGAGGTCGAGGAGCTCGTCGAGCTGCTTGTGTGTCGCTGGTGGTCCTGCTGCCTGTCCAAATGCCATGAGGACATCATGCCACCGGCAGTCGATCAAGTGTTCGATTCGCTGAGTTTCTGTCGATTCATCGGAACAGGCGCAGCGACCTCTTCAACCATCGTCAGGTCGATTTGAGCCTCGAGTGATACGCCACCCTCGTCGTGATACCAGTCCTCGTGCGGATAGTGCTTGTGACATGAGAGGCACGCCGTTGTCTTCCAGACTTTGGTGCACGCCGGGCACACGCCCCCAGTATCGAAGGTGTTCCACGTGTGATGACAGCCCGACGGCGCGCAAATCCAGCGGCTTGATGGGGAAGGTTTCCATTCGCAACCAGGGCACCAGATCTGCATCGCTTAAGTATCGGACGCCATGTCCAAGATCTTGAGAACGCGCTCTGTTTCGAGAGCAGGCGTTCCTGCACCCAGCCCGCCATCGGCTGGTGGACGGATAGCTAGGTGGGTGCAGGAACTGAACGTAGGCATGTGGCTATGCCAGGAAACCAAGGTCGTCGGAATCGAATCGGCCAATCCTCGGGAAGATCTTGTCTGGGTAGCTGAAGGCGGCGTTTCTGATTTCACCGCTGAGGTTCTTCGTTCGGTGCAAGCGCAGCGTCCAGAATTGAACACGGCCGATTTCGTTCACGTCGTGCATCATTCGGGGACGAGTATTGAACGCACTCTCGATGACGATCTCGAGTTGATCGAACGAGAGGCCGACCTGGTTCGGATCAACGACGGCAACGGAGCGAACGGCACTGCTGACCTTCATCAGTTCGCCGATGGATTCGAGGGCGCAGCTCGTTCGAGTGACTTCAGTGACGGTTGGGAAGCCGCATTCGATCTGCTGCCAGCCGACGATCTCGATTTCTCCGACACGGTCACGGCGCTCTACCTCCTCGGCATCGGGACTGACCTCGTTGCCGACCCACAGGATTTCCAAGCGCAATTCCTGGGCTAGTCCTCAGGCAACGCCCCCGAGTGTTGATCCGACGTTCGGTCGAACGTGGACCGAGATTGTGTGACTTTTCGTTACTCGTTTGCAATATTTCCGTAACGCGGGGAGGTCACGGCACATAACCCAGGTGAGTGGATGTTGAGAGCAATGGCCTCGGCATCTGCTTCTCACCGCTACCGCAATGGATCAGGAGATGTGCCAATGACAGATGACCAAAACACGAAGAGGAATACTCGAAAGGGACTGCGAGGCCAGCAGTTCGTATTCGCCGCACTTATCATGACGCTTCTCGGCGCTGCGCTCAGCGCAGGCACGATTTCGGCGGACACGGGAGATGCCGATGAGTGTTTGGGAACGAGGGCGACTCTGTCCTCGGCCAAGGCCGACTTCGTTGCTCAGTGCAGCGAACCCCGTGTCGACTGCGATCGCATCGATGGAGTCTGGTACTGCTCGGATCACGTCATTGGAGATATGGCGCCCGGCGGCACGAACTCGGAGCCACAGAACACCTCGGTCGAGAGCCCGGACTCAACACCGACGCCGACCGAGACAAGTGACGACGACCGCTCATGTGTAGCAACCGGCGACACCCTTCGCTCGGCGAAAGATGCCTACGCCGTCAATTGCACACAACCTCGAGAGGACTGTGACCCGTCGGGAAGTGGCTGGGTATGTTCGAGTGAGTCGATTCCGTCGAATGATGCACCGGCGCCTACGCCGACGACCGAGGTTCCTGAGGTAACGCCAACGCCCGAGGTTCCGGAGGT
>CAYVHV010000009.1:0-65867 GCA_964451305.1 uncultured Acidimicrobiales bacterium | reverse complement strand
TGCGCTTGGGCTTCGAACCGATCGTTGTCGGCGGCGCCCATGGCACGGGTAACGAAGATAGGTACAAGCCATCGACCGAACAGATCATGGACGTCGTTTGGGGTTCGAACGGCTGGCTGAATGCCGACTCGAACCGGCCGCAATCGGTCCAGATCAGCGCTGATCGTTGGGAAGAAACGCTCAACTCGTGCGGTGATATTTGGATTGCCGAAGGTGGACAGAGCGACTTCAGCGCCGACGTCGTACGCGAGCTCCTCGATCGAATGCCTGGACTCGATACCGAGGCTCGGATTCACCTCGTACAACACAGCGGATGGAACGAGGACCAAACCAACAACGGCGACCTAGCGTTCGTTCAGAGAGTTACCGACTACACCAAGATCGATAGCGGAAACGCCGTCAACGACACCGCTGATCTAAACGAAGCGAATTACCGAGGGCCCTTTATCGATGCGGCGCTCGAGAGCGAAACCGGAGCAGGTTGGGCTGCTGCCTTGGAATACTTGCCGCCAAGCCACAAGCTCGACTTCTCCGACACGACGGAGTTGCTGCACATCCTCGGTATTGGCAAGGACCAAGTTGCGACCGTCGACGACTTTGCCGAGATGTTCTTCTAGAACACCTGTAAATGTGAGTTGTGTGGGGTGCCGGTACGCGCACCTCACACAACTCCGTCGTCGCTCTGTCGACCACGCGACAGCTAGTGTTGAGGGCGTGGAATTGCAACCAACGTGCAAGCTCATCGGTCTGCCGTTCGACGGGGCTTCCTCGTTTCTTCGGGGGCCAGCAAAGGCGCCCGCCGAAGTCCGCCGTGTCCTGCATGCGGGCTCGGCGAACTGGTTCACCGAACGTGGGGTAGAGGTCCGTCCCGCCACTGATGGGAAGACCGACGGCTGGGTCGACGTTGGTGATCTTCGACTCGTCGATGACCCTGCGTCAGCGCGTCATCAGATCATCGCCGGCGTCACCGAAGCCACTCACGACGGTTCCCGGATCGTGTCGATCGGCGGTGACCACTTCGTGACGTGGCCGATCGTCGAGGCGCTTTCGTCACAACATCAGAACCTCACCATCGTCCACATCGATGCTCACCCCGATATCTACGACGAGCTCGATGGTGACCCGTTGAGCCACGCATGTCCGTTCGCTCGAATCATGGAAGCTGGACTTGCAACGAGGCTTATTCAATACGGCATCCGGACGGCCACGACGCATCAACGCGAGCAAGTCGAGCGGTTCGGCGTCGAGATGTTCGAGGTCAGCACCTGGGATGGGTCCTTCGCAGAGCTGGAGTGCCCGGTCTACCTCAGCATCGATGTCGACGGCCTCGATCCCGCCTTTGCTCCGGGGGTAAGCCATCACGAGCCGGGCGGGCTGACGATGCGTCAGGTGCTCGACATCATTCACAACATTGCTGAGCAAGGGGTCGAGGTCGTCGGTGCAGACATCGTCGAGATCAATCCCGACCGCGATATCCACGACATGACCGCAATGGTCGGCGCCAAGCTCGTCCGCGAGTGCTTTGGGCTCTTCGTGAAACAGTAAACCCGAGGTTCCTAGTCAGCGACGGTCAGCGCGTCGATGTCGCGGAGGACTCGCCGTAACTCGAGCGTGCTCTTGTCTGCTCGCGTGTGTGTCTCGCTACCAGGGTCGAGTGGGACAGCCTTCTCAACTAGTTGCTCGAGAAGCTCACGGTCTTCCCGCCCGACCTCGGCCTGGAACGCAATGTGGTCAACGGGTCGCATACGTCCGTCGGCGATGTTCTCCGCAAGTGCAACGCAATACAGCGTCGTCGACTCCCGATCGACCGGCTGGTGGAAGAAGAGGAGAACAAGGTCGCCGTCAGGTCCATAGTCGATGTGCAGGCGGACGTGATGTGGAGCGTCGCAACGAAATGTCATCGTCCGGTTGAAGGTCTCGAACGCGTCGGTTTCGCCCGATGTTGCGTCAGCGAGGACTTTGCTCGAGTGATGGTGAACCGAACCGAACGACCACCCGTTGCGGACCACCGAAAAATCGGCAACTTCTCGGTCCTCTGGGTCACCAATTGTCCCAAGATGAGTGAACGGGAAATGCGCTACGTCGAGAAAGTTGTCCGCCATCTGCGCGGCGCTTGCGTTCCACGTTTGCGTCGGGATGACTGCCAGCCCGAAGGTCTCGTCGTCCCACTCTGGGTTCTCGGGTAACGAGTTCAGCGGTTCGTCGAGCGCGACCCACACCAGTCCAAACTTCTCGGCGACGTGCGCGGCTGCCTGGAGGTGCGCGCTCGGTGGGATGGAGCCATCGGTTCCAAGCGCCGGGATGCTCACGCATGTGCCGTCACCAGCAAAACACCAGCCGTGATAGGCACACTGCAGCGAGTCCCCAATGATTTCGCCGGCGGTTAATGGGGCGAGCCGGTGCGGGCAGGCTGCAGGGAACAGTGCCCAGCCGGTAGAGAGTCGGGCGAGCGCATAGTCGTTTCCGAGTAGGCGCACGGGGTGTGGCCCGTCGCCATCGAGGTCAGAAATCCGAGCGACCGGATGCCAGAACTGACGTAGACCGACGTTCTCGTTATCAAACCACCGCGTCATGGAACGCAATCTTGCCAGTGGTCAACCAGGTGAGTGCTAGCCGCCGAGGATCTTTTGGAGGAAGCCCTTGCGCTTTGGCTTTTCGGCGTCGGCGAGAGCGGCGCGAAGTCCAGAGATCGGGGTGGCGCCGATGTAGGTGTCGTGATGCTGGCCATCGACGAAGGTCATGATCGTCGGCATCGACTGGATGCCGAACCGCTCGGCGAGTTTCTTTTCTTTATCGACATCGACCTTTGCGACCAGCACATCGTCGGCAACTTCGGTGGCCAACTGCTGGAGATCTGGGGCCATTGTCTTACAGGGTCCACACCAGGTCGCCCAAAAGTCGACCATGACTACACGATGCTCTGCGAGCGCATCGTCGAAGGTTGACTTGGTCAGGACTTTGGGTTTTTGCGTGGCCATGGAGGTCGTAACACCGCACGCCGCCTCAGGATTCCAGAGGTCGATCGACGGGGGTCTGCTGTCGATCGCTACCCAGTCCGTTTGACCGTACAAATAAATCTCTTTGTATGGTCGGGTCCGATCGACAACGAGACCCGATCAATCTAGGTTTCCCCTCAACGCGGAGTCCTTGTTCAGCGGGTTCAAGGACTCCGCTATCAAATTTTTACGAGTGCGGTTACGCACGTATCTTCTAAGAGCCGTCATCAAACACGAGGAAAACAATGAGTCAAGAGTGGGGATTCGAAACAAGGCAGTTGCACGCAGGACAGGTGGCTGATCCAACGACCGGCGCCCGAGCCGTGCCGATCTACCAGACGACATCGTTCGTTTTCAACGACGCCGAGCACGCTAAAAACCTCTTCGCACTCTCGGAGATCGGAAACATCTACACCCGAATCATGAACCCCACCCAGGGCGTTCTCGAAGGGCGCATCGCTGCTCTCGAAGGTGCGACCGAAACCGCTGTTGGCCTCCCTGGGGCGCTCGCAACGTCGTCGGGACAAGCAGCCGAAGTGCTCGCCATCTTGAACCTCGCTGAGTCCGGTGACCACATCGTCGCCGCGTCATCGCTCTACGGCGGCACCTACAACCTCCTCCATCACACGCTGCCGAAGATGGGTATCACCACAACGTTCGTCGATGACCCTGACGATCTCGACGCATGGGCCGCGGCAGTCCAAGACAACACCAAAGCGTTCTATGGTGAGTCGATCGGAAACCCACGAGCAAACGTGCTCGATATCGCAGGCGTGAGCGAGGTAGCCCACGCACACAACGTGCCGCTCATCGTCGACAACACGGTGGCAACTCCATACCTCATCCGTCCGTTCGAACACGGCGCCGACATCATCGTGCACTCCGCAACCAAGTTCATTGGCGGTCACGGCAACTCGATCGGTGGGCTCATCGTCGACGGCGGCTCATTCGACTTCGGGGCAAGCGGAAAGCATCCAATGCTGACCGAGCCCGACCCGAGCTACCACGGTCTGCCGTACTGGTCAGCGCTCGGACCAGGTTCCTACATCATCAAGGCACGGGTGCAGCTGCTCCGAGACCTGGGCTCGGCAGTCTCGCCGATGAACGCATTCCTCTTCCTTCAAGGTCTCGAAACACTGAGCCTGCGAATGGAACGACATTTCTCTAACGCGCAGAAAGTCGCTGAGTACCTCGACGCCCATCCTCTGGTCGAGAAGGTTTCCTACGCTGGCCTTCCGAGCTCGCAGTGGTACGACCGGGCGACCGAACTCGGTGGTGGAATCGGCTACGGCTCGATCGTCGCGTTCGACATCGTTGGTGGCCTCGACGCTGGCGTGAAGTTTGTGAACAACCTCGAACTTCACAGCCACGTCGCGAACATCGGTGACGCGAAGTCGCTCGTTATCCATCCGGCGAGCACGACCCATAGCCAGCTAACCGAGGAAGAGCAGGCGGCTTCGGGAGTTCGCGCTGGACTCGTGCGACTCTCCGTTGGCCTCGAGAGCATCGACGACATCATCGCAGACCTCGACAAAGGCTTTGCCGCAGCGGGTTAAAGCAGCGGGTTATCGTTTGACGGTTCGTCGATCTTCGGAGCGTTCTCCGGTTCTGGGCGCTTTCGTGAGATGCGGTCCTCGAGCTCGACAATTCGCTTGAGAGCAACTTCGAGATCGTTTCGGAGCATGTCGACAATCTGCTGGTTCTGACCCAAGCTCTGGGCGAGCTCGGACTCCACCGTGGTGTGGCGACGTTGGAGTTCGCTCAGGTGCAGAATGTGCTGCGTTGCTTCGTTGACCTTGTTCTCGATCGTGTCCACTCGAACAGACGAGTCCAATGCGACTCCGTCGCCCGACGGCAATGGAGCGCCGTGGCTCAATATCTGGTCGTGCTGCTGGAGCTTCTCGGACTGAGCGGTGAGTTCGGCTTGGATGGCCTGCACGAGGTCGGTTTGGAGTAGGCGAAGGTTCTCTGAGAACGCGTGAGCATCACGGGCACGCTCATCGGCTTCGCCGACCGCACGTTCGATTGCGTCGAGTCGTTCGCTGCCGGCGCCGCTGGTCTCGACGTCGGACAGTCGGCGGTCGATTCGATCCTCGGCCGTGTCGATCCGGGAGATGATGAAGTCTCGGAGTTCATCGTTTGCCAGGTTCCCTGCGTGTTCGAGTGTTTGCACCCACCCCTGAACGGTGTTCTGGGTGTCGAGGACGGACCGTTCGGTTGCCTCAACCCTGGCCGCGAGGGCCGTCGGGTCGAGGGTGACGGATTGCTCGTTGATCTGGGTCTGGAGGTGCTCGGTTGCGCTCTCCAGCGCGTGAACCTGATCCTTCAGCCCTGCGTCGGCCTCGCCTCGCTCGACGAGCGCCGCAATGGTGGCCGACATCTCGCCGAGGGAACCGTGAGCCTCCTCGAGGCGAGCCTGCATCTCGACGGTGCGAGCATCGAGAGTGATCATGGAGGTATTGATCACCTCGAAGTTCTCTTGGGTCAGCTGATCGCGTGCATGAAGTGCGGCGACAGCGCTGTTGAGATCTGCGGTTTGGTCATCGGCAGCTGCAGACTGTTGCTGCAGCGCCGAGTTGAGCGAACGGAGTTCAGCGATCTGTTCGTCGATAGCGGTGACGCGCTCGTTTGTTGTTTCGAGTCCCTGTTGGTTGGCAACGACATGTTGTCCGGTGATCTCGAGTTGCTGCTGGTTGGCGGCGACATGTTGTCCGGTGATCTCGAGTTGCTGCTGGTTGGCGGCGACCTGCTGGTTCGTGGTGGTTAGACCCTCGTCGACCGTGTTGAGTCGTTCGTGGGCTGCGTCGATCTGCACCTCTGCTGCATCGTGGCGAGTCTGAGATTCGAGGTTGCGGCCGTCGACGACCGCTATCCAGTCGTTGACCGCTTCGATCTTGTGCTCGGTCTGCTCGCCTTGTCGCTGAACATCAAGAATTCGTCCGTCGAGCGTGGTCGACCAGTCGTTGATTGCGGCGAACCGCTCGTCTGCGGTGTCACGCTGATCCTTCATTTCGCTGATGCGAACGTCGATATCGGTGACCCAGTCGTTCACGGCTTCGAGCTGCTGATCGTGAGTCTCAAGCGCTGGCGAAACCGTGCTGATCTGATCTCGCAAGCCATCGAATTGGTCGCTCGTGACGGCGCCCTCATCGTCGGCGCTGCGTTCACGCGCTGCGGTGAGTTCGGCGAGGCGTGCCTCGGTGTCGGCGGCTCGTTCTTCGAGGCTGTTCGAGCGTTCGTCGAGAACCCGGACTTTCTCATCGACCGCCGAGGACGTATCTGCGGCGGTGCCGAATCGTTCGTCGGCGCTCACAATCCACTCGTCGATGTTCTTGAGCTGGTCTTGGGTCGCCGCGACCGTCTCGGTCGTTGCGGCGACCTCGTTGGCAACGGTGTCTATCTGGTCTTTCGCAGCGGCAACCGTTTGGTTCGTCGAGTCGAGCTGTTCTTCGACCGCGGAGACAGAATCGCGAACTGTGTTGATTTGTTCGCTCTGGCTATCGAGCGTTGGAGCTACCTCGTCTAGGCGAATGGTGAGAGCGCTCAACGCCCCGTCATCGACAAACCCATGAGCAGGATGTGGTTCGAATGGACGCTGCGACAACTCCTCTAGCGTTGCCTGGGTTGCTTTCGACTGGTCTTCCAGAGCAGTTGCGCGTTCGTCCAGACTGTCGGACCGTTGCACGACAGCATCGAGCTGCTCGCGAGTCGACTCGATCTTCTGGTTCGTCGCATCGATCTGCTCGCGGTTGGAGGTGACCCGACGGTATGTCGAATCGAGGTCCGCTTCAGCTGCCTGAATTCGAAGATCGACTGCAGTGATCTGCTGATCGGTAGCGTCGAGTCGATCATTCGATGTTGAGGACTGGCCAACCTGACTGCTGATCTCGCCAAGTTGTTCTTCGAGGCCGCGCGAGCGGTCGTCGAGGCTGACGATCTTTTCGTCAGCGGCAGCTGACCAATCGTTGACCGAGCGGAGGTTCTCCTGGGTAACAGCGACGCTCTCGTCGATCGCAGCGAGATGTTCGTTGACGGCGAGCAGGTGCTCTTCAGTCGTGGTGACGCGGTGGCTGGTTTCGGAGGCGGATTGGCTCGCAGCATCGAACTTCTCGTCGACAGCGGCAGCCCAGCCATTGATCGCGTGGACCTGAACTTGTGTGGCGGCGAGCTCTTGGCTCGTCGCGTCAGCTTGCGCCTGAGTCGAGGCGACGTACTCGGTAGTCGCATCGATCGTCGTTCGAGAGTCGTCGATGTTTTGTTGGATGTCGACGATTCGGCCGTCGAGGGTTGCGGACCAGTCGTTGACCGCTTCGATCTTTTTGTCGGTGGTCTGAGCGTGTTCTTGGATGTCGAGGATGCATCCGTCGAGGACCGTCACCCAGTCGTTCACCGCGAGGATCTGCTCACCGTGGATCTCGATCTCCGGCGAAAGACCATCGACTCGTTCGTGTAGCTCGGCGACCTGTTCCTTGCTCGCAGACGAGTCGTCGTCGATCGCGGCTTGCGTTTGAACGGCCAGATCGTCGAGTTGGGCCTTAACGGCATGTGCTCGATTTTCAAGCGCCACCGTGCGCTCGTCGAGCGTGGTTGTGTGGCGTTCCAACGACGTTGCACGTTCGTCTACCGACAGTGAGAGTCGTGAGGTGGCGTCGAGTTGTTGTCTTGTGCGTTCTTCGTTCTGTTGGATGTCGACGATTCGGCCGTCGAGGGTTGCGGACCAGTCGTTGACCGCTTCGATCTTTTTGTCGGTGGTCTGAGCGTGTTCTTGGATGTCGAGGATGCATCCGTCGAGGACCGTGACCCAGTCGTTGACCGCGAGGATCTGCTCACCGTGGGTCTCGACCGTCGGCTCGATCTCGGCAACGCGATCGACCAGCTCCGGGTCGCCGGTCTCACGAGCATCGAGAACATCTAGTCGATGTGCGTTCACATCGATCCGAGCGTGCGTCTCGTTGATTCGGGAGTGCGTCTCATCGACTCGAGCGCTGGTCTCATCGATGCGAGCATTCAATGCATCGGTGTGCTCCTCGATCTCTCCGCTGGCGTTGATCGAACCGTCTTCGGTCGAGGAGAGCGCTTGCCGTGCGAGCTGTTCGGCGGTGTCGAGGCGATCCGACAAGCCTTCGAGGTCGTCATCGTGAGCATCGACGCGGCCTGCCAAATCATGGAGCGATTGCGTTGCGGTGTCGACCTCATCGCTGACGCGCTGGGCAATATGGTGAGCGTCAAAAGCGCTCCGTTCGGCCTGATGGATGGCATTGGTTTGGGCCGAGATGTCGTTCGTCAGTTCGGTGATCGCGGCGGTGTTCTTCGCTGCGATGCCATCATGTTCCTTGAACAGTTGCGTTCCAGAATCGAGGATGGCCGAGTGGCTCTCTAGGACGCTCTCGTGTTCTTCGATCCGGTTCTCGAGAACTCGTGTGGTCTCATCAGCCGAACGTAAGGCCGATTCGTGCTCGGTGGCCTGAGCGTCAAGCTTCTCCTCGAGCGCATCGAGGTGCTCTGTGGCGATCGAGTCTGGCTTGGCTTCAATATCGGCACGAAGTGATGCAAGTTCGCTAAGGCCTGCATCGAGTCGGACATTTGCGAGGTCGATCTGTTCGACGACCTTCGATGTTCGCGACGCTTGGCTTGCTTGTTCGTCCTCGAGTGACTGCGCAGACTCATCCATCGCATTGGCCCGGCTCTGGAGGAACTGAATTGTGGTTGCGATTTCGTCTTGCGCCTCGGTGTGCTCTGCCAGACGGTTGGTGAGGCTCTCGACGCGATGGTTGGTGCTTTCGATCTGTTCGTGTGCAGCTTCGACGGCGTCTTCGGTTACGTCGAGTCGAGCGGACTGTTCAGCAATCGTGGCGGTGAGTTCGTCGAGCGCGTTCGCCGACGCAGCTTCGATGGTCGTGGTTGCCTCGTCGATGCGTCGGTCGAGACCGGTCAGCGAAGTCTCGACATCCGCGATCTTTGAGTTGATGTGCTCACTATGGAGCGACCAATCTCGACGGGAGACGATGTTCTCGTCGCGTTCCATGTCGATGATGGTCGCGAGCTGGGCAATTCGATCGAAGGACTCGTCGATGTAGCCTGAGAGCTCGTTGAGCTCATTTGTTTGGGTGGTTTGTGTGGTCTCGACGACACCCATCCGGGCCTCGGTCGTCGCTTCCATCGATTCCAATGCTTCTTTGGTCTGTTCGTCGGCTGCTGACACCCGTGAAGAGAAACTGTCGAAGCGAACCCCGGTTGCTCGCAGAGTCGTGTCGATCACATCGAGACGTTCGGCGAGGTCGCGAGGAGTTTCATTGCGAGCGTCGAAGAGATGTTGCTCGAGGGAGCTCATTCGTGTCCGCATGAGCTCGATCTGGGCGGAGAGTTCGAGGATGCGACCGTCGGAGTTTGCCCGCTGTGTGTCGAGCATGATCGAGCGTGCTTGGGTACGTGCGAGTGTCAGGTCTGCAGAAAGTTCTGGCCATGTCGTTTCCGTGAGGTCACTTCCCATTTCGTTATCCATACGGTTCCACAATCACCTAGATAGAGAGTCCAGCCCTGCACTATCGGTCCATCTGGCCTATTTGTGAGACGTGGCTTGAGAGATGGCGAATCGGTGCCGAACACGTGGCTTCTTCGGATTGATTCGAAAAAATTCTGAGGCGAAACGAAGGCCTCAATCCCACATGGTGTGGCCGAATGTCGATGGTTAAATACGTTCAGGGATTTCGGGCGAATTCGTCGGTTCGGAATCTCTCTAGCGATACGTCGCGGTGTGGCTCATTGACCACACAGAGCGATATTGCGCCGACTTGGCAATCGGTATCAGGCTTTATCTCATGCTTTCTGAACTCGCACTTGTTGACTGGGTGGCCCTACTTATTGCCGTGGTCCTGCTCGGCGTGGCGGCCGTTGCCTCCTACCTCTCGCACTCGAACTCTGGGCCGGCCGTTATACACGGATCTGGTTCCACGGATTCTGCTGAACGGACGCCGCCTCCAGCTGCGCCACCTCGATACAGCCCGAGCCACGCGGTTCCGGCCTCGGCCAGCCAATCGGACGCTGCTATGTCAGTCACCGACGTGGCTGCTACTCCTCATGTGACTCCGAAGGCGCCGGCTCACGCTGCTCCGGTCTCGGGTCAGGTTCACTCATCTGTGCCAAAGCAGGCACCCGTGCTCTCGACCGCTCCCGCTCCGCCCATCCTGAAGCGTTCCAGCGCTCCTGAAGGCCTCGATCTGACCGACGCCACCCTCGCGAAGCGAGCCATCACTCATTCGGACCGGGTCGGGACCGGCGAGACCATCGCCCGCCGTGCTGCCCGCCTCCGCAGTCGCCCGGTCTCCGAACCAGAAGCAAAGGTTCGTTCCGAGATCAAGGTTCGTGAGATCAAGGTCGTCGACGAGGACGCCCCGGAACTCGTATTTGCGAACGCAACCAACAAACTGAGCACGGGTATGGATAGCGCTGAAGGGTTCGCAAAGCGAAGCCCAGGCTTCTTCTCCGACCCGATTGGGCGTCACCAACTTCGGTACTGGAACGGCAGCAGCTGGACTGAGTACGTCAAGGAAGGCGCAGAGCGTTTCATCGATCCGCTCTAGAGCGAGAGCTGTTCGTCGCTGGATCTTCGGTGGCTAATTGCCGCTGTTGTTGAGCCGTGAACTTTCGAACTTGGCTCTGTCGATCGCATCGACGATGCGCTCTTGGGTCTCCAGTTCGAGTTGAATGAATTCCATCCCGAGTCGTGAGAACGCTCCCTCAGTACTGATGTTGCGGATCTCGGCGAAGCCCGCAAGCTTGTCGATATAGATGCGATAGCGCTTGCCAACTCTGAACGCTTCGTTCGGCTGTACGTGGCATGCAGCGCCGCCGATCGCGAGGTCCACTGGTTGGGCAGGTATGCGTTCTCGTCCAGCGAAGAGACCCTGGCGAATCTCGATCTCCATGGGCAAGTGGATCGTGTAGCGATAGTTCTCGCGCGACGGCGTTTCCTCAGGCTCGTCGGCGGGCTTTCGCAACATCGGTGCCATATCGGCATCTTCTCTCTCGATTTGAGCGATCGCCTCAGCGGTCCATCGATCCGAGGTGACGCTACGACGAACTCGGTGTCGAACCCGGCGCCGGTGGAGGCGGCATGACGTCCTGGACCCGACCACCGGACACATCGATTGCATCGTGGTCGCCAGACGACCACTTCATGTTCGCAACGAAACTTCTGTCGTACGTGCTGAAGAACTCTTCAGCCTGTTTCGCGAGCTCTCGAAGCATCACGTAGTTCGCCGAGCCGCCCACCGCCGCGCCGATCCCGAATGGCAGAAGCTTGCCGAGCGTGGCCGCGCCTTTGCGTGTGCCCCACTTCTGCAAGATCTGGGTGACGAGCGCTTGGTTAATTCGGCGAAGAGCGTCGACCGTCGCCACCTGGCCTGCGCCCCCGCCGATCGCTTCGTTCGCGAGTTCGAGTGCTTGGTTGTCACCAAGTTTCAAGCCGATATCTCGGGCGAGTGTCGTGAACTCCTCAGCTGCATCATCGCCGAACGCAAGCACGGCGAGCACCCAGGCTCGTCGCTCCTCGGGGGATGCATCGGTGTGGCCGTAGGCGGCGCCGATCGCCATCACCATTTCCGTCGTCTGCAAGGCAACGACTCCGAGTTCGGCAACGATTGCTCCAACAGCGGTCGTCGTTCCGACACCGGGGGCGGCAGCGGTTGCTCCGGCGGCTGCTCCAAGCGCTGTCATCCGGCGCTTGATGGGAGCGGCGATCAGACGGGTCTTTACTTCAGCCGACGCTCCGGGTGCGGTTTCTTCAGCGGTCTCGAGTGCCTCATCCCAACGATTCTCAACAGCGCGATCGATCCCTTCGATCAACACCTTGCCCGCCGTGTCGAGAAGTGGAGCTGGGATTCGTTCCGTCGCCTTCTTCTCGATGTACTTCCGTGCGATACCCATGTGGACAGTCTACGCCGTCGTCGCGCAGACCTCCCGAAGTGCGCCGGAGGCGGTGTTCGCTCGATGAATTCATCTACACTCGCCCACTATGGCAGACCCCTCCACGTTTGCAGAGCAGGCCATGCCGCTGATGGATCAGCTGTACTCGGCCGCGATGCGAATGACCCGCAATCCGAGCGACGCCGAGGACCTCGTACAAGAGACCTACCTGAAGGCATATCGAGGTTTTGAACGCTTTCAAGACGGTACGAACCTCAAGGCATGGATGTACCGCATCCTGACCAACAGCTACATCAACCGCTATCGCCAGAAGCAACGTCGGCCCGACGAATCTGATATCGCCGATGTCGAAGACATGTATCTCTACCGTCGCCTCGGTGGCGAGAACTCGGAGATTGGCTCGAGTGCCGAGGACGCGTTTTTGGACTCGATCACCGACAGCCAAGTAAAGGATGCGATCGAAGCCCTGCCCGCGAACTTTCGAATGGCGGTTCTGCTCGCCGACGTCGAGGGCTTTGCGTACAAGGAGATCGCGGAGATCCTCGAGATCCCGATCGGCACGGTCATGAGCCGCATCCACCGCGGGCGAAAGGCGCTGGAGAAGAACCTTCACGATTTCGCTGCGGAAAGAAATTTGCTCCCCGACGAAAAAATCGGGAATGAAGAAACAAAAGATGACGTTGCCGACTCTGCGGGCACATCAGCGGGTGAATCCACGAACGACGACTCTCACACGGAGATAGCGACATGAGCACCGATCCGAACAGTCAGCCGAGCCAAGACCAGGTCTTCGCAGCTTCGCCGCCGTTTGCGAGCGCCGGAGATGGGTTTGCGGTTGTCGACGCATTCAACCCTGCTGGTCCTCAGCTGGTGTCGTCACCGCACGGCAGCGCTCCGCCGCCCGCGACGTGCCTTGATGTGCATGGAAGTCTCGGGATGTACCTCGATGGCGAACTCTCGCCGGCCCTGACAGCGAGCGTGCAAAATCACCTCGGCACCTGCGGCTCGTGTCAGACAGCCCAGGCCTTTCAGATGCAATACCGCTCTACGCTCGCCGCGAAAGCGTTCGATCCAATGCCCGACGATGTTCGAGCACGGATCACCCAAGCACTCGGTTTCGAGTAGCGACCCCGAACCCTTCGATTTGGGGTCAGACCCCAAGGGTCATTGAACGGGCGTTCAGTTCGCGATCTTGGATGTCCAGCGCGTACGTTTGAGCATTCCCGCTCTCGAAGGACAAGTACGTGCAAGACCGCGCTCGCGTTGTCATTATCGGTGGAGGCGTGCATGGAGCGTCTCTGCTCTACCACCTCACCCTCGAAGGGTGGACCGACTGCGTCCTCATCGAAAAGGCCGAACTGACCTCTGGATCGACCTGGCACGCCGCCGGTCAGATCACCCGCTCGGTCGCCGACTACACAACGGCGGCGTTCCACCACTACGCCATCGAGTTGTATGAGCACCTCGAAGCCGACACCGGCCAAGCAATCTCGTTTCACCAGCCCGGCGGCCTTCGAGTGGCGTACACCGACGACGAACTCGACGCACTCAAGGTGCAGCTCGGCATTGGCAAATATCTCGGCTATCCGATCGAACTGATCGGCCCCGACGAAGCAAAAACGTACAACCCCTACTACGACTTCAAGGACGTAAAGGCTGCCATCTGGACCGAGGGCGAAGGCCACGTCGACCCGAGCGGCGTGACCATGGCATTTGCCAACGGAGCGCGAGCGAACGGGGCGACGGTCCTGCGCCGCAACCGCGTGCTCGACGTGCAGCAGCGAGCGAATGGCGAATGGGATGTGACGACCGAGCAGGGTTCGATCACCTGTGAACATGTCGTCGATGCCGCTGGTTGCTACGGGCATCAGGTCGGTCAGTTCACCGGGTTCAACGTGCCCCAAGCCAACATCTTGCACCACTACCTCGTCACCGATGAGGTGCAAGAACTCGTCGACGCTCAGAAGAACGATGGTTGGGAAATGCCCGTCATGCGCGACAACCGCGTCGCTGGTTATATCCGCCAAGAACAGACCGCCGGCCTCATCGGAATTTACGAACAGACCGGCGCCGAGTCGATCTGGGATGAGGGCGTTCCATGGGATGCGGAGAACCCGCTCTTCCCCGAGGACTACGACAAGATCGCGCCGTGGCTCGAAGAGTCCTTCAATCGAGTTCCGATCTTCGCCGACGTCGGGATCAAGCGAGTCATCCACGGCGCCATCACCCACACGACCGATGCACACATGCTGCTCGGTCCAGCTCCCGGGCTTCGCAACTACTGGCTGAACACTGGATCGTCGATCGGCCTGGCATGGGGTCCCGGAGCCGGCCGCGAACTCGCCCGTTGGATCGTCCATGGCTCGACCGAACTCAGCCTCCGCCACTACGACCCTCGACGCTTCGGCTGGGCCGACCAAGAATTCGTGCGCAACAAGGCCATCGAGGACTACGAGTGGATGTTCCGGGCGCACCCGCCCGGCGAAGAACGCATGGCACATCGGCCGGTATGGACATCGGCGCTCTACGACACGCTCGTCGAGAAGCGGGCAGTGCACACGCAGGCCTACGGGTGGGAACAGCCCAAGTGGTTCGTGCCCGTCGGCCAACCCCTGGAAGACTCCCACGGTTGGCATCGCCCGAGTTGGTATGGCGCAGCAAAAGAAGAGTCCCGAGCCGTCCGCGAGAAGGTCGGCATCATGGACATGTCGGCATTCACCAAGTTCGAAGTCTCAGGCCCCGACGCTCACGCGTTCCTGAACCGGCTCACCACCGGCATCGTACCGACCACCGTTGGCAAGATCGCACTCAACTATGTGCTGACGCCCGCAGCCCGCATCGAGACCGAGGTGACGATCACGTGCCTCGCCGAGAACCACTACTACGTGGTTTCTGCCGCTGTCGGCCATGTTCGCGACCTCGACCATTTCACCCAGAACGTTGGCGGCGACGACGTGACAATCACCGACGTCACGCGCGCACTCGGCGCTGTGGCAATCGCCGGACCAAATGCTCGTGCCTTGATGCGCGCGTGTACCGACGCCGACGTATCGAACGAGGGTTTCGGCTTTCTTCGCCAGCAGCAGATCGATGTGTGCGGTGTTCCGGTTCGAGCATTGCGCGTCGGCTTCACCGGTTCACTGGGCTGGGAACTCCACGTCGCCATGGATCGACTACTCGAGCTCTATGACGGGTTGTTCGCAGCGAGTGACGACGGCATCGGCCTCACCGATATTGGAAGCCACGCACTGAACTCGTTGCGCATGGAGAAGGCATACCTGAGTCGCTTCGAACTTACCCACGACATCGGGCCGCTCCAGGCGGGCGTCGAGCGTTGGGTCAAGCGTGATCGTGGCGATTTCATCGGCCTCGACGCACTCGATACCCCGCCGACGGGCAACGACTGGCGGCTCGTATACCTCGAACTCGACCTGCCGGCCTATGTAGATGGAAACCCCGACGATACTGCTGACGCACTCGGCGGCGAAGCGGTCATGTTCGACGGGAAGCCGGTCGGGTTGACGACCTCTGGCGGCTACGGGTTCACCGTCGATAAGAGCCTGGCGTTCGCGTTCGTGAGTGAAGATGCTGCAGCACCGGGAACGGCGCTGACGGTGATGATCCTCGGAGAGAATGTCGATGCAACCGTGCTCGATGGGCCTGTGTGGGATCCTGAGAATGAGGAGCTCCGCGGGTGAGCGGGTCCTCCGCCAAGTCACTGCCCGAACAGGTCGAGGTCATCGTCGTCGGAGGTGGCATCGTCGGAGCATCGATTGCATATCACCTGACGAAGAAGGGCATCAGCGACGTGCTGGTGCTCGAACGTCATCAGCTCACCGGCGGTACGACATGGCATGCTGCCGGCCTCGTTGCGCAGCTTCGGTCGACTGAGAATCAGACCAAGCTCGCTCGATACAGCCACAACCTGTACCAAACGTTGAAAGAGGAGACCGGGCAAGATACCGGCTTCCGGGCGCCAGGTGCGATCTCGATGGCGTCGATGCCGCATCGATGGGAGGAGCTGCGTCGCACGGCGGGCATGGCTCGGTACCTCGGGATCACCGCAGAGGAGATCACCGCTGACGAGATCAAAGAACGCTTTCCTCTCGCGGAGACGAATGACTTGCTCGGCGGAATCTGGCTTCCCGAAGATTCGGTCGTCGGCCCATCGGATTGCACGATGGCGCTCATCCGTGGTGCTCGCAACGGCGGAGCAACGGTCTCCGAGGGTGTTGGTGTCGACGACCTTCTCACCGAATCGGCCAGCGGTGGCCGAACCCGTTGTGTTGGCGTTCGCACCGACGACGGCACCGAGATCGCGGCGAAACATGTCGTGCTCGCGTGTGGATTGTGGACCAGGCACCTCGCGGAGAAGGCGGGCGTCAACGTGCCGCTCATGGCGGCCGAGCATCACTACGTCGTTACCGAACCGATAGACGGCATCGACCAGGACGGTCCGATCCTCCGAGACCCCGACCGCTGGGCGTACCTCAAGCCCGAGGCCGGTGGCTCCATGTTGGTCGGTCTCTTCGAGCCGATTGCTCGCCCGTGGCCAGCGTCGGGTCCGCCTCCGACCGATAGGGCGTTCATTACGATGGATCCCGATCCAGACCACTTGGGGGAGTGGCTCGGTCCGGCGTTCGATCGTATTCCAGCGTTGCACGAGACCGGCCTTCGCCTTTTGTTCGATGGTCCGGAGAGCTTTACGCCCGATGATTCCTACATCCTCGGCGAAGCCCCCACCCTCGACTCGCTCTTCGTCGCTGCAGGTTTCAACTCGATCGGCATTCAGTCAGCGGGTGGGGCGGGTATGGCGCTGGCACATTGGATCACCGAGGGAGAGCCGCCCTTCGACCTGCACGATGTCGACATTCGACGCTTCGAGTCGTGGCAAAACGATGAGACCTATCTGCGCGACCGAACGGTCGAAGTACTTGGCCTGCTCTATGCGCCACACTGGCCGACCCGCACCTACAACACCGCTCGCGGCATCAAACGGTCGCCAGTCTACGACAGGACCGAAGCCGCGGGCGCGTACTTTGCGGATCTCAATGGCTGGGACCGTCCGATGTACTACGCCCGCGACGGTGCTGGTGCGGACGGCGCTGACGTGGCGAACACCTACGACTACTCCTGGAGTATCGAAGGCTGGCACGGCGCGAACGCTGTAGAGCACAGGGCGGTTCGCGAGAACGTCGGGATGTTCGATTTGTCGACATTCTCCAAGCTCCGCGTCGAAGGCGACGAAGCTGGTGAGATTCTCGACTACCTCTCGGCCGGAGCGGTCAACGGTGAGGTGGGCGCCTCGGTGTACACCCAATGGCTGAACAACCATGGTGGTATCGAAGCCGATCTCACGGTCAGCCGCATCTCTTCTGACACCTTCTGGGTCATCGGCGGTGCCGGGACTCGTCAGCGCGATCTCAACACGCTTCGACGGGCAACGGCCGGGCGCAATGCTCAGGTCACCGACGTCACCGAAACCTACGCATGCATCGCCGTGATGGGTCCGAACGCGCGCGATCTGCTGCAGGGTCTCGCGTCGGTCGACTTGGGTGACGAGGCATTTCCTTTCGCCACGAACCAGTGGATCGGTATTGCAGGGATTGAGGTGTTGGCCAACCGCATGAGTTATGTCGGTGAGCTCGGCTGGGAGCTCTATGTTTCTGCTGCCGACGCGGCGACGCTGTGGGATGCGATCGCCGACGCTGGGGCAGGTCACGGCCTGGAACTGTGCGGGTACTTCACGCTGAACTCGCTTCGGTTCGAGAAGGGATATCGCCATTGGGGTCACGACATCACTCCCGATGACACCCCGCTCGAAGCTGGCCTGTCGTTCGCTATTGCGTGGGACAAGGACGCCGACTTCCGAGGTAAGGCAGCCCTCGTCGCCCAACGTGAGGTCGGTGCAACGCAACGCCTCGTACAGGTGAAGCTCGTCCAGGAGACCACCCCTGACGCGCAGCTCCTACATCACAACGAAACCCTGTTCCGCAACGGTGCGCCGGTCGGCTATGTCACCGGCGGAATGTGGGGGCACACGGTGGGAGCAGCGATCGGGATGGCACTGGCCGTCCGCGGCGATGAGCGAGTGACGTCGGATTGGGTCGACGACGCCGAATGGGAGATCGAACTGCCCGGTGGTCGAGTCCCAGCCGAGGTGCAATTACGCCCATGGCTCCGTTCGGAGTAGGCCGATACCCTTAGGGTCATGCAGCATGCTCCACCAGGTGTCGATCCTGCTCCTAGCTTTGGTCGAACCATCGGGACCGCCGCTTGGAAGGGCCTTATGGCGGGGCTCGGAGGCGCCGTTGTGCTGGGCGTGTTGACCTCGTTGGTCCTCGCCTTCGCCCAAGTTCCTGAGACCGGTTGGACAGAACCGTTCCAGTTTTTGCCTGCCGTTCTCGTCTTCGCCACGGTGATCGCCATTGGACTCGGCTCGTTCTTCGGGCTCATCACCGGCCTGATATTGGGAGTCCTCAAGCAGCAACGAGTGGCTCCAATTCTTGGAGGGGTCGCGGCGCTGGTCATCCCGTTCATCTTCATTTTCAGCTTGCTTCAGGACGGGTCCACCGTCGTTGTCGCTGCCGTGCTGGCGGTCTCGGCACCATTGTTCGTATCGGTCGGCTATCGGTCCGGCAGGTGGTTCGTCCGCAACACCCGAGCATGAACGGATTGAGCACGTTGATGATGTGCCCGATCTGCCCCAATTGCTCGGCCGGGTGGCATGACGTAATTTTGGACATATGCAGGACGCACCACCTCCACCAGCGATCAGCGGTTCTGTGCCCGGCCGGTTTCGTTCACGAGGAGGAACGCGCCCCGCCGTCGTCTACGGGCCCCTGGCTGGATTGTTCGGAACGGTCGCAATGGTCCTCGCAACCGTGGTCGTGCTCGGCATTGCCTCGGCCGTCCTCGGGGAGTGGGAAGTCGCCCTCGTTCAGGTCGGAATCTTCCTCGTGCTCGGCGGGCTCTACGCGGTCCTGATCGGGCCGATCTCCGGCCTCATCCTCAGTCTTGCGCTCGATTCGATGGGCCAAGTTCATCGCGCCCCAGCCATCGGTGCGGCACTCCCGACGTTCGCCATCTTCAGCGGGCTGTTCGTCAGTGCTGTCCTCTTTGGGTTCTTCGACGCGGGGATCACCGCAATCGGCATTATCGCCGCGGTCATCTACACGCCGATCGGTTGGCGAACCGGCAAGTGGTACGCGACCAAGATGCTCGGCTGAAGACTTCTGCCGTCAGCTCCATCACAGGGCGACTACGGTGACGCCATGGCAGAGCCCAACCGGTCGCAGAACTGGTCGAAAAATATCGCGTACGACGCCGCTGAGTACGCACAGCCACGCTCGGTCGAGGAGCTTCAAGAGCTCGTAGCTGGAGCGAAGAAGGTCAAGGCCCTCGGCACCCGCCACTCGTTCAATCGGGTTGCCGATACTGCGGGTGGGTTGCAGATCAACACCGCGGCACTCGACCTCGACGTTTCGGTCGACCATGAGACCATGACGGCAACCGTTCCCGGTGGTTGGACCTATGGTGCGGTAGCCCAGGCGTTGGAAACCGAGGGAGTAGCGCTCCACAACATGGGTTCGCTGCCACACATTTCGGTCGCCGGTGGCACGGCAACGGGAACTCATGGTTCAGGCGACAGCAACCAGATTCTCGCCTCGGCGATTAGCGGCATCGAACTCGTCACCGCAGATGGTTCGTTGCGCCACTACGACCGTTCGAACCCCGAGCTTGCAGCGATTGCTGTCGGCCTCGGTGCGTTCGGTGTCATCACCGAGATGACCCTCGATGTGGAACCGACCTATTTCATGCGCCAAGACGTCTATCTAACGAGCTCGTGGGAAATCGTTCTCGCCAATCTCGACGACATCATGGCCTCGGCGTACAGCGTGAACCTGCACTGCCACTACGCGGTGCCCGAGTTTCGAACCATCTGGCAGAAGTCCCGAGTAGCGATCGGCAGCGACGGTAAACCCGAGAGCACCGAGGTGCCCGACGAGCTGTGGGGCGCAACACGGTGGGACACCGTCATCATCGAAGATCGGGTCACCCGAGCCACAGAGCCAGGGCCGTGGCTCGATCGATTGCCGCACTTCACGCCCGACGGTTATCCGTCGTCGGGCGGTGATGAATTGCAGAGCGAGTACTTCGTGCGCCGCACCGATGGGGTCGCGGCGCTCGAAGCGCTCCGCGAGTTGGGGGAGCGGATCGACCCGCACCTGCGCGGAACCGAGATCCGTTCGGTCGCCTCCGACGAGCTCTGGCTGAGCCCGTCGGTTGGCAGGGACACCTTGTCGATCGGGTTTACCTGGCTCAAGCATCCAGCGGAGGTGATTGCTCTACTGCCCGACATCGAAGCCGCACTCGCTCCGTTCTCGCCAACACCGCACTGGGGGAAGCTCTTCGCCATGGGTCGAGACGAGCTGATCGACCGTTTCCCGAGGCTCGACGATTTCCTTTCGCTGGCCAGCGAACTCGACCCCGAAGGCACCTTCCAGAACGCGTTCCTCCAGCGCCTGGCCACGTGATGGTCAGTCGACGAAGCTGACCAAGATCGCGGCGTTGGCGATGACCATGAGGTCGGTGCTGTCAGCCGCAGGCACGTCGAGCCCACCCATTTCGGGAGACACCGTCACGGTGCCGTACGGAACGTCTTCAGCGATGGCCTCGATATCGATCTCGTCTGGCTTTTGTACCGCGATTCGAACCTCGACGTGCATGTCTTCGCGGCGCTTGCCTGCGGCGTCGAAAAAGTTGAGGCTGCTATGACGGAGTGCGTCAGAGACGGCTCGACGCCCGGCCTTTGTGTAGTCGCCACCGTGGACGTCGACGCCCATGCCCATCTCGGTAATCCACCGTGTCATTTCCATACCGAAGACAATACCGAAGGGCGAACATGCCCCGGTCGCTTAGTGGGCTACTCGGGCGGTAAGCTGGTCGGATGCTCGCAGTTGTCTGGACTTTCTGGATCTCCATCGTTCTCGTCGTCGCTACCGTCGGTGCGATCGTGTCGATCGTTGGCGGCTACCTCTTCTTCGTCACGAGGAAGCGGTACCCGAGTCGCAAGCAGCGCAAGATGATGCAGGCGCAAGCTAGGGCCGAGCTTTAAGAGCGTGTCTGAAAGCCCGGTCATCGATTGGGACCTCGCTCGTAGCATCGCGGCCAAGGTCGCTCGAAAGCAACCGCAACTGAGCGACTCTGATCGCGCCAAGATGACCGAGGACTTCGAAGAGTTCACGGCGCTGGCCGAGACGCTCGTCGGCGAAGAAACCGGCCTGCATTCTGTTGCGGGCAAGGCTCGGGGACGAGTGGCTGAACGATCCGATTGGGTCGACGCCAACCTTCGGTCGTTCCAACGCCTCCTTCGTCCCATGCTCGTGAAGATGGAAGACGAGATGTCGGGACCGATGGCGATGGTCAGCCCGAAGGTGGCTGGTGCAGAACTTGGTCTGATGCTCGGCTGGATGAGCACCCGAGTGCTCGGCCAATACGATTTGCTCGTCATCGAGGACGAGGAGCCCGAGAAACAAGACATCGTGTACTACGTCGGGCCAAACGTAAAGGCGCTCGAAGATCGTTTTGCCTTTCCCGAGCGCGACTTCCGGTTGTGGCTTGCACTTCATGAGGTCACCCATCGCGCCCAGTTCACTGGTGTCCCATGGATGCGCGATCACTTCCTCGGCCTCGTTGAGAGCACCCTCGAGGAGTCCGATCCTGACCCGCAGCGATTCAGCGACGGAATAAAGCGTGCGCTCGAAGCGAAGAAGGCCGGCGAAAACGCCCTCGATGAAGGCGGCCTCAGCGCGGTGTTCGCTTCCGAGAAGCAGCGCGAAACGCTGGGACATATCGGCGGCCTGATGAGCCTGCTCGAAGGCCATGGCGATGTCACGATGGATCGTGCCGGCGAAGGGTACGTGCAGAACGCCGAGCGGTTCGGTCGTGTGCTTCGGCAGCGACGCCAGAACGCATCGGGGTTTGTGATGCTCATCCAGCGTCTCGCCGGGCTTGAAGCCAAGATGAAGCAATACGCCCAGGGCGAAGCCTTCATCGAGGCGGTTGAAGAGCACGGTGGCCGCGAGCTCATGGATCGGGTATGGGAAGGGCCAGCGCTGCTGCCTCTGCTCACCGAGATCAAAGAACCCGAACTGTGGATCGAACGTGTCGAGCCAGCTCCCCAGCTCGCCTGACGGTCTCGACCTTGGCCACACCCTTTCGGCGTGGCTGCTACATACGACGTTCCCCCCTGAGGGGACGCCACTTCGCTGCGGTGTTTCCGGCGGTGCTGATTCGCTTGCGTTGATGGCCCTCGCCACAGCGGCGGGATGTGTCGTCACCGCAGTGCATGTCGATCACGGGCAGCGGGACGGTTCGGCCGATGAGGCTGATGTGGTTCACGCCTACGCCCAGTCGATCGGCGCTGGCGTTGAACGGCACCGGGTCGATATCGACCCAGGCTCAAACCTGGAGGCTCGCATGCGGGCGGCCCGATACGGCGTTCTCGGGCCTCATGCTGCCACTGGCCATACCGTCGACGATCAAGCCGAAACCATGCTGATCAACCTCGTTCGAGGCAGTGGGCTCGTCGGCCTTGGCGCAATGGAACCCGGTCACCGCCGACCGATTCTCGGCTTGCGCCGCGCCGATACCGAAGCGGTATGTGCGGCCCTCGGTTGGCAGCCGGTAACCGATGCATCCAACGACGATCCAGCGTTCCAACGCAATCGTATGCGTCACGAGGTCATGCCGTTGCTCGACGATATTGCCGGACGCGACGTCGCGCCGTTGCTCGCTCGGTCGACTGCGCACGCTCGCAACGCTGCACGGGTCGTGGCCGATCACGCTGCTCAACTCGATCCGACGGACGCGTTGGCACTCGCCGCTGCACCAAGACCCGTCGCCGCAATGGCGTTGCAGCAGTGGGTTCGTTCCGAGACAGGCGACGCCCATCCAATCGATACCGCCAGCGTCCAGCGCCTGTTCGAGGTGATCGATGGTGACGTGAAAGCAGCCGAGGTGTCTGGAGGCTGGCGGGTCTCTCGTTCACAACAACGGCTACGTATTTCCGGTGGCCCGACTCGCGAATCGGGTTCTCTCACCTAGACCCGCTATTCTTCGCCACTGCATGAGTGAAGACACCACGGGCAGTACAACACCCAGTGCGGGACGAGCCCCAGCTAACGAAGTCGGCGAGATTCTCGTCACCGAAGAACAGATTCGCACGAGGGTCAAAGAACTCGGTGCCCAGCTCACCTCCGACTACGAAGGCAAGAATCCGCTGTTCGTCGGCGTGCTCCGCGGGGCGTTCCTGTTCATGGCCGACCTCGTTCGTGAAGTTGACCTGCCGGTAGAGATCGACTTCATGGCGGTTTCTTCCTATGGCAACGAAACCGCGACGTCAGGCGTTGTTCGCATCCTCAAAGACCTCGACGAAGACCTCGAAGGTCGTCACGTTCTCGTCGTTGAAGACATCATCGACTCAGGCCTGACGCTCAGCTACCTGCGCCGAAACCTTCAACACCGGAATGCAGCATCGGTCGAGGTGTGCACCTTGCTCGTCCGTGAAGGCCGCCAAAAAGTTGATGAGGACATTGGCTACGTCGGCTTCGAACTACCACCTGACTTCGTGGTCGGCTACGGCCTCGATGCACGCGGGGGATACCGCAACCTGCCCTACATCGCCCGCTATATCGGCGAGTAGTTCGCTTCGGTCTGTGAGTGGGGGCCACCGCCACAGGTTCACGTCCGTCTTCGTAGAACAGAAGCAGTTCGGTGTTCGATAGGGTGGAAAGTCTTGAAGAAACTCTCTCGTTCGGCAGTATCTCTCGGCGTGGCCGTAGCCGCCGTGATCATTCTCGCACTCGTCCTCTCAACCCGCGGGCCTTCAGCTGAAGAGCTGACCTTCAGCGAGCTCGAAGATGCAATCTCGAGCGGCGAAATCGTCGAAGCGACCATCCTTGACTCGTCACATCAGGTCGAAGGAACACTCGAAAACGGTGATCTCTTCACCGCCACGTTCCCAGAAGAAGCGACCGATGAGGTATTCGCTGAACTTCGTGCCGCAGAGCCCGAGATCGCTCTCGAAGTCGATGCCGAATCCGGCAATGTTCTCGTCAGCCTGCTCATCAACCTTCTGCCGCTGTTCATCATCGTCGGCGTCTTCTGGTTCTTCCTCAGCTCGATGCAAGGTGGCCGGGGCGGCCCGATGGGCTTCGGCAAGGCCAAGACGCGCAAACTCTCGAAAGATCAACCGACCGCCACCTTCGAGGACGTTGCCGGAGCCGATGAGGCTGTTGCGGAACTCACCGAGATCCGTGACTTCCTCGCCGATCCCGATCGGTTCGCAAAGATCGGCGCACGCATTCCCAAGGGCGTCCTGCTCTTCGGGCCGCCGGGAACGGGGAAGACCCTCCTCGCTCGTGCAGTCGCCGGCGAGGCTGGCGTTCCATTCTTTACGATCTCGGGATCGGATTTTGTCGAGATGTTCGTCGGGGTCGGCGCGAGCCGGGTGCGCGACTTGTTCCAACAGGCCAAAGACGAAGCCCCCGCCATCATCTTCGTCGATGAGATCGATGCTGTTGGTCGTCATCGTGGCGCTGGCTTGGGCGGCGGTCACGACGAACGAGAACAAACCCTCAACCAGTTGCTCGTCGAGATGGACGGCTTCGATGTGAGCACCGGCGTCATCTTGATCGCTGCAACCAACCGTCCCGACATCCTCGATCCAGCGCTGCTTCGCCCGGGTCGTTTCGACCGTCAGATCGTCGTCGATCGCCCGGACCTCGAAGGACGAAAAGCAATCGCCGAAGTGCATGCCAAGGGCAAGCCGCTCGCCCCCGACGTCCAGACCGATGTTATTGCACGACGTACCCCAGGTTTCACGGGCGCCGATATGGCGAATCTGTTGAACGAGGCTGCGCTGCTTGCCGCTCGTCAAGGGCTCGACACGATCGGCCAAAAGCAGATCGAAGATGCCATCGATCGAGTCATGGCGGGCCCCGAACGCAAGAACCGGGCCATGTCCGAGCATGAGAAGAGCGTCATTGCCTACCACGAGTCCGGACATGCCATCGTTGGTCACGTACTCGAACACACGAACCCGATTCACAAGATCTCGATCGTCTCGCGAGGGCGCGCCCTCGGCTGGACGCTCGCCCTTCCGACCGAAGACAAGTACCTGCAAACCAAATCCGAACTGAAAGACACGATGGCGATGCTCCTCGGCGGTCGGACTGCAGAAGAGATCGTCTTTGGCGATCCAACGACGGGTGCAAGCGACGATATCGATCGTGTTGCGTCGATCGCCCGGTCGATGATTACCGAATACGGGATGAGCGACACGCTCGGTCCGCAGCGCCTCGGCTCCGGCGGCGGCGAGGTTTTCCTCGGCAAAGAACAAGGCAATACCGCCGACTACTCAGAAGAACTCGCGGCCCGGATCGACGACGAAGCCACCGGACTCGTCGACGCTGCGCATTCCGAAGCCCGACGGGTTCTCGAGACACATCGAGGAGTGCTCGACGAAATGGCGACGTACCTCATCGAACACGAGACGCTCGAAGGTGAAATCTTGGAAGAGATGTTGGGACGGACTGGTTACTCCAAGGGCAGCGGCGTCGGGACCTCCGAAATGAAGCAGGCGTCGTCGGTGCAGCACGATCAGGGCGATACGACGAATAGGAACGATCTACATGGATGAGAACGCAAAGATAACAACGCAGGTGGACTGCGAGAAGATCGAAGCGGCCGTTCGTGACATCCTCGAAGCGATTGGAGAAGACCCCGACCGCGACGGTTTGCTCGATACTCCCGCCCGTGTGGCTCGGATGTACGCCGAGATCACCAGTGGACTCCGTGAAGATCCGAAGGAACACCTCTACAAAGTGTTCGACGTCGATCACGACGAGATGATCATGGTGCGCGAGATCCCCATCTATTCGATGTGTGAACACCACCTGATCCCGTTCTACGGCCAGGCCCATGTCGCGTACATTCCAAAGCCTGGGGGCAAGATCACCGGTCTTTCCAAGATCGCTCGGCTGGTCGATGGCTACGCCCAACGACCGCAGGTTCAAGAACGGCTGACCCGCCAGGTCGCCGATGCAGTCCAAGAGGTACTCGATCCCGCCGGTGTGCTCACCGTCGTGGAGGCCGAGCACATGTGTATGTCGATGCGCGGCATCCGTAAGCCCGGTTCTTCAACGGTCACCTCCGCGGTCCACGGCATCTTTCGCGAGAACGCAGCAACGCGCGCCGAAGCCATGCGTTTCATCACCGGGATGCACTAAGACCAGCCGATTACTCGCGGCAACATCGGTTTAGGATCTGGTCAATGCCGCTTCCGCTAAACCGGCCCATCATCATGGGCATTCTCAACACGACGCCCGATTCGTTTAGCGATGGCGGCTCTTGGGGCACGGTCGATCGGGCCGTTGCCCATGCCGAACAAATGATTCTCGACGGGGCCGATGTCATCGATGTGGGTGGTGAATCCAGCCGTCCCGGCGCGCACCCGGTCGAAAGTGCCGAAGAAGCCGAACGAGTTCTGCCGGTCATTTCCCGTCTAGCGGGCCGTTGTGTCATGTCGATCGACACGACGAAGCCAGAAATTGCTGAAGCTGCGCTCGCAGCCGGAGCGTCGATCGTCAACGACATCAGCGCGTCGCTCGAAGAGGTCGCTGGAGCCCACGGAGCGGGGTGGATTGCAATGCATATGCAAGGCGAGCCCCGCACGATGCAATCGAACCCCACGTACGACGATGTCGTGTCCGAGGTGACCAGCGCCTTCGAGACGTACAAGGATCGCGCCGAACGGGCGGGGGTTGAACAGTTCTGGGTCGACCCCGGGATTGGCTTTGGCAAGACGACCAATCACAATCTCACACTCCTTCGTGAGATCAGATCGCTCAGCCAGATAGCGCCCCTGGTGCTCGGTGTAAGTCGAAAGCGATTCATCGGTGAAGTCCACGGCTTGGTCAATTCGGCCGATGCACCCGATTCGACCGGAATAGTGCCCGCGAATGATCGAATTGAGGGGTCAGTTTTGTCCGCGGTGTGGGGTTGGGCGCGTTCGGCGAATATGGTGCGAACACACGACGTTCGAGTTACAGCGCAGGCGGCGCAGATGCTCATGAGACCGGAACGGATTTAGAGGAATGGCAAGCCAGAAGCTGAAAGGCAAATGGGCTCTCGGAATTGAGCCGCGCAACTTCAAGTGGGTTTTGCGTGGTCAGCTGGCGGTTTCGGAGAGACTGGGCGGATATGGTGACGCGCATCGCCGGGTTCGCCGGCAAGAAGAGATCATTTGGTCGCGGGTCAATGGTTTTGACCGGATCATGTCGCTCATCCCAAACAACGCAAACCTGCACAACTACGACGACGAAGACGTCTCGTGGATACACCGCCCCTTTCGCGGTCCTGAGGATGGGGAAGCCTTCCTTAATCGTGTGTACTCCGATATCAACATGCTCACGACGCAGGGCTTCAAGATCTTGATGCACCGTGAGGACCTGGGCGATCACGTCTCGGGTCTCGTCGCGGGATACCTCGTCTGGACCGAGATGATCCCGGACCAGCCAAAGGCAATCGTTGCTGTCGAGCAACTGCTTTCTCAGCAGATCGGCCCCGTTGGTCGCGAGATCGTCGCGGTTGCTGGGCGTATCGATCGCGATGCGGAGAACGCGCTTGCCGCCGAAGCAATGGCCAAGGCGGAAGCAGCGGCTGCAGAAGCTGCTGAGTTCGAGGTGTCGCCAGACGACATCGATCTTCGTGACTGACTCGATCGAACTGCGCTCGCTGCGCGTTATGGCGTTCTGCGGCATCCTCCCAGAGGAAGTCGAACGCCGTCAGCCGTTCGAAATCGACGTCGATGTCGATTGCGATCTTTCAGCTGCTGGTAGCTCCGACGACCTCAGCAACACGATCGATTACGGCGGCCTCGTCGCCGAGATTCAGGCACTCGCTGACGATCAGCGGTACGGGCTGCTCGAACGATTCGCGAGCGATGTCGCCCAGGTCGTGCTGCAGCACGACCTCGCGACGGCTACCCGGGTGACGATCAGGAAACTACGCCCGCCGGTCCCGCAGGACTTGGCGAGCTCGGGTGTCACCATCCGGAGGCAGAAGTAGTGACCCGACGAGCCTTTATTGGGCTCGGCTCCAACTTGGGAGACCGAGAAGCTCATCTCAACCATGCCGCTGGGCACCTTCCCGACGTCGTCAAGATGTCGTCGATCTGGGAGACCGCGCCGGTCGGTGGACCAGAACAGGGCAAGTATCTAAATATGGTCGTGCAGCTCTCGACGGATCGAACCGCTCGCCAGTTGCTCAGTGCCTGCTGGGACCGAGAGACCGAAGCCGAGCGTGTACGTAAAGAACGCTGGGGGCCTCGGACCCTCGATGCCGATGTTCTCTGGATCGACGGTGAGCAGATCAACGTGCACGATCTGATCGTTCCGCACCCTCGCATGTTCGAACGGGCATTCGTGCTCGTCCCGCTTCGCGAGCTCGCTCCAGATCTCATTCCCGATGACTTCGTCGACCCGCCACTCGATGAAGTCTGGCCGTACCGACCAGACTCCTAGGCGTGTGACGATGTCGCGACGCTTCAATCTCATTGGTGATGGTCGTGCCGGAGGATCGCTTCGAGCCGCGCTCATCGATGCTGGCTGGGAGTGTGCGACGGTGTTTCGTCGTGGTGATGACCTCGCAGCAGCGGCGGTCGGCGTCGATGTCTGCATCATTGCGACCGCTGATGTTGCTATCGCAACGGTCGCCTCTGTGATCGAACCCGGCGATGCTGTGGTCATGCATCTGTCGGGCGCCCTAGGCCTCGACGTCCTCGCTCCTCATCGGGCTGCAGGTCTACATCCGCTCGTGTCGCTCGCCGACCCACGCTCGGGGGCTCGCCAGCTCCGATCGGCATGGTTTGCTGTCGCGGGCGAACCAATCGCTGAAGAAATCGCCGCTGCGTTGAGTGGATATTCGTTTCCGATCGATGACGCCGATAGAGCGACCTATCACGCTGCCGCGGCGATTGCCTCCAACCACCTCGTCGCCCTGCTCGGCCAGGTAGAACGCCTGGCGATTGAGCTCAATATTGACTTCGAGGTCTTTCTGCCCTTGGTCAAGGCGAGCATCGACAACGTTTCTGAGAAGGGGCCCCGAGCCGCGCTCACCGGACCCGCCGCCCGCGGCGACATGGCCACGATCGAGAAACACCGTGCAGCGCTTCGTGAACGTCATAGCGGCGAACTGTCCGCATACGATTGCCTCGTCGAGCTAGCAATCAAACTCGCAGGGAACGACCTCCAATGAAGATCATTCATACCATTGCCGAGCTCCGTGCAGCCGTGGACGCAGAACGCGACTCGGGACGACGTATCGGCCTCGTTCCGACGATGGGAGCGCTCCACGGAGGCCATGAGCAACTCATTTCAGCGGCCGTCGACGCGAGCGACAGTGTTGTTGTGTCGGTGTTCGTCAATCCACTTCAGTTCGCGCCTCATGAAGACCTCGCGACCTACCCGAGAATGGTCGATGCCGACGCGCGAGCCGCCGAGCGCGCTGGAGCCGAGTTTCTCTTCGTTCCTTCGGATGCCGAGATGTATCCCGACGAGAATTGGACCACCGTTTCGCTCCGGGTCGTGACCGAGCCGTGGGAGGGCGTGAGCCGACCCACGCATTTCGATGGTGTTGCCACGGTGGTGACCAAGTTGTTCAACATCGTGGGTGCATGCAGAGCGTTCTTTGGCGAGAAGGACTATCAACAGCTCGCGATGCTTCAACGGATGGCAGCAGATCTCAACATGCCTGTCGACGTTCGTGGCGTGCCCACGGTTCGAGAACCGAGCGGCCTGGCGATGTCCAGCCGGAACCTTCGGCTGACCGATGAGCATCGGGAACAGGCGCCGATTGTTCAGCAAGCGCTCCAAGCTGGAGCTCGAGCGATCGATGCTGGCGAACGCGACCCTGCTACGGTTGAGGCAGCGATCCGGGAGGTCATCGCGACCGCTCCCGGTGCCAGCGAACCCGACTACGTTGCGGTCGTCGATTCGGCGTCGCTACGCACCCCCGACACGTTGTCGGGCGAGACTCGTCTGCTCACCGCAGTCCGCTTCGGCGACGTCCGGCTTATCGACAACATTGGAGTAACCATCTCATGAACCTCGACGAAGACGAGATTACGATGATCGAGCCCGTATATGCGCCGTGGGACGGCCGCCGCGTGCCCGTCACGTTGCTCGGCGGGTATCTGGGCGCCGGGAAGACCACGGTGATCAACGAGATGCTCGCTCGTACCGACGTACCGATCGCCGTGATGGTCAATGATGTTGGCGACATCAATATCGATGCTGCCCTCATCCGCCGCCAGCAGGGCGACACGCTCGATCTCAGCGGCGGCTGTGTGTGCTGCAGTTTGAAGAACGGTTTCCTGGAGGCATTCGACGAGCTTCGTCAGCGGCCAACCCCGCCTGAGCATGTCGTCGTCGAGCTAAGCGGTATTGCGGACCCTCGTTCGGCCGCGAGCTTGTCCAGTACTCCTGGGTTTGTTCATGACAGCACCGTCGTGCTCGTCGATCTCGATCAGTTCCTGACCTTCGAAGATGAGTTGTCGGTCGTCGCCGACGCCGTGCGGACCCAGGTCCGTGCTGCCGACGTGCTGCTCCTGTCCAAGGCCGATCTTGTCGACGATGCTCGAATCGAGACGGTCAAGGCTCGGCTTGAGGAGCTCGCTCCTGGAATTCGAACCGTCCTTGCGGATTCAACGCATTCCACCGCAGGCCTTGTGAACCTCGGTGCCCGTCGTCCAGTTCCAGATATGGGGGAGGGGGCGAGCTTGTTCGATCAGTACCGAACGTCGCTCGTGCCGATCCCGGGAACAATTACTCGGTCGAACCTCATCGATCTCGTCGATGAGCTTCCATCCACGACCATCCGTGCCAAGGGCATCGTGCAGATCGAGACCGGCGAGTTTCTTCTCGTTCAGGTCGTTGGAAACCGTCGCTCGATCGAAACGCTACCGATGGCCGAAGCGACCGCTCCAACGGACTTGGTCGTCATCGAGGTTTGAGCAAATTTAGTCCGGTAACGTCGGGGCGTGTCTCGTTACTTGCACCCTCCTCACCATGACGTTGTCGACGCTGTTCGCCGCGCCCTCACCGAAGATCTGACCCCGCTCGGCGATCTCACTGCATCGCTCCTTCCTCCGGGCGTCACCGCCACCGCCGAGTTTGTCGTGCGACCGAACGGTGTCATTGCCGGTACAGCATGTGTTGAAGAAACGCTTCGTCAGGTCGACCCAGAGCTCGAACTCGAGTGGCACGTCTATGAAGGCGACGTGGTGAGCCCACGTCAGAAGCTGGCGAGTCTGTCGGGGTCGCTCGAGTCCATTCTCATTGCCGAGCGCACCTGCTTGAACTTCATGATGTACCTCTCCGGCGTTGCCACCAATACCCGTGCCTACGTCGATGCCGCCGACGGTTCGGCCCAAGTCTGGGATACCCGCAAGACGACCCCTGGGCTGCGCAGTCTGGAGAAGGCAGCGGTACGAGCCGGTGGGGCACGGAACCATCGGGGCAACCTCAGCGATTGGATCATGCTGAAGGACAACCACTTGATGGGAGTGTCGATCGCCGACGGGGTGGCAACGGCGAAGGAACGCTGGCCCGCACGCACCGTTCACGTCGAAGCTGACCGACTCGAACAAGTCGAGGCAGCAGTCCATGCCAACGCCGATGCGATCCTGCTCGACAATATGAGCCCCGACATCCTGCGCGAAGCGGTCAGCATGGTCGAGTCGCTCGTGGGCGATGGCCGCCGACCAATCCTCGAAGCGAGCGGAGGCATCGATCTCAGCACGATCGGCGCGGTCAGTCATACCGGCGTCGACATGATCTCAACGTCGAAGTTGTCCTTTGGTGCACCGACGCTCGACATCGGGCTCGACATCAGCGCCGACGGCGCGAGCGGAACGAACGCGTGACCGACTACCTCCTCGCGATCGACGTCGGGAACACCCAGACGGTCTTCGCGCTGTACGACAACGGCGTTCCCGGCGTGTCCGCCGAGGACGGTCTCGTGAACCACTGGCGGGTGTCCACCGACCACGACCGCACGAGCGATGAGCTCGCGACGATGATCATGGGTTTCGTGACGTTCGCCGGCGTCGAATTTTCTGAGGTCACGGGCGTTTCTGTGTCATCGGGTGTGCCTCGGCTACTCGCCATGGTTCGCTCATTCGCCGACCGCTATCTCGACTTCGAACCCGTCATCATCGGCCCTGGAATCAAGACCGGTATGCCGATCAAGTATGACAACCCCCGAGAGGTCGGCGCCGACCGGATCGCGAACGCCGTTGCGGCATACGAGTTATACGGCGGCCCGGCGATCGTCGTCGACTTCGGCACGGGCAACAATTTCGACATCGTCTCCGAAGATGGCGCGTTCCTCGGTGGAGCGATCACACCCGGCATCGAGATCTCGTTGGATGCGTTGGTCAATCGAGCGTCGGCGCTTCGATCGATCGAGCTCGTCGAGCCTCGAAATGTCATCGGAACCTCGACCGTCGAGTCGCTCCAGTCGGGAGCGATGTACGGATTTGCCGCCTCCGTCGACGGAATGGTCGCCCGATTCCAGGACGAACTCGGCGGTGATGCGGTGGTGGTTGCTACCGGAGGGCTTGCACCGGTGATTGCGCCGGTAGCGTCAACGATTGAATATGTCGAACCCTTCCTCACCCTGCATGGGCTGCGGATCATCCATGCCCGCAACACCGATCGGTAACACGCAATGACCGAGATAGATCCAACCAACGAAGCGCCCACCTCGGGGAGCACCGATGAGGCCGTCGAGGACACCTCCGCAAACGGCGGACGAATCCCAAAGCGTGACTTCGACATCCCATACCGCTACGAGGTCACGGCCACGACGGCAGACGTGATCGCTGCACATGGTGAGATCGAGGACGGTTCCGAAACCGGGATCTCGGTCTCGGTCGCTGGCCGCATCATGTTGAAGCGCGATCAGGGCAAGTTGTGCTTCGCTGACCTGCAAGACGGCACCGGCCGTATTCAGATATTTGGCCACGCCAAGACAACCCCCGACTTCGAAGCCTTTTCGAACCTGTTTCTCGGCGACTGGGTTGGCATCACCGGCGAAGTCATCAAGACCCGACGTGGCGAACTGTCGATTCGCCCGAGCGCATGGACGATCCTCGCTCCAACCCAGCGCGTGTTTCCCGACAAGTTCCATGGCATCAGCGATCAGGACACCAAGTATCGACAGCGCTACGTCGACATGTGGGTGTCAGAAGAGTCGAACCGGACCCTTCGGGATCGCAGCCGCATCATGTCTCTCACCCGTCGTTGGCTCGAAGACCGTGCCTTCATGGAAGTCGAAACTCCCACGTTCCACAGCGTTGCGAGCGGAGCCATGGCCCGCCCATTCACCACGCATCACAACGCGCTCGACATGGACCTCTTCTTGCGCATCGCGCCCGAGCTCTACCTCAAGCGCCTCACCGTGGGTGGATTTGAGCGGGTCTTTGAGATGGCTCGCGTCTTTCGCAACGAAGGCATCTCCACAAGGCACAACCCCGAGTTCACGATGCTGGAGCTCTATTGGGCCTACGCCGACTACAGCGACATCATGGAGCTCGTCGAGAACCTCGTGAGCCACTTGGCCACCGAGATCACCGGCGGCACAACGATCACCTACGACGACCGTGAGCTCGACCTTGCAGCGCCGTGGCGTCGAGCATCGATGATCGAACTGATCAAGGATCAGATCGGTGTTGAGCTTTCGGTCGACATGGACCGCGATGACATCGTCAAGGTCGCCGAAGAGTACGACGTCGAGGTCAAGGACTACTACGGGACCGGCAAGATCATCCTCGAGATCTACGAAAAGACCACAGAGTCTGAACTTTGGGGCCCGATCTTTGTCACCGACTACCCAAAGGAAGTCTCTCCGCTCTCGCGCGATCATCGCAGCGAGCCTGGACTCACCGAGCGTTTCGAAGCCATCGTCGCCGGACGCGAATTGTGCAACGCGTTTAGCGAGCTCACCGATCCTGATGAACAGTTGGCTCGCTTCAACGATCAAGAAGCCGAACGGGCTGCCGGTGACGCTGAGGCAATGGGCATGGACCTCGACTACATCCGGGCGCTCGAGTACGGGCTGCCTCCAACCGGCGGGTTGGGGATTGGCATGGATCGGTTGATCATGTTGCTCACCGGATCGACGACCATTCGCGACGTCCTGTTGTTCCCAACATTGCGACCTGAACAGGTTCGCGACGAAACATCGGGAGATGGTTAACCATCCCGGTGTCGAGCGACGGTGAACCCGGCCCAGGCGTGAGCGCCAGCGATGCTGCAGGATCGGGTAGCGCCACGTCGGACGACCACCGTCTCGCCCACACGATCGCAGCTGAAGTTGCCGACCGGTTGTACGCGCTCCAAGAGGAGATGATCGATGCTGGGGCGAACAACTACGACATCGAACACGTTGGTGATCGGGTCGCACATGACTGGATCGTTGAACAGCTGACGGCGGCTCGTCCGCTCGACGCACTCCTCTCCGAGGAGGGACACGACGACCGGACCCGAGTGTCGAGTTCTCGAACGTGGATCATCGATCCGCTGGACGGGTCGAGCGGGTTTGGCTACGGAGGTCCGGAATGGGCTGTCCATGTTGCACTCGCAATCGATGGTCAGCCCGTCGTTGGCGCGGTGGGTTCTCCCGGCGTTGGCGTGGTCGCGTCCACCTATGACACCCCGACGGGCGATGTTCGTGTGCGAGATCGGCCCATTGTGGTGACCGGCCGAACCCGCTCATATAGCGAAGGGGCACTCCTCGGTCGGGCCCTCGGTGCTGAAGTTGTTGCGTGCAGCTCGGCGGGGGTCAAGGCAGCGTTGGTCGCAACCGGCCGGGCAGATGTGTACGTGCACGACAGCCCGCTCTACGAATGGGATGTCTGTGCCCCTGCAGCCATGGCGATTACCGCAGGACTCGACGTATCCGACCCATTTGGGGAGCCACTCGAATTCAATCGATCCCGCCCGGTCGTTGAAGGGATCGTCGTGTGTCGGCCAGAGTTCACCGAAACCGTGCTCCACGCCCTCGCCGATCGCAGAGTTTTCTAACGATCCTTCGCGTGTCAAGAACGTTAATTTCTCACGCGATGCGACGACGATCTCGCGGTAATTACAGCCGCGCTCCACTTCTCCACTAAGTTGGTAGGGGCACCTTTGGAACCCGTAACTCTCGTTGGGTGCGCAATACCGTGGCGGTCTGGACGGCTGGTGAACATGGAAAACTCAGTATCGGTTTCCGCTCCCACGGAAGAAGACGAGGGCGAACCCTCGTTCGCGCTCGCAATTCCCGATGACGCGAACGACGCACGGACGGCCGAGTCGCCTCGCAGCCGCTCGGCAGCCTCACTCGCAATTTTGGATCTCGGACTCGCGATCATCGTTGTACTCATCGCCACGGCTGTTCTGGTCGGGCCTTCAGGCTTCAGTAGCCCAAATGTCCTCGTCCTTGGGTTTGGTGGTGTCGCTGCTCTTTCGGCCACCTTGTGGTGGCGGAACGCCTATGTCATCAGCCAATCGGTCGAATGGGACGGCAACGTCTCGCTGACCTTGAGTTCGATCATGGGTGTCGTCGTAGCGATGATCACCGCATCGTGGCTCTTCCAGCTCGAGCCCGAACGGGCGTGGCAGTTCGCCATCACGGTGGGGTGGATGTCGGCGGCGCTGCTCACCCGGTTCGTTATGAGCCGGCGGGTCTCTTCGAACTCTGAACCGGTACGCGTCATCGTTGCTGGCAACACCGGCGATGCTCTCGCCACGCGCCTTGCGCTTCGCTCGGACCCTCGCACCACATACAAGGTTGAGGGTTTCGTCATGGACCGTCTCGATCAGGACGTTCCCGAACTAGTCTCACGCCTCGCTCTCGGCTCGATCGATCAACTTCCACATGTGGTTAAACGCGCAAACGCCGATCTCGTCGTCGTCTGCCTCGGTGCCATCGATGCGGAGCGATTTGCGCCGCTCGTCCGCCAACTCAACGTTCTCGGTGTCGACGTTGCGCTCAGCACCGGATTGTCGAACGTTGCACTTCGGCGCGTCAGCCTCGGACACATTTCGGGCCGCCCGCTCGTTCGAGTCACCGCAGCCCCGCTGGCCGGCTGGCAATTGGCGATCAAACGAGCGCTTGACATCATCGGCGCGACGTTGATTCTCGTCGCGGCGAGTCCACTCATGCTGCTGTCGTGGATCGCGATCCGTATCGAGGATGGTGGAAGCGCGATCTTCCAGCAGGTTCGTGTTGGTAAGGGCGGCAAGCCGTTCCGTATCTATAAGTTCCGCACGATGTTTGTCAACGCCGAAGAGATGCTCATCGATATGCGAAACGATCACGAGGGTCCCGTCTTTAAGATGACCGGCGATCCTCGAATCACAAAGGTCGGGCGCGTACTACGCAAAACCTCGATGGACGAGCTTCCCCAGCTGTTGAACATCATCAAGGGCGAGATGAGCCTCGTCGGGCCTCGCCCGCTTCCCGTGCACGAAGTAGAAGCTGCTCCGGTCGAGTTCCTCGACCGACAGGCCGTCAAGCCTGGCCTCACGGGTCGTTGGCAAGTGTCGGGTCGTTCCGATACTGGCTTTAAAGAGCTCGACGAGCTCGATCGTTGGTACGTCGACAACTGGTCGCTCGGCCAAGATCTTGAGATTCTGGCGCGAACAGTACCTGCGGTTTTGCTCGCCCGAGGCGCTCGCTAGCTCGCTAACCACAGTCGATGTGCATCGCTGCTCAGGGCGCAGATGTGAATGTGACGAAAACCAACGTCAGCGTTTTGGACGGGGTTACCAGCAGGTAGTAGAAACTCTTCTGGGTGGTGCTCTCGGTACCTTTGTGCTGGGTGGGGGAGATCACAGGCTTTGGTGGGACGACGTCGACAGACGTTGAAGCAACTCCACGAATTCATGGCGGTATGGCGCGTTGGCGCCACGAGGTTGCACGTACAAATGAAAACTCCCCACCATCGCGTCGGCGTTGCCCATGTGGTGCTCGACGTTCTTGTTCTCGCCGCAGTGATGACCGTCTCCACGATCATGCTGTGGGATTCCACACACTTGCTCACGTCCGGGTCCGTGCGGCTCGGGATCCCGGTCGCTATCGGAGTTCTGATCTACCTGGGATGGATCGGCATGTACAGCCGAGTCCTGCACCAACGTTTGGGTTCGGTCATGTTCGAGGTGACTCGTGCGGTGCTGACCGGTACCGCCGGCTTCTCGCTGGCAGGCTTCTTCGTCGACATCGGTCCCGGCGCCCGCCGCTGGGTCGTCGCCGTTTCGCTTCTTTCATGGGCCGCACTATTGCTCCATCACGGTATGCGTGCCGCGTTCTTTGCCAAAAAACGTCGGGTCATCGTTGCCGGCAGCCCTCGCCGCGCTGCAGCTATGGCCGATGCGCTGCGAAATGATCGCCGCAAGATCTACGAGGTTGTCGGGTTTGTGGTCGACGAGGACATTTCCCGAGTACGCGATGACGCATCAAAGCGCGCCCTCGGCGTGATCGAAGATCTGCCAGCCCTTGCCGCGGTGTACAACGCGAGTGAGGTTGTCTTCTCACTCGAAGGGCTCACCGGCGGAAAGTTTGCACCATTGGCTCGAATGTTGAACCGCCAAGGTGTGCACGTTGCGCTCACCGGTCTCGGAAGCGTTGCCCCTCGGCGGGTCGGTATCAGCCATGTGGCTGGTCGACCGATGATCGAGATCGCTCCCGCCGTGTTGTCGGGCTGGCGGATTCACGCGAAGCGCTTCGTCGATATCGCCATCGCCGTTCCATCGCTCATTATCTTTGGTCCGCTCATGGCAGTTGTTGCCGTGGCCATCAGGTGTATCGATCGTGTACCTCCAATCTTTCGCCAGCAACGCGTTGGTAAAGACGGTGTGATCTTTACGATCTACAAGTTTCAGACGATGGTGGCCGACGCCGAAGAGCTCAAGCTCGATCTCACCAACGAGCTCGATGGGCCGATATTCAAGATGGAGTCCGACCCTCGGATCACCAAGCTTGGGTCGCTTCTGCGGAAGACGTCGATCGACGAGCTGCCCCAGCTATTCAATGTGCTCCGTGGCGATATGAGTCTCGTTGGTCCTCGTCCGTTCGTCGAAGCCGAGGTCAGCCTGGCTCCCGAGAGCTTCCGTGAACGCGAAGTCGTTACACCAGGAATGACTGGCCACTGGCAAGTTCATGGTCGGTCCGACGCTGACTTTGGCCAACTCGATGAGCTCGATCGCTGGTATGTCGACAACTGGTCGCTGTCGGAAGATCTCGGCATTCTGGCCAAGACCGTCCCTGCGGTCTTGCGTCAGAAAGGCGCTCGCTAGTTCACCGCACGCAAATTTAAACATGTGACATACGTTTTTGTGCGATTACTAGATCTCCGTCATTCCTGTAGTAAAAAACACTGAAGACGGCGGTTTTCCCAGAATGGGCTGAGCATTCGGATCTATTACGGCGGAATTGCTCAGCCCGTCTCGGGACCGCGTTCTTTACCCGCTCACCCACCGCGGGATGGGGCTCGGAGGGTTCGTCCGTCGCGAACGCCGCTTCTGGAACGAGCAACGGCGCGGCATTTCGGGAAGACTGTCACCATGCACGAACGCGCCGGCCAAATCGCTCACCCCGACGACCTCATCGACATAGACGCACTGTTGTCTGCGTACTACGACACGGTGCCAGATCCGAGCAATATCGATCAACGGGTCGAGTTCGGAACCTCGGGCCACCGCGGCTCGTCTTTCGATGCCTCGTTCAATGATGCGCACATCGCTGCAACCACTCAAGCCATCGTCGAATACCGCACTACGCAAGGTTTCTCTGGACCGCTATTCCTCGGCAAGGACACTCATGCATTGAGCGGGCCAGCGTGGACCACAGCACTTGAAGTCCTCGCGGCAAACGATGTCACCGTGATGGTCGACAGTGCCGACAGATTCACGCCAACGCCTGCGATCAGCCTCGCCATCATCAACCAGAACCGCGCTGGTGGCCCGCAAGCCGACGGCATCGTCGTCACGCCATCGCACAACCCGCCACGCGATGGCGGGTTCAAGTACAACCCTCCGAGCGGAGGCCCCGCCGATACCGATGCAACCTCGTGGATTGCCGATCGTGCGAATGCGCTGCTCGAAGCTGACAACGCCGACGTCAAACGGATCACCGAGTCGGTTGCTCGTTCTGCCGACACGACGCTGTCTCACGACTACATGAGTCAGTACGTGGGCGAGCTCGAACACGTGCTGAACATCGACGCGATCCGTTCGGCCGGCGTCCGCATTGGTGCGGACCCGCTCGGCGGCGCAGCCGTCGACTACTGGGGCGCAATTGCCGAGCACTACGACATCGATCTCACGGTCGTGAACCCTGAGGTCGATCCCGCGTGGCGTTTCATGACGCTCGATTGGGACGGCAAGATCCGCATGGACTGCTCATCGCCCAATGCAATGGCATCGCTCGTTGCGGGTAAAGACCGGTTCGATATTTCAACGGGCAACGACGCTGATGCCGATCGCCACGGCATCGTCACCCCCGACCACGGTCTGATGAACCCCAACCATTTCCTGGCGGTTGCAATCGAGTACCTCTTTGCGAATCGGCCTGGATGGTCGGGTGAAACCGCTATCGGCAAAACGCTGGTCTCGTCGTCGATGATCGATCGGGTTGCTCAGAGCCTCGGTCGCACGCTCGTCGAAGTTCCCGTTGGGTTCAAATGGTTCGTGCCCGGCCTCGAAGACGGGTCCATTGGCTTCGGGGGCGAAGAATCCGCCGGTGCGTCGTTCCTTCGGACCGACGGTTCGGTGTGGTCGACCGATAAGGACGGGTTGATCCTCAGCCTGCTCGCCGCCGAGATCAAGGCGGTGACCGGGTCGAGTCCGAGCGAGCGCTACGCCGACCTCACAAACCGATTTGGTGCTCCGGCGTACGCACGCATCGACGCTCCTGCGAACCGCGAACAAAAGGCAACGTTGAAGGGGCTCCGCCCCGAACAGGTCACGGCTTCGGAGGTGGCCGGTGAGGTCATTACCGCCACGCTGACCGAAGCACCGGGCAACGGTGCCCCAATCGGGGGTCTCAAGGTCCAGACCGAGAACGCATGGTTTGCTGCACGGCCATCAGGAACCGAAGACGTCTACAAAATTTACGCCGAGAGCTTCAAGGGCGCAGACCACTTGGCCGAGGTCCAAGCCGACGCAAAGGCGCTGGTAGACGAAGTGCTCGGCTAGTTCGAGCTGCGACGCCGGTTCGAACAGGCGCCGATCAGGGCGATCAGACGACGAGGGAATCGACGCGCGCGACGAGGTGATCGGCCGCCGCCTTCAGGGCTGCGCCGCCAGCGGTAGTGGCGACCGAGCGAAGCGCATCGTTTGCCTCGTTTGCGTAGCGACGGGCATCTTCGTGAGCGGTCTTGAGCTGGCCGCTCTGCTTGACGAGCTCACGGGCCTCGTCTCGGGCGGTGGCGTCGATCGGGCGGCCGAGCAGTTGGCTCAGTTCGCCTCCGACGATCGGGCTTTGGAGAGCTCGGATGACCGGAAGCGTGTACACGCCCTCGATCATGTCGTTGCCCGCAGGTTTGCCAAGTTCCTCATCTGTCGCGGTCAGATCGAGGATGTCATCGACGACCTGGAAGGCCATCCCATATGCGCGGCCAAAGGTGGTGAGCTTGTCGATGGTGCCGTCGTCGAGGCCACCAACGATGCCACCGATCCGGCACGCAGCAGCGAGCAATGATGCGGTCTTGCCATCGATGGACTTGTAGTAGCTCTCTTCGCTGCGATCGACCCGATAGAGGTATTCGAGCTCTCGAACTTGGCCGTCACACAACTGACTGATCGTGCTCGCGAGCAATGCGGCAACTTCGACACCGAGCGAAGCCGCGATCTCCGAGGCCCGTCCGAGGAGGAAGTCGCCCGCGAGGATGGCTTGGTGGTTGCCCCACTGAGAGTTGACCGACGGCACCGTGCGTCGAGTTTCGGCCGAGTCCATGACGTCGTCGTGGTAGAGCGATCCTTGGTGGACCAGCTCAACGGCGACGGCGCCGAGGATCACGTTATGTTCCGCCGGAGCAAAATCTTGGCCGGCCGTGGCAGCCGCAGTAATGCAGAACCCCGGGCGTACTCGTTTGCCGCCAGCGCTAATGAGGTGAGCAGCAATGTCCTGGAGGAGCGCGTTGTCGGTCTCGACCGCAACGTGCAGCTGCTCCTCCACGCGGGTCAGATCACTCGCGAGGGTTGGTACTTGCTCCAATGGGCTGGTGGTTGCCATAACTCCATCGTAGGGAATGCGTCGAGCCAGCGCGCTGTCCACTGAGAAGTTGCTGAAATCATCCCAACGCGACGAATTATGGTCTTTCCAAGCGTTTTCAGTCACACCCGGAATGAAATAGGTGGTCATTACGCTCAGCACGTTCAGGAAACTGCCGATTGGCCCCCCATAGGCAGGTGAAAACCGTTGACGCAGATAGGAAAATTGTTAACGGGTAGACACACTGACATTAACGATTGCAAGTCCAAGCCCGATCGAACGTGTGCGATTCGAGCGGTTGGGTAGACTCGCTATCACTAGGTCGCAAGGAGAAAGCCGTTGTTCGAGAGATTTACTGATCGAGCCCGCCGAGTTGTGGTGTTGGCACAAGAGGAAGCTCGCCTGCTCAACCACAACTACATCGGAACTGAGCACATCCTGCTCGGGCTGATTCACGAGGGTGAAGGAGTCGCCGCGAAGGCGCTCGAATCCCTCGGCATCTCACTCGAGGCTGTTCGCAGCCAGGTCGAGGAGATCATTGGCCAGGGTGGATCGTCCCCGAGTGGACACATCCCGTTCACGCCACGTGCGAAGAAGGTGCTCGAGCTCTCCCTCCGAGAAGCGCTCCAGCTCGGACACAACTACATCGGAACCGAGCACATCCTGCTCGGTCTGATTCGCGAAGGTGAAGGTGTCGCTGCTCAGGTTCTCGTCAAGCTCGGCGCCGACCTGTCCCGTGTTCGCCAACAGGTCATCCAGTTGCTCTCGGGATACTCGGGCCCAGGAGGCTCGTCGGCATCGGCTGACGGACCATCGGGTGACAAGGCTGGCGCGACCGCTGGCGGAGGCGGTGGCGACAACGCTTCCGGTTCGCTCGTGCTCGACCAGTTCGGCCGCAACCTCACCCAGGTGGCACGCGACAAGGGCCTCGACCCGGTCGTTGGCCGTTCGAAGGAGACCGAGCGCGTCATGCAGGTGCTCTCGCGTCGCTCCAAGAACAACCCCGTACTCATTGGTGAACCTGGCGTTGGTAAGACCGCCATCGTCGAAGGCCTCGCACAGGCCATTGCCTCGGACAAGGTTCCCGACACCATCCGCAACAAGCAGCTGTACACGCTCGACCTCGGTGCACTCGTTGCTGGTTCGCGTTACCGCGGTGACTTCGAAGAACGCCTCAAGAAGGTGCTCAAGGAGATCAAGACCCGCGGCGACATCATCCTCTTCATCGATGAGATCCACACCCTCGTCGGTGCCGGTGCTGCTGAAGGCGCTATCGATGCTGCATCGATCCTCAAGCCAATGCTCGCCCGTGGCGAACTCCAGACCATCGGCGCAACCACGATCGACGAGTACCGCAAGCACCTCGAAAAGGACGCCGCACTCGAGCGTCGTTTCCAGCCGGTCAAGGTCGAAGAGCCTTCGGTTGCGCACACCATCGAGATCCTGAAGGGCCTTCGTGAACGCTACGAAGAGCACCACCGGGTCACCATCACCGATCAGGCGCTCGTCGCAGCTGCGAACCTCGCCGATCGCTACATCTCCGATCGCTTCCTTCCAGACAAGGCCATCGACCTCATCGATGAGGCCGGTTCTCGCCTGCGCATCAAGCGGATGAACACGCCGCCTGAGTACAAGGAAATCGAAGCCGAGATCGCCGACGTTGTTCGCGACAAGAAGATCGCTGTCGAAGAGCAGCAGTTCGAAGAAGCCGGCCGCCTTCGCGACCGTGAAAAGGAACTGTTGGCAAAGCGCGTCGAGGTCGAGGCTGAAATCAAAGCCGCCGGCACCGACCTGTTCGACGAGGTCGACGAAGAAGCCGTTGCCGAGGTTCTCTCGCTGTGGACGGGCATCCCCGTCTACAAGCTCACCGAAGAGGAGACCGAGAAGCTCCTCCACATGGAAGACGAGCTCCACAAGCGAGTTATTGGTCAGGAAGCTGCGATCGAAGCGGTATCCCGAGCAATCCGTCGTACCCGTGCTGGCCTCAAGGATCCAAAGCGTCCTTCGGGATCGTTCATCTTCCTCGGCCCATCGGGCGTTGGAAAGACCGAGCTCGCAAAGACCCTCGCCGAGTTCTTGTTCGGTGAAGAAGACTCGCTGATCAGCCTCGACATGAGTGAATACATGGAGAAGCACACGGTGAGCCGTCTCGTTGGTTCGCCTCCCGGCTACGTCGGCTACGACGAGGGCGGCCAGCTGACCGAAGCGGTTCGTCGCAAGCCATTCTCCGTCGTACTCTTCGACGAGATCGAAAAGGGTCACCCCGACGTGTTCAACACGCTCCTCCAGATTTTGGAAGAGGGTCGCCTCACCGACAGCCAAGGTCGTTCGGTCGACTTCCGCAACACGGTGCTCATCATGACCTCGAACCTCGGTACCCGAGACTTGCGCAAGGCAAACCTCGGCTTCACCAAGGTCGATTCGGCAATCAGTTACGAGCGGATGAAGGAAAAGGCACACGAAGCGCTCAAGGAGCACTTCCGCCCCGAGTTCCTGAACCGCATCGACGACACGATCGTCTTCCACGAGCTCAGCCAAGAAGAGGTACGCCAGATCATCGACATGATGATCAAGCGTGTCGGTACGCAGATGGCCGGCCTCGGAATGGGCCTCGAGCTCACCGATGCTGCCAAGGACTACGTTTCGGTCAAGGGTTACGACCCAACGCTCGGCGCCCGTCCGCTTCGTCGTGCACTGCAGCGCCTCGTTGAAGATCCGCTCTCCGAGAAGCTCCTGTACAAGGAGTTCCGTGCGGGCGAGATCGTCATCGTCGACGTCGAAGACAGCACTGAGTACCCGGGCGAGCAAGAGATTGTCTTCCGTGCAATCGAAGGCTTCGAACCACCACCGGTCGAAGAACTCGACGACGCCGAGAAGGCACAGGTATAGGTACGCGTACGGATCTCGCCTAGCGGCTCGATCCGACTCGAGTGTCGGCTGCGCCGAACTCGCTCTCGACGCAAGTCGACGCAGATGATGTGAGAAGAGACCAGGCCCCTTTGGGGCTTGGTCTCTTCTGCTTTTCGTTGCGACTTTGAGACAGATGGGCCGCATTTGACCCTTTGGGGGGTTGAGCGCCTAGCGTGGGGCGCCGTGAAGCCCGTGCGCATTCTGCTCTTTGCCGTCATGGCCGTAATTCTCAGCGCATGCCAGATCGATGCCGTCGTCGACGTCGAAGTCCAAGAGGACGGGTCGGGCACGGTAACGCTCACCACGTCGTTCAACGAGCAGGTCATCGACGCAGCCCCTGAGCTAATCGACTCGCTTCGTACCGAAGATCTTCCCGCAGCGGGCTGGCAGGTCGAAGAGCTCGTCAACGGCCCGCAATTGGTTGTCGTGCGAGCAACGAAGGGCTTCGCGAACGCGAACGATCTCAACGGCGTCCTCGCCGAAATTGCAGGACCAAACACACTTTTCTCGGACTTCTCCGTCGATCGCACTCGCTCATTCGCTCGCACGACCTACGAACTCTCGGGCAACATCGACCCACGCATCACGCTGTCAACCTTCGGCGACGACAACATCACAGGCCTCGTCGGAAACCCGCTCGGGCTATCTCTCGCCGAGCTCGAGCAGATCGCTGGTCGTCCACTCGATGAGACGGTCAGCCTCGAGTTCACCGTGACACTGCCGAGCACCGTCGAGGCAAACACGACCGACACCGAAGGCCAGACCGCCCGCTGGTCGCTCAGCCCACAAGACCCGTTGCCCACCGACATTGAAGTCAGCTCGAGCATCGAAGATCAAGAGCCACGAATCTGGGCGGCCGTTGCGCTCGTTGCCCTCGGCGTTCTCGGCACTCTCATCATCTTCCGGATCTTGGCGCGGTTCAGCAACCGCCGCGTCGACGAACGCGGCGAAGAAGTCGTCCAGATGCGGCGTCCGGAAAAGCCTGATGACGTTGCACCCGCAGCGACACAACGAGAGCGCCCGCCTCGGCTCGAGCTAGTTGTGATCGACGCTCGCGGTGTCCTCTACGACGAGTCCAACGATGTCGGGGCTCGACTGGTGCCCTTCGTTCGCGAACGGGGGAGCAAGGCATCGCTCCAAGAGATCAACGATGCATTCCGATCCGCGAGCCTCGGTCGTCTGTCGAGTTCCGAACTGTGGGGCCAGCTCGGCTTGTCCGACGACCCGGCTGAACTCGATGCGGCCTACGCCGACCACTTTCATCTGCGCGAAGGGGTGATCGACTTTCTTGATCGTCTCCACGAACGCGGTCTGCGAGTCGCGGTCATTGCGAACAATGTCCTGGGTTGGTCGACCATGTTGCGCAAGAAGTACGAGCTCGACGATCGCGTTGACTTCTTCGTGATCAGCGGTGAGATCGGCGCACGTATGCCCGAGCCGGCCTTCCTCGAAGCGTTGCGACGTATGACCAAGGTGGAGTTCTCCGACAGCCTTCTCATCGATGACCAGATCGATGATCTCGACATGGCCCGGTCGCTGGGGATGTCGACCGCGATGTTCGTTGCACAGGAGAGTCAGTTGCCAGCGTCATCGCCGCACCCGATCGTGCACGGCTTCGATTCATTCTTCGGTCGCGGTTAACTCCGGTAGCCCGGCGCCTCTATGCAGGGCCGCTGCTACGGCCCAACAAGCTTCTAGACGTTTGGAACCCAGTTCCCGTTGTCGCCGTCGAGATTACTGACCTCTCCGGAGAGGTCAGGCTGCTGCGTGTTCCCCACGAGGAACGATGCGTGTGCGTCGTTCGTGACGTCGAGTGTCGCTGTCGGCATCGACTTTGCCTGAAGCGACGCAAACCACCGGCTATCGAGAGGGGTGCGCAACTTGAACCACATCGCGCCGTGAGCCGAACGGTCGCTTTGAGCCAACTGATCGGAGGTACCGAGGTAGAAGACGCGGTTCGGCTGGCTCGCGCTTTCAACGAAGACGTGCACGATCCGACGACGACGGTCCCGATCGAACTCGAACATCGCGAATAGCTCTCGATGCTCTGGCTCTGAATCCCAGCGGAAGATCGACGTGGTCTCGACGGGAGTCTCGTCCCGGCCGTCCAGGTCAACCACCAGTGAGAGGTGCGGCCCAACCGCGAAGAGCTCGTCGCTGATGGGCTCGATGCTGGCGCCGGTTGGATCGAAGTGCAATGGCAGTTCGGCGGTGACGTAATGCGAACCGCGAATAAGGGTTGGCTGATCGACCCCGCGGGGGACGTACGAAGGTTCGGAACTGGGTCGTTCCTCTTCTTCGATGGTCAGATCGATGGCGTCATCGGAGGCCACGACCTCGACGTCGACTGCTACGGCTGGTGTAGCGGCGGGTGCATTGACGGTCTCATCGGCGAATACATCCTCGATCTCGTCGGAAGCGCTCTCGGAAGGGTCTTCGATGGTGACGACCGGTTCGGACAGCTCGGTTCCCAATTGAATCGTGAGTGGCGAACTGTCGTGCAACGGTAACGTGTCAGCAAGCTCATCGGAAACGTGATGGGCACGACGAATCGTGACGGTTCCATCCGCTGCCTCGAGCGCTTCAATACGAAGTTCTTCGATCCGAGAAAATGGAAGACTCGCCGACACCACGTCAGGATCGAGCTCGATCGCTGGGTTGAGGAGCAGAACTCGCAGCATGGACGCAAGCGATAGCGGTGCTCGCGGGCTGAGTTCCCAAAGCCCTTCGATGAACTTGTTCGGGTCGCCGGAAAGCTCACCGAGATCGCGAAGATCCATCGGAGCGAGCCACTGCTCCAGCGTGCTCAACGTGTTGAGGAGAACCGTTTGATCAGTGAACGTTTCGGCCATGACCAAGATGACGAGTTCGCCTGCGAAATTCAACGCCACAGACAACGGTCCGGTGCGGTCATGCTCCCAATGAGCGATCGGAAGCACCGTCTCGCCGACCGTTACGCCAAGGTCGCTTTGCAGCACAGAAACCACGTCGGCACCGAGTTCATCTCGGGCAACGAAGTGGTGCAAATGGTCGTCATCGACCACAAAGAGAACGCTCTGGTCCATTGAGAGAACGGTACTTCAGTAGGTGAGGAGGTCAGCGGATAGGGCGCAGGTGCGCTTCACCATGGCTCGTCCAGACAACTACTGATCCCCGTCGAGTGGGATGTCGAGCGGGATGAAGTCGGGCAGGACCATGCTCGTGAAGACACCGCAGGCTGTCGCAACGTCTTTGTCATCGAATATTGCTTGCGCCTCGATCGTGAACGTGTGCTCGTCCTGGTCGGTGAGCTGGGCGCAAAATTTGACCGTTTCATCGATGGGGATCTTGCCGAGGTACGTGACTTCGAGACTGCGGGTGTAGCCGCTCAGGCCGATGATCCGCTGCATTGCGCCCATGACATCGTCGAAGATCGCGGCGGTGAGTCCGCCGTGTGCTCGTCCAGGAGCCCCCTCCAACGCCGGGCCTACCATCACATCGGCGTGGATTTCGTCGCCGACTCGGCGATAGCTCACCGACGTTGGGCGCATGGGGTTGTGCTTGCCCGAGTACGGGGAGGCCGTGAACGCTTCGAAGCGGGCACCTTCCTCGATTACCGGCGCACCCATCGGAACGATCATTTGCGACGCGAACTCCCGAAGACGATCCTCTTCGGTGCGCACTTCTCCCGTGGCCAAGAGCTGGTTCGCTTGTTCGACGAGCGCGCTGGCCTGATCGAGGACTTCGGCAGCCACCGAGCGTGAAGCCATGAGGTCAGCAGAGGCGTGGATCGCTTCAGCGAGCCGAGTCTTTGATTCAGTCATCACAGTGACTCTTGACCAGTATTGACTCAGAAACAAGTTGGAACCACAGGAAACAGTTCGAGTTTGCACTCAACCCAATGGGGTCCACGACTGTGTCACTGTGGCGAGCCATTATGGCAGGGATGAAGTCACCGCAATACGTGGAAACAATCGAGGCGGTCGACGCAATTCGGGAGCTGTGCGAAGCCAACGAGCTCACGCCGGATCAGTTCGCGAGCCAGATCACCGATGTTTTCTACGATTACCTCATCGACGAAGACCCTCGAGACGACATTGTTGGACTCGTCGACTACTGCGTCCAAGTGGCGTCGGAAGTCTGCCAACTGTCGCTTTTTGCAGACCGCGTGCTACCGCAACGTCTAGACAATCAGCTTCGCTGGATCCTCGATCAACAAGGTGATGGCCACAATCTCGCTCACACGGTTCGGAGCCTCCGCTCCCGCCTCGAAGTCGCCGACGGTGATGCGAAGATCGAGCTCGTCGAGCTGTGCCAACACGGCTACGAAACCCATCAAGCAATGTTCTCCGCTGTCGATTCTGAGCGCGACATTATTGCGCTCGCCTATGAGTTCAAGGTCGTTGCTGCACTCGCTGCCGCGGTTCGTCCAACGTCGCCTGGGCGCCTCGCAAGCGAAGACAAGAGCCGTGGTCTTGCGCTGCCTCGAACGTTTGACTTCATTGCTCACTTGGCCAATGACCCGGTCGATCCCAGCGGCAAGACCGCCCGCGATTGTCTGATCGAATTGTGCACCTACCCCGAGACGGCGGCCGTCGCCGCGCTTCGTCTCCCCGTGCACCTGCTTACTGCGGATCAACGCCGAGACCTGCACGACATCTATGTCGAGCACGAAGATCGGCTCGGCCCACAGGCCGTTCGCATCTTTATTAGCGACGAGCAGCTGCGAGACCGGGAGATCCTGCGCAGCGCCTTATGGCAAGCCAACGATGTTGCCCGGATGGTCAGCGCTAGCGACCACACCTCGGCCTCCTGAGCGCGCCTTTGCCAGCCCAACCGCGCAGTTCGGTGGCGGTGAGGCGTTCGTTGTGAACCGTCGATAGGGTCAGTTCGTGGATCCGTGGATGATTGTGGCCCTCGTGGTCGGAGCAGGGTTTGTGGTGTTGTTGATCGCCCCGACGATCCATCGCAATATCAACGAGAAGTCACGCAACGAAGCCGAAACAACGCGTGTGTCGCGAGCAGAATCGTTGCGGACGTCATCACATGGAGCAACGCTGCACTTCGACAATGCAGGCAAGGCCGCACTGTTGCGTGACCGCCTACTCCTCAACGGTGTGCGTGCAGAACTGATCCAAGAGGACGGTCAAACTCTGCTGATTTACAACCGCAGCGACGAGGCCACAGTCACGACCGTTACGGGCGAGCTCGGTATCGAGTAAGTCCACGCTTGATTGCGCCTCGTGCGTCGACGACGACTGGGCCAGCATCGACATCGTCGACGATCAGGCTGGGCTCGTGGTCGAGTTGCAGCGGAGTCATCGGTGGAATTGTCGGCGCCTTGGACCAATTGCCGGCAAAGAAGTCATCGGTCGACTCGCCGGCCACAATCTCGATGGGTGCGTCTTCGTCCTCGCTCGGTCCACCCGCCCAAATGGCGAGCAGTCGTCCATTCGCCTCGATCTCTTCGGCAATTCCCAGAATCCCGGCAAGGCCGTGGGTACAGATGTCGCCATCATCGGGGCACGTGCACACCGAGGAGACGTCTTGGGCTGCAGGTGCCTCTCCAGGGCGCGCTGGGGCTTCGACGGTGACGGTCACGTCGTAGACCTCGCCGCTCGGGTCCGCAACGGTGGTCTCGGCAATGCCGGGACCAATGTCGACCGTACCGACATTGTTGCCCCGGTGAATACGACGGGCTTTTGCCATGCGGCCCGGGTCGCCGAGATCGATCGCGAGGTTGGCAACGGCGCGTGCCTCGTCGGAGCGTAGTGGTCGCCTCATGTGAGCACCGGCTGACGTGCTGACGGATCGAGGCGAAGGAGTTCTTTCAGCTCATCGGTCGAGAGTTCGGTGAGCCATGACTCGTCGGTCCCGACAACGGCATCGGCGAGGGCCCGTTTCTCGTTGAGCATCGTGTCGATCCGCTCCTCTAGGGTTCCGCGGCAGACGAGCTTGTGCACGAAGACCGTCTTGTCCTGGCCAATACGCCACGTACGGTCGGTGGCCTGATCTTCGACCGCTGGGTTCCACCATCGATCGAAGTGAATGACACGACTCGCCGCTGTCAGGTTGAGCCCTGTGCCACCGGCGCGTAGCGAGATCAGCTGCACGGGAGGTCCCTCGGCGCTTTGGAATGTGTCGACCATCTGCTGGCGCTTCTTCAAGGTCGTTCCGCCGTGCAAGAACGGTGTTTCGTGACCGTACTTGGCTTCGATATGGCTCGAGAGCAGCAAGCCCATCTCCCGGTATTGAGTAAAGATCAGTGTCCGTTCACCCGCTTCGAAGATGGTCTCGAGGAGTTCGTCGAGACGCTCGAGTTTGCCCGACCGGTCGTCATCACCAACCTCGCCTTCGCGAAGGAAGTGCGCTGGATGGTTGCAGACCTGTTTGAGCTTGGTGAGGGTCGAAAGCACGAGTCCACGTCGTTCGATGCCGGTCGCCTCTGCCGCACTCTTGACGAAGTCGTCGAGCACCGCTTGGTACAAGCCGGCTTGTTCGGGTGTGAGGGTCGACCATGCGACCTGCTCGATCTTGTCTGGTAGGTCGGGCACGAGCGAACGGTCGGCTTTGGTTCGTCGCAGGACGAACGGTGCGGTGAGGCGGCGAAGCGCGTCGAGCGCTTCGGCGCTGGCTTGTTCGTCCTCACTGCGTTCGATCGGGTTGGCGAACTGACTGCGGAACCAGGTGATGCCGCCGAGCATCCCCGGGTTGAGCGCATCGAGGATCGCCCAGAGCTCGGTGAGTTTGTTCTCGACCGGGGTACCGGTGAGCGCGACCCGTTGCTGTGAGTTGAGCTCGCGGACCGCGAGCGCAGCGTTGGTGCGATGGTTCTTAATGGCTTGGGCTTCGTCGGCGATGATGACGTCCCATGGAATCGCGGCGAGTTCGCTCGTGATGCGACTCGCCGTGCCATAGGTGGTGATGACGATGTCGTGGGCTGCAACAGCTTCGGTGAACTTGCGGCCACGTGGGCGATCGGCACCATGGGCGATCATGACCGAGAGCTCCGGGCTGAACCGGGTTGCCTCGTTCTCCCAGTTGGTCACGACCGAAAGCGGGCAAATCACAAGGTGCGGCAGCTGTGGCAGGTCGTTGTGGACTCGGCCGAGGGTCCGTTCCAGCATGTGGGCGAGCGCTGTGGGTGTCTTTCCGAGTCCCATGTCGTCGGCCAGAATGCCGCCGAGGCCCAACCGGCCAAGGAACTGGAGCCATCCGAGCGCACGCCGTTGGTATGGGCGAAGTTCGCCAGCAAAGCCAGCGGGTTCGACCGCTTCGCTCAGCTCATCATCGGGTAGCCCAGCGAGCAGATCGGCAATCCACCCTTCGGACGTAAAGTCTTCCGACGTTCCGGCGCCCATCTCGTTGATGGTTTCGCGCAATAGTTCGGCGGGGGTGAGTTCGCTCGCATCGCGTCGTTGGGTTTCGAGCCGTTTCAGGGCGGCTCGCATCTGGCGGCGATCCACTTGGACCCATTCGCCGCGCAACGCAACGATGTCGGCGCTAGATCGGGCGAGTTCTTCGAGCTCTTCTTGGGTGAGCGAAACATCGCCGAGCGCAATGCCCCAATCGACGTTGACCATCGCTTGGGTCAGGCCCATGCTCCGCCCGAAGTTGTTTTCGGTCTGTGCGCGAGCGGTGAGCCGTGCCGAGCGAGACAACAAGCCCTTTGGCGTGAGGATTGGGAGCCCCGCGAGGCGGCAGGCTTCCAAACCTTCGCTCAGCAGGTCGGATACCTCGTCGATGTTGAGCAACAAGACACTCGGGTTTGGTTCTTCGGCCAGAATGGCGAGCGCCGCCAACTGGCTCGACAAACGATCGACGAGTTCTCGCATGCGCTGACGCAACGGAACGAGGCCGTGAGCGTCGGTGAGCTCGAGGGCAGCGGGGGAGGTTTCCCACACGTCGTCAAAGCCGAGGACGGTGCCGTCAGCTGCGACAACTTCGAGGTAGAGCTGCCATGGGGCCGACCCGTCGATTTCTTCGTCGGCGAGTTCGGGTGGTTCGAGGCGGCCCTGAAGCGACACTTCAGGTGCGCCCAGAACACGGCTTGAGTACTCGGCGAGTTGGGTGGACCAGTCGGCGAAGGCCGATTCGTGTGCGACCGAGTCCGCGAGGAAGATCGAGTCCGGTCCGGACCACGCGGTTGTGACTCGCCGGAGCGCGACGACACTCGATGCTCGGGTGCGAGGCAATGGTGGCCGCCAGTCCTCTTCTTGGAGTGCGAAGCGGCTGACCGCGTCGACGAGTGCATTGGTGATCTTGATGACCTGGTCGAGGACCGATTCCTCCGACGCTGCGACCATGACCGGTGGGACGATGACGGCGAGCTGTTTGATCGTCTCTTCCCATTCGGGATCAGCAACGGCGGCCCAATCGGCGCGCCACCGCAACCCCGACGTTCGCAGGCTCGGGATCGCGCGGCCACTGACCGCTATTTCGGTCGCGACGAGCGTCGCGTGGTGGAGCCATGAGATCGACGGAGACCATCGCTGGTTTGGCGACCTCGGCAATAGTTGTTCTGCGAGCGGACGCACATTGACCGGGAGTACCGAGACGGTTTCCATCGTCGGTGTGGAGCCCATCTTTTCGATCAGCGAGATATCTTCTGGACGTTCACCGATCGTTGCTCGAAGGTCCGGACCGAATACGCCTATTGCGACGTTTGCGATATCACGGGGTTGAACCTCGGGATGCTCGATCCAGAGGCCGATTTGGTCGCCGAGCCACGTTGCATGCAACGCGCCGGCAGGAAATGACGGTCGAACCACCTATCCACGCTAGCGGTTTCGGAGTCAATCGCCGCTTGCTTTTCGTAATGCTCGCTGCAGGAGTCGTTGGTCGCCCAAGCGCCGACGTAGCGCATTCTCTAAGCCCTTGATCGGATACAGATTTTGGGGAGCTCGGTGTTCCTTGTGCGGCTCGCTCGCGTATCGCGGAAGGGTCGCTGACACCCGGTCCGCAAGTGCAGCGGCTGTCGCGATTGCCCCATTGATGTCGTCGCTGTTCGTCGACGATTCGCAGCGAACGATGCCCGCCCATCCATGTGTGCGAGGGCCGGGGAGCCGGAGATACCAGCTGAACCGAGAGCCGATGGTGAACAATGGCGATCGCTGACCTGGCTCGAGCGTGGTCACGACCTGCTGTTCGTCAATGTCGAGGTACTGCACGTGTTGGGTCTTGATGAGTCCAACCGTACGCGTGCCGACACGCCCGCGGAGCGGGCCGTCGAAAACGACGAGGTCGTTCACTCCGCCAGCGGGGACGATCTGGGTTTCGAGGGAGGTCATCTCTTCATGGATCCCCAAGTACAGATCTTCGGGTGAACCGGTCTTGATAGCGACATGTTCGTACTCGCCAAACTCGGTGGCGATGGACGTCGCTCCCGGTGTTGGGGGAGTGAAGAATACGCGTCTGACGGCGACGTCGTGGACGACCGCAGCATCTGGGCTACACGCGACCGACCCGGCGGCGACCGTTGCGCACGTTCCGGGCAGCACTCGGCCGTCGTCGGTAACCCACACTCGGGCGTCGATACGTCGAACGCCGTCGACGAAATAGATGGCTCCAGGCTCGGCCGACGGTTCGATCTCGCCCGGGGCGATCGGCGCCCATTGATCGAGCGGGATTTCGACGTCCGCGTGAACAACATCGGTCGATGCATCGAGCGCGTCGACGTCACCGCCGGTTCCATACTCGGGATCCCAGGCTTCGACCGAGAAGATCATGTGCTCGCTCCCAGCACGGGGTCGCCTTGATCGACACTCGATCCGTTGGGGCTTCGAGTGACCCGCACATGTTGGGGCAGGCGGTCGGCGAGTTCGGTGATGTGGGTGACGATGCAGACCAGGCGGCCAGCAGCACCGAGTTCTTCGATCGCAGAGGCGACTACATCGAGGGTCTCCCCATCGAGCGTGCCGAAGCCTTCGTCGAGAAAGACCGACTCGGTCGGGGGGATTGCGGTCGACGCCATCTCGGTGATGCTGTCGGCAAGCGCCAAGGCGAGCGCCAGCGATGCGAGGAACGTCTCACCACCGGACAGCGTGCGAGCACTACGAACCTCGTCGGCATTGCGGTGGTCGAGTACGGCGAAGTCCGTGCCGTCGGTGGTGAGCGAATACGACCCGCTCGACAACACTCGCAGGCGTTCGGTTGCTCGTTCGGCGAGATCGATCATGACATCGGCCATCAGCCATTGTTCGAACCCCTTGGCATTGAGTAGCTTGCCGAGCTCAGCGCTCACGACGGCAACGTCATCGAGCTCGGTGATACGAGCTGCATTCGTTGCATCGCGCTGCTTTCGGAAGGCTGCGTCGTCTCGGAGCGCCACCGCTGCATCGCGCTGGAGAGCCATCGCGCCGTACACGTCTTCGGCTCGGAGCTCCGGGTCGAGGTCGAATGCTTTGGCGTGTCTTGCCAGCTGCTTTTCGAGCGAAGTAACAGCCTTCTCGTCGCTGGCCGCTCGTGCCGTCAGCTCCTTACGATCACCGGTGAGGGTGGTTACTTGCTCGGAACTCCAGTCGGCCAACGCGCGCCAGTTCTCGACGAGGTCATCTCCGTTCGGCAGCGGAGGATCGAGCGCACTGAGCCGATCCCGGGATTCCACGAAGTCCCGGCTCAGCTCCGACACCCGATCATCGAGGGCCGTTCGGGCGGCGGTCGCGTCCGCCACCTCTTGTGCCGTGACATCGGCCGACGCCATGGCTGTCTCGAGCTTGGTGGTTATGGTTGCGATCTTCTTTGCCATCGCCGTGAGGGCGGATCGGGATGGAACGTCGGCCAACTCTTTGGTCACGGCGACGAGAGCATCGCGTTCGTTACTCGCAGCGACGGCGGCCGTCGTTGCGTTGGTGCTCGCTTCTTGAGCGGCGGTTCGAGCCTGGCGGGCAGCGTCTTCGGCTTGAGCGACCAAGGATTCGAGCGTCGAGACATCGTGGTCGTGAACCTCGGGGAGGACGTCGATGACTTGCGCGCACACGGGACAGTCATCGCCGACCGAGAGCGTGGCAGCAATCCCCGCCGCTCCGGCGGCGATTCTGGTGTGTTTCAGCTCCTCGCGAGCTTGTTCGAGGCGATCTTCAATCGACGTGACCATCTGTTCAGCCGAAGCCAGTTCCTCGGCTGCTGCAGTGGCGGTCGTATCGAGAGACGAACATGTCTGTTTCAACGCATCGGAGCGGTCACGAAGTGATATCTGCTCGCCGATCGTGTCGGCTGACTCCAGTTGGTCGAGGGCGTCCTGAGCCGTGGCGAGCTTCGTCAGTGCACGCTCGTTCTTCTTCTCCGCAGCGGCGACGGCCTTGTCGGCCGCTTCGACGTCGCTCGCATAGGCAGCAGCATCATCGGGAATCTGCACCGCGGTCACCAGCATCAGGGATTCATCGAGCTGCGCGAGTGATTCGACGGTGGTGTCTCGTGTCGACGTGGCTTCGGTGAGTTGTTCGTGAATTTCGAGGGCTTCAGCGGTGGCAGCGTCGATTTTGTCCGCTGCCTTGGTGAGGCGAGCGAGGGCGCCGTCGGTAACGATCTCGGTCGTGCCGAGAGCGCTTCGGGTGGCGTCGGCTTCGATGCGGGCCTCCTTCGAACGTCGTCGGGCGGTCGCCCCCATCGCTGCATAGACGTCGAGTCCGAGCAGCCGTCGCAGAAGGCTTTGTCGGTCGCCAGCCGTCTCGGTGAGAAAGCGCGCAAAGTCGCCTTGGGGGAGAACGACCGTTTTGGTGAATTGGCCGAACGAGAGTCCGAGTAACGACTCGACCATCGAGGTCACCTCCGCAGCGGTTCCCGCCAACACGGTCGAGTCTTCGGCATCGGGTTCATCGGTGTGGCCACGGCGCGGACCCTTCTCGAGCCGAGCTTCCTTCGTGCTCGCTCCGCCGGTCTGGGTCCGGCGGATAACTCGGACGACCGTGTACCTCTCATCGCCGAGGCTGAAGTCGAGCCTGACGCGAGCTTCTGTCGACAGCGTGTTGATAATCGGCGCGATTAGCTTCTCATTGCCATACCGAGCGACCGAACCAAACAGGGCAAATGCAATGCCATCGATGATGGTCGACTTGCCAGCTCCGGTTGGTCCTGTGAACGCCAACAGTTCGTGGCCGTCGAAGTCGATCACGGTCTGCTCGCGGAACGCCGCGAAGCCGGTCATCTCTAGTTTGATCGGTCGCATCAGATGCCGCCCGCAGTCGTCGAGCCCTCATCGAGCGCGTCGCCGCTGGTTTGTTCGACCAGCAGCTCGTTGAACATCGTCACTAGGCGAGGGTCCGAGATGTTGAGGTCGTCCAGGTATGCCTCGAACAGCTCGTGTGGCGACCGGCCCGACCGGAGGTTACGGCGAGTGTCCCGTTCGGTAGCCGGTGCATCGATCAACACGTCGACGCAGCGAGGGCCGAGCAGCTCGCGGACCTGGTCGGCGAGATCCGGCCGTTGGGCTTCGGTCACCCGAACCCGCAGCCAGTCGTCGCCGGTGTCGGCCGCACGGAGCTCATCGAGCGATCCGGTCAGCGTGCGAAGCCGGCGCCCGCGTTCGAGCTTGACCGTGGTCGTCTTGGCCGGAGCTCCCACCGACAGGTCGACGAGGGTGACCGACTTGTTGGCATCGGGGTCGCCAAAGTCCAGCTGCAACGGCGAGCCCGAGTAGTGGATGGCGGTGGGGCCCGGGATCTTTTGCGCCTTGTGCAGATGGCCGAGAGCCACGTAGTTGGTCGCCGGCGAGAACAGCTGCGCTGGCAGTGCGTACTCGTCGGACAGGTGCGCTGGTCGTTCACCTCCGGCGATTCCACCGCCGAGTACGAATCCGTGCGACATCACGACCTGGAGCGCACCGGGGCGTCTCGCCTCGGTGAGTGCATCGAGAAGACGGCCGATCCGATCGGCATAGACCCCTTGGAGCTCAAAGGCGTCGAGCTCCATCAACGCATCCGCGCGCACGACACCGCGCTTCGATACGAACGGCAGTGCGACGATGTCGAGCAGTTCGGGTTCGCCTTCGTTGTCGTCCGACCCGATCGTGAGTTGGATTACGCCCCCGTCATCGGGCCGGCGAGGCTCGGCGACGAGATGCACGTTGCCGAGGGCGAAGACGTTCGTGAGCGCGTCGAGGCGGCGGGGATTGTCGTGGTTTCCGGCGATGACGATGACGTGCTGGGCGGTTGCTGCAAGTTCGAGCAGTGTTGCCCACACGATCTGTTCGGCCTCAGGACCTGGTGCTGCGGTTTCGAACAGGTCGCCTGCAACCAGCACGACGTCGACGTCATTATCCCGGGTGATGCCGACGATCTCGTCGAACACGGCCCGATGTTCATCGGCGCGGCTGATCCCGCGGATTGTTTTACCGACGTGCCAGTCGGAGGTGTGCAAAAGACGCACGGCCGCCTACAGCCCTGCGAAGGGATCGCCGTCGTCATCGGCCGATGGCCGTGCGGCCTCGGCGCTGCGGGTTGCCCACGCCGGGAAGGGGAACTCGATGAGCAGCGGGATCGGCAGTCGAGGCTGGCTGAGATACATGGTGCCGGGTTTGAGGATCGTGGCTCGCTGTCGCTGGACGCCGGGAAGGAAGCCGTACTGATCTCGCCCTGCTTCGGCCGTGTCGAGCCGACCGACGACGCGAACGGCGCTGTTCGCGACGATCCGACGCTCGACCTCGCTTGCGGTTTGCTGAGCACCGATCAAGATGATGCCCAGTGAGCGCCCTCGTTCGGCGACGTCGAGGAGGATCTCTTTGATCGGGCTCGATGAGTCACGGGGCGCGTACTTGTTGAGCTCGTCGAGGACGATGAATTGCAGGGGCTTGGCCACGCCCGACGCTTCTTTCGCGTCGAAGGCTTGGCGCAGCACCACGCCGACGATGAAGCGCTTGGCGCGGTCGTGTAGCTGGTGAATGTCGACGACGGTGAGCTGGTTGCTATCGAGGTCGAGCGCGAAGTCCGGAGCGTTCGCAATGTCGGCACGGATGAGGTGTTCGACGTGGCGTACCGAGCTGAACAGCCTGCGCACGAACGCGTTGATGCTGCCGCCACTGACCGCACGGCCGGTCCAACGCTGGTCGGGCTTGTCGTCGGGGTCGTCGGGGATGAGCTTGCGTTCGATGACCTCAACCAGCTGGCGGAACGTGCGGATCGTGGTGCCGTCGATACGGACAGCTCCATCGGGCGACGGATCGTTCTTGACCGCCGCGGCGAGCTGGGCGGTCACCGACTGGACGACGATCGTGTATTGCTGGCGTTCGTCTTCAGCGTCGGCGAAGAGGAAGGGGAGCAGGTTTTCCCGACAGAATGTGTCGAGCGTCCAAAAGAACGGGCGAACCCCGCTCGTCCGGCTACCGACCGCCGGGGTCGCTGTGTTGTCGCCTCGACGAGGCGGCGCGACGATGCCGACGCTCGAGAACGGTTGTGGTGTGAGGCCGACATGTTCGTAGCGGGCGGCCTGGTCGGCGGTGAGGTGGGCGTTGGGCGCGTCGAGGAACAGGAGGTCCTCGCCTTTCACGTTGAAGATCAGCCCTTTGGTGTTCGCTGCTTCTTCGCCGAGCACACCGCTGTTGAACAACGAGTACAACAAGAACGTGGCGTAACTCGTCTTGGTCGCAACCCCGGAGATGCCACTGATGTTGATGTGCGCGCCTTTGGTTCCATCGACGAAGTCGAGGTCGAGAAAGATCGGTTCGTTCTCTCGGCTAAGACCGGCGGGGAGTCGACGTGTGACGCTGTCGAAATCGAGCGCCACATCACGTTCGTCGTCGGTGGCGATTCGTACCTCTGCACCGGGCAGGGGAGGGACAAAGACCTCGGGTACGACCCGGGTGACTTGGACCATCGCAGCCTCGGATACTTCGGCCGGGAGTACGCCGTCAGCGATGAGGAACACGTCGCTATCGAAGGTGGCGCCTTCGTGGCGGGCTCGTACCTGGTTGACGATGCCGAAGATCGAAATTCGCTCGCCGGTCGGCAAGATCCGGTCGATCGCCACGACGTCGTCGAGCTGCACCACGCTGCCTTCGGCAATCGCTACCCAGAACTGCAGGGGCGTTGCGTCGTCGGTACCAAGTACGCGTCCAATCACGATCCGGAGGCTAGCTGTTCGCCTCGAACAGCAATAAGACGCGCTCGCCCTATCCATCGACCCGCAGACACCATTCGGTGGCTGGGAGCAATTATTGTCTCGGGCGTGAGCGACGGCATTCTTTATGATCCCATCGATATGGATGCCCCTCGGCATTCAAAACCGACCTACCGCCCTGTCGCTGCCAAGATGGGTGTTGTCATCGAGCACCGAGCGAGTGGTGCGGTCGGGGCGATCTTGTCGTTCAAACCGCAGCAGGTCATCATTCGTGATCGTCACGGGCGCGATCACACCATCACCCCTCGGCCGGGTGCGTTCATGATCGACGGCGAACCGATCACCCTTCGCCAGCCGACAGTCCATGAAACCCCACCGACCGTCTCGTTCACGGCGTCGGGCTCGGTCGATGTCGGCGATGCTCCGGCTCGGATGGCACGGGCGAGCCGAATTTGGGTCGAGGGCATTCACGATGCGGAGCTGATCGAGAAGGTGTGGGGCGATGACCTTCGCATCGAAGGTGTCGTCGTCGAACAGATGGAAGGCGCCGACGATCTTGCCGAACGGGTCAGCCGCTTTGGCCCCCGGTCGGGGCGCCGAGTTGCGGTGCTCCTCGACCACTTGGTCGACGGCTCGAAGGAATCACGGATCGCAGCGGGCGTGAGCGACCCGAACGTGCTGGTCGTCGGCCACCCATACGTCGACGTGTGGCAGACGATTCGCCCTGAGGTTGCCGGGATCGAAAAATGGCCAGAGATTCCACGCGGAACCGAGTGGAAGCGCGGCGTTATGGACCACTTTGGCGCGACCGGGCACCCGGGCGTCTTTTGGAAGCGACTACTCGACCGAGTGTCGACGTTTCGAGACCTCGAGATTCCGATGGTTGGAGCCGTCGAGCAGATGATCGACTTCGTTACCGCCGAGCGGTAGCGAGCGAGTGAGCCCTAGTTGGCGATGAGCGCTTGAACGTCTTCGATGAGCGAGCCGTAGTTGGCTTGCTCGAAGGTTCCGTCGTCGTTGATGTAGACGTAGGTTCGCTGCTGGGTCACGCCAAAGCGAGTCCAGAGCTCTGCGGTTTGATCGTCGACGTGCGGGAAGCCTCCAACACCTTGTTGCTCGACGAACTCTCGCATGGAGTCAGGGTCACTCAATCCTGGGACTCCCAGGAAGTTGACTTGATCACCAAATACTTGTTGTGCCTCTACGACCGTAGGGGACTCAGCGCGTCAAAATGGTCACCAGGGAGCCCAGAACCATAAGACCGTGTCTTGCCCTTCGAACGAGCCGAAGTCGATGGCCGTGCCATCGAGGCCGACGAAGTCGCCGCCGTACACGCTGGCGCTTGGCGCATCTCCAGCCGGTGCTTCTGTTTCAGCGGCTGCTGGGGCCGAATCGATTACCGGCGCAGAAACGTCTGTGCCACCGCCGCATGCAGCCGCGACGAGACCAAAAACGATCGCCAAGCTAGGCAAGAGAGTGCGGGGGTTGCGCTTCTTCACGATAGGTACTGTATCGGTCGCCCACGGCCAGTCTTGATCGGGTATTCAGGGTTTAAGGAATTCTCAGAATCACCGAAGAGTCTCGATTTTTGGGATTGCGGGCGTCCGATTCGTTCGCCATGGCATGATGCGGGATGACAATTTCGGCAACTGAAGCCATCACTAGCCGCCGTTCGATCAGAGCGTTCACTAATCAGCCCGTTGCTGATGAGCTCATTCGAACCATCCTCACCGATGCAGCTCGGGCGCCTTCGGGAACGAACATTCAGCCGTGGACCGTCATTGTCCTTCAAGGCGAGGCTCGCAATGACCTCGTCGACGCGGTCCAAGCCGCCTTCGATGAGGGTGATCGGCAGAGTCAAGAGATGTACTACCCGACCGAATTCGTCGAACCCTACATTTCTCGTCGACGCAAGATCGGCTGGGACCTCTACGGCCTGCTCGGGATCGAGAAGGGTGAGTACGACAAGATGGCGGCACAACATCGCAAGAACTACGAGTTCTTCGGCGCGCCGGTCGGCATCTTCTTCACGCTGCACGAGACGATGCGGTCGGGTGGTTGGATGGATCTCGGCCTCTACATGGCCAATGTGATGGCACTCGCTCGCGAGCACGGGTTGGACACGTGCCCGCAAGCGGCGTGGCAAGAGTTTGGTCACGTTGTTCACAAACACTTGGGGCTCGCTGACGAGCAGAGCGTGATCGTTGGTCTCGCCCTTGGGTATGAGGACACCGAGGCGGTCGTGAACACGCTTCGAACTGAACGCGCACCGCTCGAGGACTTCGTCGAGTTCCGAAGCTAGGTCGAACGCTCGACGCCGGTGTTACTCGTCGATTGGGTCGAGGAAGCCGCTGTGTACCCAGCCACCCGTTGTGAGTGCTGCCGTCTCAATTTCGAACCACGCGACGCCGTCGATGACCGTGCACTGATCGGCTTCGCTGGAAGTGTCGACGATGGTGCCGGTTGGCAGTGTGTCGATGATGTCGCCATTGCCGGGAAGCTGTCGCGCTCGGAGCCCGTTGCCTGCGTTGACGACCAACTGGTCAGCGTTCGGTAACTGTGCGGCCGTGCACGCAACACCAACCGCTGGGGTTGCGGCATCGTCGGTTTCGGCATCGTCGCCAGCGGCAGCATCATCGGCCGCACCAACATCGCCAGCCGCTTCGAGGAAGCCGCTGTGTACCCAGCCACCGGTAGCGAGAAGCGGGCTTCCGACCTGGAACCAGACCGAGCCATCTTCGAGGACGCCGCAATCGGTCGGTTCGCTGAAGGTGTCGATGACGGTGCCGTCGGGGATGAGGGCGACGACGTCGCCGTCACCGGGGAGGGCGCGAGCTCGAAGGCCGCCATCGGCGGACACGGCCAGTTGGTCGGCGGTGGGAAGTTGCGCGGCGCTGCACGCTTCGCCGAAGCCGTCGGGACGTCCTTCATCCGACAGTGAGCTCTCGGTTTCCGTCGACTCCGAAGCAACCGCTGTATCTGTTGTCGTGGTGGTCGTTGTAGACGCGACGGTTGTATCGGTGGCATCGGCTGCCTCTTCGGTGCCGCCTGAACCGCAGCTCGCGGCAACCAACGCCACGCATATCAGTGCGACTCGCCACCTTTTTGTCATTTGTGAACCCCCGAACACGTTGTACCGCAACGTATCACGTCAACAATTGGAGCGACAGTGCTGCTCAGCGTGGGCGGCCTGAACGCTCCAAGTAAACGAGATCGACGCGCTGTGGTGAAGGTGAGCGAGAGTATTCGTAACAGATGTCGTCTAGTCGATAGTGGGTCGTCAAGGGTGCGTAGTGTCGCTTTTCGCGGCGGGAGTAGTGCTGGCCGTGGTTGCTGGCTTAAAGAGACCGAACAGGCGGTCGCGGTTCTTTTCGGAGAGGTCTGCCATCGCGTCACAATAACGCCGAGCTAGGACACAGCGCCTAAAGCTCACTGCTTCTTGCGCCTGAATTGTTCACACACTCCAAGTCAGTGAACATGAGAAATTTCTCAGGTGCTTCTCGCAATGACTGAGATTTCTCACTTTCACTGAGAACCGACTGTCGGGCGACAGTAAACCGTCGAAATCGGGTTACGTAGAAACAACGGTTTTCGAAGGTTGGTTGACGAACTTTTTCAAATGCTCGTCAGTGATCTTTAGAAATGGATGGGCAGAAGGCACCGGGCAGATCGGCGTTGAGTTCTTTCAAGACTCACCTCGCAAACCGAACACTCGACCAGTCGCGCGAGGGTGAGGCTGTCGCCCGCGCCGAATACGGCCAGCATCTTTCATCTCTGTGGGACAAGGTGCAGCCAACGGAAGGGTCCGGCATAAGCGCGCCCAAGAAATCTTCTTGACCTCCGCCCAATTTCTTCCGACGATAAAAAGATGCAACCGGTCAACGAACAAAGAGCGAACGCGCTAGAAGTCTCTTTACTTCTCGCTGACACTCTGCTCGACGGTCGCACAGTTGACACGGTGCCGGTAGCGGGTGGCGATGTCGATGCTCTCGTGGTCGAATGTGATCCAAGCGAAGCCCTTGAAGCGTGGACGGCATGCCGGGCCAGTATGAGTCCCCTTGAGTGGTGGGGTTTCGGACGGGGGTCCACCGTTGGGTGAGTCACCGGCGTGAGGCTCGTTGTGTAACGACAAAATTGCACAAGGAGATACGCCGATGACTCTCGCTGAGTCTGCCAAAAACGAAATCGGGCAGATTCGATGCTGATGATCTGCAAGGTCTTCTAGAGAATCCGAACGCAAGGGCGTTCTTTGATACGAACACGCAGAACATCAATGTCTTGCAGGAGATCGATGGGATCTTGTTTAGGATTACGACCGCCTCGGACGAGTTCCGGATAATCTCAGTTGGTCGGCTGCGGCAAAATCAGTTGGTTAACGGAATTTCCAACGGCAGGTTTCTGCCAATCGTGGGAGTGTAACGTGGCATCCGTTCACATCGAACAAATTCAACAATGGCTAGCTGATCGCGGTGATGTGGATGCGCTTCCAGGTCCAGTTGGGATGTTCGTCGAGATTCGATTCGACCGCGGAGGCGCCCGTCCTGCTGCGATAGACGAGGACTTTGCTGGAAAGGTGCTGACTGTCGACTCGCCACAAGGCATAGTCACAATTTCCTTTGATGAATCGGGTCAGTTGCAGAGCCTCGACATTTCCTAGGACGAAGTGGTGGCGTTGGTTTTGTCGACGGTGGTAAGGGGACGTGTGTGCTCCTTGCACAATTCCATGATGCCGCCCGTCGACAGCCGGCGGTAGAGGTGAAGGGCGGAGGGAGCACTATTCGATATGGTGTCTCGATGCTTTGCGGATCGAAGTCGCCGCACTGGCAGCCTTCGTGCGCCATTTCCGTCACGAGGGTTCGGAAGATGAGCTACTCGCAACGGCTCGGTTGCTCGGCCCACCAGGTGACAACGACCGTTGGCAAGGGGACGATCTCTCAAAGCCAGTTCATTCGCGGCCACCTATTCCGCTCCTGCTATCTGACGTCGTGCAATGGGCGGCACATATTCCAGGGGCAGGCGAGATGAGTGCCGCCGACCTGGGGGAAGTAACGGTGCTCGTTGCAGCGATCGAATCGACGCTTGGCGAGCTTGCGGCTGAAGTTGCAGAGCTGACAGTTTCGGAAACTCCTGTCCGTCCGCTTGAGTTTCGTGTCTCTGGTGCGAGCGCGGTGGTGACACGCGCTAGCGGATCGATCGACGTGACGTGGTACGTGGTTGATTCGGGGGTCGATGCCTACAGATTGTGTCCTTCGGCCCGGATAGGTATGTCACGGTCCACTCATGTTCGTCGAAGGAGTTTGATCGTTTCGTCGATTCAATGGACTGGATTGCGGGCGAGTTGGTGGGGTTGTTGCGTGTTGCAAAGTCCCGGGAAACAGCAACCTTGGCCAGCCTCGATGATGTCCTTCCTTGGACGAGCTGATAAGCGTGGTCAGGCCATGAACAGTGTGATCGTCTATCTAGAGCCTTCAATGACACAACCGGAAATTAAGAAGCGCATCCACTCGGTGGCTGCGGTGGTTGGTGAGCGGGTGTACTTTCACGTAGCGCAGAGGTCGGATTCGTACAGTGTTCCAGTGGCGCCGTTAGATCTGTTCAATCGAGTGGCCAACGAAGGTTGGACGCCAGTGGTCATCGAGTATTCGGGTGGATTGCAAACTGTCAAGGATGCGGTGCAGCGTCTCACATTTGAGGTCCAGGCCGTCGTCGACAACGACCACGATGAATTGATGACATCCACCGAGTTTGTGGAGCTCCTTGAATCTGACCCGATGTGGGACTGGCGGAAATAGCGCTCAGAGGGTCCAGATATCGAGCCAGTTCAAAGACCCTGGACCGCCCCGGTTTTGAGCCGGCCTGGATCTGATAGAGCCGTTGATCGATGCGATTGGGAATGGGTTGACGCTAGTCACTCGTGACGAAGTTGAACCGTTCTGAAGATCACGGTGTCTCACAAAACGGGATGCTCCTAACTCCACCGGATCACGACAGCGTCGTATCCGGGCGGCCTCAGCGAGGCGTTTGCCTATGATCCGGCCGGTAACCGGACATCGCACACGAACACGGCTGGTGACACGATCGGGTACACCGTCGATGCGACCGGTCAACTGATCTCGGCCACCACCGGCACCACGTACAGCTACGACGATGCCGGCAACCTGCAGGGCTCGTCGACAGGCGATAGCTATGTGTATGACGACTTTGGACGGACGGTTGAAGCGACCGGTAACGGTGTCACCCAAACGTTTGGCTACGACGCTCAAGACGTCAGGGTCACCGTCGATGGCGTCGATCAGCTGTGGGACCGCAACAGTGGTCTGCCGACGTTGATCTCGACGGGCGACGGCGATAACTACGTCCACACCGCAGGCATCAGCCGTGATGGCGACGATTGGCTGCTCGCCGACGCATTCGGCTCGGTTCGGGCAACCGTTGACCAGACCGGCGCAACCGTAGGCAGCCAGTCGTTCACCGTGTTCGGCGAACAACTCACCGGCGACGGCACGTTCGGGTTCACCGGCGAACAACACGACCCGACCGGTCAACTGCATCTACGGGCGAGGCAGTACAACCCGGGATTAGGCCGATTCACAAGCGTGGATCCGGTTCAGCCAGGAGCACCCGGAACCACCGGCTACAACCTCTACACCTACGCCGCCAACAACCCCACCACGTTTACCG
>CAYVHV010000008.1:82465-102134 GCA_964451305.1 uncultured Acidimicrobiales bacterium | reverse complement strand
ATGTTTGGCGGCTATTGATGACCTGTGGGGTCTGACCCCGGAGGTCATGTTTGGGTGTGCCGGGGGCGACATCTTGCGTTCACAGGTAGTTAACGATTCTGCGCGTGACTATCGCTGTGGCATGTGGCAAACTGACTACAGATGCAGGCAACAGGTGCCGAACATCTTTACAAGCGAACAGAAACCAAAAAGGTAATCATGAGCATGAACCAGACAACGGCGTCTGGCGATCGACTCACGATGCTCTGCGGCTCGGGTGAACAAGCTGTCACCCAACGCCAAGCAGACTCGTGGTTGCGCCAGCGTCAAGCAGCCAGCCAAGTCCACCAGAGCACCAACCGAGCGCTCGCTAGTTAAAGCAATACCCCAGCTGAACATCGTCACGATGGCAACAGCCGGGGTCTTTGCGCGTCCGGCGTTATTCGCAGGGTTCTCTCACCCGCTAGAGAGCAGGACTCGCCAGAGCCCCGACGAGACGGATCTACGCGCCCTTCGGGCCAACGGTTAGAAGGAGCACGAGGTCATCGAAGTCAGGATCGCCAAGGCCATCGCTACACCAGAGGCGGATGCGGTCACTGGCTCCTTCGGGGACCGGAAGTGTTTCCACGACGATCCCGCTGTTGCCAATCCAGGCATGTTCGCCGTCTCCGAGAATCCACGAGTTCCAAAGTTGAAGAACTCCAGTCTCGTCATCGTCGAGATCACAGAACTCCAACTCGAACGCAGGGTAGGTCTCGGCGAGTACGAGCACGCTCTCCGACGGCTCAAAGTCCGTTCCTACAACGGAGATGTCTCCACCGGTCTTACTGAGGATCCGGAGCGATTGTTCGATGTCGGGTCGGCTGTCTTCGACGAGGACTTCCAAGATCGAGTCGGCCCCGATCTCGACCTCGGTCATCGAGACGACCTCGATACCGTCGACACGAATTCGGTCCGTGCGTTGGGTTCTGAAACGGTCGGCGAGAGTTCGAGAAGAGTTCACTCGTCGCCCTCGACGATCGTCGTGGTCGATGGAGACCAGCTCCACAATAGAATTCCGGCTTCACGATGGCGTTCTAGCGATTCAACTTTGCGGGTCACTGGGTTATAGCGCTCGGGCGCCTCGCCGTCGCGAAGTCGTAGACCGTTTTCGTATCCGAACAACGGAGCACTCTCTTCATCGAAGAGCTGCCAGAAGCCATCGTCTTCGAGCGGCCCAGCCGGGTCGGGCACGCGAATGGTGTGCGCGAGCATGCCAGCGGCGACAGCGCTAGGTCGATCGAGGTTCGCTCCAGTCGAAACGACCGGAGTGGCATGAATGGTCGTGCCTGGTGGGAGTAGCGAGTAGTTCTCTGGCGGAGCAGAACGGCCCCAGCGCCACGAGCGAGCTCGTTCTGGAGGAGCCTGAGCGAGTGGACGTGAGCGACCGAGAAGCACCGCTCCAAGCCGATCGAGGCCAACGTATGCAACAGCCGCGACGGCCCATGAGATTAGAACCAGCCGAAACAAGGACGCGGCGGTTGGATCTTCGAACTGGGCGGTAAACCACTCGACAGGGCCGAGTGCTTGAAACCATTCGTTCATTGAGCCCCGCCCGGGTCGATGATGGCCATGAGAATCAGTTCGATCACTTCTTTAACGTCTGCGGATACCGCTACGCGATGCGGTAAATCTTGTTCATCGAACCGAACGAGTGTCCTGCCGCGTTGCTCGTCGGTCGTGTGTAGACACACAATATTCGATGGTTGGAACGTGAAGTGGTCGGGACGCAGAAATCCTAGAAGTGCGCACGGATCGTGCATTGGTTTTCCGAGCGACGGGTCATCGTTGCTCAGCTGATAGTACTCGAGCGCATCGGCGAAAAAACCGCTGATCTTCGATCGTGCCGCTCGCAGACGCTCGAGTTCGGGTTGGCCGAGGCGGACCTGGTGGGTCAGGTCGAGGTCGAACATCGTGATCGGGATGCCAGACATCATCGTGATCGCAGCAGCATCGGGGTCACACCAGGCGTTGAATTCTGCAACGGGGGTTACGTTGCCCTTCGTGGTGCCTCCACCCATCCAATACAGGTGCGCAATTCGCTCGGCGATCGTGGGGTCGACCTCCAACGCAAGAGCAATATTGGTGAGTGGCCCCGTCGCCACGATCACCGAGTCACCTTCAGCGCAATACTCGATGAGTGCGTCCACAGCAGTGGTTTGCTCCACGTCACGCCCTGGTGCCGGAACCTCGTAGTTACCAAGCCCGGAAACGCCGTGGATCTCTCCAGCGGTGACCCGGTCGACGCGCAGTGGACGGTCGGCTCCGCGATATACCGGAATTTCAACCCCAGCGAGGTCGAGAAGATGAAGTGCGTTTCTCGTCGTGTTGTCGATCGAAACGTTTCCGCTCACCGTCGTGATTGCATCCACACGCCCATACGCAAGGGCGCAGAAGATAGCGAAGGCATCGTCGATGCCAGGGTCGCAGTCGAGGAGGAAGTTGAGACTGTCGGTCATGGCAACCGTTGATCAATTTCGGGCGGTGTGGGAAGGGAGGGCTGAGCGCCGAATGCCATGGCCGTCGCTGCGCCAGCGCGAACAGCGAACTGAGCGGCCTCGACTGCGGACGCTCCGGTGGCAAGCCGGACCGAAAGTGCGCTTCGGAAGGCGTCGCCCGCGGCGGTCGTATCGACGGCGGTGATCGAAGGGCTGGGGACGTGGGTCGTCGAATCTGCGCTCACTACGACAGCGCCTCTCGCTCCGAGAGTCACAACGACGGTCTCGACCGAGAGGGTCCGTGCAGCAACGGCGATCTCGTCAACGTCTGTTGCGTCGATGTCGCGGCCGGTAAGTAATGCGAGTTCGGTCTCGTTCGGGACGATGACGTCGATGGCGTCGAGTAGTTCGCGAGGAATCCCATCAGCGGGTGCCGGCGCGGGGTCGAGCACGACGAGCCCGGTTGCCATCTTGGCAGCATGGAGGACCGTGCTCATCGGAATTTCGAGCTGCAGCTGTACAACCGCAGCATCGAGGGCGGACGTATGTGCGGAAACGTGCGCCTCACTGACCAGCGCGTTCGCCCCTGGACTGACTGTGATCGCGTTGTCCCCTTGTGAATCCACGGTGATGAGCGCAATACCGCTCGGCGTGTCATCGGCGGTGCCGAGCCCAGAAGTCGAGACGTTGGAATCCTCGAGCGAAGTGCGGAGTTGTGCTCCGGCACTGTCGTTTCCGACCATTCCAACGAAGGTGACGCTCGCACCGAGGCGCGCCCCCGCAACGGCTTGATTCGCACCTTTGCCGCCGGGGATCTGTACGTGGTCGCCGCCGAGCACGGTCTCACCAGTCGTTGGATGATGCGGGACGGTGACGACGATGTCGAGGTTCGCTGAACCAACGACGGTGATCTGGCCAGGCACCGCTATTGGTCGACGACCGGCGGTTCCACGCCGGTCGTCGTCGCCCAAGTGTTGGGGTTGGGGATGATGCGGTGCTCGATCGACTCTACGAACAGGATCGAATCAGACTCGAGGAGAGCCGAGTCGTACATGCGTTCAAACTCGCCGGACTCCACCGCAGCTTCGGCGCTGCGAGGCGATGCGAACCAGAACGAGATTGCGGTGGTGAACGGGGCAGAACCGTCATCGATGTGTGAGATGCGCGAGCCGACATCTCCAATGGCTGCACAGACTTCGCCTGCCAGTTCTTCGATATCGCTTCGGTATTGGGGCGAGTCGACAGCAGAATCAGGATTGGCGAATACGGTGATCTTCGGGCCGGGCGTTGCTGCACCGATCCACGGCTTCTCGAGTTCTGATAATTCGGTGATGCTCACGCGCCAAGACGATCCAACGACTGCTACCTCGGCGACGAGTTCAGCGAGATGTTCAGGGGACGTCGCTGCTTCGTCCGTGCTGGATATCAAGAGCGACGAGTTGTACTGAGCGATCGAGGCAATGTCGACGTTGCTCTTCGCATCGAATCCGCTATGCGCGTGAATTTCCACGTCGGCAATGACAGAACTGATCGTGGTCTCTTGAGACAGCAGCGAGGCAGTGGCGGTGCGCACGAGCCCATCTTCGATCTCAAATCGGGTGACATCGGGGTGGCACGTGAGTGCGTGAAAGCGATGGAACACGTCGGTCACCCCTTCCTGTTGAACTCGCTGAGGAACTCGGAGATCTCGAGCTTTTCGATCGTCATAGGACACCTTCGGTCGAGAAAGGCAGGCATAAAGCAGCGGGTGCACTACCAACGCCTTTTCTACTACATCTGTTGGGTTCGCAAGTGTTCTCTAGCCTGCCGGCACGACCGGGTCATCCGCTGAGGCGCGCACCTTTGACCACCCGGGAGGCAATGAAGGCAATCCCCCCGAGAAGAACGATCGCTACGCCGAGCTGCGCGAAGCCACCGCGATCACCAGCATCTTCTGGATCGGGTCCGGGGTCGGGCGTACCGGTGATCACGCCAAGCCCTGGCGTGTCGTCGACGTCCTCTTCAAGATCGGTGACTTGCGCGCTGACTACAGGGGCGAAAACGATGGACGGAACCGAGAACACCAACGCGCCGACGAGTATCGCAACGATCACAACACCGATTGGCGAATGGGGGAGCGAGGGAGGTCTACGCACATCTCCACGCTAGGGGGCGGACACAGTCTTGGCGACGACGTGCCGCTCCGCCAAAAAGGACCCGACGCGGGCGAACATGAGAATTTTTGGTGTCATCGCAACAAATCAGTTGTTGAGACGGCAGACTTTTCACGGTGAAAGCGACTCACGATGACTACAGCCCGTCAGTTCGTCGCGTTCTCGATCTTCCACGCCCGAAATGGCGGGGGAAGATGCACAAGTGGATGGTTCCGATCGCGGCGCTCGGTGGCATCTTCTTGATGATCGTCGCTGATTCGGGGCAAGCCCGAGCGGTTGCGTTTGGATACGGCGTCGCTGCGGTGGGCCTCTATAGCGCCAGTGCCGCAGCGCACTATCGGGTGTGGGAACCAGCCCGCCTGCACAAACTCTTCATGCTCGACCAGTCGATGATCCTCGTGTACATCGCTGCGTCGACCGCGCCCGTTGCATACGCCGTCGGTGGCGGACTTGGATGGTTGCTCTTCGGTGGAATGTCTGCGTGCGCGGCCGCTGGCATCACGACGATTTGGCTGCCGTTCCACCCACCGAAGGGGATGATGAACACCATCTTCCTCATCACTGGATGGTGGCCCATCTTCTTCGTCCTGCCAATCGCCAGCGCCGTCGGTGGTGCGGGCATTGCGATCTTGCTCGCTGGCGGCGCGGTATTTACCGTCGGTGCGTTGATCGTTGGCGGCCAACGACCGAATCCGAATCCCGATGTATTCGGCTATCACGAAATATGGCACGTCTTTGTCATCGTCGGCACCGCGATCCACTTCGTGTTGTTCGCCTTGATCCTCACCGGGAAAGCTCCGCTCTAGGTTCTGATGGCCACCTCCGTGAACGAACCAGATGACCTTCCGCTTGCGTTCCGTCAGGGTTCGTCGATCGAGGGAGTTCTGCCCCTCGCCGGCTTCTTTATCGGTGAGCAGATCGGTTCGAGGTTTCTCGGCAGCGATATCTGGGGCGATCGGATCGCCATCATTCTCATGACGTTGGCGGCGGGCTGGTCGGTTTTTCAGCGCAAGCGCCGAGGCGTTGCCATCGGCTGGTGGATTCCATCGCTCGCTGCGTATCTGTTCTTGCGGGGTATCGCCGGGTTGATCTGGGGCGAGGACGTATTTCTTGCCATCGGCATCGGGCTCAAGGTTGCGCTCGGCCTTGCTGCGCTCGTGTCGGTCATTATTGGAAAGGCCGCTGCAGGATTGCTCGCTCCACTGGTCTTGCCGTTTGACGAACGAACGAAAGCCCATCCGATCTACATCTCAACGATGCGTAATCTCACGCTCGGCTATGCGATCTATCAGTTGGTTACCGTCGGCTTTGAAATTTGGCTTCTCGGGCAAACGGATTCAGGAAGTAGCTTCTTGTTCATCCGAACCATCATTGGGACCGGTGCTGGGTTCTTTGGGTTCTTGGGCGCGGTGTTCTACGCCGACCGCCGACTCCGTGGCATCCCCGAATTCACGGGTGTGATGGAGATGTTCGAAGAGATCGGTCTGGCCCTAGAAGCCCGCCGAGCAAAAAGTTAAGGACCAAGGCGGTCCCGGCGGACCTTCTCAAACCGCGCCTCCGGCGCAAAACCTGTAAATACCGCCTCCGGCGCAAAGCCGTCGAACCCCGCCTCCGGCGCAAAGGCTCCGTGCCGTTTGAACGGCCCCCCGGAGGGGACAATGGAAGGATGTGGAGCTCCGGCAAAATCGCGGCGGAGCCGCTGCCGGAACTACACGCCCGTCAACTCATCGAGCCATTTGTCGGCGCAGGTGAGACGGTGCTGGAGCTGGTCGGCGGTGGCTTCGGTGATGCGATGAATCCCGGAGCGTCGGTTGAGTTCTCCGTTGACGGCGCGGTGTTCCCAGCCGAGGATCTGAGAAATGGTCCGAACCCGGTCGCTGTTGCGGTCGCGGAGTTCTTTCTTGCCAGCGAAGCGGCTGCGAATGTCGGCCAGGGCGGCGGGCACGTCGCCACCGTCGGTCCCAGATCTTCCGGCCAACGGGGGTGGGGGTGGTAGATCGAACGGGTGGCCAGCGAGATCACCTGCGGTGGAGGTAATCTCGGCTTCTTCAGGGTCGATGCCATCGTGGCCGGGAGTCGCAACTTCTTCGAGCGCCGTCGAGGAGAGAGCGGAGAACAACGACATCTGTTCCTCTTGGCTGTCGAGTGCTGCCGGGTCTTTCCTTTCGACCGAGGTTGGTCGTTTCTCGACGCTATGGCGGCGTTGCAACGCAATCGTTGCTGCATGCCCCCGGAGGCGGTGATCGTCGGGAACGTAGAAATACGCTGGCTGGGTGGTCAGGCCCGGGGTCCAGCGGGCAACGCGCCCCACGGCCTGACGAAAGAACAGTGCCGTTGTGGTGGTCGTCGCGAAGACTGCGACGCGCAAGCGAGGCACGTCGACTCCTTCGGAGATCATTCGCACCGCGACGATCCACGGCGCGTCACTCTTGGCAAAGGAATCGATCTTTTCTGAAGCCTTCGGGTCGTCACTGAGGACGACCTCAGGCGTAACGCCAGAAATGGTGCTGATCTTGGCCGCGATCTCGCGGGCGTGTTCATGGTCGATGGCGATGACGAGGCCACCAGCATTTGTGTGCGACTTGCGGATCTTTGTTAGCCGGTCGTTGGCTTTCTTGAGGACTGTCGGCAGCCACCCGCCGTCACTGTCGAGTGCGGTACGGAGTCGGGCGCTCCAGTCAGACCGGTCGATCTCGTCGCTGAAGGTGGCTTCCTTGATGGAACCGTTCGCGTCCATCCATTCCATGTGGCCGTCGAACCGAGGGAAATAGACGGGTCGGACGACGCCTCCCTCGACGAGGGCGTCGCCATAGCCGTACTCGAAATCGGCGACCGCTTCGCCATGGTCACCAAAGGTGTACCGCACGAAGGGAATTGGGTTGTCGTCACTGCGGAACGGGGTGCCTGACAAGAGCAGGCGAACGTCCGCAGTTTGGAACGCGTGGAACACCCCATCGCCCCAAGAGCGATCCGCCGCGGCGTGATGGACCTCGTCGAGGACCACGACGCCTGCCTCGGCAAATGTGCGCAGGTGATGCCGGGCCGATGCTGCTTGCGCGTACGTGACGATGATCCCGTGCATGTCGCTTGCGATTCCGTCTTGGGGGTGCCAATCGGGGTCGAGGTGCAGCCCAAAACGCGCGGCTGCCTCGGCCCACTGCTGCTTTAGGTGAGCGGTGGGGACACAGATCACGAGGGGGCGAGAACGGCCACCGAGTTCAGCTCGGATGGCCGAGAGGGCGAAGGTCGTCTTGCCCGCGCCGGGACATGCCACGGCCAGGAAGTCTGGATGGGGCCGGTCAGCGAAAGCGATCAGAGCATCTCGCTGCCAGCGTCGGAGGGTCACGGTGGTCGCCATGGGGGAGCGACCAAGCTATCCGACGAACGAGCGCGCGCGGCAGCTATTGGCGCGGGTATCTGCGTGAGCGGTCATAGTCTGAGTTTGTGCTGTTTCACATCATCGAAAAGCAGGGCTGGGTCGACGCTCAGGACCGCGGCGAATACCATCCCGACGGGTTGGAGTCTGAGGGGTTCATCCACCTGTCGGAGAAGCGTCAGGTTCTTCGGCCGGCGAACCTGCTCTACTCGGGCCGACAGGATCTATCGATCCTCGTCATCGACCCTGAGCGGCTCACATCGGAGGTCGTGTATGAACCGGGTTCGCATGGTGAAAGCGAGAATTTCCCTCACCTCTACGGTCCGTTAAATGTCGACGCAGTCATTTCCGTCGTCGACTTTCCCTGTGGCGGGGATGGCACCTTCGCACTTCCTGCGGGTTTGCCGGAGTAGGAAGCCTTCTAGGAGCCGGTCAGATCGGCAGCGTGGTCCACTGCGTTGATTTGGCGCTGTTCGCTGATGCTCGGCTGATCGAGAAGAGTCGAGATGTTACGGCGCGTTTGGTCGAGTTCTTTGCGGGTGCGATGCTCCGCATCCATGAGCTCTTGGAGCTGGGTGTTTGCGTGATCGAGCATCTCGTCGCTTCGGGCCTGGGCATCGAGTTCTGCTTGAGAGATGATCTCTGTTGCTCGGTCGCGAGCGTCATCGACGATGGATTCGGCTTCGCTGTTCGCTGCGTTTAGGTGTTCGGCTGTCAACTGGCGTGTCGCTGCAGCCTCGGACTCTGCGTCGGCGAGCTCAATATCGAGTTCGGTTCGACGGGTCTCGGCGTACTGGTCGACCGACCGGCGAGTTTCGTCGGCATACTCTTCGGCTGAGGTGCGGATCTCGAGAGCTCGCTCCTCGGTGCGGCTGATGAGCTGGCCTGCGGCCTGTTCATGAGCGACGCGATCCGCCTCGATGTCGAGACGGACTTGGTCCACCAGAGTGCGAGCTTCGAGCTCTGCATCCTCACGGATCTTCATTGCGCTTTCTTGAGCTTGACGCAGCATCAAGGAGATCTCGTTGCCGACACGATCGAAGTCATCGGTTGGCGCTTTTCGCTCCGACGGCGGTGTTGCTTCGGCAGGTCCGTCAGCGATGATGGCTTCGGTAATTGCCGAAGCGGCTTCGTCGTCGGAGTGTGCCGCGTTGTTGAACTGTGAGAGCTCGTCTGCGATTTCGCTTAGGTACCGGTTCACCTCTGGACGGTCGTAGCCCTTTGGAACGACCGCAAAGGTCTTCGTTCTGAGTTCTTCTGGACTGATCGCCATTTTCCGAGGTTTCTCCTACCGGCCTGCTTAGTACAGATCGGTAGAGAAGACAGTTGGTTGAGTTCTGGAGGTCGGAATTTCACATCCACCCACGACAGCGGGTGGCGTGACCGGCTACTCGGGGTCCGGAGCGAGTTGAATATTTGGCTCGTCTTGAACGACTTCAACCCGATGGCCGAGCATTTCTGTGTTCGGGACGAGGGTGATGTGGCGTGCGCTTGTGATTTGGGTAGAGGTTGAACCAATAGCGGTTATGTCCCCTTCGACCCCGTTAATGCGGACGGTATCGCCGACTTTGAGTTCCCGGCGAACCGCACGACCAGCAGCGATTTCCTCGGCTACTGGACGACCGCCGAACCCAGCGAGCAATGCCGCCGCGCCAGCGATTCCGAAGAAGAGCGCTCCCACAGCGATCAAGACGACATTCGTATTGATGCCGAGCTGATTCGCAGCGATAACACCACCGAAACCAAGGATCAGCATCTTGACTGCGGTCGGAACGCGCTGGCGGACCGATGGGCTCACATGGCCAAGGCTTTGAGCAACGCCGGTCTCGGCCAGGTTGCCCACAATGTTCGCGAGAATAAAGACGATCGCGGCGGCGATGGCTCGTGGCAGAAAGTTAGTGACGTCGGTAAGAAGCTGATCGAGCGATGCCGAGTTGATGACGCCAAGGGCCGCTACCAGCGCGATAATGAGCACGACCGAGAAGGCCAAAGTAGCCAGTGCTCCCGAAGACGTCTGGATTACTTCGGGTTGCCGTTCATTGCTCGTAATGCGCCTCGAGATCGACGCGGCAACCGATCCCAAAATGAATCCGCCGATGACGAGCCCGACAGCTACGAGCGCGGTTGTTGTCCCGCTCTGCGCCAGTATTGCTTGGAATTCCACGAACTGCCTCTCATTGCGCGTGAGGTTCACCCGCACCCTAGAGGGCAGTTCGCTCGAAGGACTAATCCTCGTCGGTGTTTGAGCGAGATGTATCTAGACTTGGCAGGGGATCGTCGCTCATGATCTTCGCAGTTTCGACCGGAACGCCGAGGAGCGAGCCGAACAGATTCACATCGTTTTGCGTTTGGAGACGGACAGCGATCCGCTCACTGACGCGTTCGTGCAGGTCGGCCGGAGGCTCGAGAATTTGGAGTAGTGCAGGCGCTATCTCTGCACTAATTGCCTCGACATTGCTCTCGAGCGTGTCGCGGTTGATCTCTTCGATACGTTCCGCGCACTTGTCGCAGGTGCTGAGGTGTTCGTCGTGTTCCTCGTGGTCTATCTCGCCATTCAACCAGGAGGTGAGCTGCTTGGTGCTTAGGTGTCGCGCCATCACTGCTTCCAATCTGAGAGTGCTGATGCCAGAACCCGACGACCCCGCAGGAGCCGCGTCTTGACGGTGGGTAAGGGAACGCCGACGAGTTCGGCGATTTCATCGTAGGAAAGCCCTTCGACTTCACGAAGCACGATGATCGAACGTGAAAGTTCGTCCAACTGATTTAACGCTTCTTCGAATGCTTCGATCGACAGGTGCTGAACCGCCTCAGACTCAGTACTCGAACGACTTTCCTGTTCCGGGAGGAGTGCTGGATCCCGGAGTTCTTCACGCCGTTTTCGAAGCGTGGATATTGCAGTGTTGTGGGTGATGCGTAGTACCCATGACCGAAGCGAGGAGTCCCCACGGAATGTAGGGAGAGCACGCCATGCCTTCAAGATTGCATCCTGGGCGACATCTTCGGCCAAGGCCGAATCTCTCACCACGGAGTAGGCAACCCGGTACACCGCGTCCGAGTGTTCACGAACGAGCTCATCGAGCAATTGTTCTGGTGAAGCCTCGGTGCCTGTACTCATGGTGTGCTCGTCGCGTCCTCGCGTGTCGATTTTTCCGGTCTCAGCGTCATTGGTGATCCCGGAGCATGCTCTCGCATCCAATGTGGCCGAATTTGCGCTGCCACGCACAATGCAACTGTCGACCACGTCGAAGAACGACGTCGTGATGTCGACAGGCGTATCGCATGTAGTGGGTAGCGTTGCAACGGCCATGATGTATCGACGCGCTGCGTGTCAAATTTGTCGCGGATTAACCGAGAGAAATTTCAGGTAAAGAAAAACTGTAATACACGCGACTTTCGTTAATGAGGTGGCGTCCGTAGTGTCACGTAACTAAATGATGCTCTGGAGGCAACACCGAAAATGAATTTTATTGACGACATAGTGGACTCACTTGCGGACACCGTAGGCATATTCCTTGAGTTCATCCCGCGCCTTGTCGGCGCATTGATCCTGTACTTCATCGGAAAGATCGTGGCTGGCATTGTTGTCAAGCTCGCTCACAAGCTTTTGAAGGCAGTCAAGTTTGATGACGTAATTGACAAGAGCGGCCTCGGCGCCGTTGTAGAGCGTGGCGGTTTCCCTGACTCCGCTCTCCTCCTCGCCAAGATTGTTGGATGGATCATCATGCTGGTGTTCATCCAGCTCGCCGTTAGCGCACTGGGCATCGAGTCCATCGAATCGCTGATCAACCAGCTCGTTGCGTGGATTCCAAACGTCCTCATCGCAATCGTTCTGATCGTGATCACCGGCGCAGCAGCGAACTTTGTTCGGGGCGTACTCACCCCAACGATGTCAAACATCACCGCTGGTGACACCCTGCTCAAGGTCATCATTGGAGCGATCTGGGTCTTCGGCGCCTTCGCGGCGATCGACCAGCTCGGATTCGGCGCAGACATCATCGACCAGCTCTGGACCGCACTGACCACAGGCCTCGCCGCCATCTTGGTTATCAAGTTCGGCATCGGTGGTATCTGGGCAGCACGTGACCGCTTCTGGCCAAAGGTTTACGACGCACTCGACGGTGGCAAGTAAGCACCGAAAGAACTCCTAGCCTTCGAGCTGGGTGAGTCGAAAAACTAACGTTCCCCGGGTCCGTAAGGGCCCGGGGAACGTCCCGTTTTGGGGCCCTGTCGTGGGAAAGCGAAGAGAACGAGGGACGACGCCGCGTATCGGTCGCCATTGAGGTTTAGAGGTCCGAGATGAGGTGGAAGGCTTCGCCGAACTCGAAGTCCTGGTCGTTTGCCATCGCACGCATTTGGGTGAGCTCGCGCTCGTGGAACTCTGCGGTTTCGCTGTCGGGATTGTCGGTGATGACCATCGTGGTCTCGAACTGGCTCTCGTGAGCGAGCAGTGCGTTGATCTTCGGTTCGGTGAAACCATCGACGTTCTCGACGTGGTCTGGCGCTTCAGACTCGAAGAGCAAGAGCGCAGCGGGGCGATGGCGCGGCAGGTTCAGCTCGGGAAAGAAGAATGGGTCGCGGGCCGCAACGATGCCTTCGACCGCGAGGAAACCAGCGTTGCGATGGTCTGGGTGTAGGCGCCATCGTTTCCATGGATCGTGCCCAAAGACGACGTCGGGTGTGGTCTCTCGAATGACCCGGGCGACTTCTCGGCGCATGTCTAGGTCGGCGGTGAGCTCACCGTCGACCGCGCCGAGAAAGTTCACCGTGCCCGTAGCGCCGAGGCGACGTGCAGCCTCGCGTTGCTCCTCCATGCGAATGTCGACGAGGGCGACGGTATCGGCGTGCTCATCCCACGTGCCCTTCGATCCATCGGTGCAGATCAGATGGTGTACAACGCAGCCGCTCGCAGCCCATTTCGCGAGCGTGGCACCGCATTCGAACTCGATGTCGTCTGGGTGAGCTGCGATTGCGAGCGCACTCTTTGGTGTGGGGAGGTTGGTGGATGTCATGCCGGTCGTCCTCTTGGTTGGGTGTGTTTCTCGGAAGGCTGACGATGTGCCAGGCCGAAATCGGTGAGGTCATCTGGCAGGTCATCGGGGTGATCAATATCCCACGACAACCCGGGTAGATCGACCACAAACGGTTCGATCCCTCGGTCACGGGCGATCTGCACGTGGTTCTCGAACGAGCCTGGACCGTACGCAAAGTCGAACGGGGTCGTGGTCGATAATGACAGCACGTTTGTCCCGTCGCGGTGGCGGTCCGGTGCAATCGAGATCTCATGAGCGGTGAGCATGACCCGGAGGTCGGCCGCGTACGGAAGGTCGGCGTGCGCGATGATGAGCCGCGAATACCCGGCGGCCCGCAGGTACTCTCGGCCTTCGGTGATCGCGTTATTGAGTCCGGGTGTCTCGGCTTGGATCGCCATGGCGCCTCGTCCGGTCGCCCACATCTCCACATTCGGGTCGTCATGGACGACGAGCACGTCCAGGTCGTGCGCTGCGCTAATGACCCGCTCTGCCATCGTCTCGATGAGAACAACGCGTTCGGAGAGTGTGAGCACGTCCCCGAGGCGCGCTTTGCCCGAACCGAGCGACCGCAACGGGATGAGCACAGCGGCTCGACCAACGTCACCGGTTGCCGAGTGCGGAAGGTCCATTGGCTAAGTCTAGGGTCAGGGCATGAGGCCTCTTCGTCAGATGTTCGGTCGTTCCTCCACGGAGACCGACCCGTCGACAACACATCCCGACAGCGCTGCTCCTGAGAAACGCTGGAACACGGTGAGCACGCTTCAAGCCGGCCCCGTCGCCGACGTCGATGATCGTGGTGCTGTCTATCCGAGGACCCGGGCCGTGTCGGTCGAGTTGTGGTTTGGGCACGGCGAGCGTTGGGTCCGTGGCGGACCTGGCGATGGTCTGCGCCAAACCCGACTCGACGGTCTACCGATCATCGAGACCCGTCAGAAGCTCGACGATGGAGATGTGGTTCAGACAGCGTGGGCTGATGAATCTGGCGATGGGCAGGGGCGCGTCATCGTCGAGTTGGCAAACACGACGAACGTCTCGGTGGTCGTTGCCGTCGTCGTGCGCCCGAAGAGTCTTGGCCGAGGTGGACGAATCTCGTCCGCGCGAGTCGCTGGGTCGTTGATCGTGATCGACAAGCTTCCGCTGGTCGAGCTTGGCCGAGTGCCCGGTGCTGTTGTGACCGCCGTCGATGATGGTGCGGATGCTGCAAATCTTCTCGATCAGCTCGAATTGAGCGAAACCGAGATCTCCGGAACCCCAGACCTCGATAGTCCCGATGGGTGCGCGTCGATCGCCGCGATCATCCCGCTGACACGAGGAGCGACCCGACAGATCGAGATTCTTGAAGGACGCGAAGAGGTGGTCGTTGCGCCGGCACCTCTCGACACGGTCCAGGCGGGCTGGAAGGCGCACTTGCGGGCCACACCCGACATCGATCTCCCCGGTTGGCCCAAGCACCTTCCGGCTGCGCTGTTCTCGAGCCTGCTCGGGTCGACAGCTCTGGTCGGGCGCCCGCTCGGTGATCGATCGTGGAAACCCATCGATGACTCGATTCGAGTGGTCGCACTCAGCCGAGCCGGCCTCGACTGGGCTGCGGCTCACGTCGCGGATGCCTTGTTGGCAGGGGTTACCGAAGGTCAGATCGGGCGTGAGCATTGGCCCGCAATGGCCGCTGTCGTCGGCTCGATCTCCCATTCTCCTGAAGGCGAGGTCGTGCTTTCTCGCCATGGCGATGCCGTTGCGGCAGTCGCTGGACATGCGTTGTCGAAGAGTCGGACTCCACGTCTCGTGGCCCCATTGGTCGACGCCGTCGGTGCAGCTCATGGTGCGGACGCGTCGATGGACGCTGCAGGGATCGTCGGCACGATGACGAATCCCGACGATGGTCTCGTCTATGTCCGGCACGGCTTTGGCGTCGCCGAAGAAAGCGCTGGTCGAGTCGCAGAAGAACTTGCGAAGAAGAACCCCCCAAGCGCTGAATCGGTCGGGTTGGCCATGGCAGCTTCGGCATCGACCGATTTCGTGTACGAGCCCCTCGTCCCGATGCGGTCGCTCGCCGGATCTACCTGGAGCTGGTCTCGTAACGGCAACGGCGATAGTCCGCACGCCCGCGCCTCTCTACTCGTCGGGCTCATGTCGCTGTGCGTTTCGGACTTGTCGAATGGCACCATCGACGTCTTCCCTGGAGCATCGTCGCGGTGGCTTGGGCAGAAGGTGGCATTCACGAACATGTTGACTTCGGCGGGGCGCTTGTCGGTTGCTCTGCGGTGGCACGGGGAACGAGCCGCCATGCTCTGGGAGCTTGATCGAAGCGGGGTCGGTGATATCGATCGAGCAGGAGCAGCGTCATCGTTCTCACTTCGGTGCAGTTCACTCGACCCGAACTTTTCAACGTCGGAACCGTCTGGTGAAGCGCTGCTCGCCGTCCCCCAAAAGCTGATCGATCAGCGCGACGCCGCAGCGAGTGAGGCGTCGGTCTCATCGAAGAGGTCGCTTCTTTGACAGGTCAGGTTCGGCAACTTCGCACATCGCTGAAGAAGTCCGCTCCTGGATTGCGCCACGAACGCGCCCACTGGGACCGCGGCGTCGACTGCGTAGCTGGCCTCGATGAAGTCGGGAAAGGTTCGTGGGCCGGTCCGTTGACCGTCGGTGCCGCGATCGTCCCGAAGGATCGGCGCATCTACAAAGTCCGTGATTCGAAGATGTTGAGCGCAGCTGAACGCGAGGAGATGTTCGATCGCATAGCCAACTGGTGTGAGGCGTGGGCGGTTGGCCATGCGAGTCCGAGTGAATGTGATGCGCTCGGCATGTCGGATGCTCAACGGCTGGCAGCCCAACGGTGCCTCGATGCGCTCCGGCCGCAAATCGGCGGAGCCGAAGTCGAAATAGCACTGCTCGATGGCAAGTGGGACTTTGTTGGGGGAGGGCGCGCGACCACCATTGTGCGCGGCGAACGAGAGAGTTTGTCGATCGCCGCTGCGAGCATTCTCGCAAAGGTGACCCGCGACCGAATGATGCGCGAACTCGACGATGAATACCCCGGCTACTGGCTCGCCGAGAACAAGGGCTATCCGTGTCACCGACACCGTTCCGCGCTTCAGATCCTTGGGCCATCGACCATCCATCGCAAGAGCTGGGCGTTTATGGATGCGCTGCAATGGCGAGGGCTCTCGCGGTACGTCCCCGACGATGGCCAAGGTACGCTCTTCGTGTGAGCGCAACTACGACACGAACATCGGGTCTCACCCGTTCCGGACAAGTCGTCCGATCCGCCTTGGTCCTTTGGACGGTCGGAATCTGGGGCAGTCGACTACGCAATATCATTGCCGACGACGAACTTGTGGGTTTCGAACTCGTCACTTCTGTAGCTGTCGCGGTCTTCCTCATCGCCGCAGCAGTCGCCGTCGGTATCTCGATGGTCAAGGACCTCACCTGGCATGGCCGCGCGCTCGGAGTCCTCGTCATTGCGGGTATCGCCCGCTTTACAACCCGTGGAATCGCGATCTTGGCCAGTAGCGAATGGGACACCGGCTTCAAGATCGTTCACACGGTCCTGTGGGCCATCACCGTTACCCTCAGCGTGCTCGCCGCCCGTGAGTATGCCGCTCGACAAGAATCGAAGATACGATCCTGAATATGGGTCAGCTCGTAACCGTCGTAGAAAAGCCATCGACCAAGCCAGGCATCATTCGCTACGTGCTCAACCGTGCCCTCACCGGCATGGGACATGAGCGCTTTACTGAAGACACGCCGCCCGTCGGTGACCGGCCCGCCGACGAACTCGCACGACGACTGCTCGCCACCGGACAGGTCGATGGTGTGTCGCTCAACGGCAACGTTGTCACGGTCGAACTCTCGTCGACCGATTCCTCCGGGCTCAAAGAGATCATCGTCGACCTCTACACCTATTACGTGCCAGGTGTCGAGATCCCAACCGACGAAGAACTCATGGCGCAGGTCGAGTAAAACACTCCCGCGTTAGTTCGGTTCGATCTTGTCCTTTTGATGCTGGACTACCCAGGTGTGCATGGCGATCCCTGATGCGACGCCTGCGTTGATCGATCGGGTCGATCCGAATTGGGCGATCGAGCACACCAACTGCGCGCGTTCGCGAACTGCTTCGGAGAGGCCCGGACCTTCCTGACCAAAGACGAGCACGCACGCCTCGGGGAGTTCGGTGTGTTCGAGCGCCACCGACCCGGGCAGGTTGTCGATACCAATGACCGCTAAACCGGCATCGTCGGCCCATGCGATGAACGCTTCGACGGTCGGGTGGTGGTGGACGTGGTGGTATCGATCGGTGACCATGGCGCCTCGCCGGTTCCAGCGGCGTTTGCCAATGATGTGAACTCCTGCCGTGTTGAACGCGTTGGCGTTTCGTACGACCGTTCCGATGTTGAAGTCGTGCTCCCAGTTCTCGATCGCGATGTGCATTGGTGATCGAGTCGAATCGAGGTCGGCGACGATCGCTTCTCTCGTCCAATAGCGGTAGCGGTCGATGACGTTGCGCCGATCGCCCTCGGCGAGCAGTTCCGGGTCGAAGTGATCCCCCACCGGCCACGGCTCGGGGTGGGGTCCCACACCAACAACTGGTCTGTTGTCGTCCGATGGTGAGGTCTTGGTGGTCACCGAGACATCGTAGGGGTTACCAGTCGGGGAGTGTGATGGCGGCGAGGTCAGCTCGCAGCTGAGCGATGTCGACGAGGGGAGCGTCCTCGTCGTCCACGTCCTCGACGGCATCGGCCTGAGACCCTTCAAGGATGCCCCGATAGTAGCGAGCTTCGCCTTCTCCGATCTCGGGACTCTCGATCGAAATGAGGTTCCGGTACCCGCGGCCAGCTTGGGTCACGTTGCGGGAGTAATCGAGGTCGTGGTTGTAGGCGAAATACGCTCGCTGTTCGCCCGCGAGCGTGGCCATCGTCGTGGTCGAGGCACACAAGTATCGAGCGGATGCGAGCGCTGCATCGTAGATGTTCTGTGGGTCGGTCTCACCATCACCGTTGCCATCGGCGTCGAAGAGGCGCCACGTGGTAGGGATGAACTGCATCGGTCCAACCGCACGGTCGTACACGGTGTCGCCATCGAGGACTCCATCGTCGCTATCGAGGATGAGTGCAAGTGTCTTAACGACGCCGGTGGTCGTTGCTCCGCCAGCGGTCGTGGTGGCCGACTCCGCATCTGCTGGGTTGGCGTCGCCTGCTTCGTCTCCGGGTGTTTCGGGGGTAGTAGGGACTTCCTCCACCGTGCTCGCTGCACCAGCAGCAGACCCGGGAGAGGGCGTTGGTTCAGGCTCTGGGGCGGGAATGAGCGGTTCGAGGGTGGATGTCGGTGCCGGTTCTGGAGCCGGCTCAGCGGTTTCGCCGGTGTCGCCGTCGGCTTGGAACGCTCCGGTCAGCGTCTCGTTCGAGCTTTGGGCGACGTCGGCGGGTGAGGCCGGAATAGTGACCACGGTGTCCTCGGTGCGGCCCGATGCAGCCGGAGCATCGTCACCGGTGACAAACTCGGCGCCCGAGAGAATACGTCCGTCGAGCGGAAGGCCTCGAATGTCTTCGGTCGTGTGGCCGTTGATGTCGAGCGTCGAGTTTCCAAAGTACCCATGGAAGCTCTCGATACGACCAATGCCAGCGAGCATCGACCAGTGAATCTGGCATTGGGGATCCTCGATCTCGAGCGTTCGGGCAGCGATGACGTACGCGTTCAGCGCGACGAATGGGATATCGGTCCCGTCGACAAATTCGGCGAGGCGAGAGTGCAGCGCGAGCTGATACGTGTCCTCGGTCTGTTCGGCGAGAGCCTCGGCCTCTTCCTGGTCCGCAATGCGTTCGACCCGAGCGCTTCGGAGGCTCTGAAGTTCGTCTCGAATCGTCTCGAGGTCTGAGGTCAAGCGTGCGTGGGTCTCGACATGACGGGCGAGGTATCGCTCGCGTGTTGCGATCTGGGTCCGGTGATCGTCGCGAACTTCGTCGGAGACGACTCGTGTTTCGCCAAACTCGGTGTCGGGTTCGGTGAGGACGAGTTCGACTTGGTCCTCGCCGATGAAGGTCCGGATCGCGAACTCGGCGATTGCACGTTCGCGAACGTCGATCTCTTCGGCGAGTCGGGCGGTGTTCTCTTCTGCGACGCGGATGCCGGTGAGAAGCGTGTTGATCTCGGGTTCGCGTTCGCGAATCTGAGATTCGATGGAGTCGACCTCTCGTTCGAGTGTCTCGATGACTCGCAGTACACGAATGTGGCGGTCGGCGAGCTCGGTGGTGGTGTCGTTCGCGACCTGCTGAAGTTCAACCCCAGCGGCGAAGACTCGGCTGTCGTGAATAGAGGTGATATCGAAATCGTCGAGGGTCGCAAGCGTCGTCTCGTCGAGATCGAATCTCGTGACGGGGTCGACCCACGTTCCTTCGAATAGGTTCTCGGGGATCTCGAAGTTGGTCAGATCTTCGGGCCCGTAGCCATCCGAGCCGGCTTGTGCCGACGCTACGGCGGGTGCGAAGAGCGGGATTGGGAGCGAGCACGCTACCGCCAGCGCGAGAATTGCGCGTTTCGGCGCGGTACGGATGTGCATTGCTGCTGCGTCGGCCCGGCGTGGTCGTTATTGAGGTAAACGAAGGAGTTTCTCTGTGTTTCTGGTCTCAGGCGACGGTGTTTCTGGTCTCAGGCGACGGT
>CAYVHV010000008.1:69172-82365 GCA_964451305.1 uncultured Acidimicrobiales bacterium | reverse complement strand
GTGTTTCTGGTCTCAGGCGACGGTGTTTCTGGTCTCAGGCGACGGTTCTCGTCGCTAGCGCCGCTGTTGTTCCAATGTCCAGATCGCAGAGCGGACCCGTCCGATCTGCATATCGAGCTCCGTTGACTGCCCAGCGTGCCACCGTGCTTGGTCTTCGAGGTCGTCGATCAGGTGGTCGATGCGTTGAACCGCTGCGTTGTGGCGTATTTCGTGTTCGTCGAGGCGGAGCCTGCTCGCCGTTGCTGCTCGACCTTCCCATGTATGGGGGGTATGGAGTTGGCGGAGGTCGGTGAACAACGTGCGGAGCGGTTGAACGTGCTGGACGAGTTCGGCGGCGAGTTGGCGCATACGAATCGCTCGAGAATCGTGGTCGTCGGCCTGGCCATTGAGGTACGCCAGCGATGCTCTGTTCTGCGAGAGTTCTCGCTCGATGCGGGCAGCCTCAACCCGTTCACGCTCGGCGGTCATATCTATGGAGGTGGTGTCAGGCATCGGGGTCTGTCCTGTTCAGCTTCGCTGCTTGTGGGTTCACTGTTCGTCTGCCAACGCAGGCGAGTTGCCCACGTGTGGATTGATTATGCTAATAAATACTGAAATACATTGAAACATATTTATAGGGGTGTGAACAATTCACAGGTTGCAAAGAACGAACAAGTGTTCGATACTGGGATATATGGCATTCCCCGCAGAACTCGCAGAGCACGTACGCCGTGTAGCTCCGGTGCTTCTCGCCAGCGAGCACATTCTTCCCGTGCCCGAGGTGTTCCATTCGTTGCTCCCGGGAGGAGGCCTACAGCGAGGCTGGACGACCCGGGTCGGTGGTAGCGCGTCAGCGCGGGCGCTGGCGTGGGCGTTATTGGGAGAGATAACCACCGCAGGTCGATGGGTGGCAGCGGTCAACGTCGATGGCATTTCACTCGCTGCTGCATCGGAGCTCGGCGTAGCTGTAGAACGGGTGCTCGTGGTTCAGAACGCCACTCAAGACGTATGGTCTGCAACGATCGGTGCGCTCGTCGGAGCGGTCGATGTGGTCGTCTTTACCGAACCTCGACATCGAGTTCGTCCAAGCGAGTACCGCCAGATCGCATCGAGGTGTCGCGAGCGCGGAACGGTCCTCATGGAATTGGCCTCCGACCCCTCGCAGCGAAGTGGGCGGTTCGGTGCAGGCCAGTTGCAATACGACATGTCCTTTACTGTCGATCCGGCCACGTGGGACGGGGTTGGTCATGGGCACGGCCACCTTCAGGCGCGCAACCTAAAGGTCGAAGTTTCGGGCCGGCGCGCACCTGGTCAGGGACGGCATGGCCATTTCGAACTCCCCGGAGGCGACGGAATGTTGCGGCGGGTAGCGCCGGTCGCAGAACATGAGCAACGGCCACACCTGGTCGCTGTTGCTAAATAGTCGGTTCCGGAAGAAGCGATGAGTAGGGAGCGTCCACAGCGAATCTTGGCGATCTGGTGTCCTGATTGGCCGGTCGTGGCTGCGGGCATCGCCCCCGATGAGCCAGGGGCAATTCTGTATGCCAACCGGGTTGTTGCATCATCGCAAGCGGCTCGTTCAATGGGTGTTATTCGCGGTATTCGGCGGCGTGAGGCGCAAAGCCGTTGTCCCGAACTCGAGATCGGCGAGCGTGATCTTGCTTCGGAGGTGCGTTCGTTCGAAGCCATCGCCGGAGCAATAGAGGTATTCACTCCGCGGGTCGAAGTGCTTCAGCCGGGTACGGCGATCTTTCCGGTGCGAGGGCCATCGCGGTACTTCGGTGGCGATCGTGCTCTGGCCGATGAGATGCTCCTCGCGCTTGGAGCGGTTCTCGACGGGCGTACGTCGTGCCACATCGGTATTGCCGATGGAGTGTTTACCGCCCGCCTCGCTGCCCGCATGCGCGGCGATGATGGTGGAGCGCACATCGTTGCCCCCGGGGGGAGTCCAGAGTTTCTTTCGGCCCTTCCGGTCACCACGCTCGATCAACCGTCGCTGACCGATATTTTGTGGAGGTTGGGCCTGCGGACGCTCGGCGACTTTGCTTCTTTGGACCCAAAGGACGTGTTGGGTCGCTTTGCTCGTGACGGCCTTTCCGCCCATCGACGAGCATCAGGTCTCGACGAGCGCCTCGCCGATGTGGTGGATCCGCCACCGGAGATGGCGGTCTCTCTCGTGCTCGAACCTCCGGTCGAACGCATCGATCAAGCTGCCTTTGCTGCTCGACAACTCGCCCTCGAGCTCGAGGCGAAACTGGCGCGCCGAGGGGCTGCATGCACCCGTGTTGCTATCGAAGCCGAAAGCGAACACGGCGAGAGTTACGCCCGGACATGGAGACACGAAGGGGCCCTATCGGTCTCGGCGATGACCGACCGCGTTCGTTGGCAACTCGACGGTTGGTTGAACGCATCACCCAATGTTCGCCCAAGTGGCGGGCTTAGTCTGCTGACGCTTCGACCTGAAGACCTCATCCCGGCAGGGGGGAGGCAGTTGGGGTTCTGGGGAGGAGAGACCGAAGCCGACCAGCGAGCTGGACGGGCCGTTGCCCGCCTCGAAGCGCTGGTGGGTGCCGAGAATGTCCGTGTCGCCCAATGGAAAGGAGGACGAGAAGCGAGCGACAAAGTACAGCTCCTTCCAGCCGGAACGGTCGACCTCATCGATAGGCAACGTTCAGTATCTGTCGATCAGCCATGGCCGGGGCAATTGCCAGCCCCATCGCCGGTAACGCTTTTTTCGCGAACCGAAATCGAGGTCGTCGATGCGCAGGGTTTGACCGTCGTGGTATCAGGACGTGGCGAACTCTCGGCGCCACCAGCGAAGATCCGACGTACTTTGAGTGCGCGGGGAACGCCGAGAGGGGCGCGAGAAGCCGGGTGGAAAGATGTTGTTGCCTGGGCCGGTCCATGGCTCCTCGATGAGCGTTGGTGGGACCCGAGGCGAGCTCGCCGTCGGGCGAGGTTTCAGCTCGTCGATCATGACGGAGATGCGGTTTTGGCCTTTGTTCAAGAAGGCAAATGGTGGCTGGCTGGGGCCTACTGACGTGACCTCGCTATGGTCATGGCCATGACAGAAGAACGAGAGAATCTCGACTGGGAAACGTACGGTGTTGCAGCACGAGAATTGGCCGCGTTGGTAGCTGACGATGGCTATCGCCCCGACATCATTTTAGCGATCGCACGAGGTGGGCTCTTCGTCGCTGGATCGCTTGGATATGCCCTCTCGGTAAAGAACCTGTACGTCATGAACGTCGAGTTCTACACGGGGGTCGATGAGCGTCTCGATGTGCCAACAACGCTTCCGCCTTACCTCGACAAGTTCGATCTCACCGATTCAAAGGTGCTCATTGCCGACGATGTTGCCGACACCGGACATACGTTGCGCCACGTGCACGATTTCTGCTCTGACGTTGTTGGCGATGTTCGCTCTGCATGTCTATACGAGAAGTCGCATTCGCTCATCAAATGCGAGTACGTGTGGAAGCGCACCGATCAATGGATCGAGTTCCCTTGGTCGACGATGCCACCGCTCGTCAGCGGCGGAGTAGTCGACGCGTAATGGGAACGATCCGCGTTCCGGCATCGTCAGCGAACCTTGGTCCAGGGTTCGATGTGCTTGGTATGGCGGTCGATCGTTATCTCGAAGTCGACTTCGCTGAAGAAGGCGTTGGGAGCGAAGATCACCTGACCATGCGGGTCTTTCGCAAATTCGGCGGCACCGGAGGGCTCAAGATCAGTTCGACGATTCCCCCGGCTCGTGGCCTCGGATTCTCCGGTGCGGCTCGTGTTGCGGGCCTGCTTGCCGCAGCCGTGCAAAAGGGGAGCTCACTCGAAGAATGCCGGCGGTGGCTGTTTCTCGAAGCGACCGAGCTCGAAGGGCACCCCGACAACGTTGCTCCTTCGGTCTTTGGAGGTGTCACCGTCGCCGTTGGTGACCGCGTCGAACAAGTTCAGCTCGGCGTGCAGGCGACCCTCGTGTTGTGGATCCCGAGGACACCTTCAGGGACACGAGCATCTCGAGGCAAGCTGCCGTCGATGGTGTCGCTCGAAGATGCCGTCTTTAACATGGGGCGAACCGCGCTGCTTATCGCCGCGCTGACCAACGGTGACACCGAGATGCTCGAAATGGCCACCGAGGATCGGCTTCATCAACGGATCCGACTCGAGAGCTTGCCAGATACCGCTGAGGCAATCGACGCAGCAAAGCGCGCCGGGGCGTGGTGCTCGTGGCTGTCCGGAAGTGGACCGACGGCGGCCGCGCTTTGCGAACCGTCGCACGCTCAGCGAATTGCCGATGCACTACCCGGTGGTGCAGAGGTCAGCATTTCGCACATCGACATGCGTGGTGCGGTCTACGAGTAGGTTGTGACACGTGGGTGAAACACGTGTCGAAGAACTCATCGACGCCACCGAGGACTGGTTTGTGCACAACGGCATTCCTCACTTCATCGATGACTTCACCGCATCGGAAGATGTGTGGACTCGTGCGGTCGGTGCGTTGAGTGCGGTGTTTTTCGCCGAGCTCTTTCTCACGTTTGGCGATCAGTTCGCTGGATTGCAGCAGGTGTGGGTATTTCTCGGAGGTCTCGCGATTTCTGTCGCAGCGTTCGTCGGGTTGAACCGCATCCGTGGTCGGAGCAGCTTTGCTCGACCTCGCACCATCGGCGCTGGTGAACTTGCGCTCTTTGTCTTGATACCGCCGGTTCTTGCACTGTTGGGTGGTCATCGAGATTCGTTCGAATTCATACAGGTGATCTTGTTCAACATAGCGGTGTTGATCATCGTGTACCTCGTGGTGTCGTGGGGTGTGTTCTCGATGCTCCGGTGGGGGCTGGCGACGATGTGGCAGCACGTGACGCGAATCTTGCAGCTGCTCGGCAAGGTTCTGCCGTTGATGCTGCTCTTCTCGGCCTTCTTGTTCTTGAACGCCGAGATTTGGCAAGTGGTCAACGATCTACCGCTCGTGTTCTTCGGAATTGTGGTGGGATCGCTCGCTCTGATCGGACTTGTCTTCCTCGCAGGTTCGATGGCCGGAGCAATCCACGAGTTGCGGTTCTTCGACGACTGGTCCGAAGTCGATCGCGAACTTGAAAATACCCCTCTGGAAGGCTGCGACACGACCGGCTTTGCCGGAAGTCCCGAACACGTTCCGCTCGGTCGAGCCGCGCGTGGAAACCTCACGCTTCGCCTCGTCGTTGGATTGAGCGCGCAAGTGTTGCTCGTGACCGCGTTGATCTTTGGCTTCTACGTGCTCTTCGGAGTGCTCACCGTCCGAGAGGACACGATTCTTCAGTGGACGACGCTCGACGAGACATCAGCGGTGACTCTCGGTTCGTTCACCGTCGGTGGAGAGCGGGTCGTGCTCTCCGCGCTTCATCTCGTCACCGCAGGAATGGTCGCAGCCTTTAGCGGACTTCAGTTCGCAGTATCGCTCGTCACCGATGAGGCGTACCGAGCTGAGTTTGTTGAAGACAGCAACGACGAGGTCCGCGAAGCGCTCGCCGTTCGCGCTGCGTACCTGAACCTCGTCCGGACGGCCTAGACGCTCGACTAATGCCCGAGCTTGGTCTTTTGGACGCCGTTCTCGTCGAAGTTTGACGGGTCGAGCCAGCGTGTAAACCCGGCTTCGACATCGGCCCATAGGTCGTCGGTCATCGCGAACCACGCCGTGTCACGGCTGCGACCCTTGTAGTGGGTTGCTTTACGGGAAACGCCCTCTGGGAGAAAGCCGAGTCGTTCGGCAGCATCGCGGGATCGAGCGTTGAGCGCATCGCACTTCCACTCCACCCGGCGATAGCCAGATGCAAATGCGTCATGGAGGAGCAGGTAGTGCGCCTCTGTCGCTGCGCGGGTTTGTTGCAGTTCGGTCGAGAACGTCACCCACCCGATCTCGAGGACGCCGTCGCGGGGACGGATGCGCATCTGGGTGACGAAGCCAAGCGGCTCGCCATTGACGAGTACGGCATAGGCGTTGATCTCGTCGGAACCCTCTTGTGAAGAGATGAGTTGCCCCAGTTCGGCAGCATCGATAAACGGGCCGGCGGGAAGGTAGGTCCACATCTCAAGATCCGACCGTTTGAACGCGTGAAACAACGGAATGGCGTGGGTTCGTTGTAGCGGCTCGAGCGTGACGTATTCGCCCTGAAGTGTTCTCAGCGGTGGAGCGGATTCTGGTGGGACCCAGGGGGCGAGATCGTCCCCAACGGGTTGCCCGAACTCATTGGTTTGCACAGTTCGAAATGGTAGCGCCCGCCCTGCTGGTTGCAGTGGTGATCTGTGTGGTTAGCGTCAGATGATGACCCATATCGATTTGAGCCACATGATCACGAACGGCATGGTGACCTACCCGGGGTTACCCGCTCCAGTCATTGGGACTCACCTTTCACGAGAAGCAGCTGCTGATCTCTACGCTCCTGGGGTCACGTTCCAGATCGGCCAAATCGAAATCTGTACGAACACCGGTACCTATCTCGACGTGCCTTTTCACCGGTATGAAGATGGACATGATCTCACCGGCCTGCCGCTCGAGCGTGTCGCTGGTGTTCCTGCCGTATGTCTCGACCGAAGTGGTGGGGGTCGAAGTGGTGGTGTTGCGATCTCCCTCTCTGAAGATGACGTGTCCGGGTGCTCGGGCAAGGCCGTGCTGATCCGAACCGATCATTCGACCCATTGGGGAAGCGAGCGGTATTTCAGCGGGCATCCGCACCTCACGAAGGCATCGGCGGAGTTGTTGGTGGCTGCTGGTGTGGCGTGTGTTGGAATCGATACCTTCAACATCGATGACACCGTTGGCGACGACCGTCCGGTGCACACGGTGCTCCTCGGTGCGGAGATTCCGATCATCGAGCACATGACGAACCTCGATCAACTCCCAGCTGATGGGTTCACCTTTACCGCTGTCCCGCCAAAGATCGAGGGCGCCGGCACGTTCACCGTTAGGGCATTCGCAACGGTGTAGGGGAACGGTGTAGTGGGAGTGTGAGGAAATACTCGTGGCGCGAACGTGGCAAAGGTTGCGTTAGCGAACAAATGTTCGATAACCTCGCGAACCCTTATGGGATGGCAAAACCCACCAGTTCCCTGGTCCGAGCTTGAACGAACCCTTTCCGATCGTGGCCGTACACCTGCGTCAGCTCGACGCAGGCGAGACCCGGACCGAAGCAAACACGGGGTTGAGCAAACCGGAGGTGATAGCCCGGCGTGGTCGCGCAAACGAGATGCGTACGAAGTCCCTGAAGAGTTCCAGAACGGTGTGTCCCAGAACGGGGGAGAGTACGGCTCTGTCGACCACGCCAGCTCGAAACAACAGCCCAGTGACGTCGCAGCGTATGCGGAACTCCACTGCCATTCGAACTTCAGTTTTCTCGACGGATCTTCTGATCCCGAGGGGCTGGTCGAAGAAGCGGTACGGCTCGGGCTTACTTCCCTAGCGCTCACCGATCGCAACGGATTCTACGGCGTCGTGCGGTTCGCCGAGGCTGCCCGCGAGCACGGGTTAGCAACGGTCTTTGGCGCTGAATTGCGTGTGCAAAGCCTCGGTACTGCCGGTCCACTCGATGTTGCTGGCACTGCCGATCTGGTGGTCTTGGCGCGGGGACCTGAAGGGTACGCACGGTTGGGGCGTGCGATCAGCGAAGGACAGATGGCGGGGGAGAAGGGGGCGCCGCGGTACACGCTCGACCGTTTGGCTGAGCTGGCCGAAGGCCATTGGATGGTGTTGACCAGTTCCGAATATGGGCCTCTCAATCGGGCGCTCATCGCAGACGGGCCGATAGCAGCTCAACGGAAACTCGATTTGTTGATCAACGCGTTCGGCCGGGCGAACCTCGCCGTTGAGATCTGGGACCATTCGACCCCGATATGTAGCACCCGCAACGATGCTCTCGTACGCCTGGGCCTCGAGCGAGATCTCACCGTCGTAGCAACGAACGATGTCCGATACGCACGACAGAGCGATCGCAAGCTCGCCACAGCACTGTCAGCAGTGGGACACCGGCGGTCGCTCGAGGAACACGATGGTTGGCTTCCCGCTGCGTCAACAGCACACCTGCGAACCGGTATCGAACAGGTTCGCCGTTTCGAACGCTACCCAGGAGCGATCCAGGCCGGAATCGAGATCGCACAGGAGTGCGCGTTCGATCTGCAGTTGGTTGCGCCGAACCTGCCGCCGTATCCATGTCCTGATGGTCACGATGAGATGTCGTGGCTTCGAGAACTCACTCGTCGGGGAGCTCGCCAGCGGTATGGGATGGAGAGCAGCGAACGTGTGCCCGGTGCCTACGCCCAGATTGCTCACGAGCTCGATTTGATTCAATCGCTGGGCTTTCCCGGCTACTTTCTGATCGTCTCCGACATCGTCGACTTCTGCCGTCGGAGCGATATCTACTGCCAAGGACGGGGTTCGGCGGCGAACTCGGCGGTCTGTTACGCACTGGGTATTACAAATGCCGATGCGGTCGCCCTCGGTCTGTTGTTCGAACGCTTTCTCTCGCCCGAGCGTGATGGCCCTCCCGATATCGATATCGATATCGAGTCCAATCGTCGCGAAGAGGTCATCCAATACGTCTACGAGCGGTATGGGCGCGAGCACGCGGCACAGGTCGCCAATGTCATCACCTATCGGGCGAAGTCGTCGGTTCGCGACATGGCCAAGGCACTTGGTTATGCGGTTGGTCAGCAAGACGCGTTCTCGAAGAAGCTCGACGGTTGGAGTGGGCTCAGATCACAAGCGAACTCTTTTCCCGAAGACGTCGCCGAGCTCGCAACCGAACTTGAACATGCGCCTCGACATTTGGGCATTCACTCGGGGGGCATGGTCATTTGTGATCGGCCGGTGGTCGAGGTCTGTCCAGTCGAGTGGGCGCGTATGGAGAATCGCAGCGTGCTCCAGTGGGACAAAGAGGATTGTGCCCGTACCGGTCTCGTCAAGTTCGATCTGCTGGGCCTCGGGATGTTGTCGGCGGTTCATTATGCGATCGACTTCATTGCCGATGTGCACGAAACCGATATCGATATGGCGTCGATGCCCCAAGATCCAGAGGTCTACGACATGTTGTGTCGTGCCGACACGATCGGGGTTTTTCAGATCGAGTCGCGAGCGCAGATGGCGACGTTGCCGCGGCTTAAACCCCGCACGTTTTATGACCTCGTCGTCGAGATCGCGCTCATTCGTCCCGGCCCTATCCAGGGTGGGTCCGTGCACCCCTACATCCGGCGCCGCAATGGCACCGAACCAGTGACCTACCTGCACCCGCTTCTCGAGAAGTCGTTGTCGAAAACACTCGGCATCCCGCTTTTTCAAGAACAACTGATGCAGATGGCGATCGATGTCTCCGGCTTCAGCCCTGCTGAAGCCGATCAGCTTCGTCAGGCAATGGGGTCAAAGCGCAGTCGAAAGCGGATGGAGGAGATCAAACAGCGGCTGTATGACGGGATGCACGAACGAGGGATTGTTGGAGATGTCGCCGATCAGATCTGGGAGAAATTGGCGGCGTTTGCAAACTATGGATTTCCCGAAAGCCACTCGGTGTCGTTCGCGTACCTTGTGTACGCATCGTCGTGGTTGAAGCGGTACTACCCGGCGGCGTTCTGCGCGGCGTTGCTCAACGCACAGCCCATGGGTTTCTACTCGCCGCACTCGCTGGTTGGCGATGCTCGTCGTCATGGGGTTGAAGTTCTCACACCTGATATCAACCGGTCAGGAGCGCAGGCGACTCTCGAGTGGACCGATGGCCCCGTAGACGACCCGGCGTTCCGACACGGAGCCGGGGTAGACCCATCTCGGTGGGGCGAAGGTGGGCCAGCGGTGCGTTTAGGTATTGGTTCGGTACGTCATGTCGGCGACGATCTGGCAGAGGCGCTGGACCACGGACGGCCATGGGCATCGATCGAGGACGTGAAGCGGCGTACGGGATGCTCGGTCGAAGTACTTGAAGCGCTGGCTACCGCTGGTGCCTTCGGCGACCGGCGATCGTCGCTATGGCAGGCAGGCGCTGCTGCCCAGGCTTCCAATGCTCGGTTACCGGGCATCATCACCGGGACCGAAGCGCCGCAGTTGCCCGGCATGAGCGATCGGGAGATCTCGCTCGCCAACCTTTGGGCTACCGGCGTTGCTCCCGATGGACATCCGACCGTCTACTACCGGGGAGACCTCGACAAGCTCGGTGTGTTGCCGTCATGTGACCTTCGCACTCAAACCTCCGGTGACCGCATCCTGATCGCTGGTGTGGTGACACATCGTCAGCGTCCAGCGACCGCAGCTGGGACGACATTTCTCAACCTCGAAGACGAACACGGTCTGATCAACGTGATCGTCTCGCAGGGCTGTTGGCAACGGCACAAACACGTTGCACTCAAGGCAATAGCGCTCATCGTGCGAGGGAGGGTCGAGATTGCAGAAGGCGTCATCAACGTTGTTGCGGACAAACTCGTCGAGTTCTCGATGGTCGCTCCGATCGCCTCCCGAGACTTCCGCTAGCCAGATCCCCAGCGGCCAAACGTGGTTTGTCGTCATGTTCTAGGGTTGTCGAAATGACGACGTCGCCGAACAACCTTCCACACAATCCAATCCACCTCGGCCTAGGAGCGACGGCGGTTTCCGAACCGCTCTTCACCGGCGAGATGGAGTGGTATCAGGGATACGGCGAGCGCCATGGCGATATCGACGGGGTGGAAGGTCGCCTCGTCTCGATGCACACGTTCACCAACTCATGGGACGTGTGGGAGATGCACCCGCTCGGCGCTGAGGTCGTCCTGTGTACCGCAGGTTCGATCGAGCTCATCCAAGAGATTGACGGGACCGAACGGGCCACAACGCTTTCGCCCGGTGAATACGCGATCAACGAGCCAGGTACCTGGCACACCGCCAATGTGGCCGAATCAGCAACGGCGGTGTTCATCACCGCTGGGATGGGGACCGAACACCGCACGAGAGAGCTGTGAAGCATCGGATTACCGAACTTACCGGCGCAGGCGTCGTCTCGATGCAGCCTGTTTCCGGCGGTGACTTCGCCACTGCCTATCGAGTCTCCCTCGACGATGGCAGAACCGTCTTTGCCAAGACCCACACCGACCCGCCACCGGGATTCTTCTCCACCGAGGCTGCCGGACTCCGCTGGTTGGCAGAGCCTGAGGAGTGCAACGTCGCGAGCGTCGTCGCTGTAACCGACGACGCTCCTGCAATGCTCATTCTCGATTGGGTCGATGTCGGTGGCCGATCAACGCCTGAACGCGAGGCGCAGTTCGGTCGAGGTTTGGCGCGATTGCACGCTTCCGGTGCGCCATTTTTCGGTCGAGATGATCATCGAACCACCGGTAGCCAAGCGTTGCCCAATGAGCCATGCGAGACATGGGTCGAGTTCTTTGCAAACCAGCGTCTCTATCCGCTGGCCAAGCTCGCGCACGACCGTGGCGCCCTCTCGCAAACGTCCATCGATCAGCTCAGCGAGGTAGCGGAGAGGCTCGACGAGTTTGGCGCTGCCGATGAACCGCCAGCCAGGCTCCACGGCGATCTTTGGGCGGGCAACCGAGTCGTCGACATCGACGGGCACAGCTGGCTTGTCGACCCTGCCGCTCACGGGGGACATCGCGAGTTCGACCTCGTCATGATGCGGCTCTTTGGTGGGTTCGGCGCGGAGGCGTTCGCTGCCTACGACGAGGAGTATCCCCTCGCCGATGGGTGGCATGACCGCGTCGATGTACACCAGCTTGCACCCTTGGTCGTCCACGCCATCAAGTTTGGTGGCGGATATGTGACAGCGGTCGAACGCGCGCTTTCTCAGCTGAGCTAAGGCACGCGAGTTAGGCGACTACGCCCGGGTGTTCAGGATACGGCGGCGGGCAAGGACGACGAGTAGGAGACCGAGGGCGAGCAGGAATACTCCCCACACCACGATCGCGCCGGAGTTCGCTCCGGTGAATGCCAATGGTGGCGCCGATTCGGGCGCTGGCGGATCTGGTTCAGGAATTGGCGACGCCGTAATCAATACGCTGTCGCTGTTGTTGGCGAGGTCGTTCTCTTCGTGGTCGCTGATGATGGCGACGTCGTTGACGAGATCGCCTGCCGAGGAGACTTCGGCGGTGTAGCTGATCGAGACGGTCTCGCCGATCGCGAGCGCAGCGATCGACCACGTAATCGTGTGGTCGGCTGCGTCATAGGAGGCCTGATCTCCATCGAGAAGCGAGATCGACGTAAGGCCGTTGGGGAGCGTGTCGAGAATCTCGATGTTGGTCGCATCGAGTTCGCCCGTGTTCGTCACCTCGACCTCATATGTGGCGGTAGTGCCGACCATGAATTCGGTCTGGTCCACGGACTTGATGAGCTCAAGTTCTGGTGGGTCGATCGTCTCTGCGGTATCGCTACTCGTTACGGGAAGGAACCCATCGGCGTCTGGGGTGGCATCGACCGATGCGGTGTTGAGCGTTGGTTCGGTCGTCCCGCTATCGGCACAGGTGTAGCTCCATGTCTCGCCCGTCTCGACGAGGGTCCGAGTCTGCTCACATGCCGGTGCGAGTAGATCGGTAACGACGACATTTGTCAGATCGATGTTGCCGATGTTGATGACCTGGATTCGCCACACAACATCATCACCATTGGCAATGACGGTGCTCTCGCCCCAATGATCTTCATTGTCGATGTCGCAAGAAGTGGCGTCATCGAGGATGCAGACGGTCTTTTGGATCTCGATTGCGGGACCGGTACCGAAGTGGTTCGCCGCGTCGTCTGCGGTGACTGGTCCGACCGGTCCGCCGGTTGCGGGGTCCGTGATAGCGGTGAACACACCGGGTGAGCCGGTCGGCTCTGCGGGGGTTCCGCTGGCTGTACCAATGTTGGTGTACTGGCCGGCCGTCGCTGCCTCGGCTGCGCCGGTGCAGACCATCGTTTCACCAATATCGAGGGTCGTTGCTGGACAGGTGACGACGACGCCTTGGTCATCGGAGAGGTTGATGTCGATCAGAGGAGTCGTCCCGGTGTTGGTCACCGTGTAGGCCCACGAAACCTCGTCGCCAATCGGAACGAGAATGCCTGGCGCCTCGTTGGCATCGTCGCCGTTCACAGCCTTCACGACCGAGAGTGCAGGTCCAGCGCCGAAGTATCGGTCGTCGTCAGTTGCGTCGACGGGGGTCGCTGGGCTGGTGGTGCCGTCTGGGTTGGTGACGTCCAGTGGGGTGCCGGTGGCGGTGGCGTCGTTTTGGTATTGGCCGGAAATTGCGGTGCC
>CAYVHV010000008.1:16153-69072 GCA_964451305.1 uncultured Acidimicrobiales bacterium | reverse complement strand
AAGGTCCAGGTTTCGTCGAGGTCGAGGAGGCCATCGCTGTTCGTATCGCCGGAGACGAGGGTTGCGACGAAGTCGTCGGTTGTATCGAGAGGTGTTCCGTTGTCGTCGGTGATGATGATGTCGCGAAGGGCAACGTTGCCGCGGTTCGAGACACCATAGGTCCACGTGACCGCATCGCCGGCGAGGATGAATGGCCCGGTACCGGTTGGGTTGTTCGAACCGTTCGTGAATTTCGTGATGGCGATGTTCGGTTCGGTGCCGAAGTAGAAGTCGTCGTCGGTTGCGCTGATGGGGGTTGCTGGGCTGGTGGTGCCGTCTGGGTTGGTGACGTCCGGTGGGGTGCCGGTGGCGGTGGCGTCGTTTTGGTATTGGCCGGAAATTGCGGTGCCGGTGGCTTCGAAGGTCCAGGTTTCGTCGAGGTCGAGGAGGCCATCGCTGTTCGTGTCGCCGGAGATGAGGGTTGCGGTGAAGTCGTCGGTTGCGTCGGCCGGTGTGCCGTTGTCATCGGAAACGCCGACGTTGCTCAACGCCGTGTTGCCTTCGTTGGTGACCGTGTATGTCCAGGTGACCGGGTCTCCTGGGGCGATGAAGACGCCGGGTGCTTCGGTGTTGTCGACAGCGTTTGTCTGTTTGACGATGTCGATACCGGACTCGGTGCCGAAGTAGAAGTCGTCGTCGGTTGCGCTGATGGGGGTTGCTGGGCTGGTGGTGCCGTCTGGGTTGGTGACGTCCGGTGGGGTGCCGGTGGCGGTGGCGTCGTTTTGGTATTGGCCGGAAATTGCGGTGCCGGTGGCTTCGAAGGTCCAGGTTTCGTCGAGGTCGAGGAGGCCATCGCTGTTCGTGTCCCCGGAGATGAGGGTTGCGGTGAAGTCGTCGGTTGTGTCCGCTGGAGTCCCGTTGTCATCGGTGACTTCTACCGAGAGCTCGACGTTGCCTTCGTTGGTGACGGTATACGTCCAGGTGACCGGGTCTCCTGGGGCGATGAAGACTCCAGGTGCTTCGCTGTTGTCGACGTCGTTCGTCTGTTTGACGATGTCGATACCGGACTCGGTGCCGAAGTAGAAGTCGTCGTCGGTTGCGCTGATGGGGGTTGCTGGGCTGGTGGTGCCGTCTGGGTTGGTGACGTCCGGTGGGGTGCCGGTGGCGGTGGCGTCGTTTTGGTATTGGCCGGAAATTGCGGTGCCGGTGGCTTCGAAGGTCCAGGTTTCGTCGAGGTCGAGGAGGCCATCGCTGTTCGTGTCGCCGGAGATGAGGGTTGCGGTGAAGTCGTCGGTTGCGTCGGCCGGTGTGCCGTTGTCATCGGAAACGCCGACGTTGCTCAACGGCACATCACCGGTATTCGTGACGGTGTACGTCCACGTGACCGGGTCGCCGACTTCGAGGTAGACGCCTGGGGCCGTGCTGCTGTCGACGCCATTCGTTACCTTCACGACATCGATACCGGGGCTCGCAACGATGTATCCAGAAGGGTCTTCGGCGTCGAGGGCAATGCCGGGGATGACATCACCATCTTCATCGAGGCCGGCTGGTCCGATGCCGCTGGCCGTTGCGCTGTTGGTGTAGGCGAGCTCCGTTGCGGTGCCGGTGGCTTCGAAGATCCAAGACTCGGTGACGTCGAGAACGCCGTTGTTGTTGGTATCGCCGGAGACGAATGCTGCGAAGAAATCATCGGTGAGATCAGTGGGAGTGCCATTGTCATCGGAGACGCGCGGGTTGCTGATCGCTGCGTTTCCAGTGTTGGCCAGGACGTACTCCCACAGCACCGGTCCGTCTTCAGCGATGAGGACCGGGTCGACGTCCGCATCCACACCGTTGGTTGACTTCTCGAGCGCGAATGCTGGCTCGGTACCGAAGTAGTTCGCTGGATCTGAACTGATGGACTCGTTTCCTAATGGGTCGGCAAGCGTGATCTCGGCAACGTTGGTGTACTGGCCGCTGATCGCCACCTCCCCGGTGTGGGTGTACGTCCACGACTCGGTGATGTCGAGCAAACCATCACCGTCGGTGTCACCGGAGACGAAGATAGGTGTCCAGTCATCGGTGAGGTCTGCTGGAGTTCCAGCGTCATCGGTGAAGCTGACAACCGACAGTTCAGAGTTGCCCGTGTTCTCGACAAGGTAGGTGAAGCTCACCGGGTCGCCAGCGGGGATCGAGATACCAGGCGCCGAATTGGCATCATCGGTGTTGACGAACTTGGTGAGTTCGCTGCCAGCGTCAAGACCAAAGTAGTGGCTGGGATCGAGGTCGCTCAGCGCTGTTGCTCCAGGTGTTACTGGAACGCCGGTGGCGGTGGCCCAGTTGGCGTATTGCCCGGTGATTGCGGTGAAACCGGTCGCTTCAAATAGCCATGTCTCTCCGAGGTCGAGACGATCATCGCCGTCGGTGTCGCCACTGACGAAGGTTGCGGTGAAGTCGTCGGTCGCGTCGAGAGGGGTGCCGTTGTCGTCGGCGACGGTAATGTTGGCGAGAGGCACGGTGCCAGCAGCGGTAGTGACCTCGTAGGTGAAGGTGACGGGTGCTCCTGGATTGAGAAAGATACCCGGCGCTGTTTGTGCGTCGTCTCCGTTGACGGACTTTGTGACTTCGATGTCGGGGTCAGCCGGAGGTGTCTCGACCGCAGCCGAATCGTCATCTTGAACCTCGGTGCCAGAGCCCAGGCCCTCAGCGTTGACGAGGGCCGTGTTGAGAATGTCGGCGACAACATCGTTCGTTGAACAGACGTAGGAGTAGAACTCACCGATACCGAGATCAGGAATCGAGCCTGCTGGCTGGGTGCAGTCAGGCTCGATCGGGTCGGTGACCGCAACGTTGGTCAGAACCTCGAAGCCGGTGTTGCGAATCGTGACTCGCCATTGCGCCGTGTTCGTAAATGGCACGACGACAGTCTCAACCCACCCGTCGTTCGGATCGAGGGGATCGGTGTCGAGGTCGCAGCTTCCGAGGGCCGAATCACAGACTTCTTTGACGATCTCGACCGCAGGGTCACCGCGGAACCCGAGGTCGACGGTCAGGTTGGTGAGGTTGTCGAAGGTCAACGGGCTACCGATGTTCGCAACGTTCTCGCCGACCGGTTCGAGGCCGAGCGGTGGATCGATCACGGTATTTGCGCTGAGCGTGACCGGCCCAGACGTTGTGTAACCAAGCCCTGAGTCAGTCGCTTGTTGATCAACATCCTCGTTGTCGTCGTTATCTGCAGGAAGTGCGTTGACCGTCTGGGTGAGTGTGTCGAGCGTTCCGCCGTTGAGCTCTGTATTCGGAATGCGAACCTCGTAGATGCCTTGGAGTAGGTCTTCGAAGATGTACCTGCCATTGGTGTCCGTCGTCGTTGTTCCGAACGGAACGAACGTCCCTGCGCCGTTATCGATCCACAACTCCACGGCCGTTCCTTGGACCGGGACATCGACTCCCGACGTGAAGGCTCCGTCGATATCGGCGTCGAGGAACACCAAGTCACCCAAGCTCATCGACAGCACCTGCACGAGAACTTCGTTCGACCGGATGAGGTCGCTGACGCTGCCGGTGCGTGCTGCGAAACGGTTGACGTACCGGTCACCTGGCTGATTCGGATCTATCGCGGTTCCGGCTTGGAAGGTGTAACTGACGGTGACGTTGCTTCGCGACTCCAGAATCTCGGTTTGAACGAAGCGGACGCCGGTCGAGTCGGAGAATGTGAAGGTACACGGGGCAAGTCCCGCAGTGAGTTCCGCTTGGGTGCACCAGGTCACGCCACCGGCGACCGCGAGGTCATTGTCCGGGTGGTCTGCGTCGTAGGGGACGGTGTTGGGGTCGTCGGCGGTGTAGTACCAGGTGCCAGCGGTCGGAGAAGTGGCGCCTGAACTCAACGTGGTTGTTGGTTGGGGCATCCAAGCGGTCAGTTCGTAGCTGCCGGTGAAGTTGGAATCGAACTCGGTCCGTTGGTTCAACGGGTTTACGGAATCGCCGTTGTATGGCCAGACATCGATGATGTCGGGCGCCTGGAAGTCGAAGTCGTCGGAGAGGTTGCTCCAGCCAATGGTGAAGGTCTGGGTGTCGAGTTGGAGTTCGAGAGGGGAATCCACCTCTTTGAGTAGCTGGAGTTCACCCGACGCAATGACAGAGATCGTGCGTTCATCGCTGCGGGTTCCCTCAGGAGAAATATCGGTGTCGGACATGATCACGACGTTGTTCGTGAGGTCCGTGCCCGGGTCGAGGAAGTTGTCGACGGTGGTGCAGACCGGGATTGGTCCAATGGGTTCGTTGGTCTGTCGATCGCCGAGGTCGAACAGGAGCGTCGTCGTTCCGTCCGGGTTTGGAGTTACCGACGTGAGCACGACGTCGGGGTCTGGGTATGCCTGGCTGGCCTGACAGAAGGCATCGAAGGTGATGCCGGCCGGAAGGGTATCGATGATCTGGACGTTCGGAGCAATTGCAGGAGTCACGGCGGTCACTCCAGGCTGGAGCCACCACACCACGGTGTCCGCGCCTTCGACGTTTGCGAGGTCGTCGTCGGTCGGAGATGTCGGATCGATCGAAGCGGTCTTACTCACCCGCACCTGGTGTCGGTTCAGGAAGAGCCGCTCCCCCCACGCGCTGGGGGTGTAGTTCTCCGCGTCGAACTGCGTTGCCGAGTAGCCTGCGGTGTTGAACCGGCGGTTGCCGTTGTTGGCAAGGATGGTATCGACGGGGATGGAAGCCCCATCGTTGGGACCTCCGTTGAACGTGTCGCGAACTTCGACTGGAAAAGACACCTGAACAAACTCTGACGGGGCGACCTCCGAGACGACGGTCGGGTCGAGGCGGACTCGAATCATCCCGATGCTCTCGAACGAGGTGGTGGGGTCGGGGTCGAAGCTCAGGGGATCGGTTGACCAGTCGTTGTTTGGTGCCGTGCAGTCTCGAATGGCGGCGAGTTGGTTCGTCCAGTCGTTTGCGGTGACGTCATCGTTGAACTCCGCTGTTGCGTATTCGATGATGTACGCATTCGCTGGAAAGGAACCTCGGATGACCACCGGTTGACCGCCGGTCCAGGTGGTGAGCGAGAGCGTCGAGTTGTCGAAGGCATCGCATAGCGCGAAGTTCTCGGAAGGCCATGGGATGCTGCCGTTGTTTCTCGACCAGAACCAGAAGTGTGCTCGCTCACCTGGTTGAACAGGAGCGTCACCCGAGCTACACGCCTGAGTTTGGCCACTCAGAAGCGATCCTTCAGGGATCAGGTTGGCATTGCAGGGCCAAACCGACCCGGTCGTGATCGAACCGTCGGGGATTCGAGCGTCAGCCCACTCATAGGAACCCACGTGCTTGTTAAAGCCACCGGCCTCAGAGATTCGAACGTTGACCGAACGGTCGTTGTTCTCTGTTGGTTCGTCTGCATCGAGGAAGTTGCTCTGACCAGTGACGTCTTCGGGATCAAAGTTCGTGATGAGGTTGTCGAGGTTGTAGTCGCCGGTGATTGGGTCGTCGCCCAGTTCCCAGTCGGGATCGACCGTGCGGTAGAAGTCGCTCAAGGGATACCAGATGGTTACTCGGCCAGCGAAAGCAACGAAGGGTCCAGCTGCGAGGCTGTTGCCGTTGGTGCCTTCGGTCGGGACGGGGTCGCCGTCGGTGTCGACACCGGTGACGGTGATGTCCACCTCGTTGTTTGCCCGGTCAGCAACACAGTTCCACGTGCCGTTCGTGCCCCAATCTTCTTCGGGGCGATCATCACTCGGGAGGTTGCTACCCGTGGCCCACGGTGTGTTGAAACATCCGGTGACGAGCCACCCGGAGAACTCGGGCGGAATGACATCAGAGAACGTGATTGGGTCGGCGAGCGCTGCCTGTCCTTTGGCGCCTCCGTCGTAGAGAACCGAGATGTCCCAGCTGTAGTTAGCGCCGAGTTCGGTGTTGCCGGTGATGGGGTTCACGCGTTCGGTGAACTGCTGGAACACGACGCGGTTGTGTGGATTTGATGCGTCGTTGTCTTTGGTGATGTCGAAGCGCGGAGAAGCGGAGATGAACGTCTCGACCGGGTCGAGCAGACTGTCTTCGCGGACCTGGGCGCGGTCATCGGCGGAGTACACGCGGGCGTCGATCACGAATGACGAACCGTTGGCTGCTTGACCATCAGTACGGACGAACATTGGCAGAATCGAGGTGCCGTTGCCCTTGGGGCCGATGTTGCACGTAACGGTAATGACGCCGGTAGATGGATCGGTCGCGATGCCAGACACCGGCGACACACCGGTGGTGAGGCAGTTTGGATGAAGCGACGGCACATCGACGACGGCACCCAGGTTCGGAGTGATGACCTGCTCGACGATGATGTCGGTCAGTGGGTTGATGTTCGGGTCGGGAATGTTGTCGGCGGTAACCGTGTAACCGATCGTGGTGACGTCATTGGTCCGAACCACGTCATCAAACTCGCCACAGTCGTCACCTGGTTCTTGCGTGGGGCAGGATCCGCTGGTGTCGAACGGACCAGTTCCCGTTTCGATCAGTTCGTCGCCGGATGGAGTGATGAAATAGCCGAGGGCCAGGCCGGGAAGTCCGGTGACCCCTCCGGTGATCGAGAGGTCATCGCCTGCTTGGTAGGTGAAGTTGTATGTGGCGGAGAACGGGTCACCGGCCGTTGTGGGAGCTGCTCCGGGTACGACATCGGTATCGCCACCGGTTGGGGACGACTGATATTCGGGTGGGTAGCTGATGTTGAGTTGATAGTTAGCGGAGTCGATGAGGTTGGGAAACTCGACGCAACCGGTCACCGGGTCGGTTGCGACCGCGATCGTCGTGCCATTGGTTTGATCGACCAGGTCGACCGAGATGGGTTCGGTGAATGCCACCTCGCCGCTCGCGCCGGCGTTGACGCTGTCACCTTGGGTGCTCGAGCCGTCAAGATCTCGGAAGAAGCACGCATCGATTCCGGTCGCAAGCGCGGAACTTGGCAGCTGGAACACAGCGATCGTCGCGGCAACCACTGCCATCACGACGAGAATTCTGAGGTTCCTCATAGCTAGTCCCTCCTCCGCACAACTCGTGCGTATGCGATCTAGGCCTATCGGCCCATCTCGTTGCATATTGAGGGCTCGGTATCCGGACACCCCTAAATCGGTCGCATAGCGAAGAACCGCATACCCTTACGGCAATGCGCTCCTTCGCCACGCGGCTCGTTCGCATTCTTGGGCCCGATCCGGGCGCGGTTGCACAATCCAGCGCGGCCTTGTTGATCTCGATCATCGTCACCCTCGTCGCTGGACTCACGCTCGCTTCGTCCGAAGAGCGGTTAGCCGAACTTCCGGGCCTGCTCCTTCTCGTTCCAGCTGCGATCGGCCAACGCGGCAACGTATTTGGCGCGTTGGGGAGTCGCCTCGGCACTGCAATCCACACCGGCGAGTTCTCGGTGACGCGTCGCGTGGACACCGTGTTCGGGCAAAACGTCTTGGCGTCACTGGTATTGAGCGTCGTCGCAGCGACGTGGTTGGCGCTGGTTGCTTGGGTGCTCGCTCAAGTCATTGGGATCGACGACTCGATTGGGTTGTTCGACTTCGTCACTATCTCGGTAGTCGGAGGGGTCGGAGCGTCCGTCATCGTTTTGGGGCTGACGGTCGCGCTGGCAGCAGGTTCGACCCGGTTCGGCTGGGACCTCGACAATGTGATCGCGCCTCTCGTCACTGGAACCGGTGACCTTGTCACCCTCCCGGCCCTTCTCGGGGCATCGCTTCTGGTGCATCGAGCCGGCGAGAGCTCGGTCAGCCCCAGCACCATTGTTGGCATTGCGATGCTCGTGCTCGCCGCTGCGGCGTTGTTCGTCGGGCTGCGGCGCAGCCTTCCACTGCTTCGCCAGATCGCGATCGAATCACTCCCGGTTCTCGGGCTCGCGTCGGTCATCTCGCTGGTTGCGGGCAGTGTGGTCGAAGGTCAGCTGGCGGCTTTTCTCGATCAACCGGCTCTGCTCGTCCTCGTCCCTTCATACTTCGGGATGGCCGGAGCCCTCGGCGGAATTCTCTCGAGCCGGCTCGGATCCAAGGTCCATCTCGGCCTCATTCAATCCAGAATCGTGCCGCAACGAGAGGCGTTGCTCGACATTCGCTCCGTCGCGGTGCTCTCGCCGGTGATCTTTCTTCTCGTAGGCGCAGCGGCGCACTTTGGTTCGGTCGCCGTTGGCGCCGCCAGCCCCGGGCTCGGGTCGATGGTCGCTGTCGCGGTGCTTGCCGGGTTCGGTGCAACGTTCGTGGTGCTCGGTGTTGCCTACTACGGGACGTTGGCAGCGGTTCGAGTCGGGCTCGACCCAGACACGGCGACGATACCTCTGACCAATTCGGTCCTCGACCTCGTGGGGGCCTTCACCCTCGTCGGGGCGATCATTCTGCTCGGAGTTGGAACATGACGGCCAGCATGGCTCTTTTCTCATTTGGAACCCTTCTCTACAGTGACGGGAGAAACTAGAAACACATGGATGACAAACCCCGAAACCTGAGAACGCTCCTGGCGGATGCGAAAGACACGTCGGAGCTCATGGTCGATCTCGCGTACGCGGCCGTGTACTTCGGCGACCCGGACATGGCCGATGAAGTTCGAGACTTGGAATCGGTCCTCACCCAGCTAGTGGCCGATATGCGATCGCTCGCGGTGCTTGGCGTGCGCCACCCGCGAGAAGCCCCGGGCATGGGTCGTGTCTTGCAGGTGATCTCTGCCATTGAACGCATTGGTAATGATGCGGTGAACATTGCGCGCACGGTCACCAACAACCTCGGCATCCCAACGCACCTCGTCGAGGAGCTTCGCGATGCCGAAGAGGTATCTCATCGCGTCGTCGTTGTCGAGGGATCGACGATGGCACATTCGGCGCTTATCGATCTTGAGCTACCGGTGCTGACCGGGATGAGAATCCTGGCGGTTCGAGGCGGCGATGGATGGACGACAGCCGTGTCCGGCGAAACGATCCTCGTCCCCGACGATGTGTTGTTCCTCGAAGGGCCGCCCGCTGGCATCCCGACGGTTCGCGAGCTCGCTGGCGCTCCGCCTCGACAGCCAATCCCCGAGACAGAACCGATCGAAGAACTCGATCGAGCGATCGACATTTTGGTCGAGATGAAGAACTTGTCCGAAGCTGCTGTCGGGTTGGCGTACTCCGCGTTGGTGCTCGGTGACCGTGGCCTTGCTGCTGAGGTTCGTCACCTCGAGACTCGGCTCGATGAGATGCACGATCAGCTTGAGACGTGGGTGTTGCGAGCTGCCGCCTCCAGTTCGGAGCCGTCTCCGTTGCGCGGGTTGTTGCACCTCGCAGCAGCCTCGGAAGACATTGGTGACCAAGCGTCGGCGATGGTGATGTTTGTTGAACGAGGCGAGGAGGTCCACCCAGTCTTGGGTGTGGCACTTGCCGAGGCCGATGAGGTCGTGCTTCGGCTTCCCGTCGCTGCGGGTAGCGAGGCTGAAGGTCGCAGCCTCGCCGAGTTACAACTCGACGTCGCTCCCGGCTACATGGTGCTGGCGATCAAGACTGGGTCGACGTACCGCCATCGGCCAAGCGGTCGGGACCAGCTGACGGTGAACGATGAAGTCATCGCAAGCGGGCCTGACGAAGGGCGTGAACAACTGGCTCAGGTCTTTGGGTGGAAGCTCGTCGCCGATGATGATGCCGGCGACCACGAGTTAGCGCCCCTATAGAACTCGGAAACGACAGCACGGGAAGACTGGCGGGAGCGGAGCTATGGCTGACGCGAACGTCGTGCTGATTGCAGATGACGAAGACGGATCATGTCCTCGGCGTCGAGGTAGGTCGCTTCGAGTCGCGTGTTCTTCTCGTGCCAGGTCGTTACGCCGGAGACGACAACGTTGAGGATCACGATGAGCGGACCGGCGATGAGTCCGATCAGCATGAGGCGCTGATCGAGCTGAACGAGGCCGACCATTCCAACAATGACAGTGACGACGAGCCCGAGCATCGCACCGGGACGCAGCGCTAAACCAATTGTCTCAACACGAGCTCGCACTCGATCTCCCAGCCTTGTCGTGGGTTCGGGCCCTGCCTCGGACCGAGGCACAGGACATCCCTGCAAACTGCCCAATACCAGCGAGTCTACTTGTTGACGACGTGCCTTGCTTCGATGCCGGTATCGTGCGGCGAATGGAATCGGAGCTCCGACTACTCACTGTTCACGCACACCCTGACGACGAAGCCTCGAAGGGCGCTGGCACTGTTGCCAAGTACAACAGCGAAGGCGCCCGTTGCGTGCTCGTCTGTTGCACCGATGGAGGAGCGGGGGACATTCTCAACAAGGCGCTCGATACTCCGGAGAATAAGGACAACATCGTGGCGGTCCGGCGCGCTGAGCTCGACCGTTCTGCCGAGATAATTGGGTATGACCGAGTCGCGATGCTCGGCTATTTGGATTCCGGCATGCCCGATATGCCCGAGAATGCTCATCCAGACAACTTTGCAAACGCTCCTCTCGACGAGGCGGTTGAGCGTTTGGTCGCGATCATTCGCGAGGAGCGTCCGCACGTGATCGTCACCTATAGCGATCATCAAAAGGGTTACCTGCACCCCGATCATCTACGGGTCAACGAGATTACGGTGCCAGCATTTCATGCAGCGGGTGATCCCGAGCAGTTCCCCGATGCGGGTGAACCGTGGCAGCCGCTGAAGTTGTATTACACCGCCTGGTCCCAAGAACGCATCGTCAAGACACATGAGAAGTGCCTTGAGGTAAATGGCGAGAGTCCGTTCGACGAGCGCTTTCTCGATCGCGAGTCCGAGGACCACCTCATTACCGCAAAGATCGAGGTCGAAGATTTCTGGAATGAGCGTTGCGACGCATTGCTCGCGCATGCCACACAAGTCGACCCTGAAGAGTCGTTCTGGTTTCCGCTTCCACGAGACATCGCGGCGGCGGTGTATCCCTTCGATGACTATGAGCTTGCGCTGTCGAAGGTGGAGGTCTCGAATGGAATCGAAGATGACCTGTTCGCCGGCATTCGAGGAGCGCACTGATGAGTCGTTACGAACAAGAGTGGTGTGATGCGCTCGTAGCTGCGGTCGGGGGAAGTTCGGACTTCTCACACGGTGAGCTCATTCGCATCCTTTACATCGTCACCGACACCGAAGAGGGAAAGGTCGCGTTCAACGTGAGCGACGACGGTACCGAATTGACCGCGACCGCCGGCAAATACCCCCGCGGGGTCAAAGCCGACATCACAATCACGGTGAAAGAGTCGGTCCTCGTCGACCTATGGTCCGGTAGCCGCACGCGAGATGGTGCATTTATGGCGGGAGATATCAAGATTGAAGGGGCGTACGCTCGTTGGCTCGACGAGCTCGTCCCTGCGTTTGCTGAATCGCCATGGTACGAGGGCTGGGCGGCTGCGGTTTAGTCGTACTCGTGTGGGTCGAGCGGAACGTCCGGCCCGCCACACGCGTCCCATAGGCCGACCGAGCTCGTTCGAGCTGTTGTGACCGCGGCGACAAATGCCGGCTGGTGTGCGGTGTTGGGTTCGAAGATGGAGAGGTCGGCAAAGCCGAGCCGAAGCATCTCTGCATTGATGAACAGTCCGTCGCTCGATCGATAGATGTAGGCGAGGAGCCGTCCGAAACGGTCTCGGGCTTCGAGGTCTCGTTCGAGGGTCAGTGGCGTACCGGGCGGCACGAGTGTGCCGAGGTGTTCTGCTGCTTCTCGGCCGAAGCACTGCACGGGCCGTGTGGGATCGACGGTTTCGGGCGTATCGATCCCGAGCAGCCGGACCGCCTCCTCTCGTCCGTTCGGGAAGCGTACGATCACGGTGTCGCCATCGATCACTTCGGAGAGGGTTGGATGGGCTCGCTGGGCCTCGGTTGTATCGGGTTCGCTAGACGAACCGCAGGCGCCGAGCATGAGTGTGAGGAAGAGAATGCGGGTGACAACAACCCAGCATCTCGAACCGCAACCTGTCGCTCGTGGGGCACGGAACTGCATGTTCTCGACTCTTCGTGATAAAGCGAGGGCTCGATCGTGCGAGATCCGTCAGGGCGACGCGCCAAGTTGCGCGTACCTCACCCTCAGCCGAGAGAATTGAACGGTAGTTCAGGCAGCGACGTCGAGATGAGCCGGGCGTGTGGCGTGAAGTGCGGCTCGGGCCTTTGCGAGGCCGCGGCGTCCGGTTTCTCGTGTTTCTTCGTCGAGCGCCCACCGGGTGCTGCTCGATGACTCCGCCGTATCGCTACTGATTAAGAGGAGCTGCGGCTGTTGTGGGGGAGCGCTGTTGGTTTCGTTGGTGGAGGTTCGTGTTGTTGTCATGAGATCAGTATGAACAAGGGGTGTGACACTGCGCCTTTTCCTTCCTGGGGTTGTGCGAACATTCCGCAGGGCTTCCTACGTTGTTCATTTTTTACATACAACGTCCAAAACGAGCAGAACTTCCCCGTTCGGGACACATCCTGCTGCGCCGTTCGAACTACCGGATTGAAAATCGCGTAAGTCCGTAGCCCTACACCGGACGGAGCGTCGCAGGATTTAGTGCAAAATTGCTCACAACCGTTCACGTACGGCCGATACGGACATTGGCACGTCAGAGCACAACGCCTCGGAATAGCCATGTATGTATCCGGCTGGACACGAAACGAGAAGAACGAGCGGGAAGAACGGTACGAACAATGCAGGACAGCACCCATCGAACGGGCCCAAGCCGAAGCGACAGCGAAACGGCCGAGCGATTACGTCAACACATCACCCCAACGATCGAGATGGTGGCCGATTGGCACCTGATCGATTCGACGTTGGATCGAGACTGGGAGAGGCCGCTCGTGCGGCTGCTTCGGTTCTTCGTAGGAGACGATTCCCACGAAACCGAGCGCCAGATCGAGAACGACGTCCGGGCGGGTAGCGCCGAGGACACCGTTGACGAAGATGCAACTGCGCTTATCGATATGACCTCCATCGTCTCCGACCCCAGCCGATCCACGAGTGTCACGGCTGTGGCCTAACGAGCGGTCCGCGTCGTCCAACATCCACATTGGGTGGGTTCGTGTGCAACGATGACTGCCATGGGACTAGCGGACACGATTCAGACCGACCTCGTTGCAGCCATGAAGGCTGGCGACGATGTGAAAAAGACGACCTTGCGAGCGGTGCTCACCGCCGTGAAAACAGCCGAGGCTGCCGAGGGGGCAGAGGCGCTTTCCGATGAGCAAGTTCTTGCGATCATTGCAAGCCAGGTCAAACAACGCACCGAGGCTGCCGAGATCTACGTGGGAGCTGGTGAAACCGACCGCTACCAGAATGAGGTCGATGAGCGGGAGGTGCTCCAGGCGTACCTCCCTGAACCGCTTTCGCCTGAAGAACTCGATGAGCTCGTTGCCAGCGTCATCGCTAATGGTGGCTACACGTCGAAGAAAGACATGGGCAAGGCGATCAAAGAGGTGATGGCAAAGGCTGCGGGCCGTGCCGATGGGCGGGCAGTATCTGCCGCTATCGGTCAGGCGCTGAGTTAATGGTCGATTCCCCGCACCCTCGTCGATGGGGCATGACCGTGCCGTTGAACGACGGGCCTCTCCACGCGCAGCGTTCGCAGATAGAACAACTCGAAGCAGCGGGTTACACCGACCTCTGGTCGGCTGAAGCCATGGGTGTCGATGGATTGTCACCTTTGTTGCTCGGTTCGCAGTGGGCGCCGTCGATGCGCCTTGGTACCGCCATCCTCCCCGCCTTCACCCGAGGTCCTGCGCTGATGGCTCAGACCGTTGCCGGTATGTGTGAAGCTGCGCCGGGTCGCTTCGTCGCCGGGATCGGGACATCGTCGAACGTGATCGTCGAGAACTGGAACGCGGTCGAGTTCTCAGAGCCGTACAAGCGCACGAGGGACCTCGTTCGCTTTCTTCGCGTCGCGTTGACCGGAGAAAAAGTCACCGAAACCTACGACACGTTCGACATCAAAGGCTTCCGCTTGATGGCAAATGTCGAGGAGCAACCAAAGATTCTTGTGGCGGCACTTCGCCAAGGCATGTTGAAGATGGCCGGTCGAGAGGCCGACGGAGCGATCCTCAACTGGCTAGCGCCAACGGACCTTGAGACGATCGTCCCGATCGTTCGTGGCGAAAATCCCGATGCGGAGATCGCTGCCCGATTATTCGTTATCCCCACAGAGGACGCGGAGACGGCGAGGAACATCGCTCGCTTCTTGATGGGCGTCTACGTGAATGTCCCGGTGTATCGGGCGTTCCATGAATGGATGGGGCGTACCGATGCGCTCACCGAGCACTGGGACTTGTGGGCCGCTGGAGATCGCAAGGCCGCAATGGGGGCGATCGGCGACGATGTCATCGATCAACTCGTGATCCACGGCAGCGCGGACGAGTGCAAGGCAAAGATCACCGCGTACCTCGACGCTGGAGTCGATACGGCTGCGATTGCGATCGTTCCGGGCTCTGGAACGAGTGATAGCGAGGCCATTGAAATGTTGGCGCCGTAAGCAATTCAGCGGTTCAGCGCTCGCAACGCTTTTCGGATCGGATTGTTCCCGGCCATTTGTCACAAGCCGTTCTCCGACCGCGAAACCTCTGAACGTCGTACAGTCAGAGGGATAACTTGGAGGGATCGCCATGCTTGCGAAGTTCGTCAACGTTTTTGCCTCTCGGCCGTTGCAGTCGATCGGGTTGTGGCTGGTCATCGTGGTCTTCGGGGCGGCGTCATTCCTCGTTTTCCTGCCTCGGGAAGGGTTTCCTCCCGTCGATGTACCAATCGCGGTGGCTGCAGGCGGCTTCTTCGTCGACGATCAAGATCTCGTCGACGAACAGGTCACCCTCCCCTTGACCGAGGCAATCCTCGAGCAAGACGGTGTCGAAGGTGTCACGGCGTTCAGCCGCGACTCGTCGTTTTCGATCATCGTGGCGCTCGACGAAGCGATCAGCAGCGTCGAAGGTGCGTCGATTCTCGACGATGTAATCGCCGAGACTGATCTTCCCCCCGACGCGCAGTTGTTCACCCAATCGGTCGATGCATCGAAGTTCCTCAACGAGTACGATCTGCTCATCGGTGTCTTTGGGCCCGTCGATGCGACCGGCGCCGAGCTCGAAGCTGCAGCCGACGCGCTGGCTGCCGGTATCGATCACCCGGACATTGCTTCGGCGACCGTCGAGGCGCTCTTCGACGAGGGAATCAACCCAGCGACCGGCGAAGCGGTCGTACTCGAGACCAGTTTCAACCAGCTCACCGACGACAGCAATGAGTTTCGTTCGTCGATCGCGATCGGAATTACGGCCAACGCCGACGTCGATTCGATCGCAATTCGCGACGCGACCGACGAAGCGCTGGATCAAACGCGAGAGCTTCTCCCCGAGAACTTCAACGCGATCATCGCAATCGATGGCGCTCGGATTGTCGAGATGCAGATCTCATCGCTTCAAAGCAACGTGCTTCTCGGCGTCATCGTCGTCGCCATCGTTGCCCTCTTGTTGATCTCGTGGCGAGCGTCGATCATCACTGCGCTCTTCATCGCTACCGTGCTCGCTGCCTCCGTAGGTGCCCTGTTCTTTGCGGGCATCACGTTGAACACGATCTCACTGTTCGCGCTCATCCTTGCGCTCGGCCTGTTCGTCGACGATGCCATTGTGATTACCGAGTCGATCGACGCGTTCCGCGAAGAAGACGATGGCAACACACCCGAAGGCCATCTCGCGGCGATCCGTCGGGCGATTACCCGCGTTGGGTCGGCCAGCCTCTCGGGAACCCTCACGACCGTGCTCGTCTTCGCTCCGATGTTGATCATCGGTGGTGTGCTCGGCGGGTTCATCCGGATCCTTCCGATCACGATCATCCTGTCGCTGATCATCTCGCTCACGCTGTCGCTGATCTTCATTCCCGTCGCCGCTCGCTACATCACGCTTCCCGCGCCGAAGGCTGCGGGCCCGCTCGTTCGCGCCGAGGAATGGCTTGCTGAAAAGGTCTCTTCGCTCCCTGAAACTCGTGGTGCTAAGGGGATGATCATCGCCTTGTTGGGTGTCGGGCTGTCGATCGTGATGACCGGAGTTGGATTCGCGGTATTTGCTCCGAACGTCGGGTTCAACATTTTCCCACCAGCGAACGACTCGACAGCGATCTCTCTCGAGATCACCTACGAACCGGGCACGACCATCGATGATGCGAAGCAGATCGCACTCGAGGTCAACCAAGAGGCAGAGAGCGTTCTCGGAAGCGAGCTCGTGCAGGGCTATGTCTTCATGGGCGACCAGCAGGGCGCGCTTGCTCAGTACGACATCACCGAGATCGGTGGTCGTCCAACAGTGCACGAGCTCGTCGAGGATCTGGTGCCGATCGCCGATGCACGCACCGACGCTCGCGTGGTGTTTGCCGCTGTGAGCAATGGGCCTCCTGAAGCGTTGTTCCCCTTCACGATGCAGGTCTTTGGTGACGACATCGAAACGCTCACCGCTGCTGGCGAAGTACTTCGGGCCGATCTCGACGGGCGAGCGCTTGAGCTTGGTAGTGGAGACACGTTCAACGTTGTTGAGACCGACCTTGCGCTCGACGATGTCGTCGCTCGCGATGACGGGCGCCGCTACATCGAGGTTCGCGCTCGGTTCGACAACAGTGAAGTGACGAGCACGACCGCAGCTGCCCAAGAGTTCTTCGAGACGAACTACGGAGACGCTGAACTTGCCGGCATCGGTCTCGAAGCCGCTGCACTCGAATTCGACTTCGGCCTTGAAACTCAGAACCAAGAGTCGTTCGCTGCGCTACCGATCGCATTCGGCATTGCAATGCTGTCGCTCATCGTGCTCCTCATCGTGCAGTTCCGAAGCCTCCTGCAGTGGATCCTCGTCTTCTTGGCAATCCCGTTCAGCTTCTTCGGGCTCTTCGGCGGATTGCTCATCACGGGCAACCCGTTGAGCTTCTTCGTGATGCTCGGTGTCCTCGGCCTCGTTGGTATCGCGGTGAACAACACGATCCTTCTGGTCGACTTCGCCAACCAGGAACGAGACCTCGGTGCGGATCGCAAAGAAGCGATCGCGACGGCGATTCGTCGCCGCTTCCGCCCACTTGTCGCAACATCGCTCACCACCATCGGCGGACTGTTGCCTCTGGCCCTCTCGGATCCGTTCTGGGAAGCGCTGGCCTTCACGATCATCTTTGGCCTGCTCTCGAGTACGTTCCTCGTGCTCGTGTCGTTCCCGTACTACTACCTCGGTATCGAGTGGTTGCGTGACAAGGTGCAGACACCGTGGCGTCGTGGCCGTAAGCTGCGCAAGGCGGCAGCAGAAGCAGCTGCGGTTCCCGATCCGCAAGATCTGGTGTTCCAAGACGCAAACGCCTAGGGGCGATGAGTAACACGTCGTGATCGGCGCGGTCTGCCGCGGGTGAAAAGATGTGTTGCGCGTCACACTACTGATCCGCGAGACTCGGGTTCTCATTCACCGAGGAGCCAAAAATGGATCAGCACAAGTACATCTTGTCGGAAGATCAGATGCCGACGCAGTGGTACAATATCGTCCCGGATCTGCCCGAACCTCCTGCTCCGGCGCTTCACCCGGGCACACTTGAACCGGCTGGTCCTGAGGATTTTGCGCCCCTGTTTCCGATGGATCTCATCATGCAAGAGGTCTCCCAGGACAGCTACATCGATATCCCTCAAGAAGTTCAGGACATCTACAAGATCTGGCGCCCGTCACCGCTGTTTCGGGCGCACCGTCTCGAGAAGCTCCTCGATACGCCCGCAAAGATCTTCTACAAGTACGAGGGCGTCAGCCCGGCAGGTTCGCACAAACCCAACACGTCAGTTCCGCAGGCGTACTACAACGCGAAGGCGGGTGTCAGGAAGCTGACGACAGAGACCGGCGCTGGCCAGTGGGGTTCGTCGCTCGCGTTCGCATGCGCGCAGTTCGATATGGAGTGCGAGGTTTGGCAAGTAGCGGCGAGCTATCGGACCAAGCCATACCGAAAGACGATGATGGAGATTTGGGGCGCAACCGTGCATCCGAGCCCATCGGAGGTCACCGAGTACGGTCGTTCGTTGCTCGCGGAGAATCCCGATCACACCGGCAGCTTGGGAATTGCCATTTCTGAAGCGGTCGGAGAGGCAGCGCCTCACGACGACGTGCGCTATGCGCTCGGAAGTGTGTTGAATCACGTGTTGATGCACCAGACGATCATTGGTGAAGAAGCGCTGTTACAGCTGGAGATGGCGGGGGAGACTCCCGATGTTCTCGTTGGCTGCACCGGTGGCGGTTCGAACTTCGGTGGTCTGTCGTTTCCATTCCTTCGCGAGAAGATGTTGGGAAATATGAACCCCACGATTCGCTGCGTTGAGCCCGCGGCGTGCCCGACGCTGACAAAGGGCGAGTTCCGCTATGACTTCGGCGATTCTGCCGGCATGACACCGCTGATGAAGATGCACACGCTCGGTCATAACTTTGTGCCGGACCCAATCCATGCTGGTGGCCTTCGGTACCACGGTATGGCCCCGCTGGTGAGTCACATCTATGAGCTCGGGCTCGTCGAAGCGATCTCGGTCGGCCAGAACGAGTGTTTCTCAAGCGCCCTTCAGTTTGCCAAGACCGAAGGAATCGTTCCGGCGCCTGAGCCGACCCATGCCATCGCCGCTGCGATCCGTGAGGCCAACAAGGCGAAAGAGACCGGAGAAGAGACGGTCATCCTGACCGCCTTGTGCGGACACGGGCATCTCGATCTTGCGAGTTATGAGGCGTTCTTGTCTGGCGAGATGGTCGACTACGACCTCTCCGACGACACGATTGCCGAAGCAATGGCCGAGGTTCCGGTCATTTGAGTCTTCGCCAGTGGTGAGAGTTTTCTGCCGAAGTGTCCGCGTTGGGTTGGGCTATTCGTCGTGACTATGAAGACACATGATCTGAGCTGGCCTCAGGAAAGGAATTGGACATGAAATACGCATTGCTCCTCTACTCATCGGAAGATGCAGGACCGCAGGGTGAAGAGGAAATGATGGAGGAGATGCCGAAGTGGTTTGCCTTCACCGAAGAGCTCACCCAAGCCGGCGCGAACCTCGGAGGCGAAGCGCTGTTGCCTGCGGCTATGGCCACCACGGTGCAGGTTCGCGACGGCAAACGAATCACCACCGACGGACCGTTCGCCGAGACCAAAGAGGTCCTCGGAGGGTTCTATATCGTCGAGGCGGACAACGTTGACGAGGTCTTGGCGTGGGCGGAGAAGATTCCTTCGGCACCGTACGGGTCTGTCGAGGTTCGCCCGGTGATGGAGATCCCAGACGCCTAATCCGAGACGAACGTATTCGGTGAGCGACACGAACACGATCGACGAGGTCTTCCGCACTGAATGGTCACGGCTGGTGGCCATTTTGGTGCGTGACTTCGGCGATCTTGAACTCGCTGAGGATTGTGCTCAGGAAGCGTTTGTACAGGCGGGAAAGACGTGGGGAAACAGCGTGGCGTTCCCCGACAGGCCGGGAGCGTGGTTGACCACGACCGCTCGTCGCAAGGCGCTCGATGTCATTCGCAGGTCGGCGTCCTATGAGGACAAGCTGGCGCAGTTGGAGGTGAGGGCCAGGCGCGGCCCCGATCGTCCAGCGACGAGCGGGCTGGTCGATGAACAACTCGCGCTCGTGCTCGGTTGTTGCCACCCCGCGCTCAATCTTGAAGCGCAGGTCGCGTTGACGTTGCGACTCGTCGCTGGTCTCTCCACCGAACAGATCGCTCGCGGGTTTCTCGTTGGGGACGACGCGATGAGCAAGCGAATTACGAGGGCGAAGCGAAAGATTCGTGCCGCGGGCGTGCCGTTCGATCCCGTCGATGCGAGCGTCCTGCGCGACCGTCTCGCTGCGGTCCTCCACGTGGTCTACCTGATCTTCACCGAGGGGCATTCGGGACGAGGTGACGAGGCGTTGGTGAGGGGCAACCTCTGTGACGAGGCCATCTGGCTGAGCGAACTCCTCACGCAACTCGTCCCAGAAGACTCTGAGGTGCACGGCCTACATGCCCTAATTCTGCTCACCGACGCACGTCGGTCGACGCGCATTGGGGTCGATGGATTGCCGGCACTACTCGAAGATCAAGATCGAACACAGTGGGACCAACGCAAGATCAAGGACGGCCTGAATGCTCTTGGACGCGCAATGGAGCGCGGCCCGTTGGGGGCTGTTGGGTTGCAGGCGTTGCTCGCGTCATTGCACACAACCGCACCCACCTTCGACGCCACGGATTGGCAGCGGATGGTTCGCACGTACGATCTTCTACGACACGTCGATGCGAGTCCCGTCATCGAACTCAATCGAGCGATTGCGGTGAGCTATGCCCAAGGCGTTGAAGCCGGTCTCGCAGAGCTTGAGCCTCTTCAGGGCGTGTTGCAGGGATATCTCTACCTGCACAGCACAACCGCCGAGTTTTTGCGACGGTTAGGCGATCGCGATGGCGCGGCACGCAGCTACCGGCACGCATTGGACTGCGAGCCATCGACGGCGGAGTACGACTTCTTGCACTCACGCCTGGCAACACTCGAGTGTGTTCCCGTGGATGATCGTGGTAGCGGCGGGCCGCGCCAAACGAGATCTAGCGAAGCGGGGGACGGCGTCTAGACGTAGACGCTTTCTTTCTTGAGGTCCTTCACGAGGAGGTAATAAAAGACCGGGCGCATCTTGTTACGTCGGCTCTTGCCGATCTTGGTCACTGCCTTCGCAAGTGCCTTGTCGAGCTTCGCGTCATCGGCGCAACCGAGCTTCTTGATGAGGAAGTTCTTCTTGATGGTCGCGAGCTCTTGCTTCTGGCCAGCGGCGACGAGAATGGAGTCACGCTTGTAAATCGATGGGCCGAGCGACTTGGTAATCGCTTCCAGCAGCTCTCGGTTTACCGGGATCTTCTGTTCCTTCATCTGCACTACGCATTTGTCGACAACGTCATCAAACTTGCTCATCTGGCTCTCCCCATAGGGTTTGTGTGGTTTCCGCCAGCCAAGACACTAGCAAGGGGCCGATGCTCGGGCTTGATACTTCGCTGGCAGACCTCGTGGTCAGCTCGTGGGGAAGAACTTTCGTTGGAGCCGCCGCATGGCGCCGAGCCAACTCTCGATGTCGGCGCCCTTGTGCTTTACGTACTCGGCGACCTGGGGGTGGGGCAGAATGAGGAACGACTCGGCATCGAGGCCGGCGACCACCGCGTCGGCTACGTCTTCGGGCTCGACGAGTCCTTGGGCGACGACGTTGGTGACGGCCGGGTCGTCACCTTCGGTCATTGCGGTGCGAACGCCTTGGGGGCACAAGACCGAGACGGTGATGGCATCATCTGCGTGGGTGATGGAGAGCCATTCAGCGAGCGCTACCGCTGCATGTTTGGTCACCGTGTACGGAGCCGTACCGAGATTGGAGAGCAGTCCCGCGGCCGAAGCTGTGGTCAGCAGATAGCCCCCACCTCGTTCCTGCCAGCGGGGCACCATGTGGCGGGCAGCCCACACGTGGTGCATGACGTTGATCTCCCAGATCTGTTGCCAGTCTTCGTCGGGTACTTCTGCACCTCCAGGAGTCCCGCCGATTCCTGCGTTTGCGACGAACAGGTCGATTGGGCCAAACCGCTCTTCGGTCTCGTCGATGAGTGCGCGAATGCTGTCCTCTTGTGACACATCGGCGCGGATGCCCTGTGCGCCGATTTCAGCTGACACCGCATCGAGGTCGGCCGCAATATCCGAAGCGACGACCGCCTTGGCCCCGTCGGCGACAAAACGCGTCGCCAGTGCTCGTCCGATGCCGGCCCCGGCGCCTGTAACCACGATGACTTTGTCCTGAATGTGCATTTCAGCTCTCCTACTTGGGTCGGCTGTTCTCGCGAAATTAAGCCATACGCGCCGTTCTCATTCGGTCGAGCGCGGGTACCGTGAGAGTACGGCAATAACGGAATGTCAGCCTCGTTTAGTAGGTTGCTTTCTATATCGGGACAGAAACACTGCTTCCGACCAATCCACCGAAGGGCATGTCATGACCGACACCGTAGAAGTCAACATCAACGAAGCCCTCGCTCTGATCGACCAGTGCCTCGGCCTCACGATGTCTCGTGAGCTGATGAGCACCACCGAAGTAGCGGATCTGCTCCTCGATGTGCGCTCCATTCTCGCTGCTGCACCAACGACCGCAGCAGATGTCATCCCAGAGCCAGTTCCTGCTCCATAGCGTCTGGTAGCGGCGGTTAGCCGACGACGCTCGGGTCTCCGACGTGTCGTGATACAAGGAAATCGAATGCCACTTTGAAGGCTCTCATTTCTCCAAGGTCGTCGCGCGCTGTGCGTGCGGCCTGGTTCGATATGGGTTGAGCATCGGGTGCTTTCATCAGCGCTTCGGTGACGCGTTCGAGTGTGACGAAGGCACTGATTGCCTCACCGACGCTCGGCCCGGTGGTCAAGAGTCCATGGTTTCGCAAGAGGCTCACCGATGTATCACCGAGTGATTCGGCGATACGGACACCGCTGTCTCGTCCGAGGATCTGCACCTCATCGTCATCGAACATCGACCAACGCTCGTGAAACGAACACGCTTCTTGGGTGATCGGCACGATTGGACGTCCGGTCGCGCAAAACGGTGTTCCCCACGGCGTGTGGGTGTGTGCAACACCAACGACGTCGCTTCGCGCTTCGTGGACCGGGTGATGGATGTAATACGCGGTGGTGTTGATCGTCGAGCGGGTTTCGCCGACCGCATTCTCGACCACGCTGCCGTCGGGGCCGACGAGGACGAGTTCATCGACCGTTGCGCGTTCGAAGCCGTACGGGTATTTCAATAGCCAGATGTGATCGGTGAGTTCTGGATCGCTGGCGGTGATGTGTCCGTCGCCGAGGTCGCCCCACCGCAGGCTCGCAAAGATGCGGTACCCGAGTGCGATCTCTCGTTTGCGTTTGAGCCGTTCCGCTTCGATCTGGCTGGACATGTTGCCAAGTGTGTCAGACGGTGCCTGAGCGGTCACAGGTGTGCGTTGGCGATCTGGAGGCTAGTCCTCGTCGTCCGGTACGAAATTCAGTGCCGCCGAGTTGATGCAATAGCGGGCGTTGGTTGGCGTATTCGCGTCCGTGAAGACATGGCCGAGGTGGGCGTCGCAGTTGGCGCACACGTTCTCGGTGCGGGCAACGAGGAGCTTTCGGTCGACCCGGTTCTCGATGCTCGTCTCATCGACGGGTGCAAAGAAGCTGGGCCAACCGGTACCGCTGTCGTACTTTGTCTGGCTGGAGAAGAGTGGTTCCTCACAGACGACGCAGTGGTATGTGCCGATCTCTTTGCTGTCGTGATAGTCGTTGGCGAACGGCCGCTCGGTTCCGGCTCGTTGGGTGACCCGGTATTGCTCCTTGGTCAACCGCTTCTTTAGCTCGCGTTTCGAAAATTCTTGTTTCTTTGATCGGGGTTCTATCGAGGTCATGATTGGGTAGCTTCGCTCTCGTTCGTAGGGTCAGCTTCACTTGGTTGTTCCACCGTCTTCGGCACGAAGTTGAGGCTCGCTGAATTCATGCAGTAGCGGGCAGTGGTTTTTGTCCGCCCGTCGGAAAAGACGTGACCGAGGTGGGCGTCGCAGTTGGCGCACACGTTCTCGACTCGAGTGATGAACCATTTTCGGTCGGCGCGGTTCTCGATCTTGTCGCTCGAGATCGGCGCATCGAAACTGGGCCATCCGGTTCCGCTGTTGAATTGGTTGTCGCTCGAGAAGAGCGGTTCATCACAGACGACACAGTGGTAGACGCCGTCTGCGGTGTTGTCGTGGTACTCGTTTGCAAAGGCAGGTTCGGTGCCAGCCTCTTGGGTTACCCGGTATTGCCGCTCGGTGAGCCGGGACCGGAGTTCTTCGTCGGTGTAGTGAACCTTCGCCATGGTTAGGAAACCCAACCACGGGTCACCTTGTTCCGATACTGGTCGTGGACCCGATTAGCGTCGTAGACCCCGATTAGCGAAGCACTCTGCGCAACAACGGCTTGATGGCTCGAGCGAGCGCCCATCCCGTTGCTGCGCCGGCAGCGACGTCGGTGGCGTGGTGGATGCGGACGTGGATTCGGCTCGTCGACACGACGGCGGCTAACGTTCGTACGGCGAAGGTTGCGGCGGGACCCATGCCTGGTGTGATGAACGATGCGGCGACGACGGCGGCGCTGGCGTGCCCTGACGGAAAGCTGGATGTCTTTGGCTTGCGCAGTTTCATTGGGCGCTCGTCGACCTCTGGGCGTTCTCGTTCGAACAGCGATTTGATCGGCCCGTTCACGAGCGCTGCTTCGATGCCGAGGGCTGCGCTCGTGGCGATTGCCCGTTTGGGGTCACGAAGTACGAGCGCTCGGGCGAACGACAGCCCGTGCCAGATCTTGGAGAAGTTCGCGGCCTCAGAGGCGGTGTAGAAGACCCGATCTGCTCCGGGAATCTCACGGATGGTGTCCCATGCAGCGTCGACGGCATCGTCGATTGGCTGGAAGGTGTTGGGTACTTTGATCCGTTTGCTCACGACCTTGCAAACGCTACGGGAATGCGGCGCTCGCTCAAACCTGCGCGCGACTTGTATCCATCTGTACATAAAGATATGTTGATGCACGTATGGAAGACCTTTTGAATGCTCTTCGAGCCACCGGCGAAGCCACGCGCCTGCGAATCGTTGCGGTTCTCAACCGCAGCGAACTAACCGTCAGCGAGCTGTGTCGTGTGCTGGGCCAGACCCAGCCGCGAGTCAGTCGGCATTTGCGGCTGCTGTGCGAAGCCGGAGTATTGGAACGCCACGCGCAGGGAACCAGCGCGTTCTACCGGCCAGCGCGGACGGGATGTGGCGGAGCGTTGTTCGATGCGATCGTTCCGCTCATCGACGAGAACGATCCGGGCGTGCAAGCAGACCTTCGACGGCTCGCTGCGATTCGCAAAAAACGAGCCGAAGCCGCAGCGGTGTACTTCGAGTCGATCGCCGACGAGTGGGATCGCTTGCGTACCCGACACGTCGGCGATGAAGAGGTCGAAGCCGCGATGCTCGACGCCGTCGATGGCGTTGCGATCGAACAGCTCATCGATGTCGGAACGGGTACCGGTCGCGTCTTGGAAATCTTCGCCGACCGAATCGAGCGGGGTGTTGGGCTCGACCTCAGCAACCAAATGCTCGACCTTGCGCGCAGCCGGCTCGATCAACTCGGTTACCGACATTGCTCGGTGCGCCAGGGTAACGCGTATGACCTGAAGCTCGCCGCCGGCTCGACCGATGTTGCAGTCCTGCACCACGTGCTTCACTTTCTCGACGACCCGGGAGCATCGATTGCTGAAGCAGCGCGGACCTTACGCCCGGATGGTCGCCTGCTCATCGTCGACTTCGCCGCGCATTACGAAGAGAGCATGCGAACGAACTACGCGCATCACTGGCTCGGATTCTCCGACGATGAGGTTGCTGACTGGTGCACGAACGCTGGTTTGATCGACGTTTCGGTTCAACACCTGACATTGGCGGACGCCGAAGACGGACTCGTCGTGACCCTCTGGGTAGCAACGCAGCACCCGGACGCAACAGCGCTCTACACACTCACTGAGGCAGCGGTATGACCATCAGCACGACAGATCAGATTGAAGATCAGACCGCTGAGCGACTCGCCCGACGGCCATGGCCCGCAACTCCGATTCGATCTGACATTTCCGTTTCCTTCGAGTTCTTCCCTCCTGCGACATCTGCGGGCGAAGCCAACCTCGCTCGCTGCGCGACCCACCTCGCACCGCTCGAGCCCACCTTTGCCAGCGTCACCTACGGAGCGGGGGGCACGACTCAAGACCGGACGCAAGCAGCGGTGCAACGTCTCATCGACGAGACCGACCTAGACGTTGCAGGCCACCTCACCTGCGTCGGCGCTACCAAAGAACAGATCGGCGAGGTGATCGACGATTACCTCGCTGTCGGCGTGCGACACATCGTCGCGCTCCGCGGAGACGCCCCCGACGGGAGCGACGACGGATCGGTGGCCGGCGGGTATCGAGACGCGGCAGACCTGGTTGCCGGAATCCGCGAACACGTCGCCGGGACGAACGCCCAAGACATCGAGATCTCCGTGGGTGCATATCCTGAGGTGCATCCCAAGGCAGTGTCGGCCGAGGTCGACCTCGACAACCTGAAACAGAAACTCGATGCCGGTGCCGATCGAGCCCTGACGCAGTTCTTCTTCGACACCGACGTGTTTCTGCGTTTCCTCGAAGCTGCTCGAACCGCCGGGATCACCGCACCGATCGTGCCCGGAATCATGCCGGTCACCAACTTTGCCAACATTCGTCGCTTCAGCGAACGGTGCGGGACCACGGTTCCCACGTGGATGGTCGATCTCTTCGACGGCCTCGATCAGGCCCCCGAGGTACAACAGATGATCGCAGCCACCGTCGCTGCAGAGCAGTGTCGACGTCTAGCCGAGCACGGTGTGAACCAGTTCCACTTCTACACGATGAACAAACCCGAACTCACCGCTGCGACGTGTCGCATCCTCGGTATTCGTCCGTCCACGCCGATCGTCCATGAATCGTCGGTCAGTCACGCGTCATGATGAATAGAACCGAACGACTTGCCGCCCTCCGCTCGGCGATGAGCGAGCGAATCCTCGTGATGGACGGGGCGATGGGAACGAGCATCCAGGATCGCTCACTCGACGAAACAGATTTTCGGGGCGAACGATTCGCTGACCACGGGTCGAGCCTCACGGGCAACAACGACTTCCTGTCGCTCACCCGCCCCGACGTCATCTCGGAGATTCACACCGGCTTTCTCGATGCAGGTGCCGACCTCATCTCGACCAACACGTTCAACGCTACGACGATCTCCCAAGCCGACTACGGGACCGAAGCGCTTGCCCGCGAGATCAACTACGAGAGCGCCCGGATTGCTCGGGCTGCCGCTGACGCCGCGACGGCAGCGAACCCAGCCAAACCCCGGTTCGTGATCGGTGTACTCGGCCCGACCAATCGAACGGCGAGCATCTCTCCCGACGTCAACGACCCATCGTTCCGAGACATCACCTTCGACCAGCTTCGAGACGCGTATACCGACGCGTTGATCGGTTTGGTCGATGGCGACGTCGACATCGTGATGATCGAGACCATCTTCGACACATTGAATGCAAAGGCAGCGATCTATGCGCTGCTCGAATATCGGGACGAACATCCGGACCTCGATCTCCCGATCATGATTTCGGGAACGATCACCGACCTGTCGGGACGAACCCTCTCGGGACAGACCGGGGAAGCCTTTTGGAACTCGGTGCGACATGCGAAGCCCCTCGCCGTCGGTTTGAACTGTGCGCTCGGTATCGACGAGCTCCGCGGCCACATCACCGAACTTTCACGGGTCGCCGATGTGGCGGTGACCTGTCACCCCAACGCTGGCCTGCCAAACGAGTTGGGCGAGTACGACGAAACGCCAGAACATATGGCCACGGTGATCTCCGATCTCGCCGAAACGGGCACGTTCAATTTCATCGGCGGCTGTTGTGGCACCACGACCGAACACATCACCCAAATCGCTACTGCTATGGAGGGCGTGGCCCCACGCTCCGTCGACAAGGCGTCGATCAAGACGAGGTTGGCCGGGCTTGAACCCATGTCGATCGACGGTGAATCGCTGTTGGTCAACGTCGGTGAGCGCACCAACGTGACCGGCTCGGCGAGGTTCGCCAAGTTGATCCTCGGGGGCGACTACGACACCGCGGTGACGGTCGCTCGCGATCAGGTCGACAACGGTGCTCAGATCATCGATGTGAACATGGACGAGGGCATGCTCGATGCCGTCGAGGCCATGACCCTCTTCCTCAATTACATCGCGACCGAACCAGATATCAGCCGGGTTCCGGTCATGATCGACTCGTCGAAATGGCACGTGATCGAAGCTGGTCTTAAGTGTGTGCAAGGAAAGTCGGTCGTCAATTCGATCAGCCTGAAAGAAGGCGAAGGACCGTTCCTCGAACAAGCCCGACAGGCGCGCCGTTATGGTGCAGCGGTCGTCGTGATGGCCTTCGACGAGACGGGTCAGGCCGAGACGCTCGAACACAAGGTGTCGGTCTGTGAGCGTGCCTATGACCTTCTGGTGAATACGGTCGGGTTCCCGCCCGAAGACATCATCTTCGACCCCAACGTGTTCGCTGTCGCCACTGGCATCGAAGCCCACGCCGAGTATGGCGTGGCCTTTATCGAGGCAGCCCGAGAGATCAAGAAGCGAATGCCTCTCGTCCACGTTTCGGGCGGGCTCAGCAACCTGTCGTTCTCGTTCCGTGGAAACAACCCGCTGCGCGAAGCAATGCACACCGTGTTCCTCTTTCACGCGGTGAAGGCTGGCATGGGCATGGCGATCGTCAACGCCGGCCGGTTGCCCGTCTACGAGGACATCCCCGACGATCTCCGAGAACGAATCGAAGACGTGCTCTTCAACCGACGAGAGGATGCGACCGAGCGTTTGATCGAGGCTGCTAGCGATGCGAAGAGTCAGGCTCAGGCTGCAACGGTCGACATGAGCTGGCGCGAAGAATCGGTGCGGGATCGTTTGGTTTACGCGCTCGTGCATGGGCTCGATGAGTTCGTAACCGAAGACGCCGAGGAAGCACGCGTCGAGTCGGCTCGCGCGCTCGACGTAATCGAAGGTCCGCTGATGGATGGCATGAACGTCGTCGGTGATCTCTTTGGCGACGGCAAGATGTTCCTTCCGCAGGTGGTTAAGAGCGCCCGCGTCATGAAGAAAGCCGTCGCGCATCTCGAACCATTCGTGCAGGGCGAAGGTACCGAAGCTCGGAAGGCTGGCAAGGTCGTGCTCGCAACCGCCAAGGGTGATGTGCACGACATTGGCAAGAACATCGTCGGTGTCGTCCTCGCATGCAACAACTACGAGGTCATCGACCTTGGGGTCATGGTTCCGGCCGCGAAGATCGTTCAGACCGCAATCGAAGAATCCGCCGACATCGTTGGGGTCTCCGGCTTGATCACGCCGAGCCTCGACGAGATGATCCATGTCGCCGGCGAGATGGGTCGAGCCGAACTCTCCGTCCCGCTGCTGATCGGTGGAGCGACCACGAGCCGAGTGCATACCGCCGTCAAAATCGAACCCGAGTACGAACACGGCGTCGTCCACGTCGCCGACGCGTCACGTGCGGTTGGTGTTGTGAGCGAACTGCTCGGCGACCGTTCCACGGACTATCTCGCCGCGATCGAAACGGAGTATGAGACGGTTCGCGTCGCACGAGCCACAGGAAAACAACACGCGAAACCTCTTGCGATCGATGACGCACGCGCCAACAAGACGCCGGTCGAGTGGGACGGATTCTCTCCCGTCGCCCCGACATTCGAGGGCGTCCGCACGTTCGACGACATCACGTTGGACACCCTTCGCGAGTACATCGACTGGACCCCGTTCTTCCGATCGTGGGACCTCGCCGGCACATACCCAAAGATCCTGAACGATGAGATCGTCGGAACCGTCGCAACCGATTTATTCGCCGACGGTCAGCGAATGCTCGATCAGATCATCGACGAGCACTGGTTGACCGCTCGCTCCGTCGTCGGTTTCTGGCCAGCGAACGCGATCGGCGACGACATTGCCGTATACACAAATCAAGGTCGCACGACCGAGCTCGCTCGACTCCACACGCTGAGACAGCAAGTGCGCCACGCCGACGATCGGCCGAACTGGGCGCTCGCAGACTTCATTGCACCGGTGGGCACGAACCTCAAAGATCACATCGGGGCCTTCGCCGTCACGACCGGAACCGGGGTCCGGGAACGCTGCGAAGCCTTCGAAGCCGACGATGATGACTATTCGTCGATCATGCTGAAGGCGCTCGCGGACCGTTTCGCCGAAGCGTGTGCCGAATACCTCCATCACCGTGTCCGTACCGACCTTTGGGGATACCAAGGTGACTCGTTTACCAACGAAGAACTCATTCGTGAGCGGTATCAGGGCATCCGGCCAGCTCCCGGATACCCGGCCTGCCCAGACCACACCGAGAAAGCGACGATCTTCGAACTGCTCGATGCGCCTGCAGCGATCGGGGTGAGTCTGACCGAGTCGTTTGCGATGGATCCGGCGGCCTCGGTAAGCGGGCTCTACTTCGCGCATCCCGAGAGCCGATATTTCGGCGTGCGGAAGGTCGAGGCCGACCAACTCGAAGATTATGCAGACCGGAAGGGGATCTCCATCGAGGTTGCCGCCAAATGGCTTGCACCGGTCCTCGGGAAATAAGCCATCTTCCAGCGACTGGGTAACCGACGGCGATGTTACGCCCCAGCTACAGCTGGGGGAGGGGGCATCTGCTCTTCGTGGATGTCCTCCTCGTAGACCTCGTCCGCTCGGTTTCGGCGGATGCGACGTAGGCCGACCAACGCAATCCAGGCGAAGGGGAGAAGCACGAGGAGCGGCAAGATAAAGCCGACGAGCACTTGGAGGAATACCCAGAGGCTTGCGAGCAGTGACGTCGCAGCGCTGAAGCCATCACCGAATCCGGCACTCACGGCGCTCTGATCCACCGAGATGCGTGGGGTGAGGGTCGTGCGGACGATCTCGCCAGCCGCATCCGTTGACGTGCCGTTGGTGGGCACACCGGTGACCGTCACCCGCATGTTGACGCTGCGCTCTGCAGTGAGGTCATAGGCGAGCATCAATGCTTGTCCGGGCTGAAGGTCATCGGCATCACCGAAGACGACGGTGAGATCTTCGTTGTCGATCTCGAGGACGCTGTCGGTGAGTGACACCTCGGTGAGGGCTTGATCGCCGACGTTTACGAGCTCGAAGCACACGGTCACCAGATCGCCTGGTTCGATGGTGCTGCCGCCACTGCCAGGGCAGCTGACGCCATCGTTGTGGCCTTCGTAACGAGAGGTATTCACTTCGATTCCATTGCGAACCTGGTCCTGAACGATGGTGAGCGTGATGGTGGCGAGGTCGATCTGGTCGCGCAGTGTGCGCAAGGTACCTCGAAGAACTTCGAGGTCGCTCTCACGGTTGAGGAGCTGTTCTTCGAGGCGAGCAAAGTCCTCGAGGTTTGTCGTGTTCTCCATTGCGGTACGCAGACGGTCGACACCGAGCTCGGTCGTATCGATGCGGCTCTGGAGGTCGACGACCCGTTCGGTCACATCGTCGGTGGTGATCCGCTGGCTGCGGAGCTCACCAATGCCTCCGAGGGCGTCGATCGCTGCGGAGAAGTCGTTGGGACGGACCTTAAAGACCAACGTTGTGGTGGGTTGAGCCCCGCCGGTCGATTCCTCACCGAAGACGAATCCTCCGAGGTCTGAGATGGCTTCGGTGGCTTGGCGGCCGGTCGTTGCGACGTCGTCGACTTCGATCGTGACCGCTGCGGTGAAGATGATGTCACGGCCGAGATCGGTAGGAACCTGGGCTGGGGTTGAGCTCCCCGATGATCCGAGTTGCTGGTCGTCACGGGTTGCGTCATCTTCGGCTGGCTCGTCTTGGGCCGCCCCTGGCGCTCCGTCGGTATCTGCGATTTCGTTGAAGTCCGCTGTCTCGAGCGTGTCGTCACCGGAAACGACCTCTTCCGCCTCGAACGCCTCTTCCTCGTCTTCCATGGCCTCTTCAGCCTCTACCGCCCCGTCAGCAGCGGTAAAGGAGGTCGCCTCCGCTGCGTCGGTGACGCTGTCGGCCTGGTTACCGCAGGCGGTTGCGATCATCGCGACGACGGCGATAAGCAGCCACAGGCGGCTCGTCCAGCCACCGGATCGTGTTCGTTCGTTTGGAAGTTTCGTTGTCGTAGCCATCGGGTTTCACCTGTTCATCGCCGGGTCTTGTGCACGTAGTACGACCGTTTTGTGACGTTGGTTCCCCGAAATTCATGAATTGTGGTTGGTGTGAAGTGTGGCGCGGGTGCGCACGGCCGCGAACGTGGTCCGTTACCGTCGAGGGGTGCAAAAGCGAACCGACCTCCGCAACATCGCAATGATCGCCCACGTCGACCACGGGAAAACAACCCTCGTCGACGCCATGCTCCGCCAAGGCGGTGTGTTCAGCGACCACGGTGAAGTTGTCGAGCGCGTGATGGACAACACCGACCTCGAGAAGGAAAAGGGCATCACGATTCTCGCCAACAATGCAGCGATGCACTGGGGCGATACCAAGATCAACATCGTCGACACCCCAGGTCACGCCGACTTTGGTGGCGAGGTCGAGCGTGCGCTCACCATGATCGATGGCGTAATCCTCTTGGTCGACTCGAGCGAAGGCCCGCTTCCTCAGACACGCTTTGTTCTCGGCAAGGCCATGGCACGTGGCCTTCCCGTCGTGCTCGTGATCAACAAGATCGACCGGGCCGATGCCCGAGTCGATGAAGTTGTCGACGAGGTCTACGAACTCTTCATGGACATTGGTGCCGACGACGATCAGATCAATTTCCCGATCGTCTATACCTGTGCCCGCGATGGGTACGCACAAATGGACCCAGACGGCGAGCAAGGCACCGACATGTCGCCGCTCTTCGAGACGCTGATCGAAACCGTCCCACCGTTCGAATACGAAGAGGATGCGCCGACTCAGGTGTGGGTCACCAACCTTGACGCTTCGCCGTACGTTGGTCGCCTCGCGATCTGCCGCGTGATGCAGGGAACGATCACAAAGGGCCAGCAAGTGGCCTGGATGCAGGGCGACGGCACGGTCACCAACCAGAAGGTCGTCACCTTGACCGCGACCGAGGGCATCGAGAACGTCGATGTCGACGAGGCCGGCCCGGGTGAACTGGTGCAGATCTCCGGTATCGAGAACATCATGATCGGTGACACCTTGGCCGACCCGGCGAACCCGGTTGCCTTGCCGACGATCACCGTCGATGAGCCAACGCTGTCGATGACCATCGGTACGAACACGTCGCCGCTCGCTGGCAAGGACGGCGACAAGCTCACCGCACGCCAGATCAAGGACCGTCTCGACAAAGAACTCGTTGGCAACGTGTCGATTCGTGTTCTTCCAACCGACCGTCCGGACAACTTTGAAGTTCAGGGCCGTGGCGAGCTCCAGCTTGCGGTTCTTGTCGAAACGATGCGCCGTGAGGGCTTCGAGCTCACCGTTGGCAAGCCTGCAGTTCTGACCAAGGAGATCGACGGCACGCTTCACGAACCCACCGAACGCCTCACGATCGACATCCCTGAAGAGCACGTCGGTGGTATCACGCAGCTTCTGGGCGAGCGTAAAGCCAAGATGGAAAACATGAACAACCATGGCGATGGTTGGGTACGGCTCGAGTACATCGTGCCCGCACGCGCACTCATTGGCTTCCGCACGAGCTTCCTCACCGAAACCCGCGGCACCGGCCTCGCGAACCATGTGTTCGAAGGTTGGATCCCGTGGCAGGGCGAGATCCGCATGCGCAACAAGGGCTCGATCGTTGCAGATCGCACCGGTTCCAGCACGACGAACGCCATTCAGAACCTGCAAGAGCGCGCCGTGTTCTACATCCCGCCAAGCGTCGATGTCTACGAAGGCATGATCATTGGCGAGAACCCTCGCAACGAGGATATGGACGTCAACATCTGCAAGGAAAAGAAGCTCGACAACATTCGAACGCAGTCGTCCGATGACACCATTCGAATCACGCCTCCGAAGGTGCTTTCACTCGAAGGGGCACTCGAGACGATCGCCGACGATGAGTGTGTCGAAGTCACGCCGGCAAACGTTCGCCTTCGCAAGGTAAACCTCGATGGCACGACGCGTGCACGCGAGATCAAGCGAATGAAAAACGCCCGCGAATCCGCCGACGCCAGCTAACCAATACGGCGGGCCTTCGGGGAGCGTTCAATCGCCACGCAGGCTTCTATCCCAACTCGAAATTTGAAGAGTGTTGGTCCTCTGAGGACCAACAGGCTTCAAATTTCGGTTAGAGCTCGGCGCCGGGGCCGGTGAATACGCCGCGCTGCCAGCGTTTTGGTGTTGCGATGATCGCCCGCGGGTAGTCCTCGAACATCCAGCGCCCGAAGTTTCGGCGCGTCCAATCGTTGGTTCCAACGGCCTTCAGCGCAGCCTCGGCAGCTTTGGGGTGCGCCAAGACCTTTCCGAGCAGCGATGCCATCTTGTGGTCTGCGACAAGCTCGTCGCGAACCGCGGTGGAGTACGACAGCGAGATCTGCCCGAAGTCATCTGGGTGAGCAAGAATTGCTGACGCAGCTTCGCGGCCGGTCAGCAGCGCTTGTCCGATGCCTTCGCCGGTCAGGGTGTCGCACGCCATGGCGGCGTCGCCGACGAAGAGCGTGTTCGGTGCCACCAGCGAAGCTTTGTCGATGCGAGCGGGAATCGGCCACGCACGATGCGGGCTCTCCGGAACGGCGTCGGCGCCGATGACCTCGCGGATGTGCGGGCGCTCGAGCAGATCGGGCCAAAGCGACTTCATGTCTTGGGTGGAGATGCCGCTTCCGCGAAGAATTCCAAACCCGACGTTTGCACGCCCTCCGGCCAGCGGGAACGACCAGACGTAGCCGGGAAGCACGTCGGGTTCGAACCAGATCCAGAGTTCGCTCGCTGCCTGTGGTCCAACGTTCTCGAAGTACTGACGGAACGCATGCCACTCGCCTCGGTATTTGTCGATCTGCATGCCGAGGAGTTTCCGGATCGGCGACCACATTCCGTCGGCGGCGATGCACTGCTCAGCATGGACGACCTGACCCGATTCGGTGGTGAGTTGCACCCCATCGAACGTCTCGATGCCGACGATCTTCTCACCGAACAATGGCGTTGCCCCAGCGGATATCGCAAAGTCGACGAGGGCATGGTCGAGCTCGGTTCGTCGGGCGACCGCGGCATACAAGCCCGGTCCCTTCGGTAGCGGGATGTCGTGCTCGCGTCCTGATGGTGCGCGCAACTTGGCGCCGTGCACGGGCATGAACGACGGGATTGACTCGGCCGAGAAGCCCATCTCTTGAAGCTGTCTCAGACACAAGGTCGTAAGGCCATCGCCACAGAACTTGTCCCGTGGGAAGGTGGCCTTGTCGATGAGCAGAACATCGTGGCCCGAAGCAGCGAGTGAGTGGGCGGCAGCAGCGCCCGCTGGCCCTGCGCCGACGACTGCAGTTTCAACAGTGATCACATTGCTAAGGCTAGCTATCTCGGACGCGATGAAACGGCCTAAACGACGAACCCGCTGCGGTCGTTGGACACCTACGTGGCGTCGTCTGGAGCCGGAGCTGCGATGTCCTCTGCGGCAGGTGCCTCCGGTGCCGGTTGCTCGTCTGCGGGGTTCGGCGCTGGCTCAGGTTCAACGGGTGGTGCGGGCGGAGCAGGGGCGGCAGGTTCGTCTGGTTGGTTCGGCGGAGGAGGGTTCGCCTCACCTGGACCGTCGGGAGCAGCAGGCCCGTCGGGACCTGGCGGGGCCTCGGCGCCATCGCCGGGAGGTACTGGAGCATCCGGAGGCTGAGGGTTCTCGTTCGCAGGGTCGGTGGGTGTCGGAGCGGTCGGGCGTTGTTCACCCTCTGGAACGTTCTCGACGTTCTCACCGTTCTCACCGGTCTCATTATCGGGATCGCCGTCAGGATTGTCCCCGTCTTCGCCTTCACCGTCGGGTCCCGGAATTGTCGTCGTGGTCGGTGGCGCATCGGGATCCTCGGTTGGTTCGCCATCGCAACCAATGCCTTCTGCACGGTAAATGGCGAATACCGAGTCGACGTCGACCGTGCCATCGAGGAAGGTGCGGGTCCGTTCACTCGTGACCCGGGTGCAGGCCACCTGGACGGTGCTTTCGAACTGGCGAGTCTGTTCTGCGTCTACCCACTTGGTGGAATACAGGTCGACCGTGATCGAGTTCGACGTGGTCGTCGGCCAGATAAGGATGCCGTATGGCGTTGGGTTGTGGATCTCGAGCTGTGGTGCTGGCCACGAGACCGTTGCTTCACGGCCGTACGGGTAGCGGCTGAAGTAGATCGTGTGGGCTTGGTAGGAGTCGAACTCGAGCCCAGCGAAGAACGCTGCGTTGAAGATCGTCGTGGCGTACTGGCTGATGCCACCGCCGACCGACTCGGTGAGATGGCCGTTGACGATCGTGCCTGCCGGTACGAAACCGTTGGCGGTTGTGCGCCGGCCGACACGTTCGTTGAGCGACCATGTCTCGCCCGGTTCGATGATGTGTCCTTGGGTAAGCTCGGCAATGCGCTGAATGTTGATGTTTCGGTCTTGCCCAGCGGTATAGCGGGTGGTGAAACTGCCGACCAGTTCGTCGATGCCGAGGTCCTCAGCCCACTCGACGCCTCGTTCGCCGTCTGCGGTGGCGAGCGTGAGCACCGCCGTGTCGACATCGGAGGTCAACGCCCGAACCAGTCGAGCAACGGTGGCGTCAGTCTCGCAGCACTCTGTGCCTGGCTCGCCAGGGACGATGACGACGGTCGCCGGTTCATCGCCCTCTCCAGGTTCTACTTCGAAGCGAGCTTCGCCGCCGGCGGAGCCCACGTCGGGGAACATCGATTCCAGCTCGTCGGCAATGCCCTCGTAGTCGATCGAGACGACCCACTCGCCGTTCTCCCATTCGACCGTCGTTGCCTCGCCGAGTACCGACGCTGACAACACGTCTTGTTCGCCGCCGACCGAGACCTCGAGGCCGTTCGCGACACGTTCGTTCAATTCCGATGCGTACTCGGCAGCGTCTTCGTTGCTCACCTCGGCGGGAATGGACGTGAACGGAAGATCCAGGCTGGCGACGTTTCCGTTCAGGAGTTCATCGAGGAGTCCGTCGATATCTGGCGAACTTCCCGGAATCGACGGGTTGAGGACAAACTCATCGCCATCGAAGATGATCCCGGCGTTCGTTGGATCTGCGGTACCAACAGCGAGGCCGGCGACGCGCTCGTTGAGCGTACCGACGGCCGAAGCGGTCGTATCTCCCGATCCGTCGACGAGCGACCCAATATCGATATCGAAGAACCTGTCGCCCGAAGCCACTCGAACAATGGAGCTTTCCGAGATCGCCGGTTCGGTCGGCGACGCCTGCGCAGCCTCATTTCCGAACGCGCCACATCCCGAGAGCAGTAGCGCCCCCATCAAGAGTCCGAGCAGAGAGCGCACCAGCCGCGCCATCACAAGGTTCATAACAATCTCAGTTGGGGTGATTCGATGCCACGAAGCTCGTCGTAGTCGACTTCGACACAGTCGATCGAGCGTTCACTGGCAAGGACCTTTGCTTGCGGCTTGATCTCTTGGGCGACGAACACGCCGCGTACCGGCGCAAGGCGTGGGTCTTGGTTCAAAAACTCGAGATAGCGGCTGAGTTGCTCGACGCCGTCGATCTCGCCGCGGCGCTTCACCTCGATAGCGACGACGCCATCGTCTTCGTCACGGCACAACAAGTCGACCGGGCCAATGCTGGTTGGATATTCACGCCGGACCAATTTGTACCCATCGGCGATCGATGTTGGATCGTTGGCCAAAAGCTCTTGGATATGGGCCTCGACGCCGTCCTTGATGAGCCCGGGGTCGATTCCGAGATCCCAGCTGCTATCGCTGAGAACCTCATGGATGGTGATGATGAGGGTCTCGCCCTTCGGGCTTACGACACGCCACTCCGCACCGTCTTCGATGAGGCGATTTGGGGCATTCATCCAGTTCAGGGGCTTGTATGCGCCACCGTCTGCGTGGATGGCGACGCAGCCGTCCGCCTTCACCATGATGAGCCGAGTGGCTTCAGGGAGATGGGCGGTAAGACGACCGTCGTAATCGACGGTGCAACGGGCTACAACAAGGCGCACGAGGAGATACTAGGCGACGTTTCTCACATGTTCTAAGCGGCCACATAGGGTGAGTTCCCGGTAGAGGTTCGACCGCTCAAACGGGCGGTAACCAGCGCTATTTTTTGAGCCGATCCCGCCAACTTTTCTTTGCTGACGCATCGGTATTCATCTCGGTGTGCATGCGCTTCTGTATAAGTTCACGCCTCGCCTTGAGATCGTTGTAGGTGACCGATTCGGTGGACCGGTCGATGCCGATGCTGTCCTTAAACGAGGTGAGATCGACCTCGATGTTCTTTCCAGCGTTGCCCATCTCGCTCGCCAGACGCTGACCGTGGTTCTGCGCGAAGTAGGTGGCGATGGCGGTGACTTCGCCGAAGAGATCGAGGTCGGGGGCGAGCGTACCGATAGCCGCATCGACAAACATGAGGTTCTTGACGAACAACATCAGCTCTTTCGGGAGGGCCGCACCGTAGCCGAGGAGAAGCTTCACAAACTTCTGGAGCTCTTCGATGAGCTCGTCGGGTGTGAGCGCCGTTGGATCGATCGGCGCCCGATCGAGGCCAAGGTCTGAAAAGACCACATCGAGGTCGGTGTCGGGCGGGAGCGCCCCGAGGTCGCGAATCGCTGCGAGCTGGCCTTTGACATCGCTGATCATCCCCGACATGAGCAAGCGAAGGAATGCCTGTCGCTTCTTTTCGCTCAGTCGTCCAGTGATGCCAAAGTCGAAGAGTGCCGTGCGGCCATCTGGTTGCACGAAGAGGTTTCCACCGTGCAGATCGCCGTGGAACACCCCGTGGATCATCGCGCCTTCGAGAAATCCGATCATGGAGGTGCGGACGATTTCGTGTGTGTCGACACCCGCAGCACGAATACCGGCGACGTCATCGAAGGAAAAGCCACTCAGGCGTTCCATGACCATCACGCGTCGTGTGACGAGGGTGGGGTGGGGGCGAGGGATGACGTACGCGGTTTGACCCAGTTGCCGAAGTGACATCGCGACATCGACCATGTTCGCGGCCTCGAGACGGAAGTCGAGTTCTTCGGTGATGGTCTCGGCAAACACCTCGACGAGTGCTGGAGGGTTGGCCAGCGAAGAGACGGGAATGCGGCCGATCAAGAACGGCGCGAGCCATGCCAAGACCTTCAGATCTTGGTGCACGAGCTCGCTCACGGTTTGACGCTGAACCTTCACGACGATCTCTTCGCCTCCACCAGGTGTGATGTGATCGGCGAGCACGGCACGGTGAACTTGGGCGATAGATGCTGCGGCCAACGGTTCGCGATCGAACTCGGAGAACACGGCTTCGAGCGGTTTCCCGAGGTCAGATTCGACCACTGCGCGCACGACATCGAATGGTTCCGGTGGAACCTGATCGCGGCACTTGATGAATTCGTCGACGAGTTCTTTCGGGAAGATTCCTTGGCCACTCGAGATGATCTGACCGAGCTTGATGTAGGTCGGGCCGAGGACTTCGGCCGCTTCGCGCAAGCGTCGAGAGACGTCGGCGGTCGATATGGACCCGCCCTTGCGGCGGCCGGTGACGTACCACAGCGCAATTGCTCCACCGAGACGGCCCGCAACCTCGATCAGGCGCCCGCCAGCTGGCACTTTCTTGGGGCGCACAAGGTCGGGGAGCTGACGTTGGACGGTCGAGCGAATCGTATCGACGCGGTCGCGCCAGCGAGCCTCTTCCAACGTCACCTGCCAAGGTCCGCGGTCGCTAAACGCAGCGAGGGCGAGATCGCCTTCGAATTCGGGCATGCCGGTGGGGGAATCGGCCAGATCGGTCATGTGTCCAGTGTGCGTCGTGGTTTGGGTCAATGCGTGCCGTAGTGACCCATCTTCATATATCGATAACCCGAATCAGCTGTGGGAAAGCTTCGCTTTAGTACACGTCTCCCGATGTCGAAGCACAAACTGTGAGTAACACGGCGGGCGGGCAAGAAATAGCGTCATCACGCTCAGATACGCAAGGGTGGATTCCAAAACCTGCGGCTGCATTTGCAGTTCGCGTGGTGCAGGTGATCCTCCCGTTTCTCGCGGGTTGGCTCGCGATTCGTGCACTCCGTCCGCTGTTCATTGGCTCGGGTGAAACGGGTTGGCTTCCGTTCACCCTTTGGCTCATACAGGCAATCGTTGTCGCTACTGCGGTCTCGGCCGCGGTCGCACGGTTGGTGCGTCGTCTGACCCCACTCGTTTCATTGTTCAACATGAGTTTGGTGTTTCCAGACTCGGTTCCATCGAGGTTCGGGCTGGCGCTGCGGACGGGAAGCATCAAGAAGCTTCTGGCCGAGCCGGAGCTGCGACTGAGCAGTTCTGCACAGGCAGCGGCGGAGCAGGCGGTTCAACTCGTGAGCCACCTCGGCAAGCACGAGCCCCTCACCCGCGGACACACCGAACGGGTCCGAGCGTACGCCGATGTCATCGGCCAACAAATGGGCCTGTCCGATGAGGAGCTGAATGGACTTCGGTGGGGTGCCCTTCTTCACGACATCGGCAAATTGTCGGTACCAGCGGAGATTCTGAACAAGCCTGGCAAACCAACCGCTGAAGAGTGGGAGATCCTCAAGGGTCATCCGGCCGCAGCGATACCAATTCTTGAACCGCTGTACGACTGGCTTGGTGATTGGTTACTCGCTGCACCTCAGCATCACGAACGGTTCGACGGGACCGGCTACCCCGCGGGTCTGTCGGGGCGAGATATCTCCCTTGCTGGTCGAATCACTGCTGTCGCCGATGCCTATGACGTGATCACGTCGCGACGTTCATACAAGGAAGCAAAGTCAGCGGAGTTCGCCCGCGAAGAGATGGTTCGTTCCGCTGGCTCGCATTTTGATCCGGTCGTTGTGCGCGCGTTGCTCGAGGCGGGGGTCACCCAAACGGCCTACGGGCGCCGAATGGGATGGATACTGGAGCTCCCGGGAATCGCTCGGGCATTGTCCACTGCTGGTCAAGCGGTTGCAACCGCGACGGTGGCCGTAGCGGTGACCGCGGCTCCAGCGATCGTTGCACCGGCTCCGGTCGAAGAGGTCGCTGCCGTCGATGCTCTCGCATTTGAAGAACCGCTGATCGAAGAGGATTCGCCGCTCCTCGATACGACCACGCCGTTCGAAGTTCCCGGCGTGCCGTCAAGTGCACCGGCAACTGCCGAGCCGCTTCCGGCACCAACGTCGCCGACCAGCTCACCGGAAGCGGTCGAATCATCGAGTGTTGTTTCGTCGACCTCCACGGTTCCCACTGATGTTCCCGAAGCTGCCTCACCGGCGCCTTCGACAACGAGTACGCCCGACCCGGTCGTGACCACAAATGCTCCGAACACGACAACAGCGCCTACCACCACCACGACCACTACGACGCAGGCACCGGCCACAACGACGACGACCACACCACCGGAGACTCCCGATTGTGCCGCTGCACGTGCAGGGATGACATTCCTGCCGGGTGGCGATCTTCGTGGATGTAACCTCTCGAATCTGGTCGCGCCGGGACTCGACCTCAGCGGCGCCAATCTCCGTGGCGCGAACCTCACCGGAATCGATGTCTCGGACTTCAACTTCGGTGGAGCCGACTTGACGGGTGCAACACTAACGAATGCGACGTTCACGCGCGGAAACCTCGCCGGCGCGGTGTTGACCGACGTCGTTGCCGCCCGAGCGACGTTCTTCGAGGTCGGCTTTCAGATGAGCGACCTTCGGAGGGGGAACTTTGCTAACGCCAGCTTTACCGGGACGTCCTTCGACGGCGCCGACGTTCGACAAGCGAGCTTCTCTCGGGCGAGCGTCGTCACCGCTGATTTCCGGTCCGCTGATCTCAGGGGAGTCGACATGGCGGGCCTCGACCTCTCTGCAATCGACTTCGAAAATGCAGTGCTCGGACAGATCGATTTCGGCGGGACAAACCTGACGGGCGCGAGGTTCTTTGGCGCTACGGGTGTCCCGGCACGCACCGTTGGAGCGAACTTTGCACAAACGACGTGCCCAGATGGAACGTTCGGGAATGTCAACTGCTGGTAGCTCGATCGCAGAGCAACGGCAGCTGAACACGAACGAAATTCTCGAAGGTGGTGCTGGACCGGGCTCTTTTCCCTCTCTAGGTTCGGTCCCATGTGTAATGATCACCAGCGGACTAGCCATCACCACCACGACATCACTCCCACGATTACGAGGGTGCCGTTGCAGCGGACTACCCAGCCGTCCCGTTGGTCGCGTCGCAATCTTCTCGTGCGAGGTGGTCTCGGTACCGCGAGCATGGCGATTCTGGCTGCGTGCGGCAGTTCAACGAGCACGGCAACACCCACGACGACCACCGCTGCTGTCGCCACGGAAGCAGAGGCCGCTCCAGCTGAAGAGCAAGAGGCCGCTCCAGCTGAAGAGCAAGAGGCCGAAACGACTGGTGACGCAATCGAACCACTCCAGCTCAATCACGTCTCACTCGGGTTTGTTTCCGCATACGTTCTCGTGCGCGGCAATGAAGCAGCGATCGTCGACACGGGTGTCTCCGGAAGCGGAGCGGCGATCAACGATGCACTCACCGACCTCGGCCTTGGGCCGTCGAATGTTCGCCACATCGTTCTCACACACAACCATGGTGACCACGTTGGCGGCCTCGGTGAGCTCGAGGGAGCAATGACCAACGCAACCGTCTATGCCGGAACCGGCGATATCGGCACGATCGCGACCTCGCTCAGCCTGTCGGAGGTCGGAGACGGTGACGAAGTCTTCGGTATGGGCATCGTCAATACCCCTGGGCACACGATCGGCAGCATCTCGGTGTTCGATACCGGAACCGGCCTTCTCGTCGCGGGTGATGCCATCAACGGTGACGGCTCGGGCGGCATCACTGGAGCGAACCCGGACTTCACGCCAGATATGGATTCTGCGAACGCATCGGTGGCCAAGATGGCTGCGCTCATGCCTCAGGTCGCGGCGTTCGGTCACGGTGGAGCACCGGTGACCGAAGATGTCACGGCCAAGCTCGCAGCGATCGCCTAAACACGTCGTTAGCTATTCGGTCGAGAATGGTTCATCGAGAAGTAATTGCCATCGCTCGACATCGAGGGCGTTCAACTCGTCTTCAACCGTGGCTCCGATCGTCGTGAGCTCCGTTCGAAGGTGATCGACTTCATCTCGCATGGACTTCAGTGTTTGAACACCGTTCTGTATGAGTCCCCGGACGGTGCCCCAGTCCACCCCGGTGGTCATCGAGAACGCGGCATCGGGAATTTGCTCAAGAGCGAGACGTACTGGTCTCGGAGGTTCGACTGTTGGGCGATGAAGCTCGCCAATGTCGTCGACCTCTGCATCGAGAAGAATGAGCCATCGCTGTGCGGTGAGCAATGAAGGCGTGGCCGTATCGGCGAGCTTCCTCATGACGAAATGAATCGATCGACTTTCGATCAGCTGCGTGGGCTTGCGAATGGTGAGGGCAATTGTGGTTTCGAGGCTCTTCTCCGTCTCGTGAAGCGCGTCGGAGACCTTGTTCGCGGCGTCGATCGCTTCGTGGATCTCCCGAAATGACGCGTCGAGCTCCGCGTGTTTCGCGTCGATGCGGTGGAGTTGTCGAGCTGGTTCGGTATCGGTCGACCGTAGCGATGATTCCCACGCAGCCAGCGCGTTGTCGAAGACCCGTCGAGCAAACTCGACCGTTTCCTTCGTCTCGGTCAGCGTGTCTGCTTCGGCGGCAACGTCACGGATCGCTTCACGGCACACCGTCATGTCCATCGAGGCGCCTTCGTCGCCGGGATCGATATCCGGGACGTGATCTTGGGGCCCTGTGATTCGGGCGAGCTCGGCATGTATGTCGAGCTTGGCTAGCGGCATGATTCCGATCTTGTCGCCCCGTAGTTGGGTCTCACGTTCGACAAAGGAACGAACCTGCCTCGCAAGGCTCTCTTCGAGCGAGAGTCGCAGCGAGTGACGCCGCTCGGCTTCGGCGAGCGCCTCGGTAGCTTCGCGCAGAACGCGATAGAGCGGCGGCAGGTGTTCCGTTGCCATGGCAGATGGCATGGCAACTCAGGTGAGGTCTTCGAGCGGGTCGTCGAACTCTCGAAGCGAGACCTGGCCGGGTTCGCACGTGTCTAGCGCTCGGCACCAGCGGCACCCGGGGTTCGGTGAAATTCGTGGGTTCGACTCGTCGAGTTCGAGTTCGATCATTCGGTTTACCGCAGCGATTGCTCGGTCGGCCGCGCCGAACAGGTGGTCTTCGGTGACGTCTTCGGGGTGAAAGCGCCCCTGGTCGAGGTAGTAGCTGGCGATGCGCCGTGGTGGAATTCCGATTCGGCACGTCTCGATCATGGCGTAGTACCGCAGGTCGGCCATATGTTCGGGCCGGAACGCGCCGGTCTTGAGGTCGATCAGAACCTTGCCGGCCTTACCGCCTTCGGCCCGGCCGAGCGTCAGGTCGATCTTGCCTTGGAGCACGACCTTGCCGTCGAAGAGATCCAGTCGGACTTTCGATTCAGTGACCGGCCGCCATTGTTTCTTCAGACGGGGCCAGCATTCGTCGAACTTTGTGACGAGGTCGATCGCATCCGACCGAAGTTGAGCGCGTTCTGCATCGGACATGTCCTGGAGAAAGCCGGCGATGTTCTGTTCGCCGAATTCGAGGCTCGACATCGCCTCATCGACGAGGTCACCGGGGATCGGAACGCTCGGCCAGTTGATCGAAAATTCGACGGCCTTGTGTACGACGGTGCCTCGGGCCAGCGGCACCGACCAGCCGGGAAACTCGCGGTCGGCGAGGTAGCGCTTTTCGCAGCCGTGCACCTGAGCGACGGCATGCTTGTTCGCCCAGATCTGGCGGTCCGGTCCGAGCATCGCAACGTGCTCGGCGATGCCGTTCTCTATCTCGCCACGAAGCTCGCCGCGAACTTCGGCGGTGAACTCGGGCCAGGTCTCGCGTTTGCCGCCGATCTGTTCGAGTACTTCGCGTTGAACGGGGGAGTACTCCTCATCCATTTGGTGTCGCGTCATGTGTTGCTTCGCGGGCCTGTTCGCGGAGGATGAACTTCTGTATCTTGCCCGTGCTCGTCTTTGGCAGCTCGCAGAACTCGACGACCTTTGGGGTCTTGAAGCCAGCGAGGTGCTCTCGGCAGAACGTCATGATCTCGTCTGCGGTGGCCTGTTCATCGGGCTTCAACTCGATGAAGGCCATCGGCACTTCGCCCCACTTTTCGTGTGGTCGAGCAACGACGCCCGCAGCGAGCACCGCTGGATGTTTGTACAACGTGTTTTCCACCTCGACGGACGACACGTTTTCGCCGCCGGAGATGATGACATCCTTCAAGCGGTCTTTGATCTGCACATAGCCGTTCTCGTGCCATACGGCGCCGTCGCCACTATGGAACCAGCCTCCGGCAAAGGCCTTCTCGGTGGCTTCGCTGTCTTTGTAGTAGCCCTTCATGACGGTGTTGCCGCGCATGAAGATTTCGCCTTGGGTCTGGCCGTCTCGGGGGACTTTCTCCATCGTGTCGGTGTCGAACACCGCCAACTCTTCGTTCATCGGCATCGTGACGCCCTGCCATGCCTTCTTGTCGGCGCGAGCCTCGGGATCGAGTTCGTCCCATTCGGAGCGCCATTCGCACTGGCTCACGTGACCGTATGTCTCGGTGAGCCCGTACACCTGCATCACGTTGAAGCCGAGCGGTTCGATCGCTTTCAAGATCGCTGCTGGTGGGGGAGCGCCAGCGGTCATGGCCTGCACGGTGTGGTCGAAGGTTCGTCGGTCGGCCTCGGTCGCGTTGACGAGCATCGACAAGATGACCGGCGCGCCGCCGAAGTGTGTGACGTGGTGGTCGGCAATTGCGTCGAATACCGCCGCGGCGGTGATGTCACGAATGCAGACGATGGTTCCGCCCATCAATGTCATGGTCCATGCGTGTCCCCAACCGTTGCAGTGGAACATCGGCACCGTATAGAGATACGTCGGCCGTTGTGTCAGTCCCCAGCCGGTGACCGTTCCCATCGACATCAGGTACGAGCCGCGATGGTGGTAGACGACTCCCTTTGGAACCCCGGTACTGCCGCTCGTGTAGTTGAGCGAGTGGGCCTGCCATTCATCAGCGGGCATCTGCCAGTCGAAGGCCGGGTCGCCGGTTTCGAGGAGTTCTTCGTATGTCGTTGCGCCGAGTCGCGTTCCGCCAGGACCAAACGGGTCGTCGATGTCGATGACCACGATGTCGCGGTCGACCTTGGCCAATGCGGCGGCGACCGTCGCGCTAAAGGCGGTGTCGGTGATGAACGCTTTCGCGTCGGAGTGGTCGAGGATGTAGGCCACCGTGTCGACATCGAGTCGCGTGTTGATGGCGTTGAGAACGCTGCCTGCCATGGCCACACCGAAGTGCGCTTCGAACAACTCGGGGGTGTTGGGACACATGATGCTGACCGTGTCGCCAATGCCAATCCCGAGTTGGGTCAACGCCGAGGCCAGCCGGGTCGTTCGTTCGCCGACATCTCGCCACGTGTATCGACGTTCGCCATAGATGACAGCGTCATCGTCGGGGTAGAGGTCGACGGTTCGGGTGAGAAAGGACAGCGGCGTGAGCGGGACGTAGTTCGCCGGCGTCTTGCCCAGCGCGTCGTAGTGTTCAGCAGACATCGCCCGAATCTAACAGCGCGGACGTCGGCTGATCTCGGCGGAAGTTCTACGCAACCAGCAGACGGCTCCGCAGGGCGACCGGACAACGGCCTGCGGGGTCGCTGTTTTGGTGGGAGGCCCTGCGGAGCCATCGTTCTTGGAGGATCTTGATCAGCCCGCCGGGGTGATCAAGATATTTTCGTAGTGGATGTGCGCTTTTGTTTCGTCGAAGGTCTCGAGGAAGAAGCCGACATCGCCGGCTGGATGGAACCCGCGGGTGTCGATCGTCGTGATCTCTTGACCGTTGATCCACATCGTGATGGTCACGTCGATCATCTCCGCTCGGATAGTGACCGGACGGCTGGGGTCGAATGCTTCGATCCCGTCGGGAAGCACGCCTTCTGCGATGGCACGGAAGGGGAGCTCGTCTTCGTGAAGGAGCTCCCACGTGTTGGCCCGCGGGTTGATGGTAAAGGCGTAGAAGTCGAGCGGCCGCTCGTTGCCGTTCGGTGTCGGCGGTGCTTCAACAGGACCGCTCGCTCGGAAGACGAGGCCATATCGGAAGAGGCCGTCGTCGGTATCGGTACTCTCGACAAACACGGACGTTTCGACCGCCACGTTGTCATAGCTAAAGCCGCCGAGGGCCATGACTTGAGACTCCGGAGTGGTCGCTTCAACGTGGTACCACGTCGGTGCGTGGTAGCCAATGCGCCAACCTGGCTCTTCGTTGTCGAACCAGCCGGATCCCAAGTCTTCGAATTCGTCTTCGACGAAGGCGACATCGACGGCGCTTCCGCGTGTCACCTCAGCAAGTTCTTGCGGAGCGACGAGGTCAGCAATGAATTCGAATTGGGCGGTGTCCGGGTCGGTTTCGTCGGCGGCGCAACGGAATCCGGTTTGGTCGATCGTTGCCTGGTTGTTCTGTTGCACGACCTGACGGATCGAGGAACCGAGCGCTTCGTCGACACGGCCGTTCTCGCCGCCCTTTCGGACGACTTGAGTGGCCTCGGCGGTGAGCTCGATTGGTTCGTCGACCCATTCCCAGACGCTTCCCATGGTGTCTCGAACACCGAGAGCGCTGATGTTCGCCTCTTGGGTGCCGACCGCTTCTCGCCCGAGTGAATCAAAGTTGATGAGCAGCTCATCAACTCCCCAGGGGTAGAGGGAACCTTCGGGTCCTCTCGCTGCTGCTTCCCATTCCGCTTCGGTCGGTAGGCGCTTTCCGAGTGCGGCGCAGTACGCGTTCGCCCAGGCCCATTCGACCCCGATGACGGGGAAGTCGGACTCGTCTTGGCCAAATCCGGTCGATCCCCAGCTGGTCGGTGCCGGGGCTCCTTCGAGCTGAACGAAGGGCAAGTAGGCCGCGTTGGTTACTTCGGTCTCGTCGATTGAGAACTGTTCGAGGTCGACCTGGCGAGCCTGTACCGATTCGAGTCCGGCTTCGCTGGCTCCGACGGTGAAGGAACCGCCGGCGATCTCCGCCATGCCAGCCGATGATGGGAGGGGGATCTCGATCTCGACCGCTTCGAGGAGTTCGGCTGCCGATGGGCTCGTATCTGGTGTGCCCTCGTTCGTCCCAAGTACCTCTGTTTCTACTTCTGGAGCTGCGCTCTCGGTTTCGTCCCCGCTTCCGCCGAGAAGCCAAAAGCCGCCGGCGCCGAGGAGCGCAAGGATGCCGACGCCGACCAACGCCTTCTGCGACACCGATGGGCCCGACGAAGCGCTTGCAACGAACGCGCCGTCTTGTGCAGCGGAGGCAGCCGCAGGCGATTCGATCTGTGGTTCCGGTGGGACGGTCACGACTGGTGGAGCCGCAGAGACTGCGTCGCTCGCTGTCGCTTCGGCGACTGGCACTGCGAGTGGAGCCTGTCCCCCTGGAGCTGCGCCAGAAGGTGCGATTTGCGATGCACTGATCGCTGCACCCTTGGCAACGGAGTTCCGAGGGTCGGTGACGAAGATCGCAACGTCGGTACCTGCGAGTTCGCCGACGCGAGCACGAACGAGCGGGACGGCGGTCGAGCCACCGACCATGACCACCGCAGCCAGGTCTTGTGGCGAAACCCCAGCGGACTGGAGGACCCGCGTGAAGACGCCGACCGATTCGGCTACGGCATCGCTGATGTACTGCTCGAACTCGCGTCGGCTGACCTGGACCTCTTCTGAACCGCTCGGGAAGACGAGCGGCAGCACCGTCGTGTCGACCTCGGACAACTGTTCTTTGCCCGCCGTGCATTCACGTTCGAGGGCGAGTTCTACTCGGCCGAGTGCGCCGGGATGGCCGGCTTGCGCGTCGGTCCAGGTCGAACCGAGCTTCGACTTCACCAGGTGCTGCATGGTGCGGTCGAGGTCGAGTCCGCCGAGGTGGGTTTCGCCGGCGGGGGTTCCGATGATCACATAACCCGATTCGGTCTTTTCGAGCACCGCAGCGTCGAAGGTTCCGCCGCCGAGGTCGTAGACCCCGATCACTTCGCCCACCGAATGTTCGGCGTGCTGGTTGTAGAAGACGCTCGCTGCGAGCGGTTCGGAGAGGTAGTTGACGTTGGGCACCGTGGTCGATTCGACCGCCCGGCGGAACGCCTTCAGTTGCGTTTCGTTCCAGCACGCAGGGTGGGTAATGACGACGCTGTCGGGCTCTTGATCTCCATCGACCGCTTCGTCGTACGCCCATTGCAGGTGCGCAGCCATGAGCTCTTCGCTACGAAAGCTCTGTTCGTCCACGAGAAAGGGGGTGGATGTGCCGAGCCGGCGTTTGATGTCGCTGAGGAGGCGGTCGGGCTCGGTTGCGCCACGCCGATAGGCCATGCCTCCATGGATCAAGCTGCCATCGTCTTCAACGAAGACCATCGCTGGAGGTGCTGCTTGGTTCTGGCCAAGCGACACGACTTCCACTGAGCCATCTCTAAAGCGAGCGACCGATGTGAAGGTCGTGCCAAGGTCGATTCCGAGTTGGTAGGACGCTGTTGGGGGAGTCATCTCATGCCTCGTCGAGGTAGGCCACTTCGAAGTCTTCGAAGTGGATATGGGCTTGGGAAGAATCGGCGTCGGAGACGACGACGAGTCCGGTGCTAGTGCCTGATGTTGTGGCGATTGTCTGGGTGTTTACGACCGCACCGTTGAGTCGGAATTCAAAGCGGTCGCCATCGACGGCCACGGTCAGTTCGACATCGTCGGGGATTGCACGGGAGACCTCTTGGAGGGTGGTGTACGTGCCATCGGGCTGTCGTTCACGAATCGAGAACAACGAACGGCGGGGGTCGACGAAGAACGACACGTTCGTGCCGTCGGTGCTGCCCCCGACGAACACGCCATAGAGGAAGGTCCCGTCATCTTCGGTAAGGCTTGGTTCGACAAACGCTGACGAGGTGACCTCGAATGGACGTCCAACTTCGAGCGCGACCGGGCTGTTGGCAAAGACCTCGGTGTTCGGCCCCTTTGTCTCGAGATGGAAGAACTCGTTCGGGTGATACCCAAAGCGGCTGTCCTCGGTCGTTTCCTCGACCCATCCCGACGTTGAGTCGGTGAAGGGGTCTTGGATGAGAACGCCAGGTGGGAGTGCAACTTCGATCGCTTCGTTCGTCACCTCTGGGACGGTGAAATCGGCGGTGAACTGCAGCGGTTCAATTCCGTCGTCGACCTCGTCGGCTGCGCACCGGAAGCTCGCCACGGTGAAGGCGTTCGACCGTTGTGGATCGACTGGGAGCCGGGTGACCGTCTCTCGCAGGTAGCCGTTCTGGCCGCCACGGAGGACTTGGAAGTCTGGATTCACTCGACCGTCGTAGGTCTCCGACACCCATTCCCACGCGTTTCCGACCATGTCGAATGCGCCGAATGGACTCACGTTGGTGGCGATCGATCCAACCGGGTAGGTCTCTTCGATGTCGGGGATGCCTCCGGCGGCGACGTCGTCACCCCATGGGTAGATGAGGGCTTCGCTGCCACGTGCAGCTACTTCCCATTCGGTCTCGGACGGCAGTCGTTTGCCGAGGGCCTGGCAGTACACGGCTGCCCACTCGAAGTTGACGCCGAGTACTGGGTGTTCTGCGAACGATTCGTCGAAGCCAGCGCGACCCCACGAGGCTGGTGTTGCTGCGCCTGCGGTATCGACGAAGGTCTTCCAGTCGTCGTTAGTCACCTCGGTCGCGTCGATGAAGAATGCGTCGACCGCAATGCCGGTTTGGGTCAGTGTCTCGCTGTCGTTGGACTCGGGGCGGTCGGTGCCGAGCGTATATTCGCCAGCATCGATGGGGACCATGCCCTCTGAAGACGCAGGGGAGCCTCCGACCGCGACGGCAGCGTCGTCACCGGCATCTTCGCTCTGGTCGTTTGTTTCGTCGTCCGACTCACTTTCGGCAGCGTCCTCGTCACCCGATTCGGAGACTTCTGCGGCCCCGGCAACTTCGGTCGTTGACGCCGGGTCGTCTCCGCCACCACTGAGGAAGACAAATGCAAGGCCGCCGATGACGACCAGGGCACCGACTGCTGCTGGGACCAACCATTTCGGCGATCCACTGCTCGAACTCTCGAACGGAACGGACGCAGCTGGGGTGGTGGACGCTGGAGTTGCCGACGACGTGGCTGGCGGCGTTTCGACGACCGGAGCGATCTCGACCGCTGGTTGTTCGGCGCGCAGATCGACCGTCTCGGGTTCAGCCGAAGGCGGAGGTGTCGGTTCTGGTTCTGGAGCCGCTGCTTGAGGAGCGACCGGTTCTTCGACGGGTGCAGCGACGGGTTCTACCGGCTCTGGCGCAGCCGCAGCTGTCACCGGTGGCGCAACGGCCGACGCCGCGTCATCGGATTCGATAGCGACAGCGCGTGAGCCATCGGCGCGTGATTGGGCTCCGGCGGCTACTGCTGCGCCGGTCGCGATCGCGTAGAGCGGATCGACGTCGTTTGCGACGACCGAACCGTAGTGGTGTTCGAGCTCGTGGCGAATCATTGGGATTCGTGAGGAGCCTCCGACGAGCACGATGGTGGTGTCGCTGCCAGCAACGCCCGCATTGTTGAGCGCTGATTCGAGCGAAGCGATCGAGTCATCGATCTTTGGTCGGATCATGTTCTCGAACTCGGGTCGGGTCAGTGTGAGGGTCATATCGACGCCCGGCAACAGCACCGGGATCTGGACATCGCGTTCCGATGACAGGAGCTCCTTTGCCTCTGAGCACGATCGCCGGAGGTGCAGCATCGAGGTCGCGAGCTGTGGGTCTTCAGGGTCGCTCGGCCAGTTCTCACCGACGGCGCGTCGCACCCAGTCGAGGATGGCGGCGTCGAAGTCGACCCCGCCGAGGTGTTCGATGCCGGTGCTCTCGCCGAGTGCTTCGAAACCATCTGCGGTTTTCTCGAGAACAGCTGCATCGAATGTGCCACCGCCGAGGTCATAGATTGCGAGCTTGCTTCCGACCGGAACCCGGTCCTCGGCGCCGTAGGCCCACGCGGCAGCTGCAGGTTCGGTCAGACCGGTCGCTTCGAGGTTGCTGATCCGTAGCGCTTGGTTGAACAGCTCGAGCTTGTAGGGCCCCCAGTTCGCAGGGTGGGTCACGATCGTCTTGCGAGGCGGACCTTGTTCGCGTTCGATGACCCGCTGTACGACGTGTTCGAGCGTGCGGGCGTAGAGCTGTTCGGCGGAGAAGGGGGAGGTCCGCAGGATGATCGGGGTCGAATCGCCGAGGCGCCGTTTGAATTCTCGTGCAGCGCCTTGGGGGTCGGTCACCGACCGGCGGTTCGCCGAATCGCCGATGAGAATCGAACCATCTTCTGACAGATAGACCACCGACGGCATCGAGTCGGCGATCGACCCGAGCCCAACCACATCGACCGCTCCGCTGTCGCGGTACACCGCTGCAGCGCTGTAGCTGGTGCCTATATCGATTCCAAGGTCGTACGACACGATCCGCTCCTCCTGGTCACGCACCTGCCGGGTTCGACAGGTCATAGAAATCCCCAGAGGTTCAGTCTTCAGGAATGGGTGAAAACCAGCATCGGTGGGTTCCCCTATTGATCCCTATTCACCCGTTTTTGGGCGGTGAGCGGCTAGCCCAGAAGGTCGCTGATGTCGGTGCAATGGCCAGTGCCGAGGTTCACGGTGTGGAGTGATCCTGCAATGAGCGCACAAACCTCGGTTGCCCCGGAGTTTCGGGCGGCTTCGAGGGTGTAGGGGGTTGCCGGATTCGGAACATCCCACACGACCCAGGACTGCGAGTTCGGGCCACCGGTTCCTGCGTTCAGGACGTTGTCCATGATCGCTGGAGTGTTAAAGAAGAAGTGGATGTGGTCGCTGCTCAGGTTTGGAGAGAACCCCTCGGCGGTAAAGGCAATAGACAGGTTGCCGCTTGCGTCGACGGTGATGTCATCCATACACACGAAGGGGGCGTTGAGCTCGTCGCACGGATTTGGTGGAAGCGTCGTCGTTGTCGTGCTGGTGGTCGTCGTTGTGGTTGTTGTCGGGGCTTCGGTCGTCGATGGAGCTTCGGTCGTGCTTGTCGGGGCTTCGGTCGTCGTTGGCGCTTCGGTGGCTGGAGTCTCGGCCTCTTCGACCACGCCAGCAGCGTCGTCTTCATCTTCGGTTTCCTCCGCAACAGCGCCATCGGCGGTGGGATCGGCCGCGGTGGCGGTGTCGCCACTATCGCCTCCGCCGGAGAGCAACACGAACGCGACGCCTGCAGCGACCACGAGCGCCACGATGGCGCCGACGATAGGGAGGGACTTGCTCGAACCCGACGATGCGAACTTTTCGCCTTGATCAGGCTGGGTGAACGCCGCCTCGCTGGGTGCGGCCCCCGCTGGAGTCGCAGCC
>CAYVHV010000008.1:6544-16053 GCA_964451305.1 uncultured Acidimicrobiales bacterium | reverse complement strand
TGTCACTGGGGCTGCTGGTGCTACTGGGGCTGGTGTTACGGGTTCTGGTGTCTCAGCTATCGGGGCTGTGGCTGGCTCGACCGGCGGTGGCTCCGGGGTCGGAGCGGCAGGCGGCGCGGCCACCGCTTCTGCGGGAGGAGTTTGCGCTACTGGTGCTACTGGCGCAGCTTGTGGCGGCTCTACCGCTGGTGGTGCAGCCACCTCCGCCTGTTGAGGAACCTCGGGTGCAGCGACGACTGGAGGTGTGTTCACCGCTCCAGAACTGTCCGCAGGGTGGGGGGCGAGCGCGGCGCCGAGTGCGATCGCGTGCTTCGGATGCGCGTCGACTGCGACGGGTCGACCAAATTCGGACCCGACGAGCTGAGCCACGAGCGGGATACGGCTTGAACCACCGACGAGTAGCACCACGGTGACATCTTCGGGTGCGACTTGGGCCGAAGACAGCGCTCGGCGGAGTGCCCCGACCGAATCGCTCAGCGCGGGGCGAATCATTGCTTCGAGTTCCGAACGGGTCATCCGGATCTCTGTGCGAAGACCGGGCAACATAACCGGGATTTCCGTATCGGATTCTTCGGAGAGGGCTTCCTTTGCCTGGACGCAGCTCGTTCGCAGCTGTCCCAACCCAGACGTGACGATCGAGTCGTTGAGGTCGAGGTCGTCGAGCGCCCCATCGAGGGTGCGGTTCACGTGGGAGTACACCGCTGCGTCGAAGTCGATGCCGCCGAGGCGGTCGATTCCCTCGGGCTGGCCGAGGACTTCAAATCCATCGGTGGTTCGGCGAAGGATCGCCGCGTCGAAGGTTCCGCCGCCGAGGTCGTAAACCGCCACGATCTCTCCGGGCTCGATTCGTTCGTTCTCTGCGTAGTGAATCGCTGCCGCTTCAGGTTCGGTGATGATGTTCAACGGCGGGAGGTGTTCCGACGAGATCGCCGAGGTGAAGATCTTGCGTCGGTGTTCGCTCCAGTTGGCAGGGATCGTGAGCGTGATTGCGGTAGGAGGTTCGCCTTGGCGTTCTGTCGCGAGCCTCACGATCGGCGGAAGTTGGAGCGCCATGAGCTGCTCGGGGGCGAAGGTTTGTCCTCCGGTGACGATCGGAACCGGGTCGCCAACGCGGCGCTTAAACTCGCGTGCAGACCGGCCTGGGTCGCCCGACGCGCGGCGTTCTGCAGACTCACCGACGAGGATCTCTCCGTCCTCGCGGACGTACGCGACAGACGGCACCGATGATGCACGATTGCCGAGGGTCACGATTTCTGCATGACCGTTCCGGTTTACTGCTGCTGCGCAGTAGGTCGTACCGAGGTCTACTCCGAGGCGATATCCCACCGTGTTTCCTGCTTTCTATCAAACGGTTTTTAGACGGTATTGCGCGTCTCTAGTGTGACGCTGAATGGCAATGTAACCCTCAGAAATCAGTCCGGCGTACTCCTTCGACCGATCACGGGGATAGATGGGGGAACGCACCTATTGCTTTGGTCGAGGCGGTAGCTAGCCTTTTGATTGTGAGCAGTTTTTTGCAGCTTGTGGAGACCCTTCTCCGTGAGCCCGGTGAGCGGGCGGCGTACCTTGCCGACCCTTCCGGCTACTTGCCGTCACATGGTTTTGGCGACTTCACGAACGAAGACGTCGAACTATCCCTGCAGCTCGTGGCCGATGCGTTTCCACCCGCGCTCGCTGAGCTTCTCGACCCGGCTGCGGGCCTCGACACCATCGTCGCGGTGGATATCAATGATGTTCCCGACCTGCTGTCTCCAATGAATGAGGATGACGCTATGGGGCTCGACGATATTGTTGGCGAGGACGATCCGTTCCTCGACGATGAATCCGACGCCGGGGATTCGAGTGCTGATGTCGACGATGTTGACAGCAACGAGGGCGGCAGTGGTGCCGACAGCGCTGACGGTGACGTCTTGAGCGAAGATCGTGGTTCACTCGATGCGGAGATCGACCCGATGGTCGATGGATCTGCCGATGCGGATACGCCCACCGATCTCGAAACCGATCTTGCGCTATCCGACGGGAGTATCGATTCGCCGCTCGATACGAGTTTCGCCGAAGATGACGACTTCTCCGAGCTCGACTCGGGATCGTTGAACGGCGTTGCGTCGATAGACGAGCCGCTGTCGCTCGAGGACGCTGCCGGAGACGACGTCAGCGAGCTATTCGACTAACGCTGGACCGAGCAGAATCCGACACCGATGAGTCCTCTAGGGGAATAGGGGTTCTCCCCGATTCCACCTATCGGTGAAGTACCTACGATGCCAAGTGTTGCTCGAAACAGCAGCGTTTGTATCGAAGGGAAGGCGCCGACATGGTGGACCAAGAGGATCTGAGCAAAATCGGGGAAGTGCTGTGGGACTTCCTTACCGACGAGGCGCCAGAACAGCAAGACGCCGAAGCGGCGAAGCTGGCGCCAACCGAGGTCGATGAGAATGCTCAAGCAGCAGAGGAACTCGAGCTACTACGTGAGTCGTTGCTCGCAATTCACGAGGCGGGCGTCGACAACGTGTCGTCCGAGGATCTCCAGCAGGCCATCGAGCAGATGAGCCAATCGATGACCGTCCAGCAACAGGCGCAATTGCAGCCGTTGCGGGAGGCCATTGCGAACCAGCCGCCTCAGGTCATCCAGCAGGCGGGCGACAACGTCACCGTCGTGCGAAACGTCACCGAGGTGACCGAAGTGACGAACGTGACCAACGTCGAAGAGGGCGACCAGATCGTCGACCAGAGCGTCAACACCACCATCTTTGCTGAGGGAGACGTCGACTTCGATCAGGAAATTGCGAACACGGCGAACGTCGGCGATGACGGCGCTGTCGTGGTCGGTGGTGACGTCGAGGACTCGGCGGTGAACACGGGTCAGTTCGAGGGAGTGCAGGGCGGAGGCGACGTCTCGATCGAAGACTCGGCCATCGGTGATGCCAATGTCCTCGTAAACGATTCCGAATTCGATGCGCTCGCCGTCGGTGGAGACGCAACCGCAGTCGAGGCCGGCGGGAACGCGAATGTTGGTTCCGGTACGCAGGTCGACATCGATGCGGGCGGAGACGTGGCGAGCGCGGTAGGCGATTCGAACGACCTCACCGGCGATCAGACCGCAAACATCGGGGCGGCACCCGAGCCGCTCGAACCAGCTCCCGAGCCGGAGCCGTTCGTCGACGACTCGGGTATCGATGAGGCGATCGAGCTCGAAGTCCAAGCCGAACTTGAGATCGAAGACTCGATCGAGCTGGACGCCTGATGACACAAACGGTGAGCAATGCCGAGCAGTCCGGCCCGAAGGCTACGAGGAAGGCGCCCGAGGGGTCGATCAAAGAGGACCTTGTCGCCGCGAAAGCACTTCTCCGGCTCGTCGACACCGCCGAGCGTCCAGATCTCAACCAGCGGACCCATAGCGCAGCGAATCGCTTTGCTGACCAAACCTGCACGGTGGCGGTTGTCGGCGAGTTCAAGATGGGCAAGAGTTCGATGGTTAACGCGATCGCCAACGCGCCGTTGTGTCCAGTCGACGACGATGTCGCGACCGCAAAACCACTCGAAGTCCGCAACGCCGACGAACCGATGGTCGCCGTTGTGTACAAGCTTGACGAGGACGAGAGCAAGCGCCGGATGCGCGAGATCGAGTTTGAAGACATCCCGTCGTATGTGACCGAGCCGCCGAGCGCTGAGGATGCCGATTCTGTTGCGTTGGTGCGCGTCGGGCTTCCACGGAAGCTCTTCGCTGGTGGCCTGGCACTCATCGACACGCCGGGCGTTGGTGGACTGGGTTCGACGCACACGGCATTGACGATGAGCGTGCTGCCTTCGGCCGATGCCGTGTTGTTCGTCTCCGATGCGTCCCAAGAGCTGACCGCTCCCGAGATCGACTTTCTCGATGTGGTGATCTCGATGTGTCAGCACGTCACCCTGGTGATGCCCAAGATCGATTTCTATCCGCAATGGCGTCGCATTCGCGAGCTGAACGAAGGCCATTTGAAGCGTCGTGGCCTCGATATTCCGATCATTCCCGTTTCGACCGTTCTGCGCACCATGGCTGTTGAAACAAAGGACGCTGAGCTGAACGCCGAGTCCGGGTATGGCGATCTCGTTTCGCACATGCGCGACACGTTGGTCGCGAAGACGCGTTCGACCGCACGAGCGGAGTACGCGGGAAGCCTGCGGGCGGTTCTCGACGAGCTCGAACCGCAACTGGCTTCCGAACTCGTGGTTCTGAGTGACCCGGAGGAGTCGGCTCGCCAGGTGCGGGACCTAGAGGCTCAAAAGGAAAGTGCGCAGAGTCTGCGCAACCAGGCAGCGCGCTGGCAACAGTCGCTGTCCGATGGGACGACGGATTTGAACTCCGATGTCGAGCATGACCTTCGGTCGCGTTTTCGCGAGATCATCAAGGATGCTGAAAGTGCGATCGAAGCCAACGATCCGGCCAAGACATGGGATGACTTTTCGGCGTGGTTGTCCGACAGGGTCAATACCGCGATCGTGCAGAACTATTCATTGTTGCACCAGCGGTCTGTGCAGCTCGCCGAAAACGTCTCGACACATTTCGATGCGGATCATCAGGCGATCACCGACCATCTCCACATTGCTGATCCGGCATTGATCGCCGAGGCTCCGAGCTTCGAAGATGTTGGCATGACCGAGGGCAAGGGCGCCTTCGGCAGTGGTTTCACGATGCTTCGTGGCGGTATGGGCGGAATGGTGATGGTGGGAGTGCTTGGCGCCGCCGCACCGATCGCACTCGCCGCGTGGGTTGCACCCGCGGTTGCGGGGTTTGTGGGACGCAAGACGCTCAAGGAAGAGAAGGAGCGTGCCCTTAACCAACGCAGGTTGCAGGCCAAGCAGGCGGTCCGTAAGTACACCGACGAAGCCCAGTTCATTGCGTCGAAGGAGGCTCGTGATGCGTTGCGTCATGTCAACCGTCAGCTTCGAGATCACTTCATGGAGCGTGCCGATGAGCTGAGTACGTCAACTTCGGAGTCGTTGGCGGCAGCCCAGCAGGCAATCCGCTCGACCCAAGAGTCGCGGGACAAGCGAATGCGTGTCGTGCGGAAGATTCTCGATGAGATTCCCAAGGTCGCGGAACAGGTGGCTGCGCTTGAGGAGGTACGCCCATGAGCGAAATGGCTCGATCCAAACTTCTGACCGATGTTCTCGAGCTTGGTCGGAACCTCGCAGCCGAGGTGCCATCGGCGTCTGACGAGATCACGAAGATCTGCGACCGTGCCGACGAACCGCTCCGAGTGGCGATCGCAGGCAAGGTCAAGGCCGGAAAGTCGACCTTGCTCAACGCCCTCGTTGGCGATGAGCTGGCTCCGACCGATGCGGGGGAGTGCACGAAGCTCGTCACGTGGTATCAGCACGGCCTCGTTTACAAGGTCGAAGCCAAGATGCGAGATGGTGGCCCGAGCGAACCGCTTCGTTTCGCCCGCGAAGATGGTGCGATCGATGTCGATCTCGAAGATCGCGATCTCAGCCGCATCGAGCGGCTCATGGTGGAATGGCCGGTCAAGACGCTCAAAGAGATGACGCTGATCGATACACCCGGTATCGCGTCGCTGTCGACGGAGATCTCGGATCGAAGCCATTCGTTCTTGGCGCCCGATGATGAGAAGTCGACGCCGTCGGATGCGGTCATTTACCTCCTGCGTCATCTGCACGCCACGGACGTGTCGTTCCTCCATAGCTTTCATGAGGACGAGTACGCCCAGCCATCGCCGATCAACTGTGTCGCGGTGTTGTCGCGCGCCGATGAGGTTGCGGTTGGTCGCCTCGATGCCATGGCCTCGGCGTCGAAGATCGCTCGACGATACGGCGAAGATCAACGACTCCGCCGTCTCGTACAAACCGTGATGCCGGTGGCTGGCCTTCTCGCTCAGGCCGGTACCGGGCTGCGTGAGCTCGAGTATCGACGGCTGGTGAAGTTGGCGGAGAGCCCCGAGTCCGAAACCGAGAAGCTGCTGCTTACCGCCGACCGTTTCGTTAATGCTGAAACGTCAAGCGGAATCGATGAGGCGGGTCGTCGTTCGTTGCTCGCCCGGTTGGGCTTGTTCGGTGTGCGGCTGGCAGTCCATTCGATTCGTACGGGCGATGTGAAGTCGACAGGTGATATGGCCTTGTTAATGCGTGAGGAGAGTGGCATCGATCAGTTGCGTTCGACGCTCTTCGATGTCTTTGGCGCTCGGCGTGACACGTTGAAGGCCCGGTCGGCGCTTCTGGCGATTCAACGCCTTGCGATCGAGCACGATACGTCGTCTGATCTCGCTGCCCAGATCGAACGGACCGTTGCGGGGGCGCACGAATTCACCGAACTTCGGATTCTCAACGACATTCGGTCGGGAGCGCTCGCGCTTCGTCAGGAAGACTCTGTCGACATCGAACGGTTGCTCGGTGGTTCTGGCACATCCATCGAACGCCGGTTGTCGCTCCCAGAAGACAGCGGCCCGGAGAAGCAAAAGGCTGCCGTTATCGACGCGATTGGACGTTGGCGGGAGCGTGCGGAAAGCCCGCTGTCGTCGCCGGCGCTCGTGACGGCTTCTCGAGTGGCTGTGCGGAGCTGCGAAGGGATGTTCGTTTCGCTCCCAGCGTAGGGCGCTATCGCTGCAGGTCTGCCTTGAGCGCGGCGAGGAAGACGGCTCTCGGAACGCCGACGGCGTCGAGCTTTTGGCGAATGTGAGATGAGTGATGTTCGACGGTCTTCGCGGAGATGAACAGGCGGCTGCCGATCTCTTTATAGGAGTGGCCATCGAGGATGAGCTCGGCGACTTCGATCTCGCGCTCTGACAAGCCCGATGGCGAGTTGAGATCGCCCGCTCCCGAGCTGCCAGATCCCCGAAGCTCTCGTGCCCGGTTCAGGAGTTGGCGGGCATCGCTCGGCGATGGCATGCGGATCGCTGCCTGGCCGACGAGCAGTGCAGCTTCGTTGCTGTATCCGCTGTGCTCGAGGTCCATTGCGGTTGTGAGCACGGTGTCGACACCGCATCGCTCTTCGAGCACCTCGATCCAGATGGCGCTCGCGTCGATCAGCGCTGACAGGCGGGGGCCGGTCGGGCCGATTTCTTTGAGCGCAGTGGCGGCCTCTTGTGCGAGGTCGATGTCGCGGGTTCCAACCGCTGCTTCGATCTCTGCCCAATGGACACGCACCCGCCACAGCGGAGGGTTGCCGTGCGAGGTGAGGAACCGCTCGATGCGTTCTTCGATCGTGTGGAGCACGGTCCGCGAGCCGAAGCGTCGGGCGAGGATCATGAGTTCGGCTGCAGCATCGAAGGTCAGGACATCGATCGGGGCGAGGACGACGACGTTTCGGAGCCGGTCGAGAACGGCGCTGCTCGCTGCGACGTCTCCGTTGCGGCGAGCGTGCAATGCGTTTGCGGCGAGGTTGAGTAGTCCGGCGTACGGCGACTCGTCGCCAGCACCTTCGAGGTCTTCGCCGAGTTGAGTACTCGCTGGCTGTCCGCCGGTTCGGACTTGAAGCCAATTGTGCAGCGCTGAATTCGTGTCGTTGGAGACAGCATCTCGAGCCGAGGCCAGGAGGACCTCTGCCATGTCGAGTTCACCCACGGCGACCGCTGCGACAGCGCCGAGCTCAAATGCGTTCAATGGCAGGTCGGCACCGTCGGGCGGAGCGCTCGCTCGGGTTGCGAGGTGGCGAACCGCTTCGGTGAGTACGAGGGTTTCTGGGATGTGTTCGAGCGAGATTTGAAGGGCGTTGAACGCAGCGTCGAACATCGAGGCGGTCGGGTCGGTGGCGACCGATTCGGTTGCGTCGGGGGTACGCCGGTCTGCGAGGAGGTTTGCGCCTCGTTCGAGGACGCTGACGACGGTTGAAGACCAGCGAGGATGATCCTCGATTGCGGTCAGCAGATCCGAGACTTCGTTCCAACGTCCGTGGCGAGCTGCAATCTGGGCGCCGGCGCCGAGGGTCCGCGGGTTTCGGGGCTCGTTGCGTAATACGACACCAATGGCACGGTTCGCAGCGGCCTCGTCGTCGGCTGCGGCGCAGGCGACGGCGTAGCGAGCCATTGCGTCGACATCGTCGTCGTTGATGCGATGCGCGTGGAGGTACCAGTTCGCAGCAGCGTGTGGGTCTGTGTCGAGGAGGGAGTCTCCAGCGGCGATCCATGCCGCGTGGGCGCCGTCACCTGGTTCGGTGAGTTCGGTGTATTGCTCTGCGATGAGAACCGGGTCGGCGCCGACGAGGGTGAGCTCGTCGACGAGGAGTCGTTCACCGCGTTCGAGGTCGGCGGGTTCGAGGATTGCGAGCACGGCTTTTGAGATGGAGGCCGGGATCGATCCGTCGGAGAGGATGAGTCCGTGTGCCTGAAGTGTTTGGAGGTGTTCCTTGCCAGAGCCAACTCCGCCCTTTTGCATTCCGAGGGCCATGGCCGCAAGGAGAGCGCGCTCGTCCTGATCGAGTTGGTGCACCGGACCGAGCAGGGCGCGTTCGACGGTCGATGGCGCGATCTCGGGTTGGTCTCGAAGACGGCCTCGATCGATGTGGTCGAGTTCTATCCAACCGGCGAGGAGGCGATCGGCGATGAGCGGATGGCCTCCCGAGTATTTGAGTGCTGCCGCAAAGAGGGAGACGTCGACCGCCGCGTCGAGTCCTTCGGTGAGTGCAGCGCCGAGCTCGTCGTGTGAGTAGGGGCCGAGCTCGTGGAGGATCCCGCGGCGTTCGGTGATTTCGATCAGGCGCCCGAGTCCGTGATGGCCAGCGACGGGCCGGGTCGCAATGCATAGGTTGAACGGACGGTCGCGTTCTTCGGCGGCTCGTAGCAGCTGTGCGAAGGCATCGGTCGAGAGGAACTGTGCGTCGTCGACGAGGAGAAGATCGAGCGCTTCTTCGCCCGACAGGAGTTCGTCGAGGCGTGTGAGCAACGCTCCCGAGGCGGTGATCGTTTCGAGTTGGACGGTGAGTCCAGCGTTGGTTGCTCGGTCGGCAAGTGCGTCGAGGACGCGCGTCTTCCCCATGCCTCCTGCACCAATGACTAGACCTGTTAACCCCGCATGTCCCGCAGTTGTTATTTGGTCCAATCCGGGCATCGAAACGAGCCGAGAAGTTCCCACCAAGCGCAAAACATAGGTTCTTTGGGTCCAATGCTCAAATCGGAACCCAGTAAATTCAACGAAAAATGGCAGATTGGGTAGGGCAAACCTGCAAATTGGGTAATTCTGGGTGCGGTAAACGATGGGTTGTCCGCACGTCTGACAACGCAAAATGTTCGGCCCGTTCCGGGCCGAACATTTCGAGGGTCTTGGTGCGATAGGCACCTTTGGCCCCGGTCGTTACGACCGGGGCCAAAGGGGTGGTACCCGCCAGGGTTAGACGTCGATGTCGATGTCGTGGTGTCCGCCGAGATCCATGTCAGCGAGGTTCTGCTCTACCTGCTGGGTGATGTCGGTGACGTCAACATCCGATGAGTGATCGTTGAAGCTGTCCTCGGTGTTGAGGCTGTCGTTGACCGAGTTGTCGGTCAGCGTCTCGTTGAGGCTGTCGTTGATCGAGTTGTCGGACT
>CAYVHV010000008.1:1849-6444 GCA_964451305.1 uncultured Acidimicrobiales bacterium | reverse complement strand
ACCGAGTTGTCGGTCAGCGTCTCGTTGAGGCTGTCGTTGATCGAGTTGTCGGACTCGTCGTTGAAGCTGTCCTCGGTGTTGAGGCTGTCGTTGATCGAGTTGTCGGACTGATCGTTGAAGCTGTCCTCAATCGAGTTGTCGGTGTTGAGGCTGTCGTTGATCGAGTTGTCGGTGTTGAAGCTGTCGTTGACCGAGTTGTCGGAGTTGTCTTCGATCGTGTTGAGGACCGAGTCGTCGCCGAAGTTGACCACTGCTGGGCCACCGCCGCCGCCTCCGGAGCCGCCGTCCATCGTGACGGTTTGGTCACCGGTGACCTCGTTGCCATCGCCGAGCACGCTGACAGCGTCGCCGCCGCCGGTGTCGGTGTTCTGCTGAACGCCACCGAGGTTGACGTTGCCGCCGCCACCATCGACGTCGGTGACGCTGCCGCCGACTGCGACGTTGCCGCTGACGTTGTCGAAGCTCATGTTTCCGTCGCCTACGTTGCCGTCGACGGTGGTGCCGTCTCCGCCCATGACGCCGTCGACGATTCCGGTGTTCATCTGGCCGGTGATGTCTCCGCCAGCTGCGATGCCGCCGTCGTCGGCGGTGACGGTCTGTGACTCGTCGGTGATGGTCGTGGTCGTCGTCGTGGTGTTGTGGCTGTCATTGACCGAGTTGTCCGAGTTGTCGGAGTTGTCGTTGAAGCTGTCGGCAATGTCGGTGCTGTTGTCCGAGTTGTCGTCGTGTGAGTCGGTCTCGTTGAAGCTGTCGGCGATCTCGGTGCTGTTGTCCGAGTTGTCCTCACGGACGCTGTTGTCGTTGAGGCTGTCGTTGATGCTCTCGTCGACTTGGCTGTTGTCGTCGTGTGAGTCCTTGGTGTCGATGTCCTTGTTGAAGCTGTCGTTGACGCTCTCGTCGACCTTGCTGTTGTCGTCGTGGGAGTCCTTGGACTTGTTGTAGCTGTCCATGGTGTCGTTGGCCTCGGTGTAGGTCTCGGTCACGCTGTTGTCGTCGTGGGAGTCCTTCGCCTTGTTGTAGCTGTCGACGACATCGTTGTCCATGTCAACATCTGCGTAGCCTGCGACGGTGTCTTTGTTAATTCCGCTCATGTGATTTCTCCTTGTGTGTGCCGCCCGCACTCGCAGGCCTCGACATTCAAGGTACGCAGTCGGCTATTTCGCTGAATCGGGTGCTACCCCTATTTCCCCTACCCGGGGGTAGGGGGAAGGAAACCCCAATGAAATAGTGGCTTTTGGAGTGCGACGAGTGTTTGGAGACAATCCGATCATCGTTGTCACACCCTCGCGCGAGGATGTGCACATGGAGTCGACGTCGATACGTTTCGCAGGGGCCGCTCGTGAGCTCAGCCGTGCCAGCCGTCTCTGCGGTGTCTCTGCGCCGAACTTTACGTCTCCTCCTCGCCTCGAGGGATACAACCGGACGATGCGCCGTACGCGTCGGGGCACGACGGTTGCGATTCAGCTTCGGGGGCGTCCGTGGGCGGCGGTTTTGGCCGACATGGTCGATGGTGTTGTGGTGGCAAACGAGTTGTCTGGCCAACGCGCCGATCAGATCCGCGCGGCGTTGTGGAACTCGCTACTTCCAGCCGAGGTCGACAGCGTTATCGCTGCGTAGTACAGCGTTATCGCTGCGTAGTACAGCGTTATCGCTGCGTAGTACAGCGCTATCGCTGGGTAGAACCCGCTTCTACGAGTCGGATGCGCCTGCGGTCAGTGGGGTGAGCACAGTGTCGATGATGTGAACGACACCGTTTCCGGCGGCGAGGTCGGCGGTGATCACGGTGGCGGAGTCGTTGAGCACGACAAAGCCGTTGACGACCGAGATATCGATGCTGTCTCCGCTAAGAGTTTCGACGGCAGTGCCGTCGGCTGCGATTGCGTCTTCGGCAAACACGTTGCCTGCAACGACGTGGTAGGTCAGCGTGTCGGCGAGGTCAGAGGTTGCGAGTAGCTCTTCAATGGTGACGTCTGCGCCGGTCAGGACGGCATCGAAGGCGTCGTTTGTTGGCGCGAAGACGGTGAATGGTCCATCGCCTTGCAGGGTTTCGACGAGGTCTGCTTCGGTCAACGCAGTGACGAGGGTGCTGAAGTCTTCGCTGGCGAGTGCGATTTCGACGACGGTTGCCGGAATGTCCGATGCTGGTTCGATGTCGAGCCCGGTCCCGTCATCGTCGGCGTCTGCGGCTTCATCGGCGTCGTCCGCCTCTTCGGCCTCGTCTTCCATAGCTTCGTCTTCGTCTTCCATGGCGTCGTCGTCGCCAATAAGGACATCTTCGACGTCACCCGCAACGTCGCCAGCAGCATCTGTTGCACCATCGACGAGGTCATCGGCACCGCTGCTGCATGCCGCCGCGGTGAGGCCAAAGGCCAGTAGGAGGGCGGCGGTCTTCTTGGTGTTGGTCTTCATCATGCGGGGTACCTCAACTCGGGTCTGCAGTCTGACAACCGAGGGTACATGACCCACCTATGGGCCCAAAGGCCTAGAAAGAGTGGCTCTATGGCTCGCCCGGCTAGCGTCGATGCCATGACCGAAGAGCCCGAATTGTTTTCGCTTCGAACCGCAGCGGGACTACCGCCGATTTATGGACCGATGAGCGATGCTGTGCTCATCGTGCTGAACGCACAGGCCGAGCACAGCACGGATGGGGCATTGGTGTTGCCCGGGCTTCAAGAGGCGGTCGACAACATCACGGCGCTGTTGCTGACGGCGCGCAAGGAAGACACCGAGGTCGTCCATATTGGCCAGGAGGGGTCCGAAGGTCGTGCTTTTGATCCGGCCAAGGGCGGGCGCATCATCGAACAGGTAGCCCCGGTCGAGGGCGAGACGGTTCTGGGCAAGGGTTTGCCGAACGGGTTTACCCATACCGGTCTGCAGAATCACCTGGCCGGGATCGGCCGGCCGCATCTGATCATTTGCGGGTTCATGACGCATTTGAGTGTGAGCTCGACGGCTCGCGCCGCACTCGACCTGGGCTATGAGACGACGGTTGTTTCCGATGCGACGGCGACACGGGCGCTTCCGTCGGCGAATGGGGGAGCGGCCATCTCGGCCGACGAGCTGCAGAACGCATCGCTCGCCGCCTTGGCCGATCGTTTCAGTGCGATCAACACTACCGTCGAGGTGCTCGCCAGAAACGCTGCTGGGTAACAGCAGCGTCACGCTTCGCAGCGTTTTGCTAGCTTTCGCCATCGTTCAACCCTTTTGGCGATAGGTGCGTGTCTTGTTCGATCTGAGCTGTCAGTGAATGCACGTGGAGTTGATGTTCGTCTCATTGGGAACCCGCGCCTCGTCGTCGACGGCGGTGAGCTACGCGGACGAAGCGAGCGTAGCGCTGCGGTCTTGGCGCGCCTCGCAATCGATGCTGGATCGGTGGTCAGCCGAGATCTGCTCCTTCACGATGTGTGGGGCGGGCAACGGCTGAAGTCTGGTTCGGGAGCGCTCCGTACCCAGATCCGCCGGTTGCGGAGTGCCCTCGACGAGGTCGGCATTGGAGACATCGTGCAAACGGCACCGGAGGGGTACGTCCTCGATGTCGAGCGGGACGCAGTCGATGTGCACCGAGCTCAAGATATGCTCGACGCGGCGTTGGCTGGCGATGACGGGACGACAAAGACCGAGTTGATCCAGAGTGTTTGGGGCATGCTCGACGGCGACCCGTTCCTCGGCCTGGAGGATTTTCCGCTTCTCCTACCGGACCGCGCAAGAATCGACGCGCTGAAAGAAACCGCCCGCATCGAACTGGCTCGGTCTGCAATGATTTCGGGGGATCCTCAGATAGCGGTCTCGGTGCTCGAGCCTGCGGTACGTATCGATCCGCTCGCTGCTGAGCCCGTCGCGCTGTTGGTCGATGCGCACCGGCTCGCCGGGCGTCCGCACGATGCGCTCGCAGTCACCGAGGCTCATCGCCAGGCGTTGCTCGATGTTGGCTTGATCGTTTCCGAGCAGGTGCGTCGAGCTGAACAGCGAGCGCTCGGCGCCGATGCCCCTTCCACTCCCAAGCCCGAGTCGTTGCTCGGACGTTCGGTCGAATGTGATGCGCTCAGCACCGCATTGGAACGTTCGCCGGGTGAAGATATTCAGGGAGGGGTGCAGTCGGGAACGCTCGACGCCGATCTCAACTCAGATGATGAGCTTCGGACCCTCGACCCCGATGACATTGGTCAAGAACCACCGGTGCTCGTCTCCACCGATGAGACGTCGTCGGCCGACGGCGATGGACAAGCCCTGCTGCAAACGCAAACGAACGCTCAGGCCGCCGAACGGTTTAGCGCCGACAACGATCCGCACGAGCTCGACCCTCCGGAAGCGCCGAACACACCGAGGACGTCGATGATGGTGACTTCATGTGGACCGAGGTCGACGACGGTAAGGGCGAGAAAGACGAGATGGCCAAGAGCTCTGACGATGGCGGGAGTGGCAAGGAGACCGGCGGTGACATGAAAGAGGGCACCGGCGGCAAGGGCGACTCGTTCGAATCTGCGGATTCTCTCACCGAGCCTGTGAAATTCGATGACGAGTCAACAGAGCCAACATCGGACGAACCTTGGAGTCCTTCACGGCGATAGCGAGTCGCGTTCCTTGGGAGCGTTCGG
>CAYVHV010000008.1:0-1749 GCA_964451305.1 uncultured Acidimicrobiales bacterium | reverse complement strand
CGAACCTTGGAGTCCTTCACGGCGATAGCGAGTCGCGTTCCTTGGGAGCGTTCGGTTCGTCATATGGTGTGATTCTCAGCGAGGAGGTTTCGCATGGAATTCGGACTTCACTTCCCACAACCCGAGATGCCAGCTGACGGCGGGGTCATTCGTGACTTCGTCCAAGCAGCTGAGGACCTCGGGTATTCATTTCTCAACGTTCCCGATCATGTGATTCAGACGAGGACGCCGGTCGCGGACTTCGCGTTGGCTGCGAAGTACACGACCGAGTATCCAAATCACGAGACGATGACGGTGCTCGCGTTCGCTGCCGCGGCGACGTCGTCGATACGGCTGAAGTCGGCAGTGTTGGTTCTGCCCCAGCGCCAAGCGGTGTTGGTAGCCAAGCAGGCGGCGCAGATCGACGTGTTGAGCAACGGCCGGATGGAGCTCGGTGTGGGTGTTGGGTGGAACGACCCGGAGTATGTCTCGCTCGACATGTCGTTTCGTAACCGGGGGCGGCGGATGGAGGAGCAGATCGATGTGATGCGGCGGCTGTGGACCGAGCAGCACGTCAGCTTCGATGGCCAATGGCATCAGGTCGACGATGCTGGGCTCGCTCCGATGCCTATTCAGCGACCGATTCCGATTTGGATCGGTGCCTTTAGTGATGTGGCGGTTTCGCGAGCGGCGCGAATTGCCGATGGCTGGCAGTCGTTGCTTCGAGAGCCTGATGATCAGGCTCGTGCGGCGATCGAGCGCTATGTGTCAGAGGTTCGGAAGGCAGGCCGCAATCCCGCCGATGTCGGTATTGAGGCACCGCTGTTTACGACTGAGCGCGATGAGTCGCAGTGGGCGTCTCAGGTGGATGCATGGAAGGACGCGGGCGTTACCCAGATCGTGTTCCGACCGCAGGGCTCGTTCGAGCAGATCAAAGAAATGACCGAGGCGTTCTCTCACGTTGCCAATCGATGACCGGTTGATCGAGCTTCTGTTTGGGTGTGGCTAAATGCGATCATTGGCTAGTCGATAGGAGGAGGTCCTGGTGAGTTTTTCGACAGGGCGGTAATCACGTTTCGAAAGGACTTGCCCGATGCATTTACGTCCACGGCATACAGCGCTTCGGTTGCTGGCCATCGTTGCGTTGGCCGCAGCGCTCGGTCTAAGCGCTTGACCCCAGCGGGAGCGCAAGACGGATTCGAATCGGAGGTCAGTCAACTCGGAGACAATATCGATCGCGAAGCCCCGGGCGACCGGTTTGGGTCAGAGTTGGCGATGTCGGCGGATGGTTTTCGTGTGATTGTCGGTGCGCCGTCAAATGATGGCACTGGCAGGTTCTCGGGTCACGCTCGGGTTTATGAGTGGGATGGTGTGGCAGATTTCAGCGCTGCAAAAATGCAAGGGGCGAACCTTCGCGGAGCATCTCTGGCTCGATCCCGAATGAGAGGCGTTCGTGCTGAGGGAGCTTACTTCACTTCCGCAAATCTGGAGGAAGTCGATCTTGTAGCAGCCGATTTGTCCGGTGCCCGACTTACCGGCGCAAACCTGGAGCGAGCGAAGATGCTGGACTGTAGTTGCGATGACAGAGCGTTGAGTGCCGCTAAGGGAACGGCCGTCCTGGTCTCGCAAAGGGACGACAAAGAGAACCGCCGTGGCGGAGGTTCCGCCACGGCTTTCCCGGATTGGGGGTATTCGCGTTCCCGGAATACCTCAATGTGGAGCTGGAGGGAATCGAACCCTCGTCCGCTAAAGGGTTGCAACCCGCGATAC
>CAYVHV010000007.1:2027-104630 GCA_964451305.1 uncultured Acidimicrobiales bacterium | reverse complement strand
CGATTGCACCACGAGGGCGACACGAGCTCGATCTGCCGACGGCTGCGACCTACCCAGGTTCGCAGACTCTCGAGATCGTTGGTGTAGTGCTGACCCATGTAAGAGAGTTTGTCATGTTGGTGAGCGAGGTGACCGATGCTCGCGAGCGATGCATCAGATCTTGTGGAGGCGGACAGAGCCCTTGCCATCCGACTTTGCGCCGTAGAGCGCGTCATCAGCACATTTGATGAGATCTTCGCCCGCTACTTGGCTATCGAAGGTCCACCCAACACCGATGCTCAACGACACGTGATGAGAATCGCCATCGCCGAGTTCGAGAGGCTCGCCGAATGCTTCGGTTATGCGTTCGCCGATCAGCAACGCTCCTTCGGGCGAGTCGATCCGTGCAGGCAGGACAAGAAACTCATCACCACCCCACCGAGCGACAACATCGGTCGCACGAAGCACCGCCTGGAGACGTCCGCCGACGGCGCACAGCACACGGTCGCCATAGTCATGACCGTGCACGTCATTCATTTGTTTGAGGTCATCGAGGTCGACAAAGAGCACTGCTGAGGGCCGATATCGAGACGCTGCAGCGCCGAGCGAGGAATTCAGCTTCGCGGCGAACTCTCGTCGGTTCGGTAGGCCGGTCAGAGGATCGCACGTGGCGAGACGCCGCAGTGTCTCGCTCTCTTCGTCGAGTTGGGCTTCGAGTCGTCGCCGGGCGAGCAGCTCGCCGAGGAACTGCGCCATCACGGTCATCATTTCGAGGGCCGACTCGTCGAAGGCATGTGGGCTCTCGAAATTGTCTAATGCCCAGAAGGCAACCGTCTCACCGTCGACCAAGACCGGTACCGACAGTGTCGATTGGATCTCTTGTGCCCGACCGACCTCCTCCATCCAATCGAGGACCTCTTGAGGCTTACTGCGGACGCCGATCGACAGAACGATCTCGGCCTTTGGCGTCTCGATATCTCGGAACAGGTACTCCTTACCCAATGTGTTGGTCTTCAACTTCTCCAAGTCGAAACCGACCGCCGCGATGAAGCGGAACAAGCTCGTCCCGTCTATGGCGAGCTGGATGCTCCCTGCGTGCGCTCCGGGGACAACGTCGACGGCAAGTTCAAGAATCTGCTGGTAGAACTCTTCGTCGCTCGTCGACGAAAGCGCAAGCTCCCCAATCTTGATGACGGACGCGACGAATTGCTGATACACCGAGGCGACGCGATGTCGTTCTCGTTCGCAGCATGGTGCCAAACGCTCGTCCACATCATTTCAATCGGCGCACTGACGTAAAACCTGAAGCGTGAGGTATTCGAGAGTGAGGCGCCGCACAGCCGTCACTCACGCCGCGACGCCAGATTTGCGAGGCAAAACGCACGGTTCAGGAAAACTCTCGGTCGTCGGTCGCAATAACGTCGCTATGCCAAGCCACAGCCCATGTCGATGGATATGATCGAGCTGACTTTCGAGCAAGGACGGTGCGTTGAAGATCCTCAAGTACAAAGCCGACCGAGTGCCCGTGGCAATCTTTTTTGCCTTGACGGTCATCGACTTTGTTGTGTTTTTCACCGTCGACAACATCTGGATAATCCTTCCGTACTGGTTGGCAATGATTCCGGTCAAAGGGATGGTCAGCGCGTGGAACCACCACCATCAACACGTGTCCATGTTTCATCACCGGCCGCTCAACCGGCTGCTCGAGATGTCGTTCGCTCTCCACACCGGGGCGTCCACCCACGCATGGACGTTGCACCATGTCCATGGGCATCACAAGAACTATTTGGATCAGGAGAAGGATGAGAGCCGCTGGCGCCGTCGTTCTGGCGAGCAGTATGGCTACGTCCACTACACCGCCATCACCGCACTGACCGCCTATCAGCGTGCGTACGCCGTTGGCGCCAACCATCCAAGGATCCGTCGAGCATTCGTTGGGTACGGGTTACTCACGCTCGCTATCGTCGCAACCCTTGTGGTGATCAACCCGGTCAACGGGCTCTTTCTGTTCGTGTTCCCAATGATTACGTCGCTCACGATGACCGTCGCTGCGACGTATCACCATCACGCTGGTCTCGACACCGACGACCACATGCTTGCGTCGCACAACTATACGTACAAGATCCGCAACATCTTGACCGGCAACCTCGGATACCACACTGCGCACCACTATCGGCAGGGCGTGCATTGGTCGAAGTTGCCCGAGCTGCACGCATCGCTCGAGGACAAGATTCCGAGCGAATACATCAAGGTCTAAGAACGTTCGTATCCTGTTGGGGTGATGATGCGCCAGCTGACCTGGAACGACATGACCGATGCCGACAAGGCATGGATCTACCAACGCGGAACGGCCGCCGACTCCGCTGACGAGCTTCGGCCCGCCATTCGTACCCTCGTCGAGGACGTTCGCACCCGTGGAGATGCGGCACTCCTCGATGCGCTCTCCCGTTTCGACAACGTTGAAATCGATGCGAACGGCATTGCCGTATCGGCTGAAGAGTTCGCCGACGCGCTGGCCAACATCGATCCCGATGTCCACGACGCAATCCGTCAGATGGTCGCCAACATTCGCGCCTTCAATGAACAGCTCCGCGACCGTCGCCAGGGTTGGACCGCTGAGATCGCTCCGGGCCACACCGTCGGCGAAAAAGTAGGACCGGTCTCCGACGTCGCTCTGTTCTGCCCGAGCGGCAAGGCGAGTTATCCGTCGGTCCTCGCTCAGATCGCAACGCCGGCGGTTGTCGCTGGGGTCGAGAACATCTCTGTCATCGTGCCACCCGTACCCGATGGGAGCGGCAAGCTCGACGATGCGGTGCTGGTCGTAGCCCACGAACTCGGTCTCGATCGGGTGTTCCGCGTGAATGGTCCCGCAGGTGTCGCAGCTGCGGCTTTTGGCACCGACACCATCCCGGCACACTCGATGGTCATCGGCCCTGGCAGTCCGCCTGTCGCGCTCGCACAACTCGAAGTTCGAGCGTACGGAGTCGATACGGTCGTGTTGGGCCCGACCGAGTCGCTCATCGTGGCGGACATGTCGGCCGATCCCGTCCTGCTCGCTGCCGACCTCCTCAACGAAGCCGAACACGGCACCGACTCGACGGTTGTTCTTGTGACACCGAATCAGGCGGTTATCGACGCTGCGATGATCGAGCTCGAACGCCAGTCCGCCGACCTGCCTCTTGAACGACGCGAGGCCGCAGCATCTGCATTGGGGGTCAATGGCGGCGCCATACTCACCGATTCGATGGAACAGGCCGTGGAGGTGGCGAACTGGTTCGCTGCTGAACACTGCCAGCTCGCTGTTTTCGACCCGTGGAAAACCGCCGAGGGGATCGAGCACGCTGGCGAGTTGCTCTTGGGCCAACACACGCCCTTCTCGGTCGGGAACTTCACGCTCGGCGGACCTGCGGCCCTTCCAACCGGTGGCTTTGCAAATCGGGCGGGCGGTATCACGGTCGAAAAGTTCTTGAAATCAGGCGCTATCGGGCACCTCACCGCCGAAGCACTCGACGCTGTCTCAGACAGCACGATTGCACTGTCCGACCACGAAGGTTTCGACGCCCACGGCAACGCCATTCGCGTCCGCCGGTAGCGTCAGAGCGGCGAGGGTACCGCTGCGTTCTTCGCCGACGTGGCGTCGTAGAGTTCCCGAGCCAGCAGCACGACGAAGAACTGCGCAACGCTGAGTCCGGCGATCGTGGCACCGCCAGCGGTTCCGTAGTGAAAGCTAATGACCAACCCGAAGACGACGGCGAGAGAGCCCCACATCATCGAGACGAGCATGATGACCGGAACCCGCCGAGCGGTCAGGGCAGCAGTTGCTGGTGGCCCAACGAGCAGCCCGAATACGAGCAGCGTGCCGATGGCTTGGAAACTCGCAACGATGCTGAGGGCGAGAAGTGACAGAAGCACCGCCTGGGCGAGCTTGGGGCGCATGCCGAGCGTTTCGGCCTTGTCTCGGTTGAACGTGAGCGCCAAGAACGGGCGATAGAAGATGATGGTCGTCACCGCAACGACCGCCGCTGCGATGAGTTGCGATCGAATGTCTTCACTGCTGACCCCGAGCACATCACCGAAGAGCAATGCCGTTACCTCGGTCGAGAACGACCGCGCTTGGGAGACGATGACGATGCCGAGCGACAGCATGCCGACAAAGAGCAGCCCGATCGCCGTGTCCTCACGGACGACGGTCCGGTTAGACACGACGCTCACCAGAGCGCTCATCACAATCGCAGCTCCGAACGCACCGATGATCGGGCTAAAGCCGAGAAGAACCGCAAGAGCGATCCCGGGAATGACCCCGTGAGCGAGCGCGTCACCGAGGAACGCCAATCCCCGAAGCACGACCCACGTGCCGACAAACGACGTCGCGACAACAGCGATAAGGCTGCCGATGAGCGCTCGTTGCAGGAACTCCGGTTCAAATGCTTCGAGAATCCACTCCACGGAGACAGATATTAGGCGCCGAGAGCTGAGACGATGCGATCGGCGTTTGCCCGCACCATGTCGACATAGGTCGCGCCATCGGAGTCGGCCGCACCGAGCGACTCGGTGAACAGGTCGATCACGGTTACCTCACCAACTTCGGCAGCGAGCGTGTCGGCAAGCTCGTTCGACGAGGAGGTGTCAGCAAAGATCGCCGAGACCCCTTCGTGCTCGATGACTTCGGCAAGTTCTGCGAGTTCTTGGGCGCTCACCCCATCGCCGGTGGACGTCGCTGGGATGACGGTGCCGACGACCTCGAAGTCGTAGCGGTCGGCGAAGTACCCAAAGACCTCGTGATTTGTGATCAAAATACGATCGCCCGCATCGATCGATGAGAGCGTTTCTTCGACCTCGGAATCGAGTGCAACGAGTTCGCCAACGTAGTCATCGGCAGCGGTTGCGAGCGCCTCGGTATCGATGCCCTCGACGTTCTCGGCGAGGAAGTCGGCAATGCCATCGACGGCGAGCGCCACGCGTGCAGGGTCGGTGAAGAAGTGAGGATCGACACCATCTTCATGGCCGTGCTCGTCTTCATCCTCGTGCTCTTCGTCTTCGTGTTCTTCGTCTTCGTGTTCTTCGTCTTCGTGTTCTTCGTCCTCGTGCTCGTGGGAGTCTCCCTCAGCAAACTCGAGCGTGGTCACTGCGGCGATCGCTTCGTACACCAGAGCACCGTCATCCTCAGCGGTCTCGATGACATCGAGGAGGCCTTCCTCGAAGGCTGCGCCGTTGGTGATCAAGACGTCTGCATCGCCCATGGCGGCAACCTGCTGAGCCGATGCCTGAAAGTCGTGCGGGTCCGCGCCAACCGGCATGATGACTTCGACGTTCATCTGGTCGCCGACGAGATTCTCCACAACGTCGCCGAGAATGTTGGTCGTCACGGCAACGGTGGGTGCATCAGCGTCGAGGGTCTGGCCAGCAACGCCGACGTCCACTTCTCCCCCGCACGCCGACGCAACCAGCGCCAATGCAAACGCTGTACCAGCAACTTTTCGTCCAGAATTGTTCATGCCATCTTCCGCACATTGAGAATCGGTATCACTATCAAAGAGAACTGTAGGCTTGCAAAGTCAACAACGGCAACCTATAACGAGAATCGTTTTCATTCTTAGGTTCATTCGATCGGACCGATAACGTAGGCAGGTGCCCGTTGCGATCTCCACGACCGACCTCCAAGCGTCCTATGGCGACGTCGTTGCGGTCTCCAATGTCAGCATCGAGGTGTTCGATTCCTGCTCGCTCGCCGTCATCGGGCCGAACGGTTCAGGAAAGTCCACACTGCTAGGGTTACTCGCCGGCACCGTCCCAAGTACCGGCGGGACCTCGGTAATTCATGGTCCCCCACCAGCGCTCGTCCTCCAAGCAACGAACGTCGATCGAAGCCTGCCGATTACCGTCCGCGACACCGTTGCGCTCGCTCGATACCCGTCGTTGGGCCTCTTCCGCCGGTTCAAACAGCAGGACAAAGATGCCATCAACACCGCCATGGAACGTCTCCAAATCGACGAGCTCGCACACACCCAACTACATGAGTTGTCCGGCGGACAGCGCCAGCGCGTGCTCGTCGCGCAAGGTCTGGCACAAGAATCGGGAGTTCTACTTCTCGACGAGCCCGTCAACGGCCTCGACGTCACCTCGCGTTCGATCATCATGGAACTCATCGACGAAGAGGTTGACAACGGACGTTCGGTAATCGTGACGACGCACAGCCTCGAAGAAGCCCAGCGTTGCCATCAAGTTCTTCTGCTCAACACATCACCAATCGCGTACGGATCGCCGGATCACGTGCTCACCGAAGCACACCTTCGCGATGCGTTCGGCGGCAACTTCACCAAGGTCGGAAGCAAGTTCGTCCTCGACGACCCACACCACCACCACTGACGGGGCGCTCGGGGCGTTAGGATTTGTAGATGCCTGAAGCAGAAGTGGACGATGAGGTAGCAGCACTGCTCCGAGACGCAGACCAGCGGTACACCACTGGTCGCCGCCGCGTCGTATCCGCACTTCGCGCTGGGCCAGGTCCGTTGACCATGACGCAGATTCTCAATAGCGATACATCGCTCTCCCAATCCAGCGTCTATCGAAACTTGACGATTCTCGAAGAGGTCGGTGCGGTCACACGGATCGTCACCGGCGATGACTTCTCTCGGTATGAACTCGCTGAACACCTCACCGAGCATCACCACCACCTCATTTGTACGACGTGTGGGGATGTCGTCGATTTCTCGATAAGCGATGACGTCGAGAGTGTTCTCGACAATGCACTGCACGCAGCCGCTGAGTCGGCCGGATTCAGTATCTCCGCCCACCGACTCGACCTACTCGGCACCTGTAAGAACTGCGGCGGCGCACAGCACGCGGCGAACTAGCCGTTCTCCACCGCTATTTCGTTCGTCCCGTCGATCTCCGGGTTCTCCACGACGACCCCGGCAACTTCGGTCTCTGGCTCGGCGGGTGCAGCGTCAACGTCGGTTGCTCCACTAGCCTGCTCCGCTGGCGTCGTCGCTCCCTCACCACCGGGCTCAGCATTGTTCGGCGCGGCCGGCTGCGGAGGGCACACGACCGCATCAGCGGCAGCTTGAGCTTCTGGTGACAGCGGGACCGCTTCGGTCGGCGCATCGGCGTCGGGTGGAGTGCCCGCACCTTCGGGGACGTCGTTGGCGGCCTCACCGTTTGCAATGCACGCGGCGAGCGCGGCAGCGACAGCGTCGTCGATTTCCGCTTGCGCTTGTGCCTCAGCCTCCGCAGCAGCGATCTCAGCGGGAGTTGGGAGGCGAGCAAACGCAGCAAACGCGCTGCTCTCTGGCGACACATCGAGGCGTTCGTGATAGCCACGGCCCGCCCGGGTCACGTTCGCCGAGTACGCAAGGTCATGGTTGTACGCAAAGTACCCGCGTTGCTCCCCCGACGTCGTAATCATCGATCCCGGGGCATCACAGAGGTACCGAGCCGCGGCGAGCGCAGCGTCATAGATGTTCTGCGGGTCGGCTCGTCCGTCATCGTTCCCGTCCGATTCAAACAACCTCCATGTGGTGGGAATGAACTGCATTGGACCGACAGCACGGTCGAACTCTCGATCTCCATCCAACCGGCCGTTGTCGGTGTCGGTAATTCGCGCCAGCCTGACAACACCATCGCTCTCTTGGGTACGTCCCGTCGCATCTGGGATGGGCCCCGAGGTCTGGCCCGAGAGAACCCGTCCATCGAGCGGCAGCCCGAGAATGTCCTCGGTGGTCTGCCCATTGACATCGAGCGTCGACTCGCCGAAGTAGCCGTGGATGCTCTCGATACGACCGATGCCTGCGAGCTGGGACCAATGAATGCCGCACGCTTGGTCCTCAATGGCCAACGAGCGTGACGCCCGAACGTAGGCGTTGAGCGCTACGAGGGGAATGTCAGTTCCGTCGACGAACGAGCTGAGACGTTGATGGTAGGCAACCGTGTACTGCGCTGCGGTGGCTTCAGCGAACTCGACCACGTCGGTGATCGTCTCGTCGAGCTCCTCACCCCGGACAACAAGTTCCTCGATACGGTCTCGCTGACTCGCCCGTTCTTCGGTGAGTGCGTCGATCTCGTCGTTCAGCGCGTCGATCTCCCTCGCCCGCTCCAGGTTCGCGGCTTCGATCGGCGCAAGCTCGTCGGCGAGCTCGGCTCGGACCTGTTCACTCGCCCTGATCTGGGATTCGAGACCAGCGATGTCATCGCGTTGAAACTCCCGGACTTCATTCGTCACGACTCGACGCTCGATCACATCGGTGTTTTCTGGATCGGAGAGCAGCGTTTCGAGCTCTTGGTTCTCGCCGGTGAAGGCTTGAATGGCGATCTCGATGATCGCACCGTTCAGCACGTCAACCTCAGCGTTGAGTCGAGCTTGCTCGTCGATCTCGGCCTGATCGGCAGTGAGCAGCCCACGGATCTCTCCATTCGCGGAAACCATCTCTTGGTTGGTGCGGGTGATTGTTCGGCGTGCGAGCTCGATGCCGTTCGTCGCTCGATCGACCGCCGATTCGGCCAACGAGATGTTGCGGTCGACGGTTGTGCGAGCCAGTTCGGCCGTAGCGATGGCTTGCACCGATCGAAGATGCCGCTCGGTTTCGAGCTCGACATCGGCCTCCTCTTCAACAGGGAGATTCTCGACACCCGACTCGAAAACTGAACTCTCGCTCAGTTGGCTGAAGTCGAAGTCAGGAACGGCAGCGAGTGGTTCCTCCTCGAGGTCGAACTCATCGATTGGATCGACCCACTCCTGCTCGATGAGCGCAGCATCCAAATCGAGTCCGTTGACCGCAAGAGGCTCGCTCTGGCCGAACGCAGCGGACACTCCCCACGCTTGGGCGATGACGACCACAACGACGGCCAGCAACGCTGCCCGCAGGGATGTCTTTTGAGAACGCGTCATTCCAAGGTGCCTAAAAGTCTAATTTCCCGCCCTTCGGTCTTCTATCGGCACAAGTAGGCGCGACCTGACCCATCTCCTCAACTATTTCCCCACTTCGGAGAAGTAGGTCGTGAGCGTTCGATGCCACTTGTTCGATGGCAGCGACTCGTCAAGCGCAGCCAGTGAAGTACCAAACTTTGAAATCTTGATCGGGCGAAGACCGTTCGCCCAGAGCTGCCGATCGGCGACACACGGCGACCCAGCACTCTTGGTCTCAACGATAAACACCTCGTCGAGACCCGTCGATGCCCCCGATGTCGCAGTACAACGAAGCCCCGAGTCGATCGTAAGACGGGACGCATCACCGAGGTCGACAAGGGTGATCCGGTCGTAGCGCGTTTTCAGGACAGGTTGTAGCCGTTCACGAAAGCCGTCGTGGCCAAGAAGTACTGCGATGAACTGTTCTGCGGTTTCGTCGAGGACACTGCGGTCGTCGAACTCATGCGGTCGACGTGTTTTGACCGTGCCTGCCCGGGTGCCCTTGGTCTTGACTTCGAGCATTGTCTTTCGCGAATCGACGTAGGAACGAGTTCGAATTTTGCATCGCTTTGGTCTTTTGTAGGCCGCAGCGTGAAAGCACTCGAGGTTTGGCGTATCGAAGTACACCGACTCATATCCGAAACTCCGCTGTCCTTCAATCTCCAACGCCGACAGCCGATCGACGAGCGCGGCGAGCACAGCCGCCAGTTCGCTTTGGCAGAGGATGTACTTGCGGTCTACTCGTGTTTGTAACGATGCAGCACCGTTGACTTCGTCAAGGGTGACGCTCGGCAGCGATGCGATGCGATGCGCCGGCATTTCAGCTGCAGATACGGATAACGGTTTTCGGGTGCTCATGAACCAACGCTCACGATGTTTTCGTCGTGCAGTTGGCGACGACTGCGGGTGGACGTTGCAGCGCCACTGAATCGCACATCGACGGTCGTCGTATCATTCACCAGGTCGACTTTCTGCACGTTCACTTTGAGAATCTCAGAGCTCAACAATGCTTCGAGTCGAGTGATGAGCGAATCCTCATCGGTGTAGGCAGCGTCGAGGTTCACCACCTGATGGCGGTTACCTGCGAATAGACGTGGATGATCGCCGACGCACAACGTCAGAACGACCATCGCCATGAGGGCCGGGCCGACCCAGAGCGGTTCGATCGCAAAGCCAGCGATGAGTCCAAGTGCTAGCGAGCTGAAGTAGTAGGCGACTTCTTCTTGAGCGAGCTCACTGCTGCGAAGCCGAATGATGGAAAGCACCCCGAAGAGGCCGAGCCCAAGCCCGGCGCTGACATCGCTCGACGCGAGCGCAGTCGCGGCGGCCATGACACCGACGTTGAGTCCGAGGATTGCAACCACCATGTCCGTGCGTTGATAGCGGGGAAAGTAGAGGGCAAAGACCAATACCGAGATCGCGATGAGGTCGGCTGCGATGATCGCAAGTTGAGACATGTCGGGGCTCCTTGTGGTGAGAGACTCATTGGACACGCCAACTTTGAGAAACCTCTGTGAGCTATCTAGGAAGACCCGATGTCGACCACTGACGAGGCCGAGACCTCACTCTCAGAAAACTCACAGGCCGTTCAACGTCATTCTTCAAGTCCGTGTCGTTTAGTGACGTCATGGAACTTCCCACTACCCGCACTCTCACATCGGTTCTCATCGCAACTGCCGTCTTCGCAGCATCGTGCAGCTCAGCGGCCGAAGATTTCTCGACGACCGCACCCGCAGATAGTTCCGCAGATGGGTTCGTCGAGGTGGCAGCGTCCAGCGGCTTCTTCGACAGCAGCATCGTGCATGATCTCGCCATTGACTTTGACGAAGACGACTACGCAGAGATGGTTACGACTTTCGAGGTCGACGGTGACAAGGAGTGGATCGAAGCGACTGTGACCATCGATGGAACAGTCTTCGAGAATGCTGGCGTACGGCTCAAGGGCAACTCATCGCTGCGCGGTCTCACCCTCCAGACAGCGGAGAACCCCGAAGAACTGCCGTGGTTGATCAAGCTCGATAAGTACGTCGATGACCAAGACTATGAAGGCATCCACGACATCGTGATCCGTTCTAACTCGACCGAGACGTCGCTGAACGAGGCCGTGGCCCAAGGGCTGCTCGCCATCACCGGGCTCGCCGCAGAAGACCCGGCCGCGACCGTCTTCACCGTAAACGAAAGCGAGGCCCAACTGCGCCTCGCCATCGAGCATCCAGATGAAATCTGGGAAGATGAGAACTTCGACACCGACAATGGGGCGCTATATAAGGCCGACAGCACCGGCGACTACAGCTATCGCGGCGACGATTGGGATGCCTACGACGATGTCTTCGATCAGAAGGTCGGCGAGGACGATCTCGATCCGTTGATCTCATTCCTTGACTTCATCAACAACGCCGACGACGAGACGTTCGCTAACGAACTCGGAGAACTGCTCGACGTCGAGAGCTTCGCGACCTACCTGGCATTCCAAGACCTGGTTCAAAACGGCGATGACATCGACGGGCGAGGCAATAACTCGTACCTGCACTACGACTACGAGACCGAACGGTTCACCGTCGTGTCATGGGACCTAAACCTCGCGTTCAACACGGCGAATGTGTCCACTGGCGCCAACGCGGGCGGGGGCCAGTTCGGACAGGGCGGGCGTCCCGACCGAGGTAACATCGACCATGCCTCCGCCGAACGTGGCTTCCCGACCGATGGCGGTCGTCCTGAGCAGCGAGTCATTCCCGGGCAAATCGATCGCGACCCCGAGGCGTCAGCGAATACACCGACCACACGACAAGGCAACCTCGTCGGCGCAGGAAGCACCAACGTTCTTTCGGGCCGCTTCCTTGCGAATGCCACGTTTGCTGCGCTGTATGATCAGGCCGTGACCGACCTCACCCAAACGCTATTCGCGAGCGGGGTCGCCGATGACCTCGTCTCCCACTGGACCGAACTTCTCGCACTTCACGCCGGCGACCTCGTCACCATCACCACGATCGACAACGACGCTGCAGCCATAACAGGGACGTTCCCCATCTAATGCCGGACGCAACCCCGTTGATTCTCGTCGTAGACGATGAGGAGAACATCCGCTTTCTCGTCGAGACAGGATTGAACTTGGCCGGGATCGACACGATCACCGCTTCCGATGGCCGCCAAGCCCTCGCAGCTATTCGCGAAAATAACCCGCGATTGATCGTGCTTGACGCAATGATGCCAGAGCTCGACGGCTTCGAGGTTCTTCGGCGTCTCCGCGACGGCGGCGACACAACCCCGGTGATCTTCCTCACCGCCCGAGACAGCACCGATGATCGCGTGAAGGGACTGACCGAAGGCGCCGACGATTACATGATCAAACCATTCGCTGTTGCTGAACTAGTGGCACGGGTGCAGCTCCGACTCGCCCAAGCGGGCACTGCCCGCAACGACCGCGTGCTTTCGTGCGCAGACCTCGAAATGGATACCGATGCACACCGGGTGACCCGGGCTGATCAACCGGTCGACCTCTCCCCTACCGAGTACAAACTGTTGGAGGTTTTGCTCGCCAACTCGGGACGAGTCCTAACCCGAGCCCAATTACTCGACCATGTGTGGGAGTACGACTTTGACGGAGACTCTTCGATCGTCGACACCTACGTTAGCTATCTGAGAAAGAAGCTCGATACGGTCGAGCCGAAGCTCATCCACACCGTTCGCGGTGTCGGCTTCTGCCTTCGAACCGAGCGATGATTGCTCGGGCATGAGCCTCAAGTCTCGCCTTGCTACGGCGCTCTCGATCGTCCTGTTACTCATCGCTGGCATGTCTGTCGCCGTCGTCATCTTGCAGCAAGCCCGCCTCGTCGATCAGCTCGACCAACGGCTGATAAGCATCGCGCCGCTCGGACGCACAGACGGTGCCGGCCCACCGCCAAATCCAGCCGGGAGTGGCCAACCAGCACCTAGTGTCGCACCGGGCCCGCTTCCACAAACCGAACGCCAGATCTCCGACGTCTTTATTGCAGAGGTCGGTTCAGACGGATCGGTGGACGTTCTGGTCCAAGGTCAACTCCTCGAACAAACCGTCGACACCACCAGCTTTGCGCAGGCCCCGCTATCAAGAACCTTCTCAAGTGCGCAATCGGAGGATTCGACCACCTCGTTTCGCGTGCTGCACGAGCCAATTCGTGGACGGGACGCGTCCATCGTCATTGCACTACCGACGAGCGATATCGACCAAAGCATCCAGCGGCTTACCCTCACCTTCGCAATCGTGACCACAGCAATAGCGATCATTCTCGGCGTACTGGCGTGGTGGGTCTGGCGTTTGAGCCTCATCCCTCTCGCCCGTATTACCAACACCGCCGACGCGATTGCCCAGGGAGATCGTGATCAGCGTGTGCCCGAACTCAGTGTGGCGACGGAAGCCGGGCGCATGGCAAGAGCGTTGAACACGATGCTTGATCAGCGTGATGAATCCGACGACCGACTCAGACAGTTCGTCTCGGACGCGTCACACGAGTTGCGGACGCCCCTGACCTCCATCCAAGGGTTCCTCGAGCTCTACGCCGCCGGCGGCTTTCAAGAACGAGAAGAGATGGACGACGTCGTGCGACGGATGACCAGCGAGTCAGACCGTATGCGGGACATGATCGAGAACTTGCTGCGCCTTGCACGCATGGACGAGGGTGCCGGAGTCGTCCCCGCACCGACCGACATCGGGATGCTCGTTCGCGATGTCGGCGCCGACGTCGGTACCGCTCACCCTCGATCGACGATCACCGTGGACGCGCCAGAGAAAGGGCAGCTGTTCGCCGAGGTCGACGAGCAAAAGGTTCGCCAAGTACTCGTTGGGCTCGTGGACAACGCGATCACCCATGGTGATGGAGCACCGGTTCTCATTACGGCCACGACCGAAAACAGCGAACTGTGTATCTCCGTGAGCGATGATGGCCCCGGTATGACCGATGAAGAATCGGCGCGAGCATTCGATCGCTTCTATAGAGGTGACAGGTCACGCGCACGCCATAGCGGAGGAAGCGGACTCGGTCTCGCGATCGCAAAGATGGTTTCTGAACAGCACGGCGGAACACTCGATCTCCGAACCGCCGTTGGGCAGGGCGCGACCTTCACGATGACGATCCCGATCTAGTCGTCAGCCTCTGCGGCTCCTGCCCCACGAAGGCGGCTGGCCTTCGTCGCTGGCGCATAGGTGCGATGGGCAAACGCCGTCAGTTCGTTCATTGTTTTTGCGTCGAGTCTGGCCCGGTCTTTCCGCACGCAATCGATGAGGTCGAGCTTTGGGTTCGACGTGATCGTGGCAGTAGTCGGACCTGAGGCGTCCGTCCCACTGAGCTGCAGGCCTGACGCTCCAACCTCACATCGACCGCCATGCCATTCGACGACATAGCCACCGGCTCCGACATCGACGATCAGCGTCGATAAGAATGGGGCGACGAGCAGCGGTGCGATGAGCCCGTCGACGGTCAGGGTGGCGCAGCGCCCGAGGTCGAGTATCGCTGCGCCTACCCGCACGGGACATTGCGTGTGCGTCGCACTCCCCCAGTGCCATTTCCCTACATCGATGATGTGGGAGTCGAGTGCGGGCCCGTCGACGTGCGCATCTTCGTTTGCTTCCAGCAGATCCAGCACGACCTGCGCTGCGTCGATCCCTGCCTCGGCGAGCCAGCCGCTGGCAAAGGCTGCCTCTTCGGTTAGACCCCACGGGTATCCAGCACCCCGAAAGGCCTTCGCCACGAGTGCGGTGAACTCCCCGATCGAAAGATCGAGCAGATCGTCAGTGCTCGCCCGTTCGTTACTCGACCGCATCGTGGGCTGTTGGATACGACCACGAGTCCGGATCCGATGTTGCTATCTCGTGGGGAAAGGGTGCGCCTCGAAACATCGTGATTCGAACCCACCGGTCAGACCGTGGATCGAAGTGGGTGGCCCCAAAGAAACTGAGCTTCGAGCGTAGGAGGTCGATCGGGAGCATCTCCAAGTCGATCGTGTTGTCTTGAATCTCGCCATAGGGCGCATCGGCCACGATCATCAGTCGACGCGCACTGTGGCGGTGTTCGGGATGCGACCGGAGGAATGCAGCGAGTGTTTGGGTCTCCTCCCATGTGCCGAGGTCGTCATACATCTTCGACGCATCTCGACCGGGCTGGAGCGGTTGTTCGTAGTCGCCGATTGGCTCATCGTGGCGTTCGCCGAGGCGCGGTTCGAGTTTCTCCTCCGAGACATACCACGCGCGGGCGTCGGCACGAGGCGATTCCCAGTCGATCGCGAGTGCCCATCCGTATCGAGTTTCCAGGAGGGTCCGGGCCGCGCTGATCGTCATCGTGCCGACGATTCGTGCTGGCAGCGACTCGTCGGCATGCATTATTTCGGTCAGATCGTCGACGAGGTGACCATACGGTTCGAGCATGAGGGAGACCACGAGCTCTTGGCCTTCTATGCTGAGTACATCGTGAGCCCAGCGCGCCAACTGATCCCATGCAAATGGTTCTGCAAGATCGGTTGTGTTCAAGTAGGTGTCGATCAGATCGAGGTCAGCATGGAGATCCGCGAGTTTGCGTCGTTGCACCCCATGTTCTGAATGCCACGACTCGACCGTCAACCGAGCTCCGCCGACCACATCGAGAAACTGAGCAATTTCCTCGGTAGTTGCGACATCGACAGCCCGAACCCGGGCGAACGCTTCCTCGCGCGCCACGATCCAGTTGTGAATGAGCCGGGGGTGGGTGATGAGGAACGGCGCCATACCGAGACCGGTGGAGTTTCCAATGCCGAAGCGCCGACGCAGCGATGGTTCGATCGTCACGGCAGATTCGGGAGCCCGAGCTGCCGCCATGTGCTCGACGAGATCCAGGACGAATGCTCTGATGAGAAAAACCGTGAGCATCTCGGCTTGGAACGGAGCGACAAGTTCGGGGCGGTCCTCGACCGATGTGCGATCGGCAGCGCCAAACTTGCCGCTTCCGTACACCGCGGTCGTGCGCATGAGATAGCCGACGTCATCGACGAAATCGCGGTCGGGCTGACGTCCCGCAGCGAGCGCGTCGACTACCGAAGAGAAGAGACGAACCGAGCGGTTCGCTCGCGAAAGCGTCAGTTCCTTCGCCGAGATTCTGCCGGCTTCTTGCAGCGGCACGTTCGCTCGCAGCCGTTCGATGTCCTCGTGGCTCGGCACACCATCATGCAACGTGAACGTCGCGTCCCATGCCGTTGCGATGACCCTGTCGGACCGCTGCTCTGGTGGGAGGTCGTGGGCGAAGGCCACGAGGGTGTACGTCCGATCCGGGCCACTCGTCGTCGGCACCGTGACTGAATACAACGCCGTCCCGACCCCGCGCGCATCAATATCGAAACGGGTGCGGGCAAATGTCCATGCCTCGCGCTTCATGCGTCGCAGGAGCGTACGCATGAACGACAGCCGACACTGATGGAACGAACCCATTCGCTCGAGGCGCATGACCATCTCCGGAGGGCGTCGCGCTCCTGCAGCTACAGATGGCGCGGCCATCAGCCTGCGACCGGCCCGAAGCTGGTTTCGAAAAAGCGGTACCAGTTTCCTCCCATGACCGCCGCAACGTCGCCGTCTGAGAACCCAACCTCGCGAAGCCCGCGTTCGATGTTCCCGAAGTCACGGTTGCTTTCGAACCACTTGGGTTGCGGCGGGAACCCCGGTGCTGACGCTGTTCCCTCGCCATAGTCGACGCCCTTTGTCCAACGGCCGACGCGCATCCACGTGACGATGCTGTCGGGCTGGTCTTGACACAGGTCGCTTCCAATGCCGAAATGCTCGATTCCGTATGTCTCGGCGGCGTCAGCGACCATCTGGCAAAAGCTCTGCACGGTGCATTCGCTCTTGTCCTTGAGGTGGTGCGGGTACAGGGAGAACCCCATCATTCCGCCGTTCGAGGTGACCGCTCGAATGACGTCATCTCGCTTATTTCGGAGTGCCGGGTGCCAGTCGTATGGGTTGGCGTGGGTGATTGCGATCGGTCGTTCCGAGAGTTCTGCTGCCTCGATGGTCGAGCGGTCCGCTGAGTGGCTCATGTCGACGACGAGACCGACTCGGTTCATCTCGCGAATAACTTCCTTGCCCATGCGTGTGATGCCCGGATCTTCGTCCTCGTAGCACCCTGTCGCGAGCAACGACTGGTTGTTGTAACTCAGCTGCATGAAGCGCGCACCGAGCGTGTGCAGAATTTCGATGAGGTCGATGTCGGCCTCGATCGGCGACGGATTCTGGAAGCCGAAGAAGATCGCCGTTCGGTTTGTCTGACGAGCGAGATCGATGTCGGCCGCAGTACGACCGAGGAGAATGAGATGCCCAAACTCTTCGAACCATCGGTTCCATCGGCTGAATTCGGCGACCGTCTCCCGAAACGTCTCGTGATATGCAATGGTCACGTGCACCGCGTCGACGTCTCCGTCGCGCATCTCGGTGAAGACCTGTTCTGACCAGTTGGCGAACTGCAAGCAGTCGATTCGGTACATGACGTCCTGAAGTGTTCGGCCCGGCGCACTCCGTCGACCCGTGAGCCAAATAGTAGAGGCCTTCACAGACACCGGCGTGATCGTAGTCACACCAGGGCTTTCACGGCCCGTGAAGATCGCCCTAGTATCGGCATCCCAATCCATACTCGCCAGGATCTCCGATGACCGATTTCTTCGACACCGTCCCCGAGCCAGTGTCTTTCGCCGGGCACGCCTCCGGTGAGGGACTCGCCTACAGCGTCTATGACCCCGACCGGATCGTCGCTGGCAAACGCATGGAGGACCTACTCCGCGTCGGTGTGTGTTATTGGCACAGCTTTGCGTGGCCGGGCTCGGACATCTTTGGCGCCGGCACCTTCGATCGACCATGGATGAACCCTGCGTTGGACCCCATGGACGCTGCCCGCACGAAACAAGACGCAGCGTTCGAGTTCATCTCCAAGCTCGGCGTCAAGTTCTTCAGTTTCCACGATGTCGACATGGCCCCCGAGGGCGCCACACTACGCGAGTCGAAGGCAAACCTCGATGAGATGGTCGAGCGAGCTGGCGAAAAGATAACCGAGACAGGAAAGGAACTGCTGTGGGGCACAGCCAACCTGTTCTCGCACCCGAGATACGCCGCGGGCGCCGCAACGAACCCCGACCCCGACGTCTTTGCTTACGCTGCGACCCAGGTTCGCCACATGCTCGACGCAACCCATAGGCTCGGTGGCCACAACTACGTCTTGTGGGGTGGCCGAGAGGGGTACGAGACGCTGCTGAATACCCGAATGAAACAGGAAGCCGATCAGCTCGCTCGTTTCCTTTCCATGGTGGCCGAATACAAGCACAGCATTGGGTTCACGGGCGCACTGCTCATCGAGCCGAAGCCCCAAGAGCCCACCAAACATCAATATGACTATGACTGCGCCACCGTGCACGGGTTTCTTGACCGCTACGACCTCGCAGGCGAGTTCAAGGTCAATATCGAGGTCAATCACGCCACCCTGTCAGGCCACTCGTTCCAACACGAGGTGTCCTATGCGATCGACAACGGCATCTTCGGATCCGTCGACGCGAACCGGGGCGACCCGCAAAACGGCTGGGACACCGACCAGTTCCCAAACTCGGTAGACGAGATGAGCCTCGCGGTGTACGAGATCCTCCGGAACGGCGGTTTCGACTCTGGCGGCTTCTTGTTCGATACCAAGCTGCGGCGTCAGAGCAGCAGCCGCGACGACCTTTTCCATGGACACATCGGCGGTATCGACACGCTGGCCCGGGCGCTGCTCGTCGCCGAAAAGATGCTCGACGACGGCGACATCGAAGCCGCCCGCGACGAACGATACTCACGGTGGACAACGGGCACGGGCGCCAACATTTTGTCTGGTGGATCAAGCTTGGCCGAGCTCGCTAACGACGCCGTAGCCAACGATCTGGAACCAGTGCCGGTCTCGGGACGCCAAGAAGCCCTCGAGAACATCGTCAACAAGGCCATCTGGGGAATCGACTAATCACTCCCGCGGCACGAAAGCACCGCTCCGACCAAACGTCGGCGACACCTCCTCTCGGGGTCTGACCCTCGAGGTCATCTTTAGCCACCCAGCATCACCCCCGGGGTCAGACCCCAACGGTCATGTTTAGAGCGCCAAAGGCCGCTATTCGATTGGCGAATGAGACTAAACGTAACCTCGAGGGTCTGACCCCAAAGGTGAGGTTTAGGGCTCTAAAGACAACCCGGAGGGTCAGACCCCGGGGGTGATGTTTAGAGCGCCTATTGGCACTTTCAGGTTGGTAAGCGAGATGAGAGATCCAGCGTCTAGTGTCGGTGACATGTCAACTGATCCATCAACATCAATACTGCTCGCAATCCGATTCGACCATCCTCTGAAGGCCCAAGAAGCACTGCTCGCCATGGTCCGAATCGCAAGCCAGAACATCATCCGCTTGGAAGATGCGGCCATCGTCGACAAAGACGACAAGGGCAAGATCCGACTTCGCCAAAGCAAGGACGTCAACCCCGGTCAGGGCGCTGCGACCGGCGGTTGGTACGGCGCGTTCATCGGCATTCTCGCCGGACCGCTCGGAATTATTGCCGGTGGAGCGCTCGGCGCAGCAGTTGGTGGTCTCTTTGCCAAGCTGAAGGACATCGGAATCAACGACCAGCACATGAAGGAAATGGGAGAACGCATCAACCCCGGCGAAGACCTTCTGTTTCTGCTCATGCAAGACATTCACCAAGAAGAGTTCTGCCGCGAAATGAAGCGCTTCGATGGCGTCGTATTCGAGTCCACCGCAGATGAAGAGCTCACCAGCAGCATCGAAGCGTGCCTCGCCGTAGAGCTCTAGAAACGAGCTCGGATACTTACTCCGCCTGATCGCTCGCCCGTACACGCATCGTCACGCCGGACCCTTGGGTCCGTGCGATGATCTCGATGAGTACCGATAGGGCGATCATGCCCAAAAACAGGAACAGCTCAAGCCGGCCAACCTGCGAAAAGAGTACGAGGATCGCAACGAGGCACATCCCTGTTCCAGCAATTGGAATGATCCGGCTCACACCGATCGTCGCGGAAAGGCGGATGGAGGCAACGTTGACCGCGGCAAAGGTCAGAAGGAACCCTCCGCTGCCCATCGCTGCGATCACATCGATCGGCACCAAGTTCGCGAGCAACGCTCCGGTTACGCACACAAAGGCGAGCGCCGGAAGTGGCTGCTCGCGCACGAGCGTGCCGAGCTCTTTTGGCATCTCACGTTCGCTCGCGAGAGCGAACGTGATACGAGCCGACGAGAACAGGGTTGCATTAATCGCCGATGACGTAGCGAGGAGCGCTGCGACGACGATGATCGTGAAGCCTGCGCTCCCGATCATCGATTCGGCGGCCTCGGCCAGCGCGAATTCGCCAGCGCTCTCGATCGCCGCGGTCGACAGGGAACCCACCGCCACGATCGAGATCAACACGTACAGAGCGATCACGATCAGAACCGAGCCATAGAACGCTTGGGGCATGACCTTCGCCCGCTTCTCTTCCGGCACATCGCTCGACACGTTGGCGATCATCTCGAAGCCCTCGTAGTTCAAGAAGATGACCATGGCGCCGGCGATCAACGGGACCGGGCCCACCCATTCGCTCACCGCAAAGCGGCCAAAATCCACGTCGCCACCAACGAGGCCAATCACGACAAATCCTGCGAGCAGCAAGAGCTTGACGGCGTTCGCGAAATTGCCGTACTTGACGACGAGCCCGGTTCCGACCACGTTGACGAACGCTAGAGCGAAGACCACGCCGGTGATCAAGACATGCCGTGACAGCTCCGAGTCGTTGAAGAATGTGGCCCCAAACCGTCCGAAGGCCGACGCGTAGAATCCGATCATCACGACGTAGCTGAGGACGAGCAGGACGTTGAGAATGCCCGTGAACGCCGTCGCCCCATACGCTCGGTCGAGGTAGGCAACCGTGCCGCCCTTATCGGGGTAGGCAACCGATAGCTTGCCGTAGCAATGCGCCGTCACGAGGGCGATGACACCGCCGATGACAAAGGCGATCGGGACTGCACCTTGGGTCGTCGTCGCTGCCAGTCCGAGAATCGCAAAGATTCCCGCCCCAACCATTCCCCCAATACCGATCGACGCTGCTGAGCCAACACCGATCTCGGGGCTCTTCTTGCCCTCGTCCATGTACGGATCGTAGATCAGCCCGGCCAGCCGAGGCCGAAGAACCGAGACTCAATGTAGGACCTAGCTCGCCGTCGAACTCCAGTGTGCGGACACGCCAGCCTTCAGCGTCCGACCGTCAGTGGATTCGAGCGACAGCGGTCGACTCACTACCCCCTCGCTGCTCCCCCGAGGCAGCACGCTCTCCACCGTTACCCGTGCGTCGTCGATACCGAACCCGGGAGCATGACAGCTAAAGAGCAAGAACCTGTTGCTATCCGCATCATCTTCGAGCAACTCACCACAGTGCTCCATCAACTCGGTGAGGTGCTGCGCGAACTTGAACGGTTTACCCTTCGGCCCTTTGCCGTATGTCGGAGGGTCGAGAATAACGCCGTCGTAGCGCTTGGCCCGCCGACACTCTCGAGCAACAAACTTGATGGCGTCGTCGATGAGCCACCGGATCGGCGCGTCCGCAAGGCCGGAAACCTCGGCGTTACGCTTCGCCGCCGAGACCGTCGGCCCCGAGGCATCGACGTGGGTAACCTCGGCGCCTGCAGCAGCTGCAGCGAGGCTCGCTCCACCGGTATATGCGAACAAATTCAATACTCGGGGCGCGCGAGTGGTCACGTCTTGACGGGACAGCTCCACCTGCTCAGCAATCCAATCCCAGTTGCTGGCCTGCTCCGGGAAGAGTCCGACGTTACCCGCAGTGTTGAGCTGCATCACGAGGCGACTGTCCGCGTGACGGACAGACCATGGCTCCTGTTCTCCATCCGGCAACGACAGCGCAGCGTCGTCCCATTCCCCCGTGCCGCCAGATACGAGATCGAAGCGAGCGGTCGCGTAACGCCACGCCGCAGGGTCGGCAACGGCCGCGCCCTCCGCCGCCGGGCTGGGACGGTCCAGGATTTCATGCCCGAAGCGTTCAAGCTTGCGGCCCGCACCAAAGTCAAGAAGTTGGTACTGCTCTGGGTCAAACACGGCGATCGGCTGCCTTGACCCTCTCCATGCGCCAATCCTAACCAGCGGACCACGGGGGCGATGGCGCTCCCCCAGGACAATGAACCTCAGCGCCCGACTTTTGACATCCAATCTCAGCCTTAGTTGAGACTGGTTCTCATTCTGATACTCTTGCGCCCATGCGAAGCATGCATCCACAATCGACCGTAACGCGTCGGGACCACGCCAGAACATCTGCGGTCGAGTTTCGCAATGTCGACGCCCACAACACCGCCACGCTGGCCCTATCCGAAGTGAGCTTGTCGATCGACAGCGGATCGGTAACCGCCGTCATCGGCCCAAACGGTGCTGGCAAGTCCACCATGTTCGCCCTCATCAGCGGCCGATTGCACCCGTCGACCGGCACGGTCTCAATCTCAGGACGAGTCGCCGACGTGCTGCAAGCAACGAGCATCGATCCGCAACTACGGCTCACGGTCAACGACGTCGTCCGGATGGGCCGCTACCCCTCCCGTGGCCTCTTCGGCGCAATGCGTCGATCCGACCACCGAGCGTGCGACGAAGCGCTCGACCGAGTGGACCTTCTTCGCCTGCGTTCCACACCCATCAACGAACTATCGGGAGGACAACGCCAACGGGCTCTCGTCGCCCAAGGACTCGCCCAGGAAGCACCGGTGTTGCTGCTCGACGAGCCGTCGGCCGGCCTCGATGTCGCTTCGCAGCAACGCATCCTCGAGGTCATGCGGACCGAGGCAGATACCGGACGAACCGTCTTGTTTTCCACTCACCACATGAACGATGTCAACCACGCCGACACCGTCGTGGCTCTCGATCTCACGTGTGTGTGTTGCGCTCCAACCGAGACGGCGCTGCAAGACCCGGCGGTCAAGACCCTGTTCGACGGGACTACCCGCCCCACAACCGGCGAATCTGCGCGGCGAGATCAGCATCACTCGCATACAGCACCCCGCGGTGCCCCATACTCGTCGAGTCGGCCCGATTGAGGTCGAGCGAATCGCCGTACATATCGGTAGCGACGGCTCCCGCCTCGTTGAACAGACAGGCCGTCGCAGCAAAGTCCCACAGACTTCCACCCCCGCTCGGATTCGGCGTCTTGAAGTAACAAGCGGGGTCGTTGCCCAGGACCCCAGATGCGTTCATTACCGCGCCTGCGGTTGCGCGTATATGGACTCCTTGGAGATCGCGGTCGAGGGCGATCCGGTCGAGTCCATCGACGACACGGTCATATTCGGGGGCGCTGAGAAAACTTCGATCTGCGAATACGGAAAGGGTTTCGGCCGAAGAGGTGTGGCTCGGGAGCCACGGCTGGCCGTCACGAAATGCTCCAGCCCCGCGAATCGCGTGGAGCACGGATCTATCGATTGGGTCGTAGATAACGCCGATCAACGGCGTTCCGTCGCTGCGAACCAGGGCAACGGAAACCGCGTAGCCGGGCACGCCCTCGATGAAGGGCAACGTTCCGTCGAGCGGGTCGATGCACCAGAAGTGTTCGGCCGTCAGACGGCTGCCGTCATCACCGACTTCTTCGGACAAAAGGCCAAGAGCAAAAGAACTCCGAGTCGAGGCGAGTCCCTCGATGATGATCTCTTCGGCGCGCCGGTCGATCTCGGTGACAACTTGCGACGCAAGACTCTCGCCACCATTTTTTCTCTCGATCTCAACGGGGCGCGATGCGCCGACCATCTCGCCCGCCTCGGCCGCGACGTCGATGGCGAGTGCGGCGAGTTCGCCCAGGTCCGTCGCTGAGAGCTTCACGACAACGCTCGAATTTCGGTTCGCTCGCAGCCCTTGATCACGAGTCGAGTTTACGAGACGGCGCTAACGCTCCTCGGTTCGGCGGCGACTTCGACGGCTCTTCCATCGACGACCGCTCCGATCACCATGACCGTTGGAGACCCCAAGGGGCATCCCTCGAGTGCCACTTCGTTGAGTGACCGCCGAACCTGGGTTTCTTCAGCGGTACCTGCAGCGTGGATGAACGCAACGCCGGTCCGCCCATCGGCACCCGCATCGATCAAGCGTCTCGCCACCTGACTTGCGGTGGCGGCGGCCATCAATGCGACGACCGTCAGTTCCAAGCGCGCCAGCGCGTCCCAGTCGTAGCTTTCAGCACCCGCTCGATGACCGCTGATAACGACAAAGCCAGACGACAGACGCCGATCGGTGATCGACAATCCAGCGAGTGCGGGTGCGCTCAAGGCTGAGCTCAGACCCGGAATCACCTCGACTGGAATGCCATGAGCATGTGCTGCGTCGACCTCTTCACACCCCCGACCAAAGACAAACGGGTCGCCGCCCTTCAGTCGAACAACATGTGCGCCATTCGACGCATGCGAAATCAGTTGCTGTTCGATCGAAGATTGGGCATACCCAAAGCCCTTTCCCTTACCCACCGGTATGCGTAGAGCTGCCCGAGGCGCGAGATCCGGCAAGGCAGGGTCGGCGAGACGGTCGTACAAAACAACATCCGCGGCGGCGAGTGCTCTCGCTCCTCGCACGGTTATGAGATCCACTCCCCCAGGTCCAGCGCCGACGAGCGAGATTCGACCGGCGGCACCCGGGATCTGGTTGGTGAACCCGTCGACGAACGTCGTCCGTATGCGCGAAATCTCACTCGCTGAGCCGCTCTCGACAGCGTCCCACGCAGGTGAGAAGAAGCGGTCTCGCCACGCGTGATAGTCATAGCGATAACGTCCGGAGGAACGAAGCTCGTTCCTCGCAAGTCGTCCATGTTCGAACATCACCGCAATATCGGCATCGAGAAGCTCGCTGAGTTTCTCTCGCAAGAAGCGAGCTCCGGCCGGAGTGGCACCATTGGTGGTTACCGCAATCGTCGCAGGGCCACGTTCGATCACCGCCGGAATCGTTACATCGCACAGGTCGGGGTCATCGACGGCGTTGACGGTCGCTCCGGCGAGCCGCGCCCATCGAGCAATTCTGATGTTGGCCTCGTGATCGCCAGTGGCGATCACGACGAGCTCGGCGCCGCGCAGATCGAGCGGGCACACTCGACGCTGGAGCAGCTCGAGACGTCCCTCGGCTTCGAGTTCGAGAACTCGTGGAGAGGGCGACGGGTCGATGGCGAGGAGCGCAGGCTCGGCTGGCAACAACGTCTCGATCTTCGCTTCGCCGATCGAGCCAGCGCCGACGACGACGACCTTCTTCTTCGCAAGCCGCCAGGCAACCATGTACGGCCTGGCGTTGTTCTGAGCTGGAACTCTCGTGCGCCGAAACCGCGAAATCTTCATGCAGCAGACCGTACCGGGACGATAATTCGGCTCGATGAACCAACTGTTTCGTTGTCGTGAACAACAACTCACGCGACCGCCCTGCGCTCGTGAACCGCAAAAGAACCATGCAGGATCAACGGGTGAACAACGCAGATATCTTGACCGGGCGCCGCATTTGGGTCACGGCGGAACGGCGAGCTGGCCATCAGAAGCGCTACCTCGATGCTCGTGGGGCGACCGTCCTGATGGCTCCGTTGATGGAAACCGTCGACGACACCGGTTGTACCGATGTCGGCGCGGTCAGCGAACGACTCATCGATCGACCTCCCGAGATCTTCATCGTCCAGACGGGCCAGGGAATCTCCTGGTGGATGGAACGTCTCACTCAAGACCAGCAAGACCGGTTGACGACCTCGCTATGTACCTCCACGGTATGGAGTCGTGGCGCGAAGTCGACGAGCCGGTGCCGGTCCCTCGGCCTCGACGTGTCCTGGCAGGCCCCGGACGAGACGGCCCGAGAGGTTGCGGAGCGTTGCCGGTCGCTCACGCCTGGTACCCGTGTCGCTGTTCAGCTCGTCGGAACCGTTCACGATGTCATCGTCGATGCCCTCGAGGCGGTGGACGCAGATATCGAATACATGCGCATCTATCGATATCGAATCCCGGCGGACACGAGCGCAGCGCTGGAGCTGATCGACGCAACGATCACTGGTGACATCGATGCGATCACCTTTACCGCCTCGCCGGCGATCAGCCACCTTCGAGAGATCGCCTCCCGTGCTGGACTGATCGGCGATTTGGACAATGCCCTCCGGTCCGCATGCGTCCCGGTCGTCGTGGGACCGGTTTGTGCCGCAACGGCAGTCGACGCTGGATGGACCGGGATCATCGAACCCGACGTTGCCCGATTGATCCCGATGCTCGACGCGCTCACTGCAGCCCTGGGAGCGCCGAGCAGCACACGCGGACCAACGCGTTAACGGACTGTTTCGCCCGCGTCACCAGAACGACTTCGCGATCACGGGTAGGCGTCACCGACCGCTCACGCGCACGAATCAGGACTGAAACTTCGTCCTGATTAGCTGAAGTCCATCCCCCTACCAAGCGAGGACTTCTAGTGACCGACAAGCAATTCTCACGCCGACGTTTCGTCATCGGAGCAGGATCGATGACCGCGAGCGCCGCAGTTTTGGCCGCATGCGGTGGTTCCACCAGCACGACAACAACACAGGTAGAGGGAGCGACCGAGACGACAGCCGTCGCTGCCTCAGCATCCAGTGGGTCGATCGAGAAGCCGAACCTCACCCTCGGTTTCATCAAGCTGACCGATATGGCTCCACTTGCGATCGCATTGGAGAACGGATACTTCAGCGAAGAAGGATTGAACGTCTCGCTCGAGGCGCAGGCGAACTGGCGGGTGCTCCTCGACGGCGTCATCGGCGGGGCGCTCGATGGTGCGCACATGCTCGCTGGCCAGCCCCTTGCTGCAACGATTGGTTACGGCACCGCTGCCAATCTGATCGCTCCGCTCAGTCTCGATTTGAACGGCAATGGCATCACGGTGTCCAACGAGGTCTGGGACATCGTCCGGCCGAACCTGCCAGAGAACGCCGACGGCAATCCAGAGCACCCCATCTCCGCCTCCTACTTGCAGGCAGCGATCGATCAGTTCGCTGGCGAAGGCAAACAATTCAACATGGGAATGGTCTTTCCTGTCTCCACCCACAACTACGAACTCCGCTACTGGCTCGCCGCTGGCGGGATCGGACCGGGCTTCTACACCCCCGGCGATGCGGTCGGAACCGTTGCGGCCGATGTGCCGCTGTCGGTCACGCCACCTCCCCAAATGCCAGCGACGATGGAGGCGGGAACGATCGACGGGTACTGCGTCGGCGAACCGTGGAACCAAGCTGCGGTATTTCAGAACATCGGCGTGCCCATCGCGACCGATCAGCACATCAAGACGTCGAACCCGGAGAAGGTCTTTGGCCTCCGCGACGACTTTGCTTCCACGAATCCGAACACCACACGCGCTATGTTGCGGGCGATCATCAAGGCGCAGAAGTGGCTCGACGAGAACGACAACGCCAACCGCGAGGAAGCTGTCGACATCTTGTCGCAGTCTCAGTACGTCGGCGCCGACCGAGAGGTCATCGCTGCGTCGATGACCGGCCTGTTCACCTTCGAGCAGGGAGATACCCGGCCCGCTCCCGACTTCAACATCTTCTTCCGTAACTTTGCGGGTTACCCGTACTACTCCGACGCGGTCTGGTACCTCTCTCAGATGCGTCGCTGGGGCCAGATCGACACTGCACAAAGCGATGACTGGTTCGTCGAGCAGGCCGAGGCCGTGTATCGCCCCGACCTCTACCTCGAGGCCGCAACCGACCTCGTCGACTCCGGCGATATTGAAGCATCCGACGTTCCTGAGACCGATGGTTTCCGTGGTGTCGAAGACGACTTCATCGACGCAATCCCATTCGATGGCACGACGCCGAACGCCTACCTCGAGTCACTCGACATCGGTCTCAAAGCCGGACAGACCGTAACCAGCGCGGGCATCGACGGATAGCCCGTCCCCGACCCACCTTTCCAACACACCTACTACGTACCTGAACCGAGAGGACAATACCCATGTCACCCGACTCCGGACTCATCGTCGATGAGATCCAAATCCTGGAACCAACAGAACCGCTAGCAAATGACCTGTTGGCTCCCGAGGAGACTCCCTCGGGCGAATCGCACCAGCGGTCGTTCGCCGCTGCGAAAAAGCGCCTCGGCAACCTGATACTCCCACTGTTGGGCATCGCTGGTTTCTTGTTGGTCTGGGCCATCATTGCGCCTCGCATCAACACTCGAGTGGGATCCCTGCCGGGCCCTGTTGAGGTCTTTGATGCCGGGCGCGATCTGTTCGATGAGTGGATGGCTACCCGGGAAGCACGAGCGGAGTTCTTTGCGAATCAGGATGCCAACAACGCTGCGGCGGTCGCTGCGGGCACTCCAGAACTCGTGCAGAACTTCGAGTTCAATGGGCCACCGAGTTTCCCGCAGCAGATTTGGACGTCGCTGCAAACCGTGGCGCTCGGCTTCCTCATCGGCTCCGTCGTGGCGATCCCGGTCGGGCTTTTGAGCGGACTGTCGCCGTCGTTTATGAAAGCTATTAACCCGTTGGTGTCGATCTTTAAGCCAGTTAGCCCGTTGGCGTGGTTGCCGATCGTCCAGATCGTGATCGCCGCGACCGCTCTCGACCCCGACTCGTACTTTGCACCAGCGTTTGTGATCTCGGCGCTCGTCGTGACGCTCAACTCGCTATGGCCAACGCTCATCAACACCGCCGTCGGCGCATCATCGGTCGACGAAGACCTACTGAACGTGGGCAAGGTGCTGAAGCTCGGGTGGTTTGCTCGCCTGCGCAAACTGGTGCTTCCGTCGGCGCTTCCGTACATATTCACCGGACTCCGCCTCTCCCTCGGCGTGGGCTGGATGGTGTTGATCGCAGCGGAGATGCTCGCCCAGAACCCTGGGCTTGGAAAGTTCGTCTGGGATGAGTTCCAGAACGGGAGCTCCCAATCGCTCGCTCGCATCATGTTCGCCGTCTTTGTCATTGGCTTCATTGGCTTCTTGCTCGATCGTTTGATGAGCATGGCCGAGTCGTTCGTCAGCCGGAACCACGCGTGAGCAACATGACAACCCAACCTATTCTCTCACTCCGGAACGTCACAAAGTCCTATGACGACGGCGCAGGTGGCACAACCGAGGTCCTCTCCCAACTCGACCTCGATGTTTACGACGGCGAGTTCGTGGCCATCCTTGGCTTCTCGGGCTCGGGGAAGACGACCCTCATCTCGGCTATCGCCGGACTCATCGATCTCGACGCTGGCGACGTTCGAGTTCATGGTGAGACCTCGGTCGGTCCCGGCCGAGACCGAGGGGTCGTCTTCCAGTCGTACTCGTTGTTGCCCTGGTTGACGGTCGAGGGCAACGTGGCCCTCGCCGTCGACGCAGTCCACGAGGACAAGTCCAAGGCAGAGCGACGCAAGATCATCGACGACACCATCGAACTGGTCGGCTTGAGCCATGCAAGTGATCGAAAGATCGCGGCACTTTCGGGCGGCATGAAACAACGTGTGGCCGTCGCTCGAGCGCTCTCGGGACGACCCGAAATCCTCCTGCTGGACGAGCCGCTCTCCGCACTCGATGCGCTCACCCGAGCAAAGTTGCAAGACGAGATCGAACGAATTCGTCGCCAAGAGAAGCGCACCATCGTCCTGATCACCAACGATGTCGACGAAGCGCTGCTGCTCGCCGACCGCGTTGCGATTCTCGACGTCGGCCCTGCTGCGAAAATCTCCACTATCTATGACGTGACGATCGAACGTCCACGAGATCGCACCGAGGTGAACAATGACGAGGCGTACATGGCATTGCGTCACGAGATTGTCTCGCAGCTCGATTCGATGAACATGACGGACGAATCGCTCACGTCGGCCAACGCCGCAACGTCTCTTCCCGAGGTCGAACCCAAGGACATCTCGGGTCTACCGAGCGCGGTTGTCGAGGCGTCGGTCTCGAACCGGACAAGTCGATACCTCGAGTTCTACAAAGCCAAGAAGGTCTATCCGACCGCCGATGGACCGCTCACCGTCATCGACGACATCAACTTGGTTCTCGACAAGGGTGACTTCGTTTCGTTGATCGGCCATTCCGGTTGCGGCAAGTCGACCGCGCTCACGATGGCGGCGGGCCTCAACGAGATCACCGGCGGCAAGATCATGCTCGATGGCAAGGAGGTCCGCGAGGCGGGCCCCGACAAGGCCGTCGTCTTCCAAGCCCCATCGCTGCTCCCCTGGCTGACCGCGCGTGAGAACGTGGAACTGGGCGTGGATCGCGTGTACCCCCACGCGACAGCGAAGGAACGACGCGAAATCGTCGACTACTACTTGGAGCGCGTCGGGCTCGGTGGAGCGCTCGACAAGCGCGCGAACAGCCTGTCCAATGGCATGAAACAGCGGGTGGGACTCGCTCGAGCCTTCGCACTCAGCCCCAAGCTGTTGCTGCTCGACGAGCCATTCGGGATGTTGGACAGCCTGACTCGATGGGATCTACAAGACGTTCTCCTCGAGGTTTGGAATCGCAGTGCGGTGACCACGATCATGGTGACTCACGACGTCGACGAGGCAATCCTGCTCGCCGATCGTGTCGTCATGATGACGAACGGCCCCGACGCTCGGATCGGCAAGATCCTCGAGGTCGACCTCCCACGACCACGGGATCGGCACGTGCTGCTCGATGACCCAAAGTTCTACGCCTATCGCCAGGAAGTCCTTCAGTTTCTCGCCGATTACGAACACGGAGCACACCAACCAGCATGAGCACTCTCACAAATTCACCCGGCAAGCAGCGTCTCATCGTTGTCGGCAACGGCATGGTCGGTCAACGATTTGTCGACGACCTCATTGCGAACGGAGGACTCGACACATACAGCGTGACCGTCATTGGTGACGAACCAACGCCGGCATATGACCGTGTGGCCCTTTCGAGCTGGTTCGATGGAGCGTCGACGAGCGACCTCTTGCTCGGTGACGTCGACGCTCAGAGCGCAGCCGGCGTCACGTTTCGATTTGGCTCGCTGGTCTCGAACATCGACACCGTGGAACAGGCCATCTCGCTCGAGAACGGCGATGTTCTGGCGTACGACACGCTCGTGCTCGCAACCGGTTCCTTCCCCTTCGTGCCTCCAATTCCTGGCCACGATCGCCCGGGGTGCTTCGTCTACCGCACGCTGGAAGATCTCGAGCAAATCCAAAATTGGGCCGAAGGAAAGACGACGGGCGTGGTGATCGGTGGAGGACTCCTCGGCCTCGAAGCAGCGAACGCACTCAAGAACCTCGGGCTGGACACGCATGTGGTCGAGATGTCCGACCGGTTGATGCCACAACAACTCGACGAAGCCGGATCCGCGACCCTGAAACGCTGGGTCGACGATCTCGACATCACCTGCCACCTCGGCTACCAGACCTCGGAGATCGCAGGCTCGGGCAACGGCGAAGATGATGTTTCCAGTCTGCTCGGTTCGGGTGGTGTCGTCGATACCGACATCGTCGTCTTTTCCGCTGGCATCCGACCTCGAGACGAGCTTGCCCGCAACGCAGGCCTGACGATCGGTACGCGCGGCGGTGTCGTCGTCGATGACATGCTGCAGACCTCAGATCCACACATCTTCGCCATCGGCGAGGTCGCCGCTCACGGCGACATGACATATGGGTTGGTGGGACCTGGCTACGCAATGGCATCCGCACTCGCATCTCAGCTCACTGGTGGAGATAGAACGTTCACCGGTGCAGACCTCTCGACGAAGCTGAAGCTCTTCGGTGTCGAGGTCGCAAGCTTTGGACATCACACGGGAACGAACGCAGTGACCTTCTCCGACCCTTCGGAGAAGATCTACCGGAGCGTGTCGGTCGACAACGGCGTCGTAACCGGCGGCGTGCTGGTAGGAGACGCCTCCAACTACGACCTCTTCCACGCCATGTCGACCGGGGCGATGGAGACCTCGGCGCTCGGCTCGCTCATCGCTCCGGGATCCTCTACAGAACAGCCCTCCCTCGCACTGCCAGACTCGGCAATCTTGTGCAGCTGCAACAACGTGACCCGTGGCGAGCTCAAGGACGCGGTCCAAGATGGCGACCACAGCATTGCACGCCTGAAGGAGTCGACGAACTGCGGAACCGGTTGCGGTGGCTGCATCCCGGGGATGACATCGCTGATGAACGAGACGCTCGTCGACATCGGCGTCAGCATCGACACATCGCTCTGTGAACACTTCGCGTACAGCCGACAAGAACTGTTCGATCTGGTCCGCCTCGATGGTTTGACCACGTGGTCCGAGATCGTATCGACGTACGGCTCTGGACTGGGGTGTGAGATCTGCCGTCCGACCGTCGCATCGATTCTGGCGTCGCAGAGCAACGGGTACGTTCTGAGCCAGGATCAGGCCCCGCTCCAGGACACCAACGATCGTTCCCTTGCAAACATGCAAAAGAACGGCACCTACTCGGTCGTCCCACGGGTACCGGGCGGAGAGATCACGCCGCAACAGCTCATCGCTCTCGGCGAGGTCGGCCGAGACTATGACCTCTACGCAAAGATCACTGGCGCACAACGCATCGATCTCTTCGGAGCGCAGCTGCACGAACTCCCAGACATCTGGCAGCGGGTCATCGACGCTGGTCTCGAATCTGGCCAAGCCTATGGGAAGGCGCTTCGCACCGTGAAGTCTTGCGTTGGCTCAACGTGGTGTCGCTACGGCGTCCAAGACGCGGTGGGTATGGCCATTCAAATCGAACGGAGATATCGAGGCTTGCGCGCACCGCACAAGCTCAAATCGGGTGTGTCTGGATGCACGCGAGAATGCGCGGAAGCCCAAAGTAAAGACTTTGGGATCGTCGCGACAGAGACCGGTTGGAATCTGTACCTGTGCGGCAACGGTGGTCGTGTCCCCCGCCACGGCGATCTCTTCGCTATCGATCTCAGCGATGACGAGCTGATCACACTGATCGATCGATTCTTGATGTTCTACATCCGTACGGCGGACAAGCTCGAACGAACCTCGACGTGGTTCGAGCGGCTCGAAGGTGGTGTCGACTATCTGCGATCAGTCATCGTCGATGACACTCTCGGTATTTGTGAGGAGTTGGAGGCCGCGATGGCCACCCACGTCGAAACCTATGAGTGCGAGTGGACCGCAACGCTCAACAACCCGGACAAGCTCGAGCACTTTGTCGAGTTCGTAAATGCGCCGGACGCAAACTCATCGCCGGTCTGGATTCGTGAACGTGGACAGCGGGTGCCCGCATCATGAACCCAAAGGCTGTCATTTCCGAAACCGTACAAATCGACCTCGAGCCGGACGGCGACCGACGGTGGCATGAGGTGTGCAACGTTGACCAGCTCGAACACGGGCGCGGTATCGCCGTGCTGGTCGAAGGGCGGCCCGTCGCCCTCTTTCGCTTCAGCGTCGGCGACACCGAGTCGTTGCACGCCGTAGGACATATCGACCCGCGCACAGGAACGCCCACGATCGCACGAGGTCTCATCGGATCGACCGCGGACGAACCCATCGTGATCTCCCCTTTGCTAAAAGACCGTTTCAGCCTGATCACCGGTCGTTGCCTCACCAACGACGACCTCTCGCTCGAAATTTTCGAGGCCCGCACCGTCGGCGAAGTGGTCTCGTTGCGACGGAACGTCACGGGCGAGAAACACGTCTGAAACATTGACCTCCCAAACTGAAGGTGTGCATGGCGACCTCGATGGTTTCACAATCGGAGTCACTGCGGATCGACGCAGCGACGAGCAAATCAAGATGCTCGCGGGACGAGGTGCAACATGCCTCCACGGTCCTGCACTCCAGACGCTGCCCCTGCTGCCAGAAGCCGAAACTGCCGAGGCAACCGGTCAGCTGATCGCGACCCCGCCGGATATCACGGTGCTCACCACGGGCATCGGCGTACGGGGATGGTTCTCGTCGGCGGACACGCGTCTCGAAGGAGACCGGCTACGAGACGCGATCGACCGGTCGGAGGTCATCGCCCGAGGAGCCAAGGCACGAGGCGCGGCCATAACCGCTGGTCTTGATATTTCATCAGCCACAGTGGACACCTTCGACGACATCGTGTCGGCGCTTGGCGAACGTTGCCTTCAGGGGACGACGGTGGCGATCCAACTCGACGGCGACCCCGAATGCACCGTCATCGAACGCATAGAGTCGCTCGGAGCGACGGTCATCCCGGTGCCCGTCTATCGCTGGACTCCCCCAGTCGATAGCACAGCGTTGGTCCGCCTCGTCACCGCTGTAGCACAACACGAGGTCGACGCACTCACGTTCACCGCGCGTCCAGCGGTCGAGAACTTCGTGCGATGCGCTCGAGAACAAGGTGTTTTCCCGGCGATCTGCGAAGCGACGAGATGGACGACACTCGTCGTGTGCGTCGGCGAACGAACCGCATCCGTTGTCACCGAATCCGGCTTGGGCCGACCGACCTTCCCGGACCGTCCCCAACTCGGGACGATGGTCCGGCACCTGACCGAACAGCTTTACCAGTCGGCGACAGAAGTCGACCTCGCTGGTCACCGGGTGGTGCTACGTGGAAGTGAGCTACGGGTCGGCTCACAAGACCCCCAGATACTGAGTCGGCGTGAGAAACGCTTGCTCTCGATTCTGTCCAGCCGCCCTGGCGTCGTCTTCTCAAAGAAGAACCTGCTCTCGGAGGTCTGGCAGGGGAATTCGACCGACGAACACGTCGTCGAGGTCACCGTCGGCCGACTCAGAAAGCGGCTCGGCGTTGCTGGCAAGGGCATACAGACCGTCAAACGTCGCGGCTATCGACTGAGTGCCACATGAGCACCGGACGCTCGAACTCGACGGCGAGAACCCACTGCCCATATTGCTCACTGAACTGTGGGATGGATTTGAACGTCGCCGATGGGACGGTCGTCGGGCTGTCCCGTTGGAAAGGCTCGCCCCTCACAACGGGGTCCTTGTGTTCAAAAGGCGCCTCAGCGTTTGAGCAGATTCACCACAAAGACCGGCTGACGGCTCCGCTCATCCGTCGAGGAACCGAGTTTCACGAAGTGTCCTGGAACGAAGGCCTCGATGCTGCGATCGACGGGTTCGCCAAGATCCGGTCCGAGCACGGGGCGCCGGCGAACGCGCTCTTGTCCGGTGGGTCGTTGACGAACGAGAAGGTGTACCTGCTCGGTAAGTTTGCGAGGCTCGCGCTCGGGACACCCAACGTCGACTACAACGGCCGGTTCTGCATGGCAGCCGCTGGAAAGGCCAACATGTTGGCCTTCGGCGCCGACCGGATGATGACCCCGCTCGATGAGCTCAGAGTTGCCGAGGTGGTCGTGGTCATCGGAGCACACATATCGGCCGCCTTCCCCGTTGCGCTTCCAACCCTCCTCAATCATGTTCGCAAACGGGGCGGGACCGTCATCGTGATCGATCCACGGGCGGGAAGGTTCGTGAAAGACGGAGACATCCATGTGGCCCTCGAGCCCGGCTCGGACGCCGTCCTGTTCAACGGTCTGCTTCGCGAGATCGTTCGTCAAGGTCTCGTCGACCGAGACTTCCTCGAGAACCGCACCGTTGGTTTCTCCGATGCGCTCAGTGCAGCGATGGAGTACGACCCCGAGTTCGTGGAGTTGGTCGCCGACGTTCCACGACGGTTGCTAGAGAAGGTCGCCTCGTTGATCGGCGGGACAACGAAATGCATGTTCCTGCATGGACGCGGGCCAGAACAGCAGACCGACGGAACCCAAAACGTGCAGTCGATCATCAATGTCGGTCTCGCGTGCGGCCACGTTGGCCGCCCCGGGGCGGGAATCAATATGTTGACCGGACAGCGAAACGGGCAAGGTGGACGGGAATGGGGCCAGCGTTGCGATCAACTCCCTGCCGGCCGCTCTATCCTTTCGCCCGACGATCGTTCGTTGGTCGCTGACCGCTGGGGAATCGATGAGGCGTTACTGCCGTCAGCGGGCTCCTCGTACGTCGAGATACTCGACGGCGTCGATTCGGGCGAGACCCGAGGCTTGCTGACCATATGCACGAACATGGCCGTGTCATCTCCCGATCTGACCTCGGTGCGTCGCCAGCTCGGGGCGCTCGAGCACCACGTCGTCATCGATCCGTTCATGAGCGAATCGGCTCGTTTCGCCAACGTGATCCTCCCGGGTTCGTCCTTCGCTGAGGAATCGGGAACCATCACGACGATCGAAGGCCGGGTCGTTCGAATCGACCAAGCGATCGAGCCGATTGCGGGCCGCAACGATCTGGACATTCTCGCAGACCTGGCGGAGGGCCTCGAGAGCCCTGTGAGTTTTCGATTCGAGTCTGAAGAGGACATTTTCGAAGAGATGCGGGCTGTCTCAAAAGGAGGGCCGATCGACTATTCCGGCATCACTTACGACCGGATTCGCGATGAGGACGGTGTGTTCTGGCCATGTCCATCGACGGACCACCCGGGCACACCCCAGCTTTACACCGAACGCTTTGCTCATCCCGATGGCAACGCCCGCTTCCACCCGGTCGTCCCCCGCCAGCTACCCCATGAAACCAATGCTGAATTCCCTCTCGTACTCACGACAGGGCGTCTGCTCGCGCAGTTCCTCTCTGGAAACCAAACGGGTCGAATCGAACGTCAGCAACGACTCGCCCCCGGCCCCTACGTCGAGATCCATCCGTCGACCGCCGCCGCGTATCAGATCGAGCGAGACGCAAAGGTCCTCGTGACGTCGAGACAGGGTTCGGTGTGGGTTCCGTGGCGTCCGCAGAAGGGATTGCGACACGATACGTTGTTCATGCCCTACCACTGGGAGGAATGCAACACACTCGTCGCTGCGAACCTCGATCCGGCCTCGAAAATCCCCGGGTTCAAGTACACGCCGGTTCGTATTGCTGGCACCGAGGCTCTCGACCTTCGAGAAAGCACCGCCGAACCTGCCGACAGTCGCTCCTCCGGCGCGTAACCGCGAGCTCAGCTCAGCGCGTCGAGCACGTCGCGAGCGAGCCGCTCGCTGTAACCGTGGAGCTTCCAATGGCCGGGGCTCCACCCCTTCAAGAAGCGGATGAAGTCGGTCCACGCCACCGGATACAACGCCCGCCAATCGGCCTCGAGTGCCACGATGTCAACACCACTACGACGACGTGACAGGGCCTCACCGAGCAACTGGAAATACCGGTCGAGCAGCGCTGGAGCGTGGATTTCGCTCTCATCCTCGTCAAAGCAACTACTGATGAAGTACGCCACATCTTTCATACCGCAGCCACCACCCACATATTGGAAGTCGACCGCTGCGACCTGATCACCCTCCGCGTTGAAGCAGAAGTTGGCTAGTTTGGCGTCGCCGTGCACGAAGGTCTGGAACGGGCTGTCCGATAGCTGTCGGTCGATCAGGTGTGCGGCAGCCTTGAGCGGACCATCGTCGAGTGCATCCAGTTCATCGGGCCTGGTTTCGAGGTGCCAGTACGTACCCGTCTCCCACAACCTCTCTGGTGATCGCCCCATGAAGGTCGCGTGGAAGTTCGCTAACCAAGACAGGCAGGCGTCGAGTCCCGCTGCATCGAGCCTGTGATGTCTCTTGTCGAAGCCTGCGGCGTCGAGGTCCTCCAGGACGAGAACCACACCATCGGGTCGGGTTTCCAAGGCAAGACACCGAGGGACCCGCCATTGCTCATCGCTCAAGGAAGCAAAGTGCTCGTACCACGCCGTCTCGACCTGATAGGACTTCAGCTTTCGTTCGTGTGACCGATCAGAGGTCCAGCCGTACGGGTGGTCGCGCTCGTCAGGAGCGCGAACATGTTTCACAATCACACTCGATGGCACACTCGATGGCACACTCGGCGGTCCCCCACCATCGAGGGCGCAGCGAACGATCTGTCCGTAACCGCCCCAGAGTGCTTGCACGATCTCGATGGCAGAAATCGTGCGATCGCCGACAGCACGGCGGACGCCGTCGAGAACATCGGCGTCTACACCATTCGAACTGGCCATCAGCAACTAGTACAACGACGTGCGATAGAAGTTATCCATGTTGTCGTCGATCTCTTTCATCACCTCGGGATCATCGGGAGCACCGTAGGTGTGATCGAGCATCACCTTGGCCATGGTCGGGTACTCGCTCCGATCCTGATGCTCGCTTTCATCCCACAGATTTGCCCGCCGAATGGCCTTGGCGCAGTGGATGTAGACCTCATCGACGCGCACCGCGATTGCGATCTTCGGGACGCGGCCCTTTACGGCCATCGTCTCGAGAAGCTCTGGATCTCGGGTGAGCTGAGCTGCACCGTTGACGCGCATGGTCTCTTCGAAACCTGGGATCAGGAAGATGAGCCCGATACGAGGGTTCGACACGAGGTTCCGCAACGTGTCGATTCGGTTGTTCCCAGGACGGTCGGGAATCAGGAGTGTCTTGTCATCATCGAGCACTTTGACGAACCCGGGTGGGTCACCGCGCGGCGTAACATCGGCGTGCCCATCGGCTGACTGCGAGCCGATCAGCATGAACGGCGAGCGTTCGATAAAGACCCGCGCATGTTCGTGGACGTAGTCCAAACACTTGTCGGTCACGAAGTCGTTGGCCGGATGAAACATCTGGCTGAGGGCTTCTTCGCTACTGACGAGAAAGTCTGGGTTGAGTTCGATCGGCGTTGTCATGGTCAATCGGCCATCGACTCGAGCTGCTTCTCGATCTGCTCGACGATGTCTTCATAGGTTTCGAGCGGCTGAGCACCGACGACTGGAAACTGGTCTTCGAACACCACGGTTGGGATGCCCGTGACGTTCTGTGAAATTGCGCTGTTGTATTCCTCGAATACCCGCTCGACCATCACTTCGCTACGAGTTTCAATCGCTGCTTGGAACGCCGCTGCATCGACGCCTACGTCGACGGCGAGGCCGGTGAGGATGTCTGCGTTGCTGATGTCGCGGTTCTCCACGAAGTACGCCTTCATGATCCGGTCGTGATACGCCTTCGCATTTTCCGGCGCCAGTTCTTCAAGCACTTTGAAGGCGACCTGAGCCTCGATGCTGGAATGCGGCTGGGGGTCATCGGTCGCCCAGATGGTGAAGTCCAGCTCGGGTTCGGCTTCCTTTGGACGCATCCACGAACGGGTGTAGTGCAAGAAGTCTGCGCGCTGCCAATCACGAGGTCCAGTGCGAAGCAAGAATGCTTTCCACTCGATGTCGACGCGATCGCCGTACTTTTCCTTCAACCTGTCGAGACGCACGGTCCCGACCCAACACCATGGTCAAATAAAGTCCGAATAGACAGTGATCTTTACCGGTCTCATTTGCACTCCCATTCGCGAAGAAAGTCCTCGCTGCTACCTCAGTAACCATAGGTCCGAGAGAGAAATTCCGGCACGACCGATTCGGTCATGGACCGGGTTATGTCTGCGTCGACGGGTCGTTTCGTTGCGCCACGAGCGCCGACAACTCGGCGAAATTCGCTGGCGGCTCGACGGCTTCGCGCTGTCCGACCGCGGCCGCTAGCTGAATCGTCTGGCGGATCTGGGTGACGAACACGGTGCAGTTTTCGCAGCCACGGAGGTGGGTGTCGACGGCCCGACGATCGTTGACGTCCAATGCATCATCGAGGTAGAAGGTGATGAGCTCAACAACTTCGACGCAGCGAAGCACCAACGGGTTCGTTACGAAGTCGGCGTCACGGGAGCGTTCCTCATGCGGCGACGGCATAGTAGTCCTCCAACTTTGATCGAACAGCGGCTCGACCCCGGTGCAACAAGACCCGTTGGTTCACCGACGAAATACCGAGCGCTTCGCAAACATCATCGGCGCGCCATTGCTCGACATCTCGCAGCTGCATGACCTCGCGCTGGGATTCAGGCAGCTCATCGATGGCATGGCGAACAAGGTCGAGCACCTCGTCATTCTCGAGCTCTTCGGCGGGGGCATCACTCCACTCGGTTGGCGGCACCACCCAATCACCGTCCTGGAGGAGCCGGTCGCCGAAACGCTCCGGCTCAACCGACGGTGACACACCATCTTCGCCGAGGCCCAGCGAAGCGAATGGCACGATTCGAGCCTCTCGGCCGGCGAGCGTACGGACCTTGTTTAGCAAGATTCGATAGATCCACGTCCTCAACGAGGACCGACCTTCGAACGAATCGAGTGAGCGAACCACCGCCGCCCAAGTTTCTTGAACCACCTCTTCTGCAAGAGCGTTACTCACATACGTTCGAGCAAGTCCTCGAAGCCCTGGGGTCAGTTCGGTCACGAGCGCCTCAAAAGCCTCGGTATCCCCCGCTCGAATTGCGTCCAATATCCCGGAATCCGCGCTCGGCAAATTTTTTTCCGACTTCGGTGTAACAATCATGTATCTCGCTTGTCTATCACATAGCGGCAAAACCAAATCGGGTACCGCTGGCACGGAATGGAGAACGACATGGCAGAGAATTACGGACTTACGGGCGGACCCGCACCAGAGCTTCGCGTCGACGAATGGCTCGACGGAAATGACCTGCCGCGGCGCATCGCCGACATCGATGCACCGATCATCTACCTCTACGCCTTCCAGTCGTGGTGCCCGGGCTGTCACTCCCACGGTTTCCCGACATTGGCAGCGGTCAAGGAGCACTACGAGAAGGCCGGCAAGGCAGATCTGGTCGAGTTCATTGCGATCCAGACCGTCTTTGAGGGACACGAAACCAACACCGCCGAAGCTGCGCTGAAGTCGGTTAAGGAGCACGGTCTCGAGGACATTGCACTCGGGCACGACAGCGGCCACCCGCCAAAGACCATGGCCGACTACCGCACCGGCGGTACCCCGTGGACCGTCCTTATCGGGCCAGATCGTGAGATCATCGGCCAGGGTTTCCAGGCTGATCCGACCAAGGTCATCGAGATCATCGATGAGATCACCGGTGACACAACGAACGATTCCACGACAGCTCCAGCCGAGAAAGCAGACGCATAACAATGAGTTCCAACACCATCGATGCCGAGGAGAACGCTTCGGCGAATCCTGACGGCGCACCGGAGCTTTCCTCGCTCTTCGCCACGCGTTTCCCTGCGCTCGGTACCGAGTGGAAAGCAGATGATGCTCCGTCTCCAGAGGCCGTCGTGATCAACGACGAGCTCGCTGAAGACCTCGGTGTCGATGTTGGATGGTTGCACGGCGAGGATGGCACAGCCTTCCTCGCCGGCACCAACGTGCCCGACGGGGCCAAGCCGATCGCTATGGCCTACGCCGGTCATCAGTTCGGTGGCTACTCCCCTCTGCTCGGCGACGGTCGGGCACTCCTCCTCGGCGAACTGACATCGAGCGACGGGACGTTGGCCGACCTCCACCTCAAGGGTTCGGGACGCACACCGTATTCACGAGGAGGCGATGGCTTCGCCACGTTGTCAGCGATGCTCCGCGAGTACCTGATGGCCGAAGCGATGCACGCTCTCGACGTACCGACGTCTCGGGCGCTCGGAGTCGTCACGACCGGTGCGAGCGTCCGCCGAGAACAGATGGAGCCGGGAGCGGTCCTCGGCCGCGTTGCGGCGAGCCATCTTCGCGTCGGGACCTTCGAGTACGCCGCACGAAAGGACCCTGATCTTGTACGCGAGCTCGTCGACTACTCGATCGAACGTCACTACCCCGAGCTACGTGATGCAGAAGTTCCCGCACTTGAGCTGCTGAAGGCGGTCACGAACGCTCAGGCGTTCCTCATCGCCCGATGGATGGTCAACGGGTTCATTCACGGTGTGATGAACACCGACAACGTCCTCATCTCCGGAGAGACGATCGACTACGGGCCATGTGCCTTCCTCGAGACGTACGATCCATCGACGGTGTTTAGTTCGATCGACCGTCAGGGCCGGTACGCGTTTGGCAACCAAGCCAAGCTTGGACAGTGGAATCTTGCCCGACTCGCCGAAACACTTCTCCCATTGTTCTCTGAGCAACCCGAAGAGGCCGTTGCGCAAGCAACGGAGGTTCTCGAAGCGTTTCCCGAGCAGTTCAGAGGTCATTGGGTTGCACACATGGCGGCCAAGATCGGGCTGGCGGAGCGATCAAACGACGCTGAAGTAGCGGCGCTCACCGACGGCTTCGTCGAGATGCTCGCTCGGGTCGGAGCGGATCACACGGTGGCGTTCCGCGCGCTCTCTTCGGTGCTCCGGAGCCAAGACGCGACCGACTACTCGCTCGCCTCAGATCAGGCCTGGGATGTCTGGTATCAACAATGGCTCGATGTTCTCGGCACCGCTGACCGTGACGAGGTCGCTGCGGCGATGGACCTGGTAAATCCGATCTATATTCCTCGCAATCACCTCGTCGAAGAAGCGCTTGCGGCCGCGAGGTCAGGAAACCTCGAACCGTTCCATCTCCTGTTGGACGTGACCACGTCGCCCTTCACAGAACGCGACGATATGGAGCTCTACGCCGAGCCGGCGCCAGCAGGGTTCACGAACCGCTACCAGACGTTCTGTGGAACGTGAGCCGAGGCAGTATCTGAACCGCGGCGGTGAACTAGCTACGACGCGAGCCAATTTTGTTGCAGACAAACGCGATCATCGCGATGACGATGCTCGCCGTCGTACTGGCGATCGCTGCGATCGACCATAGTTCGGCGCTCAACGATTCGAGCTGGAAGAACTCTCGAAGTGGTGCGACCAGAAACACCACTACATACCCGCCGGCCATTGCGGCGACGAGTCCGAGTTTCCAGACTCGAAGCGGTCGGCTGGCGACGAGGAGAATTACGAGTCCAATCCCGAGAAGCGTCACGGTGGCCAAGGTGCGTTCCTGTCCAAGGTCGACGTTCATAACACGCTGCGCGAACTGGTAGGCCGAAAACGATGCCGCACCCGCAGTAATTCCGGCCGGTATCGAGAATTGCAGAACTCGGTAGAGGAATCCTGCTCGAACTCGTTCGACCTCAGGCGCGAGCGCGAGGAAGAATCCGGGGAGCCCGATGCTGAACGTTCCGATCAGGGTGAGTTGGCGTGGGAGGAACGGAAACGGCGTACCCGCAACACCGACGAGCACGGTCAACAGCACGGCGTACACCGCCTTTGTCACGAACAGATTCGCCACTCGCTCGACGTTGTTGATGACCTTTCGGCCTTCGCTCACCACGACGGGCAAGGTGGAGAACGCGTTGTCGGTGAGCACGAGGTCAGCAGCGGTTCGACTTGCAGCGCTTCCCGATCCCATTGCGATACCAAGGTCGGCGTCCTTGAGGGCAAGCACGTCGTTCACTCCGTCCCCGGTCATCGCCACCACGTGACCACGCTCTTGCATGGCCTTGACCATCTCTTGTTTTTGTCGTGGTGCTACCCGCCCAAAGACGGTTCCCGCTTCGAGCGACTCTCCGATCAGGCTGCGCGTGTCGCTCAAGGTCCGAGCATCGGTCGATGGCCCGAGCAACGTCACTCCTGCACGCTCGGCAATCGCAGCCACCGTGTCGGGGTTATCGCCAGAGATCACCTTGATGGCCACGTCCTGGTCGGCGAAGTACTGGAGCGTGTCTAGCGCGTCGGGTCGAATCTCGTCTTCGAGCTCGATGATCGCCAGGGTACTCAGGTCCGAGGGTGCAGCATCTCCGCTCGGCCCGGCCGTAGCCGAGGTGAGGGCGATCAACCGCTTCCCTGCAGCGCTTCGCTCACGCACGATCGACTTGGCTGGATCGTCCTCTGACAACAGCACGTCAGGCGCCCCGAAATAGAACCATCCACGTTCCGCGAATTCGATCGCCGACCACTTCCGGGCGCTCGAGAAGGGCTCGATCGACCGCGTCGTCCATCCCGGATCCGCTCCGACCGCGGCGGCGAGGGCCAAGGCAGTGGCATTGGGATCGTCGTCGCTCGCGATCATCGCCGCTAACACGCGATGAACGTCGGCTTCTGACCAGTCCGACGACACATGGGTCGCTCCATAGGTGATCTCGCCGGTCGTGATCGTGCCGGTCTTATCGAGGAACAGCGTGTCGACGCGGGCGAGCACTTCGACGGTCGACAGCTCCGATGCCAATGCGTTTCGACGGGTAAGTTCGAGCAACCCTGCGACGAAGGCGAGGCTCGTCAAGAGCACCAGACCGTCGGGCACCATCGCAACCGCTGCGGCGACAGTGCCTTGTAGCGCGTCCTGCCAACGATCCTCGATATCGAGCAAGACGACGAGCAGCAGGATGGAACTGATCGGGATGATCACCGTCAGCCATCGCAGGATCACGTTGACCGCTCGGCGGAGCTCGGACTCTGCGGCCCGGAATGTCTTTGCTTCGTTGGTGAGTCCAGCGGCAAAGCTATCGAGCCCGACCGCGGTTGCCCGCATGACGCCGCTGCCAGCAACAACGAAGCTGCCCGAGAGCGCGTCATCGCCGAGCTCTTTGCGAACCGGCAACGACTCGCCGGTCAGTTGTGACTCGTCGAGGCGCAACCCGGTCACCGCAACCACCGTCCCGTCGACCGGCAGTTGTGAACCGGAGTTGAGCACGATCAGGTCATCGAGGACGATCTCGTCAACGTCGACGGTTTCACGGCTCCCATCTCGAATGACGATCGCTTCAGGTTCGGTCAGCACTTGGAGCCGAGCGAGCTCGCGCCGGGCCTTCACCTCTTGGGCAATGCCGAGGACACTGTTCGAAAAGACGACACCGACGAACAAGCCGTCGCCGATGTTGCCCGAGATCACCACAAGGATGAAAAGAACGATCATGATCGCGTTCACCGGCGTGAGGACGTTCGCCTCGATGATGTGAGCTAACGAGCGACCTTCTGGCTCACTGGACACGTTCGTCTGGCCAGCGCTGACGCGGTCAGCAACCTCGCTTTTCGTCAGCCCCGTGAGCTCATCCATTGTGCTGAACTCCTCGAAGAGACATTGCGGGCATGAACTTACCCTGCGAGGCGTGCGAGCTGCACGCCGAGTTCGTCGACATCGGCCGCCGGTAGCGTGCATGTGTAGTTCTTGCACACATATGCCCGACCGTCCTCTCGACCGTTCCACAGCGGGCTTTCAAAGCGTTCGCCATGAAGGATCACCGAGTTCGGCAGATACGTCTGGCGAACGGTGGCGAGAAGGTCCGGCGAATCGCCCGCGACGACGATCTCGCTCGTCGGGCCGAACGCGAGGTCGACAGCCGCCAGCATCCGAGCGTGGGCAGCCGGATTTTCCCACGAAGCGCTCGTCAGAAGCGTCATGAGTTCGCGCCCCCGTCCGGCGATGTCATCTCGCCCATGAATAATGCCGACACGTTGAAGCACGACCGCAGCGTTCGCGTTCGACGAGGGCACCGGGCTATCGAAGAATTCCTTGCGTTGGACGAGCAGCTCCTCGCCGTCTCGACCAGTGGTGAACAATCCGCTGTGATCGGTGTCCCAAAACAGGTCCAGCATCTGTTCTGACGTCCGCAACGCAGCGAGGTGCCAGCGTTTCTGACCGGTCGCTTCGCCGAGGCGCGTGTATGCGTCGATGAGCGCTGCATAGTCCGCCGAGTAGGAGCGGTGTTTACGCCCGCTGGCCTGCTGCCAGCTTCGATACCACCGATCATCGTCGAGCAGGTGGGCTTCAAGAAACTCCATCGCCTCGACCGCAGCGTCGACCCAATCCGTTCGCCCTGCGGCCGCTCCCGCCTCGGCGAGCGCTGCAATCATCAACGCGTTCCATTCGGTCAGAACTTTGTCGTCTACTCCGGGCCGTTCGCGCCCCAGCCGAGCGTTGAACAGCTTCTCGCGAATTGCCTCTATAGCCTTCGGGCGCTCCCACACGGCAACGTCAGGTCGGAACAACACATTCGAGCGATTCCCGAAATTTCCGCCATCGGTGACGCCATACCAACCCCTGGCAGCGTCCAGTTCATCCGGAGTGAGAACGTCAGCGAGTTCGTCTTCGGTCCAAACATAGAAGCGGCCTTCTTCGCCTTCGGTGTCGGCGTCTTCGGCCGAGGCAAAACCTCCCCCATCGAGCCGCAGGTCACGGAGAACGTAGGTGACCGTCTCGTCGACGACGCGGAGATGCGAGCGCGAGCCGGTCAGCTGCCAGCCGTGCACATAGGCCGTGATCAACTGTGCGTTGTCATAGAGCATCTTCTCGAAGTGCGGGACCAACCACCTGTCGTCGGTGGAGTACCGCGCAAAACCACCGCCGAGGTGGTCGAAGATCCCGCCAGCGGCCATGTGGTCGAGCGTCGATACCGCAGCGTCGAGCGACGCCGTGTCGCCAGTAGCGATGTGATGGCGGAACAACACATCGATGATGACCGCCGATGGAAACTTCGGTGCGGAGCCGAAGCCGCCGTTCACCGGGTCGAAGCTGCGGAGCAACTCCTCGACGGCGGTAGACACCAGGTCCCGATCGAGCGCCTCATGACCCGGGGTGACCTGTGCCCACTCTCGCAGCGCGCTGGTGACCTGGGTTGCTCGCTCGACCAGCCCTTCCTTTTCGTGTTCCCATGCATACGAAATGGCGTCCAGCATGTCGCCAAAGGCTGGAAGGCCGTGTCGTGGCGTCGGTGGAAAGTAGGTACCAGCGAAGAAGGGCTCTCCCGACGGGGTCATGACCACCGTCATTGGCCATCCGCCCTGGCCAGACAACGCTTGTACGGCTTCCATGTACAACGCATCGATATCGGGGCGTTCTTCTCGATCGACTTTGACGTTGACGAACGATCTGTTCATGATCGCTGCGGTTCGCTCGTCCTCGAAGGATTCGTGAGCCATTACGTGACACCAGTGGCACGCCGAGTATCCAACCGATAACAAGATTGGCTTGTCCTGTTCAGCCGCGAGGTCGAGCGCCCCTTGTCCCCACGGGTACCAGTTGACCGGGTTCTCCGCGTGTTGTTGAAGATACGGGCTCGACTCGGTGGCCAAGCGGTTGACCACTACGAGGACTCCACCGGTGCCATGAGTTGCTCGGGCATTTTCTCGCCCGCAGCGACTTCAACGGCAAGATGGCTTGTTGGCGGGGCGAGTGGACACGGCCACTGTGGGTCCCACATGCATGACGGGTGATACGAGAAGTTGAAGTCGAGGACGAGTTCATTTTGGCCAGCCGCACCGAGATCGGCCGACTTCGCCCCGTCGAGGATGTACCGACCCGCTCCGTAGGTCGAGGTGCCATTGGTCTTGTCGCGAAACGGGACGAGCAAGCCACCGCCGTAGGCATCGAGCCAAAAGAGCGCAAGTGAATGGCTCTCACCGTTGCGCTCGAAGAGCACCGAGCCAATCTGTGTGAACGTCGACGGTCCGCCAGCAACCTTTGCTGGCTCTTCGTCATCAGCGAGCGGTTCGACCGTACCGATGACGTTCCATGATGGGTCGTACTCGAAGTATGAGAGCGATTCCTCTGAGAACTCGTTGCGATTGACGATCGGGCTCTGCGGGTGTGTCAGCAGCAGCTCGGTACGGGCGCGGCGCCATACCAGCCAGCTGTCGGGCCCGACGCCGCTGCGTTGGATATCGCTATACAGCGTGGCAACTCGGCGTCGATAGTCGACGAGTTCGAGCGCGTCCGATATCATTACGCCTCCGTTTCGCGTGAGATGAGTTCTTCGATCTCCTCGAGCGCGGTCGTTGCCGCATCGTGGGTCGGCGGTTTCCGAGAGGCTGCAACCTCGATCAGCGCGGTGGCAGGGTCGACGACGTCGAGCAGCGTGCTCCCCGAGTTCACGATTTGTGCTGCTTGGTCGATCGACAGTGGCAGCACCGGCGTGAATGTGCCGTCGGCTCGCAGCATGTGATCAAGTCCGGTGAGAAAGGCATCGGGGTCTGGCGATCCTTCGATCACCAGACACCCGAGGACTTGGCTCGCTCCGACCTTCAAACGTGCATCGAGAACCGCACAGAGGTCCGCATACGCCGCTGTTTGTGTCTCGACGTCTCCCCCCGATGCTTCAACCACCGTGACCAGCTCGGCAGCACCGAACTGTGCGGTGGTTTCGCCGGTGAGCTCCACATCACCCGGAGCTGTTCCAGCGACCAGCGCCTCACGTAGTTCGTCGATCGTTGCGTTCCATTGACTCTCAACCATTCTGCGCAGAATAGTAGAGAACGCTCCGAAGTACGCGAGGCGAGCCGGGGTTCGCTCGAAACCTTATGCCCCGAGGATTTTCGGCAGCATGTCGGCTGCATACACGGGAGTCCATTCGGCAGGTCCGCCCATTGCTGGGTGATCCATATCTGCTTGGATAAGCATGTGGATTAACGAGCTGCGAGCGGGAATCTTCTCGACGTGATCGAACAAATGAGCTTGCAGGAATCCCGCGTACCACATGGCCCAATCTGGATCGATGCCATCTGCCTCCATGAACACCTCGTGGTGTTTGTGCGCTGCGGTGTTCAGAAGTTCGGCGAGCGTATCGACGGTCAAAGTGTCTGACATTTAATGTTCTTTCACTAGGTACTGAAGGCGGCACTTCCGCTCATTTCTAACCTACTGCCGGCGACTCGCGTCCGCGCCAAAAGAACTCGCTAGAACGCAGCGGCTGGCAGCCTCACAAGCTTGCGAGCACGCGGTCGGCTTCCAAAAGGACCGCATTGATCTGATCATCGGCATGACCGAGGTAGTTCAGCGGATCGAGAGCGCTCACGGCCTCGGGCGCACGCACCTCGACCACCTCGGCAAAGGTCTTTCTCGACGCGGAGGCCTCACGAACCATTTCGGCCACCTCGTCATGGGCCGCTTGACGGCCGCGCTCGTTGGCGAGCGTCATCATGACCGCTTCGGCCATGATCGCTCCACCGGTTTCGCCCAAGTTCCTCGTCATTGCAGCCGAATTAACTTCGAGGTCGGCGATCAGTCGACGCGCTGCATCCACTGCTCCCCCAGCAACAGCGATCGACGGAGCGACCGAATTCCACTCGAGCGCCCACGCTGCGGTGGCACGATCGTGATCGGCCATCGCTCCATCGAGCGCAAGATCCAGGTAGGAACGGGTGAGCCGACCGGATCTCATGAGCTGTTGAGACAGGATCGGGTTGCGTTTTTGGGGCATCGTGCTCGACGTACCCCCGCCGACCGCAGTGCCTTCCGCGAGCTCGCCAAGTTCGGTCTGAGCACTCAACGCAATATCGTGCCCGATCTTTGAGATAGATGAGGACAACTGGGCGGTCCACGAGACAACCTCGACGATCCGGTCTCGGCCGGAGTGCCAGCTGACGTCGGGGTCTCCAAGGCCGAGCACTTCGGCTAGACGTGCCCTGATCTTCATCCCATCGGGGGCAATGGACGCCAGCGTTCCGACGGCTCCGCCGAACTGCACGACTTCGACTCTCGGCCGCAGCTGCACGAGTCGTTCGATATGGCGCAAGATCGGCGATAGCCAGCCCGCAACGCGATACCCAAAGGTGATCGGGACCGCCTGCTGCATTTGGCTTCGGCCGGCGACGGGAGTGTGCCGATGCTTGTCGGCCAACTCGCTCAACACCCGAACGAGCATTGCAAGGTCGAGCATGATCTCATCGAACGCAGCCCGAATTTGGAGGATCAGCGCGGTGTCCATGATGTCTTGGGTCGTTGCTCCCCAATGGGCGTATTGGCCAAGGCCGTTCGGAACGATCGAAACGATTTGTTCGACAAGGCCGACGACCGGATACCCGACGAGCGCCATCTTTTCAGCCAGAACGGCGAAGTCGAGATCGTCGACTCGTATCTTTCCGATGGCCACTGCGGCCTCGACCGGGATCATCTCGGCTTCTGCCTGCACCATTGCTAGTGCCGACTCGACTTCGAGGTATCGCTCGATGAGGCTGCGCTCACCCAAGACAACACGGAGTTCATCAGAGGTGTGCAGGACTCCAGATACGTCCGAGTCGAGCGCAGATAGTGCTTGGCGGTGGTAGTGGCTCATCTATGCGCTCACAATCGCAGCGCAGTCGAGCATCTTCATCGACGCCATCAGCTTTGCGTTCTCGCCGTAATCGACCGGAACGTCGATGACGTGGACACCGCCGCTCGTCGCTGCGTTCGAGAGGGCGTCGGCCAGTTCGTCAGGGCTCGCAACCGACACTCCGCTCGCGCCAAACCCTGCGGCGTAGGACGACACTTCGACCGAGCCGAACTCGACGCCGTGAACGGCGTTGCCGAGCATCTGTTGTTTCAGGCGGATCATGCCGAGGCCTCCATCGTTGAAGATCACGACCGTGAGGTCGAGCCCAAGACGTACCGCTGTCTCGATCTCCTGACCGCTCATCAAGAACCCACCGTCGCCGATCACGGCAACGACCTTGCGTTCGGGGTAGACGAGCTTTGCAGCGATCGCGGCCGGCACGCCCGTGCCCATCGAACCGAGGGCAGAGTCCACGAGGATTGTTCGAGGCGCCAGCGCCGGGTAGTTCCGGGTCATCCAGAGTTTGTGGATGCCATTGTCGAGGCTGATGATGTCTTCGGGGGCCATGAAACCACGCACGGTCCTCGCGACATGCTGCGGCTTGAGAACGCCCTCGATTGGGTCGGAGGGTTCTGCCATCAGCGCCGCCACTGCAGCCCCGCGCAACTTCTCGAATCCGTCGAGGTGCCACGAAGCGTTCGCCAGACGGGCGGACAACTCGGTGAGGGTGTGTGCCATGTCTCCAACGACTTGGTGCTGCGGGAACCAGATCGTGTCGGCTGTGGCTTCGGAGTCGTGGAGGTGGATCACCGTTCGCTCATCGGCTGGGTCCATAATGAACGGCGCCTTCTCCATGACGTTGTGGCCAACGGCGAGAACGACATCGCTGTGCTGCACGGCGCAGTGCGGGAATCCCATGCCGGGCATGCCAGCAGAGCCCAAGAACTGGTCGCTCGTTTCGTCGCCCACGCCCTTGCCCATCATCGTGCAGATAAACGGAATCCCGGTCGTGGCGATCAGATTGCGAACCGCGTCGGGCACACCGTCTCGAGCATTGGCGCTGCCTCCGAGGAGGATCAGCGGACGGTCGGCGTTCGATAGGACCGTGGCAGCGTTCTCGATCGCAGCGTTGGACGCGACCGGCTGCTCGGCTCGGCCGATCGGGAGAAGAGGATGTGGTCCAATGGGTTCGGATGCGACATCGAGCGGTAGTTCGATATGGACGGGGCCTTGCGGATATTCGAGTGCGACATGGATGGCCTCGGCAATGATGCCCGGTAGAGCGGCCGCGGACGGCACCGACGTTGCCGACTTGGTGATCGGCGTCATCAACTCGACGACGTCCAAGAGTTGGTACCGCCCTTGCGTGTTGTCCAACACGGGCTTTTGCCCCGTAAGGACGATCATTGGTGACTCCGCGAGCCATGCGTGGGCGACCGACGTCATCAAGTTCGTCGCCCCCGCGCCGAGCGTCGACATCGCAACGGCTAACCGTCCGGTGAGGTGTCCATGTGCGGCGGCCATGAAGCCCGCCGCGGCCTCGTGTCGGGTGAGGACGAAGGTGATGTCATCTGAGGCCGATACCGCTTCAACAAACGGGAGGTTCTCGTCTCCAGGAATCCCAAAGACGAGCGAAACTCCCTCGGCCACGAGGGCGTCCACCAATTGTTCTGCTGCATTCATCGTTTTCACGCCTCCATGCTGCCGTTCTCGAGAACGTCTTCGGGGTCCTCGCCCTTAATTTTGCCGGCCATGTCGCCAGCCATCTGTTTGATCATCTGAGCGGTTTCGAGGACGTTCTCTGCGTGTGCTGCGGGAATAACCGCCGCCCCCGTGGAGTCAGCAAAGATGATGTCACCAGGCACGACGGTGACTTCACCGACCTGTATTGCGGTGTCGGCGAGGTACGGCTGAATGAGGTTGCCCCCTCCGCGTACTGCTTCACCCGAGCAGTAGAACGCTCCCGGGAAGTCTTTGAGCTCATCGAAGTCTCGTAGCCGTCCGTCGCACAGCACACCGGCAAGGCCGTGGTTGGTAACCCGTGAGAGTTTCGTGGACCCACCGAGCGAGATATCGGGGTTGCCGCCAGACGACATGACGAGGACGCGCCCCTCCTTCTCGCGATCTCCCAAGGCACGATAAATGGCTGGGCCGAGACTGTGTTTGTGTACATCCATCAGGTCTTCGCGGACCGGAACAAAGCCGACCGTTACCGCCGGCCCAAATAACACCTTGGACGGATCTGGTGAGACGACATCGATGATGTGGGTGCGGTGTTTGAAACTCTTCGCGAGGGCATCGACGATGTCGGCGGTTGCGAGCCCGTCGATGAGCGAACGATCTGGAATGTCGGGCATGGAGGTTCTCCTAGGCACGCCCACTCGAGCGAGCGTGCGGCGTTTGTCATACGTGGGTTCTTCGTTTGCTCGTCAGCTGGCGTTCGCGATAACGCGTTTGGTCGCTGCGGCAACATCGTCTGGAGTGAATCCGAATCGCTGCTGGAGCACTGGCGCAGGAGCCGATAGCCCAAAGGTATCGATTCCGAGCACCTCTCCCGCATCGCCCGCGTAACGGTGCCATCCAATGGTCGCTGCTTCCTCCACAGTGACACGAGCACGGATCGCTGCGGGCAAGACCGATTCGCGGTAGTCGCTGGATTGTGCTTCGAATATCTCCCACGATGCGAGGTTCACGATTCGGACATTTACGCCGTCTTCGGCCAGTAGCGCTCGGGTCTCGATCGCGAGGTGAACCTCTGCGCCCGTGGCGATGATGATCGCATCGATCTCGGCGCCGTCGGGTGGATCGGCGAGCACATAGCCGCCTCGCGCCACACCATCGGCCGACCCGAAGACCGAGCGATCGATAACGGGAACCTTCTGGTGAGCGATCGACAGGATCGTCGGGCCATCGGTCCGAGCCAAGGCCGTTCGCCACGCGACCGCGGTTTCGTTCGCGTCGGCTGGGCGAATGATCGTGATGTTCGGCATTGCCCGATACGTCGCAAGATGCCCGATCGGCTGATGGGTAGGCCCGTCGGGGCCGACTTGGAACGAGTCGTTCGTGAGGACGTGAATCACCGGCACTCCCATGAGCGCCGAGAGACGAATCGCGCCGCGGGCGTATTCGCTAAACACGAGGTAGGCAGAGTCGTAGTTACGGACACCCGACAGCGCGAGTCCGTTCGCGATTCCGGCCATACCGTGTTCGCGAGTGCCGTAGTGCATGTTCCGCCCTGCCGGACTACCGGGTTGTGCACCTCCGGCCTCAGGAAACCACATCAGCGTCATCGACTTCATCGCGGTGTCCGATGCCCCGCCGACGAGCCACGGGATATTCGGGGCGAACGCGTTGATCGATGCGAAGGAGGCCTCTCGTACCGCCACCATCTCCGTTGGGTCATCCCAGCGAGGCATATCGGCATCCCAGCCGTCTGGGAGTTCGTTGTTTCGCATCTGTTCGATGCTCCGAGCCGCCTCTGGGTGAGCATCGGCAAAGGTCGCCCATTGCTCGTTCCATGCATCTCGGGCGGCTCGTCCTCGGGCGCAGAACGTTGCCTGGACATGTTCGAGAACTTCGTCTGGCACCAAGAAGTTGCTGTCTTCTGGCCAGCCGTATGCAGCTTTGGTGAGCTTGGTTTCTTCGGGACCAAGTGGAATCCCGTGCATTCGCTGCTGGCCCTGGAAGTTCGGCGAGCCCCAGCCGATCTCGCTGGTCACGATGATCATGGTCGGTTGGTGCTGTTCGGCGCGAAACGCTGCCAGCGCGGCGCGGATCGCGTCTCGGTCGTTCGCATCTGCGACTTCGATCACCGACCAGCCAAGCGCCGTGAAACGACCAGCGACATCTTCGGTGAACGCAAGCTCGGTCGAGCCTTCGATCGTGATGTTGTTGTTGTCGTAGATCCAGCACAGGTTCGACAGACGCTGATGGCCCGCATAGGACGCTGCCTCGTAGGCAATGCCCTGCATGACATCGCCGTCTCCCCCGACGGCGATCACCTCGTGATCGAACAACCCTTGGCCATCGACATCGAAGGTTGCAGCTTTGAAGCGCTGCGCTATCGCCATACCGACGGAGTTTGCGAGTCCTTGCCCAAGCGGGCCGGTCGATGTTTCAACGCCGGCGACCACGCCGTATTCGGGGTGTCCAGTCGCCCGTGTTGTACCCGATCGATAACCGCGAATGTCGTCCACGGTCATCGCAGGCTCACCGACCGGACCGGTCGATGGATCCACCGACTTCACACCCGAGAGATGCAACATGCCGTACAACAGGTTACTCGCATGCCCGACCGAAAGAACGAACCGATCGCGGTTCTCCCACGTTGGATCGTCAGGGTCGTAGCGAAGATGTTCGGAGTAGATCGTGTAGACCACCGGCGCCAACGCCATTGCGGTGCCCGGATACCCAGAGCCTGCCTCTTCAACGGCATCGATGGCGAGGGTTCGAAGCGTCGTGATCGCGAGCGCGTCGAGGTCTTCAGCGTGGGAAACGTCCATTGCTATTCGGTTCCTTGGGTAAGCAGCGTTGCGAGCGCCCCAATATCGGGTGCGACGAGTTCGGGAATACGGTCGTGTGCGGCGCGAGCTGCGCCGGGCCGTTCGATAAACGCCGCGTTTGCTCCGGCGAGCAGCGCTCCGTTTACATCCCAGTCGTGCGCAGCGACCATCGTGATCGCTCCGATGGGAACATCGAGCTGTTCGGCGGCGTACCGATAGGTGTCGGCGTGAGGCTTGAAGCGCTTCACGCTCTCGACCGACATCACCTTGTCGAAGTGTGAGGTGAGTCCAGCCGATTCGAGCTGTTGGTGTGCAACCTCGAGTCGCGAATTGGTCAGCGTGGCGAGCCGAAATCCGTATGCGGAGAGTGCAGCGAGCCCATCGGCAACATCGGGGTGCGCTGGTAACTGTGACATTGCATCCACAAGGCCCGCGGCCTCGTCGTGATCGATCGGTTTCTCGGCCCGGTTCGCGGCGGTCATGAGCGCAGCCACGGCGAGTTCATCGAAGGATCGGTAGTCGCCGGTGACGCTCACTTCGAGCGAATAGCGCAATAGGAGACCGAACCACTCCGGTAACAGCTCGCTGTCGCCAAAGGTTGCCGAGAACGCCGAACCTAACGCTTTAACATCGAGCAACGTTTCGTTGACGTCGAACAGGAGAACATCAGCAGCCATGAGTTACTTTCCTCTCGCTGCGGACAGTGCTGAAACCGCAGCCGTTATCTCGTCGAAATTTCCTGACTCGACAGCTCCGGGCGGAACCGATGCCATCGTGCCGATCGCGGTTGCACCCGCATCGAGCCATGTCCGAACGTCGTCGGGACCGATCGGACCGTTGGCGATGAGCCGGCTCCACGGGCGTGGCATCTGTACCGCCTGGATGAACATCGGGTTCATCGCTGGGTAGAGCTTCACGAACTCGACTCCATAACGCTCGGCCTCAGCAATTTCGGTGATGGTCATCGCGCCCGGCAGGTACGGAACCTTGTGCCGGTTGCACAGCTCGGCGGTCTCTGCGAGAAAGATTGGCGAGACGATGAATTCGGCTCCGAGCGATATGAACAGTGCAGCGGTCGCGGCGTCTTCTACCGAGCCGACACCGAGCACCATCTCTGGGTGGTTCGCGTCGACGTGTCGCCTCAAAGCCTCGAATGCCGCGGGAGCGAACTTGACCCGATTGGGGAACTCGACCACCACTCCACCACCGGCTGCGATCGCGTCGATGATCTGGGTCGCGACCGTCGGATCGGGGTGATGGAACAAATGCATGATCTGTTCCTGAGCAATGGTGTTTAGAACATGGAGTCGATCGTGTGTCACAACGGCGAGTATTGCAGCTGGGAGCTAGTCGCAAGCAACTTCGCGCCGATGGGCGTCGCGGTGCGAGCGCGACTGCGATTCTGCATGTGAGGACGCCTCATTCGGCCCCCTGGGTAGCAACGGCAGCAACGATCGCATCGAGCACTGCACGCAGCTGGGCCTTGACGTCTTCAGAGGTGACAACACCGTCTTCGATCGCATCGCCGGCGCGCGCGAGCATCAGCTCCCCTTCGACGAGCTCAGCGCCTGCCACACCCAGGGACTCACGCAGGTTTGCTTGGGCGAACGAGGTTCCACTGCGTCCTGGTGTTGCGCCGATAACCGCTGCGAGCTTGCCTCCGAGTGGCGCATCTGGGTAGATGCGCGATGACCAGTCGAGTCCGTTCTTAAGCACGCCCGGTATGCCGTGGTTGTATTCGGGCGACACGAAGAGCAACGCGTCAGCAGCCACGACAGCAGCCTTGAGGTCGACGACCGGCTGCGGCGGGCCGCTCGACTCCAAGTCTTCATCAAAGTGCGGCACCGTCCGGAGGTCGAAGTCGGAAATTTCGACGCCATCGGGTGCGACTTCTCGCGCTGCACGAAGCAGCGCTTGGTTAAACGAGCCCGATCGGTAGCTTCCCGCGAGCGCGAGGATGTTTACTGTTGGTTCTTGGGACATATGCCGTTCCTTTCATTGCAATTCAAGAGCATTCGTTTGTGCAGGGTCAGTGACGCCCGGTGAAGGCTGGGAGTCCGAGCTCGGAGGTAATCGATCCCATGCTGATCGGCACCGGCACCCCGGTTGCGTCGAGCAGTCGATTCATCATTTCAAAGTTGCCGACGACGAGGGCGGCCCGCGCCGTCGAGTCCGAGCCAGCGACATCGGTGAGCGCCGAGCGAGCACTGTCGAGCGCATCGTCGTCGCTTCCGAGGAGTGCGTCAGCAAAGGCCAGCAGCTGTGGACCTGCCGGTAGGTTCGGGTCGAGCGTGCTATCGCCGACGGCTTTCAGGTTGATGTCTTGGTGAGACATATGGGCGCTCGCACGGAGCATGCCGGAGTGTGCAAACAGTCAAAAATAGCAATCGTTTACCAGAGATGTTCTGGCTGCCAGGAGCTCCATCTGGGGTCGGTTGAGCCCCTTCTCGATGCCGAAATTCCCCATCTCGAAGTAACTCAGGTACAGCGCTCCATGGAGTTGTTCTTGTGCCCGGTCTTCGGCGGTGACCGCCGACAGAGCCGACGTTGCTCCCGCGGCTCCAACCATCGGCACCCACGCTGACCGTCGTTTGGCGCCCGGCACCTCTGCGTTGCTCGGCGCTCCTGGGACTGGCGGAAGGTATGGTTCGAGTCCGTTCCCGAGGCCGACGGTCGCCGTATCGATCGCTGTCGTGCGAGCGATGATGCTCACGAGCTCGACGTAGTGAAGCGGGCTCAAACCGTCGGCGACATAGCCCTCGACAGTTTCCTTGGTGATGCTGCCGGCAGCGGTAGCGACCGCCGTGGCTGCTCGGCGAGCGACGTCGCTAATGGACGATGCATCAGGTTCTGGAAGACCTCGGCTCGCCGCTCGTCCAACGCTGGCGATATCTACTCGTTGTTCTCCGCTCCACCAGGTACCGGCCTGAGCGAGTTGTTCCCATTGGTGTGCAAGGACTACTCGTGTCTCCTCTGGCATCGCCAGATGTTGCGCGGTCGGCGCAAAAAGTTGCCCGTCGGTCATGGTTCCCCCCAAAATTTCCAGCGTTTTGCGGATTTCTCGTACGTTATGCGATTCGAGTCTATCGATGTAGCGCGTTTCCGATCTTCGTCATCGCGTCGAGATCGAACGGGGCATTCCAAGCGAGTACCCGTCGAGCGAGCTGTCCATCTGGCAGCGAGCCGCCCATCTCGTGTTCGAGGTCGACGGGGATGTGCACCGATGTCTCGAATGGCGTGGTGGCTTCGCGCCCCTGAACCAGTTCGATGAGACCGGCGAGCTTCTTGCCTGCGGTGATGTTGACCCCATCGGCGTGGACCATCGCCATTTCGATGGTACGCGGTCCGCTCGCTCCGACGATGATAGGAGGAGGGTCCGGCTCGACCAGCCCGAGGCCCGGGTCGAACACATCGAAGAACTCGCCATGGAACTCGTTTGCTCCGGCCCACGTTGCGCGGACGAGCCGAATCGTCTCTTCGAGACGACGGGAGCGACCTTCGCCGTCGAGCAAGTGAATTCCGACGGTCTCTTGTTCGCCAGCGAAACGAGACCCGGGTGCTGAGCCGCTACCGAGCCCCAACACGGCGCGCCCAGAACTGAGCGATTGCAGCGAAGACATCGCCAACGCCAGCCGAGCTGGGTGGCGGTTCATCATGTTCGCGACCAACGGCCCGACCCGAACGCTGCTCGTAACCGCAGCGACCGCTCCGAGGAACACGAACGCGTCGAGCGACGCCCCACGGTCGAGCATCACCCCGGTGAGGTGGTCATAGGTCCAAATACCGCCGAAGCCACTGTCTTCAGCGCAGCGGGCCGCGTCGAGGAGCTCAGGCATCGTGGCTCCGAATGGACTGAGGACGACGTCGTGGATCATTTGCTAGTCCCCCATCGTTACTTCGATAAGCGTGCTCGTCGTGAAATCCGGTGCCGGGGTAACCCCAACGGAGTCGTAGACGAACGGTGGTACCGAAATGTCGGCGAGGAATAGCGCGCCGACTTCGCTCGAGTCGCGAAGGCCGATCTTTGGCAGAGCGAGCGTCATCGTCGCGTCAGCCTGGACGACGACGCCGGGCACCGTTCCGTCGGTGACGTTGAGCCCCGATGGGTTGTCGAGCGACACGATCGGCGAGTCCATCGACGCCGTTGCCTCAATAAGTTCGGCAATTCGTCCCCGAGGCTCCCCCTTCAGGCTGTATCCAATGAGTGCGTCGATGACGACGTCGGAAGTGCGCGGCTCGTCTTCGATCGGAACACTCATTCGGTTCAAAATGTCGAGCTGGTGCGCAGGTACCGGCCCCAAGTTCTCGGCGGGCTGACCCAACGTGACACTCACGTCGACGCCGCGGTTCGCCAGGTTTCGTGCCGCCACCAACCCACCCCCGCCGTTGCCGCCTGAGCCTGCGAGCACGGTCACCGATGCTGGCTGGTAACGATCGAGGATCAGCTGCGCGAGGTTCCGCCCAGCGTTCTCCATCATCTGGATCAGTTCGATCTGAAGATCTTCCATCATGATCCGGTCGACTTCGAGCATCTGCGGAGCGGTCAACCACCCGAGGTCGTCGGTGGAAAAGATGGGGTACTGCGTTGCCATAGTGCGATAATTCCTTCGTTCCTGGTTCGAGCCGATGCTCGCAATTTGAAACTGAAACATGCCCAAGAGGGCACGTTCACAGACCATAGCAAAGACCCTTGTCGCTGAACTCGTGAACACTTCATGGCGATGACGCTGCCTCGCAACGACGCTGCTAGCGTCATCGGCGCAGGTTGGCCACAAGTGTGGGGAAAGAGATGTTCATACGTTCGCTGGTCTTCGCAGCCGGCGTTATAGGCACGGTCTGGGTCTTGGTCTCGATCGTCCGGTCCGTCGTCATTCCCCGACCCGAACGCGTCTGGCTCACCGTCACGCTCTTCAACGTCAGCCGCCGAATTGCCCATTGGTTGGGTGCAAAGGTGCCCTCGTGGATGCGCCACAAAATTCTTGGAGCGTTCGCCCCCTCTGTCCTTCTGAGCTTGCCGCTGATCTGGTCGGCTGGGCTGATCGCCTCGTTCGCATGCATGTACTGGGCTGTCGGCGTCGGGTCGTGGTCCGAGAGCTTCGGGTTTTCCGGGTCGTCGATCACGACGCTCGGCTTCATTCCACCGCCCAATGGTGCGGCCCAAGCGCTCGCCGTTATCGAAGCACTGCTCGGCCTCGGCATCGTTGCGCTGATGATCAGCTTTCTACCGACCCTCTACGGAACGTTCTCCCGACGCGAAATAGCGGTTGGCAAGCTCACGACCCGAGCGGGTGAGCCGCCAAACCCGGTCACCTTGCTCACCCGGCTCAATGCGATTGGCCGGGCTCATCCCATCGAAGAAGGTTGGGCCGAATGGGAGGGCTGGTTCGTCGAGTTAGGAGAAACCCATACGAGCTTCCCCGCCCTCATCTACTTCCGTTCGGCAAGCCCCGACCGATCGTGGTTGACCGCTGCAGAGACTGCGCTCGACACCGCGGCGCTCGTCAACTGTCTAGGCTTCGAAGCTCGGCCGGGCTCTGCTGAGTTAATGCTTCGGTCCGGTGCTCTTGCGTTGCGCAGTATTGCCGATTTTTACCGGGTCGAACCAGAAATGAGCCGGCTTGGCACCGGCGTTGACTCGCTCTCGATAACCCGCGACGACTTCGACATGTTGGTCGACGCCATTGCGTCGGCCGGGGTACCGGTTCCCGACGGGCGAGATGCTGCATGGGAGACCTTCATTGGCTGGCGCATGAATTATGACCGTTCGATCGTCGGCCTACGGGCGCTCGTCGGCGACCTCCCCTCCTATTGGGGTTCAGACGATGACATGGTAGTAATGCCCGGTGACTAGCATCGCAATCCTCGCAGCGGTTCTCGCCCTCGTCTCGGTGGTCCGAATTCGAATCACGAAACTGCCCTTCACCGCGCCGATGATCTTCGTCGGCGCCGGGATGCTGCTCAGCCCCGACGTGCTGAACCTTTTCGACGTTGGCCTCGAGGAAGAAGGCGTCGTTCTCATCGCTGAACTCACGCTCGGCTTGCTCTTGTTTTCTGACGCTGCCCGGATCGATAGCGCAACCCTGCGGTCGTCGTTCAGCATGCCAGCTCGCCTTCTCTCTATCGGACTCCCGCTGACGATCGGCCTCGGAACCGTCTTTGCGCTGTTGTTACTCGACGAATTGAGCTGGGCCGAGGCGGCGTTGGTAGCAGCGGTACTCGCCCCAACCGATGCCGCACTCGGGCAGGCGGTGGTGGCGAACAAAAGCGTGCCGGTGCGCGTCCGACAAACCCTCAACGTCGAGTCAGGACTCAACGACGGGCTCGTCGTTCCGGTCGTAGCGGTGTTTGCAGCACTTGCCGCAGGTGGCGTTCTGGAAAGCCGAGGTGCAATCCTCGGTGAAGCAGCCGCAGAGATCGGTATCGGTATCGCCGTCGGCGGGGTGCTCGGCGCCCTCTTGAGCCGTGTGAACCCCTGGGTGCACGCAAAGAAGTGGACCGACGAAGGTGGAGCACAACTCGTGGCCTTCTCCGCCGCCATCGTTGCGTTCACCGCGTCGACCGCTCTTGGAGGTAACGGCTTTATCGCAGCGTTTGTGTGTGGCCTGACGGTTCGAGCCCTCATTGGACGTTCGACGGCCGACCACGTAGAGCTCGCCGAAAACATCGGCCAGGTCGGCGCCGAGGTCACCTTTATTGTCTTCGGCGCCAAGTTGGTCTGGCCCGCCCTGGGCGAGCTCACCCTGCCGATCATCATCTTTGTGATTCTGACGCTCACGGTCGGGCGTATGTTGCCTGTCGCTCTTTCCTTGATCGGAACCGGAGTAAAAAGCTGGACGGTGGTCTTCTTCGGCTGGTTCGGCCCGAGGGGCCTCGCCTCGCTGCTGTTCGGGTTGCTGATCGTGTCCGAGGAAGGCTCGGGCGAAAGCCCGTTGTTCACGATTATCACGATCACCATCTTCTGCTCGGTCGTGCTGCACGGCATCACGGCCGCGCCGGGTGCCAAGGCGTACTCGGTATGGTTTTCTAAGCACGGGCGCCCAGAAATGGCCGAACTTGGCGACATGGCGGAGAGCCCAATTCGGTGGCGGCTGAACAAAAAGCCGTTTAGCTAGCGCGCTAAGACTCACGCCCATTTCAGGGCGACGAACGCAATGAAGGAAATTTGCAAACGATGACATTGAACGAACACCAGAAGCAGCTGTGTGAAGACAGCCCCGTCGACTACTCCGACCTGAGCGCCGTCTTTGTGAACTGCACGTTGAAACGTTCGCCGGAGCTCTCGCACACGGAGGGCCTCATCAAGATGTCGCAAGCGATTATGGAAGCCAATGGTGTCGCGACGGAGATTATTCGGCCCATCGATTACCAGATCGCCGTCGGTGTTATGCCCGATATGACCGAACACGGTTGGGAGGTCGATGATTGGCCTCAGCTATACAGCAAGATCATCGCCGCCGACATCTTGGTCGTCGGAGCGTCGATTTGGCTTGGCGAGAAGTCGTCGGTGGCAACCCAGTTCGTTGAGCGTCTCTATTCCCAGCACGGTGTGGTCAACGACAAGGGCCAGTTGCCGTATTACGGGCTCACCGCGGGTTCGTTGATCACCGGTAATGAAGATGGGGCGAAGCACGCCTCGATGAACCTGTTGTGGTCAATGCAGCACCTCGGTTTCATGATTCCGCCACAGTCCGATGCGGCATGGCTCGGCGAGGTAGGCCCTGGACCCTCATACCTCGACGAGGGATCTGGCGGCCCCGAGAACGACTTCACGAACCGCAACACGACGTTCATGACATGGAACTTGCTCCATACCGCCCGGATGCTCAAGGACGCGGGCGGATTCCCTGCCTATGGCAATCGGCCTGGCGACTGGGACGCTGGCTGCTCGCTCGACTTCCCGAACCCCGAATACCGCTAGCCCGATACCACCTGGTCTGAGGTGAGAACTGGAGACGCTTGGACATGACACAGCAACCAGGGATTTTCGCTCTCGGGTCTCGCTCGCATCAACACCTGTACTTCACCGTGACCGACGAGGGTGGCATTCGCGAGGCGCTCACGTCGATGTTTGGGTCTGTGACGAGCGTGCGGGGCGTGAACGTCGTCGTTGGGTTGCGTCCCGACCTTGCGCGTCGGCTCGACCCGGAGATCGTGTCTTCCGGTCTAGGCGATTTCGAGGCGATGAACGCAAATGGCGTGTCCCTGCCCGCTGAGCAGTACGACCTGTGGGTATGGATGCACGGGTCGAGCATCGATGGGCTCTTCGATGCGAGCCGCGCGCTCGTCTCTGAACTTGCGCCCCATGCGTCTCTCGCGAGCGAACAACCTGCGTTCACGTACCTCGACAGCCGCGACATGAGCGGCTTCGAAGACGGCACAGAGAACCCACCAATTCACGAAGCGATCGACCTCTTCTCCTCGGACGATTCGATGCTGGCGCCGGTCGTTCTCGTACAACGTTGGGTTCATGACTTGAGCACACTCGAACACCTCAGCTCGCACGAGCTCGAAGCGGTGATCGGCCGGACCTTGGTGGAGTCCGAAGAACTCGAACCTCCCCAGCTGGTCGACCGATCCCACATCTCGCGAGTCGTCATCGAAGACGACGACGGCGAGGAGTTGGAGATGTTTCGGCGCTCGACCCCCTTCGGGAACTTGGAAGAACACGGCTTGATGTTCGTCGGCTTCGCCCCGGATCACGATCGGACGTTGCAGATGCTCGAGAACATGATTGGTCTCGAGGATGGCGTCACCGATCACGTCACGGATTTTTCGACCTGCACGGGGAGCGGCTGGTACGTCGTGCCGGCGGTCGAAACGCTCCTAGCTTGAGACGACGCCGAGACGTTTGCCTATCGGGCCGGCGCCGAGTCCGTAGAACAACCCTGCGCCGATGATGACGATGAAGGTGAGAGAAATCAGCGTGTCTCCGCCTTCTATGCCGTGGTCTTCGAGCTCGAGGGCAAAAACCGACGCCGAAGCGGCAGCGACGATGCCGCGTGGCGCCAGCGCCATCATAAATAGTGAGTCTTTCCTCGAAATGTCTGCGTTTGCCACCGATGCGATGACCGCGAGCGGGCGAGCGACGACGATGAGCGCAACGAGCAGCAGGATTCCAGGTACGAGGTTGTCGATCACCGGCTGAAGCGGCATTCGCGCCCCGAGCACGACGAATAGGCCGCCGACAGCCAAGACCCCGACCCCTTCTTCGAACGCCGAGATGTCGTCAACTGGGGTCAGGCTTTGGTTGGCGAGTCCGAGTCCGAAAACTGTCGTCGCGAACAAGCCAGATTCTGGCGAGATCAGGTTCGCCAGGACGAACGCAGCGATGGCGAATGCCACGGCGATTGGGGCCCGCAAGAGCTCGGGAAGCCCTCCTTTGTGCAGGATCGCTGTGGCGAATAGGACGGCGACGAACCCAACGCCGACCCCTGCAGCCAACGTGATCAAAATCGTGAGCGCTGCGGCTCCCGCAGAGTTGCCGTCGAGGACGACGCCGAGCATCACAACGCCGATGGTCGCACCGATCGGGTCGATGAGAATGCCCTCCCACTCGAGTATCTGCCCCGAGGGCGGGTCCGGCATGATTCTGCGGAGGATTGGGATGACCACCGTCGGGCCCGACACGATCAGGATGGCTCCGGCGAGCAGTGACGTTCGCAGGTCGAGATCGGTCACGAGTCCGACCGTGACCGCACCGACGAGCCACGTGATGACCACTCCCACAGTGACGAGGCGAAAGACCACTCCATCAAACATCTGGATCTCACGGAAACGGAGTTGTAAACCGCCGTCGAAGAGCAGCATGCCAACAGCGAGAGCCACACCGGGAAAGAGCAGGTCGCCAAAGAGCTCGTCTGGGTCGAGCAGCCCGGTGGCTGGGCCGGCGACGAAGCCCGCAACGAGCAGCAATAGGACTGCGGGTAGTTTTAGAAGGTTAGCGACGACTTGTGCGGCGACGCCAAAGACAATGACGATGCCGAGTCCGACAAGAATTTCATGTTCTGACAACGCGCTGACCTTTCGCTACCCAACCTCGAACGCATCGTGGTCGTCCGATACTGCCCGCCGTGAGCCTGATGAGAGTACGGCTCCCATGGCGCCCATCGACCCCACTGACTGTAGCCAGTGCATCGCTGCGTGAGTGTTACGAATTGCGGGCGCTCTCACATCACGCTGGCGTGGCCAAAGATGCGTCCACTAGTTTGCAGAGCACTGTTGGGTCAACGATCTCGTCATAGGGAATTTGAACGGCCCGGTGCGGGTCTTTATGAACGACCTCGGCCACGATGACCGCGGAACACAACCGAGGAGTATGCGATGAGCAGCGAAGACCCCAAAGACAGCGGTGCACCGTTCGCTGCGTCGATCCCAACTCCGGGCAAGCATCGACGTGAGAAGATCATTAAAGAGTTCGCCGCTCAGGAGGGCAACGTCGTACCGACCTTCACCGAGCTCGCCAATGATTTCGAGCACCTTCTCGAAGACGTTCACGACAGTTTCCCTGCGCTCGATGTCAAAGCCCTCGATGTCTCCCGGAACGGAACGAACGCCGTCCTCGTCACAGGCGGGCTCGGTCAACACAACGCGCTGATCACGATCGAGGATGGCAAGGCGAAAGATATCGCGGGCGAGTACGGCCTAGAAGGCCCGCTCGATCAGGCCGCCTACGGCATTGCGATCGGCGATATCGATAACGATGGCGAGGACGAGATTCTCATCGGTATGGAGAGCGGGATCTACTTGTACTCCCGCTCCCCCGAGTCTCACAGCTACACGGAAACGAGACTCGATATCGAGCTCCCCGACCCCGAACGTTCGCTCGCTCTGAGCATGAACCTCGCCGATACTCGGAAGTCGGGACACCTCGACCTCTATGTCAGCACCTTCATCAAGCCAAAGTTGATGACACCGATCGTGTATAACGACCCCGAGGTCAGTGTCGACAACGCCTTCTACATCAACCAGGGCGATGGCACGTTCGTCGAGTCGACCGAGGCCGCTGGTTTGTCTCTACGACAGAATTGCTTTGACGCCACGCTCACCGACTTCACCGGAGATGGCTACCCCGACGTTGTTGTTGCGCTCAACACCGATCGTCCACGAATGTGGGGCAACAACGGCGACGGCACGTTCACCGAGAAACACCTTCCAGGCGAGTACGGATTCTGGATGGGACTCGCCGTGGGCGACACCAACGGGAGCGGCCTCCCCGATTTCTTCCTCGCGAACTCGGGAAAGTCCGTTCCCGAACACTTGGCCCGTGGCGACCTGCGCAAGGACCAAAAGAGCGACCTGGCATCGCGCCTTTTCCGCAACGAAGGCAACTACCAGTTCACCGACGCGACCAAAGAAACCGGCACCGTCACCCAAGCCTTTGCGTGGGGATCGATCTTTGCTGACTTCACCAACAACGGGCGTGTGGACATGGTCATCACCGAGAACTACTTGGCGTACCCCATGCATCTCCATGAGAAATTCCCAACCGCCGGCAAGTTCTTGTTGCAAGGAGTCGACGGGGTATTCGTACGTGCCGAGCACGCCAGCGGAGTCGAGAACTACCACTTCGGCTACAAGCCGCTCGCCGTCGACCTGACCGGAAGCGGCTACAACGATCTCGTCATTGGGAATCTGCGGGGCCCATTGCGAATCTTCCTCAACGACCTGTAGCAACCCCACAAGGACCACTACGTACGTTCTCGCGTTGCCGAAAGGTGCTCTGTGATAGGAGACACGTCCGGTAGGTCTATGTTTACCTCGTATAGTCGCACTTGTGGACGGTTTCATCGATATCTCTCAGTACTGGCTCATCGGTGGCACCGTTCCGACCGGAACACTGAGCTTTCTCACCGCAACGATTTGCAAAGCCCTCCGGCTACCCATCGCATCGCCCGACTCGCTTCAGCTCCGGATCGAGACTCCACGGCCGATGAAGGCCGGACGATATGCACTCACGTGCGAGACCACGCCCGAAGGTATCTCTGCGACTCTCGACGGCGAAGCTGGACACGCAACCTTGACCGCATCGACTTCGCCAGTCCCGCCACGGAACTCGTGCCCCATTCCAGCAGTCCGGCCCGACGACATTCCAGACTTTGCAGGAAACAGCCCTGGCGCAGCCCAGCAATACAGCGTTCGCCCCATCCCATTGTTCAACGCCGAAAAGGGACGCGCTGACGCGTGGGTTCACTCGCTCCGCCCCGACGCGAAGAGTTGGAGCGCCCTCACTGCACTCGATGCATGGGCCGGGCCCCAGGTTCTCGACCAGGTGGATGCGGCACTCCATGGGCTACCGGTGGATATGTCCACACCGCTTCCGCACACACGGGTTGCTGAACTGACGGTGTCACCGATGGTGCGCGATCTCGATACACAATGGCTTTTCCGTGCATCGGAACGCCGCGTGGTAGGCGGGGAAGATCCCATCACCCATTCCGCTCTTGCGCTCGACGACGGCGAGGTCGTCGCGTCCTGTACCGAGATCGGCTCGTCGACCCAGCACGTCCTGACCTAGCCGGATCGAACGAACGTCGCTGCTGATCATCGCTTGGGTCTCAGTCGAGCTTGCCGACCATCTTTGCTGGAACGACGATCTCGTCGAACTGCTCGGCGGTGAGGTACCCGAGGGCGAGCGCCTCTTCGCGAAGCGTCGTGCCGTTGGCGTGCGCGGCTTGTGCGATCTCGGCAGCTTTGTAGTACCCAATCGTGCCGTTGAGTGCGGTCACGAGCATGAGGCTCTTGCCCAACAATTCGTCGATCCGTTCCTGGTTGGGTTCGATACCGATCGCAAGGTGGTCGTTGAAGCTCCTACATGCGTCGCCGATCAGGCGAGTGCTGTGGAGCACGTTGTAGGCAATGACAGGCTTAAACACATTCAACTGGTAGTGGCCTTGACTGCCGGCAACGGCCACCGCGGCGTCGTTGCCGATCACTTGAACGCAGACCATGCTGAGCGCTTCACACTGCGTTGGGTTGACCTTTCCGGGCATGATCGAACTGCCTGGTTCGTTCGCCGGAATAGTGATTTCGCCGATCGATGTCCTCGGCCCGCTCGCGAGCATGCGGACATTGTTGGCAATGTGCATGAGGCTGACCGCAAGTCGCTTGAGCGAGCCGCTCATCTCGACCATTGCATCGTGGGCACTCAAGGCTTCGAACTTGTTCTCGGCGGTAACGAAGGGGTGGCCGGTCAGCTCGGCAATTCGCGCGGCGACCGCTTCGTCATAGCCATCTGGGGTATTCAAGCCGGTGCCGACCGCTGTCCCGCCGAGCGCGAGCTCACGAAGACGAACGAGGCTGTCGTTCACGGCTTCCATGCCGCGCTGCAGCTGCATCGCGTAGCCGCTGAACTCTTGACCGAGGGTGATGGGCGTTGCATCCATCAAATGGGTTCGGCCGGTCTTGATGATCTTCGAGAAGGCTGCGGACTTCGCAGCAAGGGTGTCGTGAAGGATCTGAACGTTGGGCAACATCTCGTTGACGACAGCTTCGTAGGTGGCGATGTGCATCGCCGTCGGGAAGGTGTCGTTTGAGCTCTGGCTCTTGTTGACGTCGTCGTTCGCCTTGACGAGTTTCTCGGTCCTGAAGTCGCCGCCGAGCAGTTCGGTAGCGCGGTTCGCAACGACCTCGTTGACATTCATGTTGCTCTGCGTGCCCGAACCGGTCTGCCACACCACGAGCGGAAATTCGTCGTCGTGCGTGCCTTCCAAGATCTCATCGCAGACCTTGGCGATGGCATCGGCTTTCTCTTTGTCGAAGTCGGTGAGGTCGGTGTTGACCTGCGCTGCGGCCTTCTTCAGATGTGCGAATGCTCGGATGAGTTCGATAGGCATGGTCTGGCCGCCGATATCGAAGTTCTGGAGACTGCGTTGGGTTTGTGCTCCCCAGTAGCGCTCGTCGGGCACTTCTATGTCACCGATCGTGTCACTTTCGATTCGAACGTTCATCGGTTGGCCAACTCCTTAACTTCGTTGCGTTGAGAGGACGTGCGCCCACGACTGTATCGCCCGGCTTCATTCGACGACGAGCGATCGCCACTTGCACTTACCACCCCCGTAGGCCGGCGAAGAACGCCTTGAGCGTCTGCGTGCATTCGTCTCCGAGGACGTTGTGCTCTATCTCAAAGGTGTGTCGTAGCCGGGAGTCAACGCCGAGGTTGTAGACCGAGCCGACCGCTCCCGCCTCGAGGTCCGGTGCTCCAAAGACGACCGTGTGCACTCTGGCGTTAACCGCCGCACCTGCGCACATCGCACACGGTTCGAGCGTGCTGATGAGCGTTGCGTTGTCGAGCCGCCACGTCCCGAGTTTTGCGCACGCGTCTCTCATAGCGAGGACCTCGGCGTGCGCCGTTGGGTCGCCGGTGAGCTCTCGTTCGTTGTGGCGCGATGCAATGACCTCGCCGTCGACCACGACGAGGGCCCCAACGGGCACATCCCCATGAGGAATTGCACGTTCTGCTTCGGCGAGCGCTGAGCGCATAAGGTCGTCGTACTCCATAGAGAGACGCTAGCTCCGCAGCAGGCAGCTGCGCTCGACATGTTTGTGATGGGGTGACACTGGTAACGAACAGCTTCAGCGAAGTTCGACCAGCGATTGGGGCGCTAACCTACGTCTTGGCGCAACACGGCGAGTTCGTGGTCCTGCGGGCAGCGAGACACCGGGTCGTTGACTGCGTCACTGCCCCCAGAAAGAACATGTGAGCAACCCAGACGAGAGATCGACTATCCAGACGTTGACCAACGTCGATGATTCGCAACTGCTTGAAGCGCTTACCGCTGGCGGCGATGAACGCACTGAACTCGATGAGACAACGGGTCTCAACCGCTACTACCTCAACCCGGTCGACAGTCGTGAGGTCTTCAACCGTGGAAGCTGCACCGCGGGCATGCTCAACGGCCGGTCCCGCGACGTCGCAGCCGAGTTTCTCGAACGCTACGACACGCTCAATTACGCGACGCTGGTCGAGGAACAAACATTTCGGCTGAAGAACCTGTTGAGTTCGGCGCACAACGACCCGCTCGATGTCTTCTTCGGCCCATCGGGCACCGACCTCGCCTACTTCCCGACACTGTTCCAGCGCCTTCTCCACCCAGGCAAAGAGATCATCCAGATTATCTCATGCCCCGAAGAGCTCGGCAGCGGATCGCGAGACGCAGCCGCAGCGCGATTGTTCGGTCGACAAAACCAATTCGGCCAAGCGATCGGACAGGGAACACCAATAGATCCAACGATGCCCGAACCAACGGTTATCGAGCTCGATGCACGAGATGAAGCTGGCAACGTTCTCGACCGACGCGACCAGATCGTGCAACTCATCGAGGACAACCCTGATGCTGCCATCGTCGGTAGCCTCGTCTTTGGTTCAAAGTCCGGTATCAAGGACGACCTCGACGTCATCGACGATTACGGCGACCACGTCATGTGGGTTGTTGATCTCTGCCAGATGCGGGTAGATCCTGCGCTCTTGCACGACCTGCTCGATCGCGGCGCCACCGTGATGCTTACAGGAAGCAAGTTCTTTCAGACTCCCCCATTCTGTGGAGCACTGCTCGTTCCGCGCACGATAACCGAACGCCTTCGCGCTGCTGAAACCAACGGTGACTCCGTCGCTCCGTTCGGACAGATCTTCAGCGCACACGATGTGCCCTGGGCACTCGACAACGTGCGCCAACACCTGCCTTTGGAAGAAAATCGCGGCCTGCGGCTGCGGTGGCAGATCGCCCTCGACGAGATGGAGAGCTACGCCAGCTGGCCATTCGATGTCACCAATGCGCTGATCCTCAAATGGAACACCGAGCTGTCGAACATCATCGATGGACATCCGAACTTCCGGTTGATGCCGGACCAACACATGACGAACGACTCGATCATCTCGACACAGGTGCTCGCCGGCGGTCGAGAACTCTCTCACGACGAACTTCTCCAGCTCTATCGTGACGTGATCACAACCGAGTACGACGGGCTCAGCGACGGCGCTCGCCGCGTCTTCTTTGGCCAACCCGTCCGCTACGGCGACCGCTCGTTTATTCGTTTTGCGATCGGGGCGCCGACGATTCGCTGGATGCTTCGCCGAGGTGACCTGTTCATGGATGACGACGAACGACTCGTGGAAATCATCGCCGAATACGCCGAGCGACTCGCATGAATGCTCGCCGTGAGCCTCTGACACGGCTCGCTGCGACATCGCTCGCTACCGCTCTTGTCGACCTCGGCGAAGACGACACGGCGCTCATCGGTGTCGAACTCGATGTGCTCGATGCACAGCTCGAGTCGCTCCGAGCATCGTTTCCGTCTTCGGTACGCCATTCGATCGCTATCAAAACCATGCCGCACCCAAAGATGCTCGCGCATCTTACAGCTCGTGGTTTCGGACTCGAGGCAGCATCGATTGAAGAGGTGCGCTTGGCGTTGCAGACAGGGGCCGCTCCGCGGGACCTGATCTTCGACTCGCCCGTCAAGACCCGCGCCGAGATTTCCTGGTGCCAGATCAACCTTCCCGGAGCGCTGCTCAATGCGAACTCCATCGCAGAACTACATCGCTATCCCGAGTCCCCAGCGTTTCAGGTTGGACTACGGATCAACCCAGAAGTCGCCACCGGCGCACCACTCGAGTTCGACGTAAGCGCCGAACGAAGCAAGTTTGGCGTTCCGGTGAGCGATCGGTCCAACATTATTGCGGCATGCGTGGACGCCGGGGTCACTGCGCTCCACATGCACATTGGAAGCCAGGTCCCAACCTGTGATGCCCATGTCGAAGCGGTCGGTCGCCTCCTCGACATCGCGGACGCGGTCGACACGGCGCGAGCTGAACGTGATGACGATCGCCGGATAACCACGCTCGACATTGGTGGCGGATTGCGTACCGAAGCCGACAGCGATGCCCTGATGTCGCAGTACGGCCAACGGCTGCAGTCAGATCACAGCGACCTGTTCACCTACGACGTACGCACCGAGTTCGGTCAATGGGTGCACTCCGCAGCCGGATGGGCAGCTACCCGAGTCGAGAGTATCGAAGCGCGCTCGGTGCCAATGGCGTTCGTGCATCTCGGCGCTGACTACTTCATGCGCGATATCTACAACAGCTCGGGCCCCGTGACATACGGCTTCGCAGTCGTAAAGCCTGATGGACGAGTCGTTACGTCCAACGACCCCGGTGAGGCGACACAGACCTATGACGTGGTCGGTCCGCTCTGTTTTGCTGGCGATGTCCTTCAACGAGATCTCGAATTACCCGAGCTTTCCGAGGGTGACTGGCTCGTCATTTCTGGAACCGGGGCCAACACGCTTGGTTTGTGGTCCCGCCATTGCAGTCGTGCAGTCCCAAAGGTGATCGCGTCTCGTGCAGGCGTTATCACCACGTGGAGCGAACGCGAGGCGGCGAGGTAGCCGCACATAACATCGGCGCTCAGATCTCTGTACCGCCTGCCGATGGTGAAGCATATGGAGCGGGAAAATGAGGTTGGGCACAGGGCGACGAGTCGCGTCGTGGAGATGTCGGATCGTATGTATCCGGCATTGGTACCGCTGTACGCCGCTTCGGGTCTGTTGATGCTCGCAGCGATACCGTTCTACGGCTGGTGGGCTGGATTACCTCCGATCGTCGATGCCTTGAAGGCCGCCATGGCCCGAAAACTTGTCTCCAAAGGCCACGACGCCGAGTTCATTTACGTCGCCGACCAGTACACGAGCGTTGCGATGTTCGGTGTTGCGATCTTCTTCACCGGAGGCGCCAGCTCACCGTTCTTTCCATTCCTCGCGTCGTTCGCCGTGCTCTTCCCCGTCCTGTTCACCGGGCGCAGTCTCCGTCACAGCTTCATGTTCTTGATCGCCGCCTCGACGCTCACCGCGTTGGGCCCAGCGAAGTCGGTCGACTATGAGTCGTTCTTCCGCTTCGGAACGTTTCTCTGCTTGATCCTCATCATCCGGGTCTTGTCGGTGGAACTCATGAACTCTGACCTTCACTACAGACAGGCCGCCAGTATCGATGGCCTTACCCGGTTGGGTAACCGACGTTTGTTCGAGGCCACGCTCACCGAGCTCGAAGAGAGCTTGACCGAGACCAACACAACCGCGGCGTTAGTGCTCGGCGACATCGACCATTTCAAGAAGATCAACGATGAGCGCGGCCACTATGGCGGCGACCGCGTGCTTCAAGAGGTCGCCCGAGAGCTCGAAGCCGCATTCCGAAGCGATGACACCGCCTTTCGTATCGGTGGTGAGGAGTTTGCTCTCATCATGGTTGGGGTATCTCCAGAGCTCGCCCAAGGCATGACAGAGTCGATCAGGGACCGAATCGCGATCTCGCAGCCTGGCGAGGTCGAGGTCACCATGTCGTTTGGAGTCTCGATGTATCGCCATGGAGAGTCAGCCCGAAGCTGGTTCCGACGCTCTGACGCTGCACTTTACGACGCCAAGCGTTTGGGTCGGAATCGGGTCGAACTTGCGGTGAGCGGTTCGGACGCGTAGTTCCGAGCCCGCCGGCGTCGCCGACTACGGGCGCTCGCCGAACTCCGGCCGCTCGGTTCGGGTTCGCTTGAGTTCCCAGAAACCATTGACGTTCATCAACGTCATTAGGGCGTCCCACATCTCCACGGCTTCATCTCCGGGCGGTACTCGAGTAATCACCGGACCGAAGTACGCCTTTCGATCGCCGTTCTTGTCGTCGAATGCAATGATCGGTGTGCCGATGTCCTCGCCCGCGAGTTCGATGCCAACGGCTTGGCGTTCGAGGATCTTCGCGTCCCATGACTCGTCATCGGCTGCGCTCGCGTGCGACGTATCAAGTCCAACCGCAGCGAGTGCTTCGGAAACATCGAAGTCACGATCCTTGTCGTGGTGAACTCGCCGTCCGTACTCCCAGTAGAGATCGCCGATCGGCTCATCGCCCTCGGCAGCACGCACCGACTCCATTACCCGGAGCATTCGGTGCGTTCTGAGGTAGCGAGGATAAGGCTCGTCGCTCTCGTCCATCTGGTTCTTGAGTAGCAGGCTGATCGGCTGCCACGTGATGTTCAGATCGCGCTTCGGGGCTACCTCTTCGACGACCCAACGGGCCGTCACCCAACACCATGGTCAAATAGGATCCACCCAGAAATCAATGTCCATGCCCCAGTATGGCACCACTAGCGCTGTCGGATCAGAACTAGTAGACACCTTCTGTGAATCGGCCGATCGATCTAGCCCGAGATGATCTCGTCGGCGTGGCGATCTCGCCCGGAATTGGGCTGGGATTGGCCCGGGGCTCGCACCGTTGGGCAATCGAGACCGACGACCCGCTCCACCAGCTGACTGAACTGGTCGACTCGAACGGACCCCGCTGGGTGTGGTGGGGCGAAGAAACCACCACACTCATTGCGAGCGCGGGCATCGGGATCGATCGCTGTTGGGACATTCTAGCCGTCCATCGATTGCTCGCCGGCGGGTGGAGAACCTCCATTGGTGAAGCCTGGGCGTCGCTGCACGGCCTACCACTCGACACGCTTCCGAAGATGGGCCAGCTCGGGCTGTTGGATGCTGCGGTTGAGGAGGGCGACCAGACCGAGGCGGTGATGCCCGATGGACACCTGCGGCCAGAGTGGATCGACGGTGGTTTCGCACGATCAACTGACCGGCTTGCGGAGTGGGCGTCGCTCGCGCTCGACACTGCTCGACGACAGGACCAGCTGATCGATGCCCGACCCAATCCCGCTCGTGTTCGCGCCACCGCTCGCTCCGAGTCGGCCGCCGCGCTCTTGTGCGCTGAGATCTCTTCAGCCGGTCTCCCGATAGACGAGGCAGCAGCCCACGACCTGATTGTGGAGTCCGCCGGCCCTCGGCCATCATCGTGGTCCCATGAGCAAGAGATTCGAGCGAGACGCGACGCGGTCGTGCTCGACCTCCTCGAACCGCGACGCGAGGTGAACCTTCGCAATCCCTCCGACGTCAAGCGCATGCTCGAACTGGTTGGCTTCGACCTTCCCGACACGAGAGCGTGGCGGCTCGAGCAGCTCCGTGAGACCGAGCCCTTCATCGACGCGTTGCTCACCTGGAGGAAGGCCGAACGGATCGCCACCACCTACGGGTACCGGTGGCTGGATGAGCATGTCAATGGCGGGCGACTTCGCGGTTCGTGGTCGAGTTCCGATGGTGCGGCGGGTCGCATGACTGCGTCGGCGGGTCTCCACAACCTTCCTCTGACGATGCGATCGGTCGTTTCTGCCGAGGACGGATATCGCTTTGTTCGCGCCGACCTCGGCCAGATCGAACCACGGGTTCTCGCAGCGGTGTCAGGAGATCGGGCGCTGATCGAGGCGACCCAGGGTGATGACCTCTACTCCCCCATCGCCCAACGACTCGGAATCACCCGAGACCTGGCGAAACTTGCGGTGCTCGGAGCGATGTATGGCGCCACAACCGGCGAATCTGCAGGCGCCCTCGCCGGTCTCCAAAAGAACTATCCGACAGCGATGTCGTTGCTCGAAGATGCAGCGGAGTCAGGACGGCGATCCGTCGACATCTTTACGAGCGGCGGCCGGCGGGTTCACATGTCATCTGATCACGGCCAGGACGGCAATCTTGACCGGGCAGTTTCGGTCGCGGCTGCACGAGGTCGGTACGCCCGCAATGCGCTGATCCAAGGCGCTGCAGCGGAGTTCTTCAAGGTGTGGGCAATTACCGTCCGACGTCACGCTCGACCGCTCGGTGCCGAGGTCGTGCTCTGCCTACACGACGAGCTGCTCGTCCATGTGCCAGAGGATCGAGCAGACGAGGCTGCGCTCATGGTTACCAACGCCGTGCATGAAGCCGCGCACTATTGGTCTCCCGAACCGGAGGTTCGATTCGTCACCGATACCCAGATCATCACGCGCTGGTCGGAGGCGAAGTAGATGTCGCCGCCGACGGACGCCTAGCTAACCCAACCCTTACTGCGATCGAGCGCTTGCAACCATCGGCCATGCAGCACATCGACAGGGCCGCGGTCGGTACTCGCCGTGACGGAGAGATCCGAGGTCCATGCTTCGGCGATTTCCGACATGTTCGCCCAAACCCCTTCGGCCAGACCGGCGAGGTATGCCGCACCGAGTGCCGTGGTTTCGCCGATCGTCGAACGATGGACGGAAACGCCGAGCTGGTCGGCTTGAATTTGTAGGAGGAGCTCCATCGCGGATGCTCCACCATCGACGCGAAGGTTGTCCACGTTCACTCCACCGGCATCGGCCATCGCGTCGATCACATCGCGGGTTTGAAGAGCAATCGCTTCGACGGTTGCTCGGGCGATGTGGGCTCGCGTCGTTCCGCGAGTGAGACCAACGATCGTTCCCCGAGCATCGGCATCCCACCACGGACTCCCCAACCCTGCGAAGGCGGGGACGATGAAGACATCGTCGGAACTGTCGACAGATGCCGCGAGCGGACCGACCTCCGATGCCTCATCGATGATCCCGAGCCCGTCGCGGAGCCACTGAATCGCTGCGCCAGCGACAAAGACCGCGCCTTCGAGCGCGTACGTCGTCGAACCATCGCCGAGTGTCCACCCGACCGTGGAGAGCAGACCGTCGACGGGCTGGGGTAAGTCCGAACCGACGTTCATCAAGATAAATGAACCAGTTCCATAGGTGTTTTTGGCCATCCCCGGTTCGAAACATGCCTGACCGAAAAGCGATGACTGTTGGTCGCCCGCAACACCCGAGATCGGGATACCCGCGGGCACGGGTAGGTCCAATGCGGTCACGCCGAAGCGTGCCGACGATGGCCGAACCTCGGGAAGGACCGATGCGGGGACTCCAAATAGCTCGAGCAAATCATCGGCCCAGGCCATCTCATCGATGTCGAAGAGCAGCGTCCGGCTCGCGTTCGTGGTGTCTGTCAGATGGACATCGCCACCGGTGAGTTTCCACAACAGCCAGCTATCGACCGTGCCGAACGCCGTGTTTGCATCGACGGTGATGTGACCGCCACGTATGAGCCATTCGAGTTTGCTCGCCGAGAAGTACGGATCGAGGACGAGGCCCGTCGTTCCACGAACGAGAGCGAGGTGTCCTTGCTCGTCGAGTTCGTGGATCCGTTTCGATGTGCGCCTGTCCTGCCAGACGAGGGCGCGGTGAAGCGCCTCACCCGTCGATTTGTCCCAGACAACCACGGTCTCGCGTTGGTTGGTGATGCCGATCGTGGCGATGGGTTCGTCGAGCGCTTCTGCCACGTCGGCCATGGTTTTTCGGACCGCGGTCCATATCTCGTCGATGTCGTGCTCGACCCAACCCGGTTCAGGGAAGTACTGGGGGAATTCCTGGTAGGAGGATGCAAGAATCGTTCCGGCATCACTAAATGCCATTGAACGAACTCCGGTAGTACCAGCGTCGATTGCAAGAACAGCCATGGTCGACACCTTAATTCGACCATGCAACGATGCAACACGGCTCGTGCGACGACCTTCACAGACGATTCACAATGTCCTCGTAGTCTCCTCACAGGGTCGAGTTCTAGGTTGAGGCCATGTTGAAATTACCTCTCCTTTCAGAGCGCCGTTGGTGGCATGCAAGCACGATTTGTGTTTCGGTAGCGCTGCTCGGTGCAGCCTGCGGATCGACGACGAATGACGCCGCATCGACGGTCGAGCCGGAGGCAGTAGCCACTGACTCTCCATCGTTGGACGAGACGTCAGTTCCGGTCGATGACGTAGACGACACCGCCGAAGCCGACGACCACGCCGATGATCACGAGCACGATGAAAATGGCGACCACATCGATGTCGATGCGATCGACATCAGTGGCGCGATCTTCACGAATCGAAGCGCCGATTGCGCTGACTACGTCGGCACGTACACATCGGAGTCCCTCGACCTGCAGAATGACCTGATCTTCGAGTCGACTGTCACGATCACCGCTGATGAGAGCGAGTGCACAATCGTCTCGAATAGCGTCCCAAATCACGAGTTCAACGATGACACTGCCGCATTCGCCGGCGGAACCGAAGGCGCTACGATCTCTGAGACCGAGTCCATTTCGATCGTGTCTCGAACGCCGGAGTTCGCCGATGAGCCAACCTTCATCACCCAAACGTTGAAGAACGCGATCTTCTTGAACGGCGTGCGAGCTGACATCCTTTCCGCTGGCTGTTACCGGCCGTTTAGTGAAGATGCAGGCGAGGACGGCAACGTGGGTATCGGTTGTGCTTCTGATGATGACTGGTTGCTCGATCCGCTCGGGACCGAGTCGAAGTTTGGAGCTGACCTTCACAACGGACACACCCAGCCCGGCGGCCTATACCACTATCACGGTGGTCCCGAGGCAATGTTCGACGACAACCCAGGACCTACTGGGTCACCCGTCATTGGCTTTGCCGCCGACGGCTTCCCTGTCTACGGCAGCTACTTCCTCGACCCAGAGACGGGCGAGGTTCGACAGGCGATCTCTGGTTATGAGCTCAAAGAAGGCAGCCGCGGTGAACGCACCGACACGAACCCTGGCGGCGAGTACACGGGCGAATACAACGACGATTGGGAGTTCACCGGCAACGGCGATCTCGATGAATGCAACGGCATGACCGTCGATGGCCAGTACGGCTACTACGTGACGGATACCTTTCCATGGGTCATCAAGTGCCTCCAAGGCACCCCCGACGATTCATTCGGAGAGGCGGACGGCGGAGGCCAGGCAGGCCCACCTCCTGGCGGTGCCGAGGGTGGGGGTCCAGGTGGGCCTCCTCCAGGCGAGTGATACTTCTCTAGCCGCCGGCTGAAGCCTCGGGGTTTGAGACCTGCTCGTTCGAATTAGCCGCTTCGGCTGCGCCGGTCTCGTTCGGTTCGGCTGATCCGCCGGTGGGTCCAGTGTCGTTGGCCGACTCTGTGCCTGCCGGTGCGTCGCCGCCGCTGTCACCGACGGAGGCGAGCGCTTCAGGCGGACGTGTCTCGCCGGATCCCGACTCGTCAGATTCAGACTCCTCAGATTCAGATGGCGTTGCAACGTCACCTTCGACTTCGTCACCATCCTCGTCAACCTCATCGTCGCTGGCGCCATCTTCACCGGGTTCAGACTCACCGAGCTCCTCGGGTTCTGATCCAACGTCGACAGCGACTTCCTCACCGACGTCGATGTCGGCGTCGTCGAGCGACTCGTTGAGAAGCTCGGCGGTCTCCGCGTCGGGTTCGACCTCAGGAACGGTGTCGTCTGGGAAATCGGGGATCGGCACGGTTGGATCGAAGGTGGTTGCGGTGCCGTCGCTCCAGTGCCACGGCTCCGACGGCAGATTCACAAATCCGAACTGGGGCGCGTTCGCAGCCAGCCATCGGAATGGTGTACCCGATCGAGGACCGATGCTGCCGCCATTCCATTGGAAGTCGATAGCTCGACCCTGTTCATGCTTTGAGAAGCCGGGCCGAGCCGTTGGAGGGGAGCACTGGCCAGATGGCTTCAGCCAGATGTCGTAGTTGCTACTTCCACAGTGCGCTCGTCGTAGCTCGATCTGACGCTCCGTGCCCCGGTAACCCCAGCCACCGAGATTGATCCCCTGGGAGAAGGCAAGTTCGTACAGTCCCCGAGTTTGTTCTTCGATGTCCTTGTGAACCTGAATCTGGAAGAACGGATTCGTCGCTGTGCCATCGAAGAACGAGATTGTCACGATGTCAGCGCGGTCGACGGGCGCCGGTGCCCCAAGTGCCCGAATCCTCTCGGCGAGACGCTGTTCGGCTTCTTCGATGAGCGATTCTGTTTCCTCGATCAGATCTGCGGCGGCCTGAGCCTCGGATTCACTCGCCGCGAGTCGTGACTCGGCTGACTGAAGCAGTTGCTCTTGCTGATCGATCGCGGCAACCAGTGCGCCCGAACGATTTTGCATGTCGGTGAGGCTCTGTTCGGCGAGTGATGCGGCCGCGTCTCGCTCAGCGATGAGCTCTTCGGCTTGAAGTTCCAACAACCGCAATCGATCGACCGCGTCTTCAGCACTACCGATCTGGAGTTCGAGCAGGTGAGCGAGTCGAGATGATTGCCCCGGATCTGTCGACAACGCAATCTCATACGGGGCCTTACCGGTCTCCCCGGTGAACTCCGCCAAGGCGAGGTCGCCTACGAGATCTCGGAGGAGCTCGATCTCATCGAGAACCTCTGCGCGGGAGGCTTCGGCTTGGTTCAACCAGTCGAGTGCGGTGTCGTATCGTTCGATGGCCTCGTCGAGTCTGAGCTGATGAATACCCGCAAGTGATCCAATCCCATCGAGCGCGGCAGCGAGTTCTTCCACGGTCGCGGTGTCCGCGTCGATCGATGCGGCAGCATCGGCGAGCTGTTGAGCAGCGAGCTCGCGTTCCTCTTGGAGCTCTTCGAGGGTTGGTTCTCCTTCGCCGTCTTGTGCTGGCAGTAACGATGACGAGAACGTCAGCACGAGCGCGACGACCACGACCCACAACAAGGACGCGTAGCGATGCATTGTTGACTTGGACGTCATTGTCGTTGTTTCACTCACCCTAGGCAGAATGACCCATCGACTGAGACGGCCTTCGATCAAGGTTCGCGACCTAATTTGACGTAGATGGGTGCGATCTTCGCAACGATCGAATCGCTGCCACGTACCGCTGTTGTTCCAGCAAGTTTTGCGAATGTACGATCCACACAGCCGTTGAATATCCGGGGGGGGATGGACGTTGCAAGACACATCGGTGGAAGCTGGCGTGACGTTCGCCAATGACGTCGAAACCGAACTCCGGCAGCGTTCGTCGATGCACATGCTGCCGGGACGGTTCTACTTCGACGAAGACATCTATCGGATGGAGCTTGAGCGCATCTGGTACCGAGAATGGCTGTTCGTGGCGCACGCCGCGGAGATCCCAAATGTTGGCGACTTCATCACGACGACGATTGGCGACAGCCCAATCGTGCTGGTGCGAGGCGAGGACGGCCAGGTGCGAGCCCTCCACAACGTGTGCCGACATCGCGGGTCGACCATATGCCAGCAAGCCCAAGGACATTCGCGTCGTTTGGTTTGCCCATACCACCAATGGTCGTACCGGCTCGATGGTTCACTCGTAAACGCTCGTTCCACCGGCGAGGACTTCGACCCCCACGCTCATGGGCTCGCTACAGCACGGTGTGAGGAGACGGCCGGCATGTTGTTCGTATCGTTGGCCGGCGAAGACGGGCCAAGCTTTGGGCCGATGAAGGAGTTGGTCGACGGGTACATGGCTCCGTACGAGCCGGAGACGGCCCAGGTCGCAGCGGTGTCGGTGACGGTCGAGACAGGCAATTGGAAGATCGTGATGGAGAACAATCGCGAGTGCTACCACTGCCGGGGAGGACATCCGGAGCTGTCGGTGTCTTTCCCCGAGGAACCACTACACACGGGTGGTCATTCGAGCGAGGATGCGGCGTCTCTTGAGCGTCTGGTGGCGCTCGGCGAATCGTATGGCCTTCCCAGCACGTACATCGCGTCGCCCGACAACCAGTTCCGTGCCATGCGCATGCCGTTCAAGGGCGACACTCGGTCAATGACGATGACGGGTGAACCAGCGGTTAGCAAACGGTTCGGGTCGCTACCCGACGTCAACCTTGGCGACGTGTTGCTCTACCACTACCCCACGTCGTGGTCACACTTTCAGGCGGACCACATCGTGACCGCTCGGATCATGCCGCTCTCCCCAACGACGACGCAGCTCACCACGACATGGCTTGTGCCCGAAGGTGCGGTCAAAGGCGTCGACTACGACGTGGCGAACCTGACCAAAGTCTGGAACATCACGAACGCACAAGATGCAGCGTTCATCGAAGCCGTGCAGACGGGTGTGCAGTCGCCGAGCTTCGTGCCAGGGCCCTATGCGCCCATCGATGAGGCAGGTGTCATCGAATTCGTCGACTGGTACACAACGCAAATGCTCACGAGCCAGCGGTGAACGGCGAGCGGCGGATCGTCTCGACGGTGCATACCGAAGACCTCGAATGGATTGCTCTATGCGAGTTCTCGTAGGTGGCGTTAATGGCATGGCGACGATGTGTATCGGTGTCGGCCAAGGCATCGCCATGATCGTTGAGGCGACGTAGCGCGGCTCGACGAGCGGTTCGAGAGTCCGTCGAGCAGCTAGGAGCAGCCATCTCCCCTGATTCCTAGAAAGTCGACCAATGCCCGACCAATTTCGTCTGGACTGTCTTCCTGCGCGAAGTGTCGACCCACGACCGAAACCTCCGTTTGGTTTGGGAACCCGCGTGCGATGTCGAGCAGCTCGCCGACCAGCGTGTCGCCATCGCTCACGTTGATGAGCAACTTCGGAACGTCAGACGCTGCGAGCCAAGCCGAATAGTCAGAGACGATCTGGTGAACATCAGCGGGTTCGCCGTCGAAGGGAATCTCCCGCGGCCACGTGAGCGTCGGCCGACGCCCCTCGCCCGGCTCGCGGAACGGTCGGCGATACTCATCGTGCTCCTCGACCGTCAGCTCGCGAATCACTCCCCCGGGTAATCCCTGTTCGATGAAGACGTTGTCGACGAGCGCCATTTCCTCGCCTTCGTCAGTGCGAAGACGTTCGAAGAATTGACGTCCGTCCGGTGTGAGCTGTTCCCACGACCGAGGAACCACGTTTGCTTCGAGGTACGCAATTCCGGCGATCGCGTCGGGATGGCGGCGAGCCCAGTCAAAGCCCAGCCCTGAACCCCAATCATGAAGCACCAAGGTCACGTTGGAAGACACGTCGAGGGATGCGAGAAGGCGATCGAGGTATACCCGGTTCTCGACGAACCGGTACGAACCTGGGCCGGCATCGGGGAGTTTGTCCGAGTCGCCAAAGCCGATCAGATCAGGGGCGATGCACCTGCCCAGATGTTCGACATGTGGAATGACGTTCCGCCACAGAAATGACGACGTTGGGTTGCCGTGCAAGAACACGATCGGGTCACCTTCGCCTACATCGACGGTCGCCATTTCAATACCGCCGACATCAACCCGCCGCTTTTCGTATCGCATGCTCGAGAGGGATCCCATTCGCTGAGTCTTGCCCAGCCCAACTTCGTGCGCAACGGAGTGTCAGAGTCAGAACACTTCCTGACAGGCTTACCGATGTTGGTCGGCGTCGTCCCAGGCCAACATGCCGCCTGCGAGGTTCACGACATCGCCGAATCCGGACGCGGTGAGGAACTCGGCCGCTTGCGTGCTGCGTCCGCCACTTCGGCAGAGCACCACGACGCGCCGCTCGGAGTCCAACTCTGTCAGTCGGTCGGGAAGCGTACCGAGGGGGATGTTCACGGTGCCGGGAAGTGTGCCCGCTGCAACTTCGTCCGGTTCGCGGACGTCGATGAACTGCACGCCATCGATGACAACAGTCTGGTAGTCGGTAACGGGATGATCGGTATGCATAGCGTGGTCCTTTGCGTGTCGTCGTGGGTGTGTTTCGGGGTTGCAGACTAGGCCGTTCCAGTATCAGGACCCCGCGAAATCTCTGATTGACTGTCTACCCATGAACGATCCGCTTCTCCAACCGTTCAGCATTCGCCATCTCCAACTGCGGAACCGAGTCTTTTCGTCGAGTCACGAGCCAGCGTATGGCGAGCTCGGTATGCCGAAGGAGCGCTATCGGCTCTACCACGTGGAGAAGGCCAAGGGTGGTGTCGCAATGACGATGACCGCTGGCGGAGCGACGGTGAGCGTCGACAGTCCACCAGCGTTTGGGAACTTGCACGCGTTTGACGATGCGATCGTTCCGTGGATTCGCGAGATGACCGATGAGCTCCACGAGCACGACACCGCGGTGATGATTCAGCTCTCTCACCTCGGCCGCCGGACGACGTATAGCAAAGCCGAATGGCTACCGGTCGTTGCCGCCTCTCCCCTCGCCGAACCAGCACATCGGGCGATGCCCAAAGAGGCCGAAGAGTGGGACCTCGAACGGATCATCTCCGACTACGCCGACGCTGCTGAACGGATGAAAGCCGGTGGCATGGATGGCGTCGAGCTCGAGTGTTATGGCCACTTCATCGATCAGTTCTGGTCCCCGATCACCAACATTCGAGACGACGAGTACGGCGGTTCGCTCGAGAACCGGATGAAGATTCCGCTGAGCATCTTCAGAGCCGTTCGTGAACGCACCGGTGATGACTTCATCGTCGGCACGCGGATCGCGATCGACGAAACCAAGCCAGGTGGTATTCGCACCGAAGCTGGCATGCAGATCGTCAAGATGCTTGAGGATGAAGGCCTGATCGATTTCGTCAATGTGATCCGTGGCTATGTGGCGAGCGATGTCGACCTGACCGAGGTGATTCCGATCCACGGTATGCCCGCTGCTCCGCACCTCGACTTTGCAGGACGAGTCCGCGAGGCCACCGACCTCCCCGTGTTGCACGCGTCGAAGATCGATGATGTTGCGACGGCTCGACATGCGATCGTCGAGGGCAAGCTCGACATGGTCGGCATGACCCGGGCACACATCGCCGACCCACACATCGTGCGCAAAATCACCGAGGGACGCGAGGCAGAGATTCGCCCGTGCGTCGGCGCGACCTATTGCTTGGACCGTATCTATGAAGCGGGTGAGGCGCTGTGCCTGCACAACGCTGCGACGAGTCGGGAGGCCACGATGCCTCACGTGATTTCGCGAACATCCGGCTCGAAGCGTGTCGTGGTCGTCGGCGCTGGTCCCGGTGGTCTCGAAGCTGCCCGGGTCGCCGCAGAGCGGGGGCATTCGGTGTTGTTGCTCGAAGCAATGCCGTGGACGGGTGGCCAGGTTCGCCTCGCTGCGCGAAACCCTCGACGTCGCGATCTGCTGGGAATCATCGATTGGCGTGATGCCGAGCTGGCCCGACTCGGCGTAGAAGTCCGAACTGACACGTTCGCCGAAGCAGGCGAGATTGCGTCGGGCGATCCTGACGTCGTAGTGATTGCGACCGGTGGATTGCCGAGCTCGCCGAACCTCGAAGGCGGCCCCGGGGAAGGCGATGAGCTGACGTACACGTCCTGGGACGTAATCGGCGGCGACGTACGCCCCGCCGGCGACGTGCTGCTGTTCGATGAGGTAGGAACCCATTCGTCACTGACCGCAGCCGAGCTGATCGCAACCTCTGGCGCCACCCTTGAGATCGTCACCCCCGAGCGCATGCTGGGCGTCGACGTCGGCGGAATGAACCATGTTCCGTACGCACGCGCGTTCAACGAGCACAGCGTGCGAATCACTCTGAACCAACGGGTGCTCGCAGTACGCCCAGAGCTCGACCGGTTGTGTGTTGAGATCGGCAGCGACCACAGCGGTCATGTCGAAGCGCGCCACGTCGACTATGTAATCTCCGATCGCGGCACCGTGGTGAACGCCGACCTTTACTTCGAACTGAAACCAGAGTCGACCAACCTCGGCGCGGTCGACTACGGGGCGCTCATCGCCGGCGGTGGCCAGTCGGTCGTCCGCAATGAGGACGGCTCTTTTCAGCTCTTCCGCATCGGCGATGCTGTGTCTGGTCGCAACATCCACGCAGCCATCTACGACGGCCTACGGCTCATGAAAGATATCTAGAGCGTCAGCATCGAATAATCCCCGGCGTCTGGCTATTGATGGATCTCCGCGGTGCTTACGTGCTCATCGTCCGGAATTACGGGTGGCGGTGAGTAGGTGAAACGTTCGACATGAAAAGGCGATCGCTCCGCTAGGACTCCCGCCACGACAACGGCCAGCAGTGTCGCCCAACCAACGAGACTCCAAATGGTGACCAGCAGCGCCCCCTCCCCCTCCAATTGCTCACCATGCATCCATCTTCATGACATCTCGAGCCGGCAAAACGCAAGATGCCCCCGCCTCTCAAGAGAGGCGGGGGCATTTGTTGCAACTAGGGCACGATTCTGGGTGAAATCACGCTGCCCTTGCTACAGAATTAGCCTCCGATAGAGACGAGGCCCTGAGTATCGACCTCAGGAAGTCCATCGACTTCCTGGATCAGTTCGAGGCCACCCTGTCCGTCGAGCTCATAGACGATAACTTCGCCGCTGAGGCCCGCGAGCTGGTAGAGGTACTCGCCGTCTGGGCTGACGTCGAGGTCGATGAAGCCGTCGGTTGCACCGAAGACCTCAGGACCTGTCTGTCCAGGCTGCGAGAATCCGCTTACGCCCTGTGCGGCGATGGTCTCGATGATCTCGAGGGAACCATCGTCGAGCAGACGAACGCTGGAGATGCTGGCGTTGATGGCGTTCGACACGTAGAAGATGTCTGCGCCGTCACCGTGACCGAAGTCGATCCAGCATGCAGTGAGCTGCTGTCCGTCAGCGCCGAATGCGTTCGGTGCTGCTGGGTTGCCATCGGTGAAGGCAAAGTCGCCTTCGGTGATGGTCAGGCTCGAGTCAGCGCCGAGTTCGTAGACGGTTACCGATCCAGCTTGGAGCGCTGGAAGTGCTGGTGGAGCACCTTCGGAGTTGAACTCACGTGCTTCGGTTACAACAACGAACTCACGACCGTTCTGGACGGTGATGTCGAAGTCGATTGCCGATGGCAAGTTACGGCCCTCTGAGTTTCCTCGCAGGGTTGGAGTTCCGGTGTCCGCAAGCTGCAGACGTCCAGAGCGCAACACGTCGAAGCTGTAGATCGAAGCTTCAGCGTTGGCTCCTGGGAGCGCTGCTGAACCTGAGGTGATCGAGCTCACGATGATGCGGTCGCCGTCTGCTGAGAACGCAATGTTCGCAGGACGGTTGTCCAAGTCAGCACTGAAACCGGTAGGGCTCAGCGTGCCGTCCGCACCAAGAGTGAATCCAACGACGTTTCCTTCGTCGTTCGGTTCGCCACGAGAGGTGCCAGCTTCGCCGAGGGCGAGTCCGTCACGGTCGATGTTGGTGACGTAGACAAGTCCGTCGTCTACCGCAACACTGTTCGGTCCAACGCCGCCGGAATCGACGACGCTGATGCGGGTGAGGCTGAAGTCGTCGTTGATGCGGAAGGAAACGATTTCGTTGCTTCCCGCGTTGACGGTGAGCAGGAACTGCTCGTCTTCGGTCACCACGAGTGAGTCGGCCGAGATCAACGGATCAAGGCCTTCGCCACCATCAAAGTCGGTCGAGCCTTGGCCACCGGTCTCGAACTCACCAATTGGAGTCAAGGTGCCGTCAGCTGCACGAGCAAACGCTGCAACGGTGTTGTTTTCCAAGTCGTTGGTTCCGACAAACACGGCGCCAACCGATTCACCTGGGTCAACTGGGTCTGGATCCGGAGTTGGATCTGGATCTGGTGCCGGTGCCGGGGTAGATCCGGCTACGACGGTGAGCTCCCATGCGGTGTCAGCACGTTCCTGACGTGAGGTGTCAACGTTGAACAGGTTTCGACGATCGGCATCGACGAAACGATTGACCTCGAGGTTGTACAGACGAACCGTGCCGTCATCGAGTTCGACGATGTCCCACAAGACGTTGCCCGAGCCATCGCCCAAGGACACGTTGTAGTTTTCAGCGTCATCGTCGGAAGGTCCGTTACCGGTGAGGTACTCGCCGCTAGCAGCCTGAATCAGGTAGCCATCGGCGGTTTCGACAACGTTCCACTCCACAGGTGCAGTCGCCGTGTTCACGTTCGAACCTGACGAAGCGAGGTAGCGGCCAAAGTTCTGATCCTGAAGCGTGACGACAAGACCGTCTGCTGGCGCATCTGCTGCAGGGACGAACCCATCAAAGGTTGGGCCGACAGCCGACTGAGTCTCGATTGGGTCACCGAGGGAGATGGTGATGCGAGCAACAGGTTCACCAGCGTCGATGTCTGACGCAACGGTGGTGCCAGCTGCAGTCCGGAGACCAACGAGGTTGGTGAATCCTTCGTGTGGCGCAACGGTCGACGAAAGATCGTCGGTCGATGTGCCGCCATCGGCATCACCTTCGAAGCCGAGCGAGAAGCCAGCGGCGCCTTGGGCGTCGTTGACTTCGGTGCCCGAGTCGTAGAGATCTTCGGCGAAGATGTCGATCACGACCTCGCCGTTGAAGTTCCCGTCGGCGTCGAACAACTCATAGGCGAACGGGTCTTCGTTGCCGAAGAACGCGTCGTTCGATGGGATGATCATCGAGGCGAACGAGGCGTAGCGGTAGTTCGCTGCGTTTCGCACCTCGATGGAGCCTTCGATGACTTCACCTGGGGAGATGAACTGGACGTCACCGTTTCCGATGGTCGTCTGGAGGCGCCCTTGAGCAGCAAACTCCGAACCGAGAAGCTCGGTGTTGCCACCCTCAGCGAGTGACTCAAGGCCCGGGGTGGCGCGGTCGCCGAGATCGAACAGGTCGAAGTCTCCCGAGTGCAGGCCGACCCATGGCTCGGTGAAGAAGAACCCGTCGGCTGGCTGAAGGTTCTCAAAGGTAAATTGCACAGCTTCGCTGTCGTCATCGACTTGAGCGACGGCTACAGGTGCCACCGCCACTGTTGCGGCGACCAACCCGAGCACAAGTCCGGCTTTGCCGAACCTCGCCCCTCGTGATCTCAAACTCCTAACATTCATCTTCTCTCCGTTCGCTTTTGTAGCCAATTCGCCACTTTGGGTAGTTTTCCCACGTAAGCGCGACTCGGAGGGCGGAGAGAAATCCGCGGCGATTAACACGAAAAGAACACGTTCATACCAGTGATAGGCGCAGCGTTTTTCTCGAGCGCGGGCACGTCGATCTGATCGTCTCGGAGAGCTCACCAAACACTGCGTGGGTCCCGTTTATCAACGTTTAGAGCTCCGATGACGTACCGGCATCGGGACGCGGAGGAGCGCTCACGCCGCACGCCCAGCAATACCAGTTAAGACATGTGAAATTTGCCGGCACGACCCACGATTACGCTGCCACCAACGGCGAAACAGGAGCATTCCGCGCGTTGTTTACGTCCAGAAACCGCGCCTTGAGTGGTCAGGAACTTTCTTCGGTTAGCTGGTTCACGATGCTGGTGAAGTTCTCGACGCCTTGGGCACCGGTGACGAGGTGCTGGCGATCAAAGACCACAGCCGGGACGCCGGTGATTCCCTGGTCGATCCAGAACTTCTGCTCTTCGCGCACCGCTGAAGCAAAGCGCTGGTCCTCGAGCACTTCGAGTGCTTCGGCGCGGTCGAGACCAATCTCAGCTGCTACGTCTGCGAGCACGGCAGTGTCGGACATTTCTCGTCCGTCGGTGAAGTGCGCCTTAAACAGCGCCATTTCGAGGTCGTTCTTGCGCCCCTGCTGGTTAGCCCAATGCAGCAACTGGTGAAGGTTGAACGAGTTGTACATCTTCGAGTCATCATCGAGGTTGAACTCAAAGCCCAATTCCGCGCCGATGTCCGCGTACATCTGCACCGTCTCCCGCGTCTTCTCCGGCGGCGAGGCGTACTTCTTCTGGAAGTTCTCGGTGATGCTCTGCCCCTCTGGCGGAAGTTGCGGGTTGAGCTCGAACGGGTGCCACCGGATCTCGTGTTCGGTTCCGGTGGCCTCGAGGGCTTCCTCGAGCTGACGGTAACCAATGATGCACCATGGGCACATAACGTCGGAGATGATGTCTATCTGAAGTGGCTCAGCCATGAGATCAGACTTTCGTGTAGGGGGCTTGTGATCGAGAACCAAACGGTTCTCACGCGTATTCCCGCTCGTGGAGACCGCGCCCTCAAGGACTGGCTCGCGTAGCCAAACCCGTCGTAGGAAAAGCGATGTGTTTGCCGCTGAGCTGTTGACTCGGCCAACTTCCCGCATACTGTCATAGCAACGCTATATAGGGGAATCAGCGATGACAGAAAACCAGCTAGTGCCTGAGTACGTTCATGTCCCTCGTTTTGCCGCAGGGTCGCAGGAGAGCCTCGACTACCTCGATTCCGAGGGGTACGTGGTCATCGCCAATGCGCTTTCGGAAACTGAGGTCACCGAGGCGCTCGACCTGACGTGGGACTACCTCGAGAAGCTCGGCACCGGCGTCGATCGCAACGATGTCAACACATGGGGTGACGATCAGTGGCCGATCAACGTGCACGGTGGCATCGTTCCGAGCCAAGGAATCGGCCAGAGTGCGGCGCAGTGGTTCATTCGTTCAGCTCCTGAGGTGAAGAAGGCATTTGCGGCGGTCTGGGATGACGAGGACCTTCTGGTCAGCTTCGACGGAATGGCCCTATGGCGCCCGACCGATATCGATCCCGACTGGGCGACAGATCGTGGCGGAGCGTGGCTTCACCTCGACCAACACCCCGTCAGCCGCCCCGGACGCCAGTGCGTGCAGGGTGCAGTCACTCTCACGGCCACCTCGTCGGACATCGGCGGCAACATCATGGTTCCCGGGTCGCATAAGTGGTTCGCCGAGATCCCAACTCGATATGCGAATCGGATTGCCGCAATCCCCGTGGACCAGGATCACTTCCGCTTCCCTGCCGACGACCCGCAGCTTCAGGAAACGCCTCCTCTCATGGCACACATGGAAGCCGGCGACATGATGTTGTGGGACTCACGTACCGTGCACTGCTCGAGCCCCGGTCCACAAACCGCGCTCGCGACCGACCGCTCTGCACCTGAGCTCACCCGCGTTGCCAGCCTCGTGTGCATGATGCCTCGGGCGCACAGTAACCCCGAGGTGATTGCACAGCGGCGAGCCGCAGTTGAGAACCGCATCTCGACCACCAACTGGAGCGATCGCTGGATCAACGCCGATGAGTTCCCGATGGTGCTCAAAGAAGGCGACCCTTCGAAATACATCCTTCCGCCCGCTCCCCAGTTGAACGAGTACCAACGCTCGCTCGTCGGCTGATTAGCGGCACCAACGACATGGATCAACAGCACCTCACGCCGATCTATACCCACGTTCCTCGTCTCGAGGCTGGGTCTCAGGAGAGCCTCGACCATCTCGAGTCCGAGGGGTATGTGGTCATCGCGAATGCCCTCTCTTCTTCGGAGACGCAACACACGCTCGATCTGACATGGGACTTTCTCGAACAGCTCGGCACCGGTATCGACCGCACCGACAGCAGCACGTGGAGCGACGACCGGTGGCCGATCGTGACCTCCGGCGGGATCGTTCCTGCCTTGGGCATTGGCCATAGTGCGGCCCAGTGGTTTGTTCGTTCGGTTCCGGCGATCAAGAAAGCGTTCGCTGCGATATGGGACGACGATGATTTGCTGGTGAGCTTCGACGGAATGGCGCTGTGGCGCCCGACCACAATCGACCCCGACTGGGAAACAACTCGTGGCGGCTCTTGGCTGCACGTCGATCAACATCCCATTACCCGACCGGGCTTTCACTGCGTTCAAGGAGCGGTTTCGTTGACGGCGAGCTCGCCTGCGTCCGGTGGCAATATTTTGATCCCTGGCTCCCATAGGTGGTTTGCCGACATCCCGACCCAATACGGCGAGCGGCTTGGACGCTTGCCCGAATCGCTCGACCACTTCCGCTTTCCCGCTGACGACCCCCGGTTGATGAGTACGCCGCCGATCATGGCCCACCTCGAAGCCGGAGACCTGATGCTCTGGGATTCGCGCACGGTGCATTGCTCTAGCCCTGGTATCGAGCCAGCCACTCCCACCGACTCGACCCAACCGTCGTTGATCCGTGCGGCAAGCCTGGTGTGCATGATGCCGAAGTCAACCGCCAGCGACGAGGTGATCGCCCAGCGTCGAGCTGCGCTGGCGACGCAAACGTCGACAACGAACTGGAGCGACCGGTTCATCAGCACCGACACCTACGCCGAAATGCAACGGGCAGAGGGCCTCGACCGGTTCCACCTGCCGCCAGCGCCACAGCTGACCGAAGGCCAGATGGATCTCGTCGGTTAGTGGATATCTCCCCGTTCACCATTGCGGTGAGTGACGAGGCAATCGCCGACCTCAAAACACGTCTGGCTGCAACCCGCTGGCCGGACCGCGAACTTGTCGACGACTGGACTCAAGGCGCCCCGCTCGCATATGTGCAAGGGCTGTGCGAGTACTGGGCGAACGACTATCACTGGCGGCGCTGCGAGGCTGCGGTGAACGCGCAGCCGAACTTTATGACCGAGGTGGATGGTTTGGGCGTGCACTTTCAGCACATCCGGTCGCCGCACGCCGACGCTACCCCGATGATCATCAGCCACGGTTGGCCGAGCTCAATTCTCGAGTTCCAGAAGGTCATCGCCCCGCTCACGGATCCAACATCGCACGGCGGAACCGAGGCCGATGCGTTTCATCTCGTGATCCCGTCGTTGCCCGGCTATGGCTGGAGCGAGCACCCGACGTCGACGGGAATCGGCGTCGAGAAAATTGCCGAGATGTGGGACACCCTGATGGTTCGGCTCGGTTACGACCAATACATCGCACAAGGCGGCGATTGGGGTGGAGCGATCACGACAGAGATCGGGGTTCAGGCACGGGGCTCATGTCGAGCAATCCATACGACCATGCCGGTGGCTCCACCGGATCCTGCAACGATGAAAGAACTGACCGAACACGAGCGGTCGGCGCTCAAGGCGCTTGCGTTCTACGACCGCTGGGACTCCGGTTTTTCGAAGCAACAATCCACCCGCCCGCAAACGGTTGGGTATGGCTTGGCCGATTCGCCAGTAGGTCAGGCCGCATGGATCGTCGAGAAGTTCCACACATGGACCGACTGCGACGGACACCCCGAGAACGCCGTAACGCGCGACGAACTGCTCGACAACATCTCTCTCTATTGGTTCACCGAAACTGCGACGTCGTCTGCCCGCCTCTACTGGGAGAGCTTTGGCCAACTCGGCGAGGACGGAGTGCAGCTGCCGACCGGGTGCTCGATGTTCCCTGAGGAGATCATCAAGCCCAGTCGCCGATGGGTCGAGCAGCGATATCAGAACATCAGGTATTGGAACGAGCTCGACCGAGGCGGTCACTTTCCGGCGCTCGAAGTACCCGAGGTCTTCGTTGCCGAGCTGCGCGCCGCTAAGCCGGAGTTACTGGCAGAGGACTAGAGGCACCCCGAGCAACACCGCTAGCGCCCTACCGCAGAACAGCTGACCTACCCGACTTCTTGGATCAGAACTGATTCGCCGTTCACCACTTGCTGGACAAAGATTGGCTTCTCCGGCAGACCGGTTCCGTCATAGCTCAGCTCACCGGTAACGCCTTGGACCGAGGAAAGATCCTCGATGGCCCTTCCGATTGCAACGGGGTCGTCGACCTGACCAGCAGCGTAGTAACCCTCGATGATGACCGAGACTGCGTCAGCGGCCAGCGCCGAGAAATTCGGTGATGGCGAAGGCTCTCCGGTTGCAGCGACGATGCTCTCGCCCAACGCGACGAGCCTGCTGCCCTCGGCCGGGAAGCCGTGCGTCACGTGGAAAATGCCTTCTGTTCCGGGGACGCTGACTCCACCGGTTCGGTCAAACACGTCGCTTTGGATCAGTTCGATGTCCAATCCGGCGTCGGTTAGCTGAGCGCTCAAGGCTGCCATCTGCGAGGCGAACATTGCGCTGTAGATCACGTCTGGAGGACCTTCGGCGATCTCGGCAATCGCCGCCGAAAAGTCTTGAGTCTCGAGCGGGACAAATTCGAAATCGTTCAGCACCCTGCCACCGCTTGCTTGATACGACCAGTCAAAAATCGCGGGGTTATAGCCAAAGTACGGACCGGGTGATGAGAAGGTGACAGCGGTGTCCCACCCTTGCGAAAGCGAGAAGTCGGCCGCCGCTATCGCACCCTGCGTGTCATTGAACGCCACGAGGAAGGCCAGAAGTTCGCTGTCGGCCAAAGCAGGTTCGGTCGAGCCAGCGAAGAGCACCGCAACCTCGCCTTGGGTTGCTTGGAGCACACGGAAGCCGTGATCGCCGAAAGGCGGACCGATGAGCGCCTGCACGCCTTGATCGAGCAAATCGAGAACGACCCTGCGGGTCGTTGCAGCTTCGCCGGAAACGTCCGCCACGATGACCTCAATTGGACGGCCATCGAGGCCGCCAGAACAGTTGATGAGGTCCGCCATGTGCAGCGCTGCTTGCGAACCGGGGATGTCCGCCGGACCGCCGATTTCGCTGAAGTCGGCGGCGTAGCCGATTCGGAACGGATCACCGGTTACCGGGGTAGAACAGTTCGGGTCGGCAGCGAGCGCTGCATCAATGTCCCACGAAGCGGGCGGCGCTGCCGGAGCATCATCGGCCAACTGTTCATCGGTCGAGACGTCAGCCGACGTCTGTGCATCTGCTTCTGGTGCGGTCGCTGTGTCTGCCACCGATGCGGCCGCTACGGGAGTCGATGTGGCCGATGTGATCGAGCTATCACCGAGGTTCTCGGTTTGGGCTGACGCACACGCGGCCGCGACGAGCATCACAACGGCGAGGACCGCCAATAGTCGAGTAGTCATCCTTGATCATCTCCAGGGAACGGTGCGAGAAAGTTCTTGAAGAGCAGCTCGACCCTCCGGTTCGATTGACGGCCGTCGCTCGTCTCGTTCGACGCCGACGGATCGTCCTCACCAGCTGCGGCCGTCACGATCTGACCCGGGATTGCTCCATTGGCGAGCAGGTAGTCAACAGCGGCAGCGACCCTGTCCGCTGAGAGCGAAGCGTTGAGTTCTGCGTCGCCGACTGCGTCGGTATGGCCTACGACGACGAGGTAGATACTCGGACTCGCGTTCAAGATGTCGACGGCGAGATCCAATGCTGGCAGCGATTCCTCAACGAGTTCACTGCTGCCGGAAGCAAATGTTGCAGCCGCGGGAATCACCGCGTCACCGGATCGCACGCTGGAAGCACCCTCAGGGTGCCACGTGAGTTCATTCGCAATGGCGATGCCACTGACCGGGAAGTTCCGCTGCGCTGCCTCCATTGCCTGGACCGCTACCTCATACGAAGGTGCTGAACCGGAAAGCACGAGGCCCCCAGCGGGATCTATCTCGAGAGTACGACGGATCGATGGGCCTTCGGGAACTGGTCCTCGCCCACCGGGCCAGTCGTCGACGGCCTCCTCTTCAACCGGTGGCACGGTCTGATCAGACTCGGCTTCGGTGTCGCTTTCAACAGGAGGGGCCGTTGTAGGAGGGGTGGTAGTAGTAGGCGGGATCGTTGTCGGAGGGGTCTCGGCAGGAACGTCGTCAGCAAGGGGAAGGCTCTCGACCGGAACATCCTCGGAAAGCGGAGGACTCTCGACAGCGATGTCGTCAGCGGACGCTGTTTCGTCACTTCCGCCTCCGAACGTCAAGGCGCCAAAGGCGACGGCGGCCGCGAGCAATGCGAGCCCAACTCCAACCAAAACAGCTGTTGAGCGCCCGCGCTTCGCTGTTGAAACCAATGGCGCAGGTGCCACGTCTTGGACAGTCGTCGACGCCGAACCGGCGATGGCGGCCGTCGACCCCTCATCTGGATCCGCATCGTCAGATGTCAGCGAATTGGATTCTGCAAGTTCGGCGGCGGCTAGGTGCTTGGCCGCCGAGCTTCCCCTGTCCGACCGAATCGTTGCGACAAACGACATGCGACTCACGGCACCACCAGCACCTCCTGCAAGCGATGCCAATGCCAACAGGCTCGTGATTTCGAGGAGTTTCTGTGCGCTCGCTGGAGCTACGGAGGTCTGTTCGATGAGCGCGTAGCGAGCAGCGACCTCCCGATTCGAGAAGATTGTCGCAACGGCATCGCCCCCGAGGGTCAAATTGTCCGTGTTGATGACCTCGCGTGGATCATCTCGCTCAGACCACGAGAATGCTCGGGTCCAGGCCAAGAGCTGATCGATGCGAGGTGCGGATTCTAGGGAGGTCCGCAGGCCTTCGATGACAAAAGGGATGGTTGCGATATAGGCCTCAGAGGTCTGGGCGCTGTCACGCAACTGGCACGAGCGCGCCAAGTTTTCCATCGCGCTCGAGTCGCGCCCATAGTTTTGAAGCGTTTCGTAAAGCCCTGCCATACACGACACACCTTGAGAGTTGTCCAGACAGGTGTCTTTCGACATTTAGGACACAAATGTAAGTGTGCTCAGCCAAGCATTGAGCAAGTAGCCGGACTCGGCGAGGTCACACTGCTTGCAATGCTCGAAAGTTCCGCCACGTTTGGCTCAGCCGGCTCAAGGCTTCGTCGAGGATTTCTGGCTCGGCAGTAAATGGAATTCGAATGTTCGAGCAGTCGGCGTCGTTCGGGCAGAAATTTCGGCCCGATGCAATGAGCACGCCTTGCAGACCGGCCGCCTGCACAAACGCGTCCGCCGAGACGTCTCCGGGCAGCGTCACCCAGACCGAATAGCCACCACGAGGCGGAAGGTATGACCAACCGTCAAAGTCTCGCTCTAACCAATCGAGGACGACATCGGCAGAGCGACGCAGATCGGTGAGGCGTTCGACGACGAAGTCGTCGTAGCGGTCGATGATCTCAAATCCGAGCAACTGGCTCAGGGCCGGAGTGAACAAGTCGAGCATTGCCTTGTGGGACCGAACACGGTTGATGACCTGGGCGTCGGCACGAACCCAACCAAGACGTAGTCCAGGCCACGCAATCTTGCAGATCGAACCCAAGGTGATTCCGTAGCCGCCGGTATCGAACTCGTCGATCGCCGGGAGATGTCGGCGATCGAAGCCAAGGTCGGCGGCTACTCGGTCTTCGAGGACGGGAATCCTGTAGCGGAGCGCGATTTCCGCGACGGCGCGAACACGATCGATGGGCAGTCGTGCACCGGTCGGGTTCTGGTGTTGGGGGTTGAGCGCGATAAGCGCCGGTCGGAAGCGGTCGACCTTCGCCTCGAGATCGGCAATGATGATGCCTTCGTGGTCCATTTTCACGGGTTCGAATCGAGCTCCGCGCTGGCGGACGGCGTCGATGAGGCCGGGCCACGTGTCGTCTTCGCCGAGGACAACGTCTCCGGGCTGAACCATCGAGTTGACGATGAGTGCGATTGCTTGTTGTGCCCCGGTCGTCACCATTATTTGGTGTGGCGACGTTTGTAGACCCTGCGAGGTATGTAGTTGGGCGATCGATTCGCGGAGCCTCCACCACCCCAGCGGCTCTGAACCGTCGAGGTCGTCGGTGTAGGAGGAAAGGTCGATCTCGTTGATCAATTCGACAGTGCCCGGCAGGATGCGTGGAATTGCCTTGAGTAGGTCGAGTGCTCCACCTTCGGCCATCCAGAGCCGCTCCCCCACGAACGGCTCGTTCCGTGCACTCGGCACCGTGACCCCGTTGACCGTGGTGCCCCGTCCCTGAACCCTGCTCACTCGTCCGTCTTCTTCGAGGAGCTCGAAGGCTTTGACCACAGTCCCTCGCGAAACCGAAAGCGAGCTCGCGAGTGCCCGCTCAGGGGGCAGTTGGTCTCCCGATCGCAAGGTGCCCTCGTCAATCAGGAGCGTGAGCGCCGCTGCGAGCTGCCGGTACAACGCCCCAGAACCATTGGACCATTGGCCCAGCAATTGGACCACTCGATTGGTACCCATTTTCGTTGCTTTGGCTCTCGAATCCTGTTCCATTGCTTCACATACTAGAGACATGCTTACACAACAGAAAGATCCAATTACGATCCAAAGGACTACTTGGGAGACGCGAACAGCCACAGCTGCCGAGGTCGTCCAACGTCTCAGCACCTTCGACGTAGACGAACTGCCCGCTCGCATCACCCCGTTTCTTGCTGCTGCCGGCGCCGAAATCGCCTTTGTTGCAGATATCCGGTGGAGGTTCAGCCCCGATGACCCCAACGTTGCACTATTGCGACTGATCTCACGAGGAGCGATAGCAAAGCCCGATGCGACAGGCCCCCACACCCAAAGGCTGTTCGACGAGCTGCTCAACGGCGCCCAAGTCAATTTGGAGTGACCCCCCGACATTCGTGGGGGCCGCAGAGTAGGTGGCGTAGTGGCTAAACATCTGTGCCCAGTCACCGATAGTTACAACGCGGATTAAACAAAGACTGCGGGTTGGGCCATGCATCAAAAAACAGAACTCACGCGTGCTCAGGTGGAGCAGTTCAAACGGGATCGGTGGCCGTACGTCATCGGCCACGTGGGAGCAACTGTCTCGGTCGTTGCCGTTTCCTGGCCAACGGCTGATCATCGGGCACTTCTTTGGTTCGCTCTTGTTCACCACCTCGCGACCTGGATCCTCGGCTTCACGTTCTTCCTTCCATTTCGGTCCGGTACCCAAAAGAGGATTCCGCTATTGACCTACGCCGGGACGGCGCTGTGCAACGCAACGTTGAGTTCCGCGCTGCTCTTCGACCTCACGTCAGCGCGCAACCTCGACTTCACTTTGGCCGTTGGATGTACGTTGTTTGCCGGAGCAGCCGGATCGTTTGTCACCCTCGGGGTGCACTCGACCGTGATGCGGGTTGCATTGGCGAGCCTGCTTATGCCGTATGCGTTGACAACACTTCTTGTCGGTCACATCGCCATTGCCTTGGGAGTTGTGTTCTTCTTCTGCAACGTTGTGATCGCTGGAGTCTGGAAGACAACAAGCGGGCATCAGCAGCTGATCGAAAAGCGACTCAGCGAATCACAACGAGCTGCGCTCGCAGAAATGGAAGCGGCAACCGATCCCCTCACCGGTTTGCTGAACCGGCGAGGAGTGCAGCGACTCGATGGCACGACGCTCGGTTCAGGAGCTTCGGCAATGTATTTCGACGTGAATGACTTCAAATCGATCAACGACACGTTCGGACATAGCGGCGGAGATGAAGTTCTTCGTGTCGTCGCACAGCGACTCCGAGACACCGTTCCCACGAGCGACGTCGTGGCCCGCATCGGCGGGGATGAGTTTCTCGTTCTCACATTCGCGGACGAGACCAGCGCCGTAAAGGCATTGTTGCAGGACATCAACGAGCGGATTGAACAACCGATCGCCGTTGCAGTTGACGAGGTCGTGCACATTACCGTTGCGTCGGGGATCTCCTATACCAGCGCCCCGCTACTCGAGCTGGCAGGTCTGCTCCGAGACAGTGACTCGGCCATGTATCGCTCGAAGCGCGCTATTCAGAGCAACGAGACCGCGCTTGAGCAGACGTCAGAGTTCGACGCTGACCTCGATCGGTCTGCCGCCTAGGGCCTATCTCTGTCGCCGACGCTAGGGGTCAAACCTGAAGATCTCGGTGCCAAATGGGTTCGTCGTCGTGATGATTCCGGCATCGCAATCCGCCGTGATTTCGGTGCCAGCATCCAAGATGACCATCACTGCGGCATCGGGATCGATGAATCCAGTAGCCGGACCAGGGTCGATGGTGAGTTCCGCCTGGAAGCGAAGTAGTCGGCCGTCACAAAGAACTTCGGAAGAAGCGATCTGGTAGTCGTCTCCACCGGTGAGTCGCACTGAGCCTTGGCCATCTCGCGAGATGTAGTTGATCTGTGGGAAACGGAACGTGAACCCGAAGAACCATTGCTCACCCCACACGATGTTTCCGTCCCACACCGCTTGTACCGCTGCTCTGACCTCTAGGCGGTTCGGGTTGCGGGGGTCGTCGGGGTTGAACGGGTCGGATTGCCGAAGGTCGACGCCCTCGTAAAGATCGCCCGTGCACGGAACATCGAATCGAACCGAATCGCGATTGGTACGAATGATTGCCACCGTGGGCAAACGAGGCAGCGCTCGGGAGGCGTTATCGAAGAGTGCATCATCTGCTGGGTCCTCGGTAGAAATCCATCGGGTGTCCCGGTAGTTGATACTCGCATCACCAAAGGGCTCGGTGGACACGATCGACGCCGAGAATTCTCCGCCTCCGTTGTCGATCGCAAAGCATCGGAATTGTGGTGTGGTGTCGACGGACTCGGCCGTGCACGCAATGTCAGCGCGTTCGCCGCCTCGACGGATGATGACCACCGACGGTTCACGATTTACTCGCATCTCAAAGGTGCTGGAGGAGTTCACTGGGTCACCGGTTGCGATCCAGCTGGAGTCGCGGAAATTCAGTGACGCCCCTCCAAAGGCCTCTCCGGCATCGACTCGAACGCTGTACCCGTCACCCGACTCGCTTACGGTGCACGTCGAATTCGAGATCGCTCCAGCAGTCGCCGCGCTCAAGGCCATGACCGACCCGAGCACCGAAAGAATCAAACCAACAAAGCAAGCTCTACGCCACATCACAAAACTCCCCCGCTACTGAAGAACTCCTACATTTAACGAGAGTAACTGCGAATCGAATGTGATGACGAGGCAACGATCACCGGTACTGCTCGGTCCTGTCAGACCAGCATTGTTATCGGTCGATTAGAGCGAGGTGAAGGAGCTGCTAGAGAGGGAGCTCGTGTCGACAGATTAGGAAGCGACATCGAAACCGGCTTCGTCGATTGCGGCGATCACCGCTGCGGTGTCGCCCCCGTCAACGGCGACGGTCTTTGCGTTGAGATCGACGTGTACGTCGGTGACGCCGTCGACCTTGGATACCTCGGCGGTTATGGCATCAATGCAGTGTTGACAGCTCATGCCGGGGACAGAGTAGGTGCTCGTCATCAGAGACCTTTCAGGAGGATCGGTAGCCAGCGAATCGGCGCAACCGAAGAGAGTTGGAGATGACGAACAATGAGGATAGTCCCATGGCAGCGGCGGCGATTCTCGGGTTGAGCACGCCGAGGGCGGCGAGTGGGATGGCGGCGGTGTTGTAGGCAAATGCCCAGAACAGGTTGCCCTTGATCACCGCCAGGGTGCGTCGGGACAATGCGATGGCGTCGGCGACCGCCCGCAAATCACCGGAGACGATCGTCAGATCGGATGCTTCGATGGCCACGTCGGTGCCGGTGCCGACAGCGATGCCGAGGTCGGCTTGGGCGAGCGCGGGGGCATCGTTGATGCCGTCGCCGACCATGGCCACTCGGTGTCCTGCCTCCTGGAGCCGCGTGATGACGGCGGCCTTGTCGTCGGGGTACACCTCGGAAATCACGTCGTCGCCGGGGCGGGTTCCGATACCGACCGATGATGCGACCGACGCAGCTGTGCGAGCGTTGTCTCCGGTGAGCATCGTCACCGTGAGTCCCTGTTCATGGAATGCAGCCACGGCGTCAGCCGAGGTGTCTTTGATTCGATCGGCCACCACGAACACGAGCTCGGCAAGGCCAGCGCGACCAGCAAGTACTGCGGTGGCACCGGTCTGTTCTGCGTTAGCGGCAGCATCCTCGACTTCGGTCGGGACGGTGTCGAACAGGGTTCGGCGCCCAACCCGCACCTGTGTTCCGTCGATGGTGGCGATTACGCCAGACCCGGGCCGGTTCTCAAACGCCTCGACGTCGTGAGCTTCGGTGGCGTGGGCGGCGATTGCGGCGGCGATTGGGTGTTCGGATTTCGCTTCGGCTGAGGCGGCGAGCGTGACGACTCGGTCGCGCTCGACCTGGGACAGGCCTGGGGCGTGAACGTTGGTGACGGTCATGGATGCTTCGGTGAGCGTGCCGGTCTTGTCGACCACGATTGCGTCGATGGCCCGAGTGTCCTCGAGCACCTCACCACCTTTGATGATCACGCCGAGCTGCGCACCACGGCCGGTGCCGACCATGATGCCGAGCGGTGTGGCGAGGCCAAGGGCGCACGGACACGCGATGATCAGCACGGCAACGGCGGCGGTGAACGCGGCGTCGGTGTCGCCACTCAACAGCAGCCATGCGATCAGGGTGGCGGCGGCGACCGCGATTGCGATGGGAACGAAGACCGCCGACACCCGGTCGGCGAGGCGCTGCACCTCGGCACGGCTGCCTTGTGCCTGCTCGACGAGGTGGATGATCTGCGCGAGCGCGGTATCTGCACCGACTCTGGTGGCCTCGACGACCAGCGAACCGTTGGAGTTGATCGTCGCGCCGATCAACTCATCGCCGGGCCCGACCTCGACGGGCACAGGTTCGCCGCTCACCATCGATGCGTCGACCGCTGATCGCCCCTCGACCACGAGACCGTCGGTGGCGACCTTCTCCCCCGGCTTGACCACGAATCGCATTCCGACGGCGAGGTCTTCGAGCGAAATTTCGCGGCCGTCTTCGAGCTGGGCTGTTTTGGCTCCGAGATCAGCAAGTGCACGGATTGCGTCACCCGAGCGTCGCTTGGCTCGTATTTCGAACCACTTGCCCAAGAGGATGAGCGAGATGATGACCGCTCCGGTTTCGAAGTAGACGAGCCCACCGCCAACGCCGCCGATCAGCACCACAGCCGACCACAGAAGGGCAGATAGGGAGCCCATGGAGACCAGCGTGTCCATGGTGGTCGACCCGTGGCGCAGGTTCATCCATGCCGCCCGATGGAATGGCCAGCCCGACCACAGAATGACCGGGGTGGTGAGCGCTGCAATGGCCCATTCCACGCCGTCGAAGTGCAAGCTCGAGATCATCGACAACAACATTGCGGGGATCGTCAGGGCCGCAGCGACGATCAGGCGTCGGCGAAAGTCGGCCTCTCGGAGTTGTTCGGCTTCGGTGCCCTCACCATCGTCGATGATGTCGTAGCCCAAGGCCTCGACCTCGGCTGCGAGCGCAGTCTCAGCGACCGACGACGAGTGCGTTACAGTGGCCCGGCCGGTAGCGAAGTTGACCTGTGCGACCTCTACCCCATCGACCTTGCCGAGGCGACGTTGGATGCGGTTCGCGCACGCTGCACATGTCATTCCGTCCACATTCAGATCGGTTCGCACAGCGCTCTCGACTGCCATACCACCATTGTACTCCTTCCAGTCGACTGGAAGGTCAAGCGCTAGTGCTCTACTTCGACCCGGTCGCTGATCACCTGACAACGGTTCGGATCGGTACACAATGCAGGGTCCAGCGCGTTTGCGCGGGTCGCGAGTAGCGAAAGCTCGTGTCGCGTATCGGTGAGCTGCTGAATCTGTGCGTCGATGGAAGCCATGTGTGCCTCGATGAGCGCAACCGTGTGAGAGCAGGACCGTTCACCAGCACTCTTGAGCTCCAAGACCGACGAAATCTCGGCGAGGGTGAGACCGGTCGCTTGCGCATCGCGAATGAATTGCAGTCGCTCCACCGCATCATCGCCGTAGTCGCGATAGCCACTCGCCGTTCGCCCCGGCTCGTCGAGCAGCCCGATCGATTCGTAGTAGCGAATCGTCTTCGCCGTGACATCGCAGCGATCGCCGAGCTCTCCGATCTTCATAGGCTTCAGCCTAAGTCACAGAGCGTCCGCGACCCCTTCACAACAGTTCTGCGGTTTCCTTCCACTGGGTGGAATCCTCCGGCATCGTTTAACGTCTTGTGTAGTAGTGGCTCTTCAGCCGAGAACGCGTGAAGGAGAATTCCAATGTCAGAGTGCACCTGTCCTACCCCATGCCCCTGCAAGGCGATCGAATCCGGATGTTGCTGCGGCGAGAACTGTGCGTGCGGAGACCAGTGCGCTTGCCAAGCATCGTGCGGCTGTCCAGCGACGTCGTAGCGGGACATGTCTGCGTACGTGATCGTCCGGGTGAGCGTCTCCGATCCGGCGCAGTACGAGAAGTACAAGGCGTTGTCACCGGCTGCCATTGAGGAGCACGGCGGCTCGTTCGTCGTCCGGGGTGGAGCGAGTGAAGTTCTCGAGGGAGAACCGGACGATCGCCGTATCGTCGTTGTCCAATTCCCCACGGTCGAAGACGCGAAAGCGTTCTACAACTCCGAAAGTTACACCCACGCCCGAGAGGTCAGGGCGGGAGCTGCGGAGATGGAAGTGGTCGTCGTCGAGGGGCTCTGAGTGAGACCCGACTCACCTCATTCGAGTTGAGCTACCGGCTGCTGCGCGTACCGCTCGACGGGAACTCGTTGCTGCCCGTAGCCGTAGTAGTAACCATGGACACGATAAATGCACTGAGG
>CAYVHV010000007.1:0-1927 GCA_964451305.1 uncultured Acidimicrobiales bacterium | reverse complement strand
CAGCATCGACTCGTCGAGAACTCTCAGCGCAGAGGTCGAACTAGAGCAAGTCTGCGCCTAGGAACGCGCTATCAGCATTGCGGTTAGGTGCCGACGCCATCTTTAGCTACCCAGCGAGTCGGCGAAGTTGGGTCTTGATGTAGGGCCGGGCCTTTCGTTGACCGCCCTCTTGTGCAATCCGTTCCTGGAGCGATTCGAGGGTTCGGATGAGCCGAGCTCGGTCTGGTTCCCATCCGTTGCGTTCGCACTCGTCAGCCCATTCGGTGAGGTTCTTGTGACCTCGCTTCGAGTTGCAGCGTCCACATGCGGCGACCTCGTTCTCGATCCAGCTCGGTCCGCCCTTGAGCTTTGGAACGACGTGTTCGGTTGTGGCCTTGACCAGGTGCACGTCGATCGGCCGTCGGCACCACACACAGGTGGGTTCGTCTCGCTCAAGGATTTCTTCGAGGCGCGTTCGCCGGTTCGCTGCTGACTTCCCCACGGAATCCACGCTAGTCCTCGACAATCGGTGCCGGACCCTCGGCGCGTCATACTCGACCCATGGTTGAGGTTGGCAATGGTGAACGAGTCGTCGATGCGACTCGGAATGCCGTCCCGTTCGCCGGCCTACTGGTCACCGTCGTCGTACTCGACCGGGCGACACTCGCACTGACAGGGCTGGCAGGCGACGATGTCTTCAGCAGTTCGCTGCTGCTGGCGAGCATTGAGCGCAACCTGATCTTTTGGGTTGTCGCCATCGTTGCGGTGTTTGTCGGCGGTGTTCTTCTCGCCGTTTCAGGTGACGGCAACGGCAGATTGCTCGAACCGTGGAGCGCACTCGAAAACGGCTCGGTGCTGCGATGGCTGTCGGCCCTACTCATCGTCTACACGACGTGGGTCGGCGCATTCGGCTCGTTCAACTTCTTCTCGAACGAGCTCTACCTGTTCGATCGAGGTCTGCTGGTCGCATTGGCGCTCCTCGCTTTTTGGCGGCCGGTCGCGCTGTTACCGCTGGTGGTCGTGGCCCGGGTGCTTAGCGAACAAACGCTGTTCCCGTTCGTTAATCCGGCGGTGCAGAACATCGACGACCTGCTTGCGTTCGCATTGTTGATCGTTGCTGCTGGACACCTTTGGTATGTGGCGACAGGACGACGCGAAACGTCACCGATCCTTCTCGGGCTCATCACGTTGTTGGCGGCGCACTTCTATCTACCAGGCCGCGGCAAGCTGAGCCTCGGGTGGTTGACGAACAACAACACGGGCAATCTCGCGTTGTCGTCTTATACCGCTGGCTGGCTTGCAAACACCGACGGCGGCGCGCTCCGGTCGCTAGCTAACCTTCTCGAAAGCGCCGGCCCGGTGGTCAATCTGTTCACGACGGTCGCGGAGCTCGGTTCGGTCATCGCAGTTCTCACCCGGCGTCTTTCGGCGGTGTGGCTAGCGATGTGGATCCTGCTCCACATCGCGGTCTTCGCGGCGACGGGCTTCGTCTTCATCGGCTGGATGCTTCTCGAAGTCGGGCTTCTCGTGATCTTGCTTTCTGGCTCGTTGCGTTCGTGGGTGGATGAGAATGCCACCGTCGGCCGTGGGCTGGTAGCCGTTGTGGCGGCGTTAGGCAGCTCCTCGGGAGACCTCGCTGATCCGGCGCTGTCGAACACCTCGATACCGGTCACCACGACACGTTGTGTTTCGTTGCGACCCACCTCGTTGGCACTGGACAAACCGAGCCAGTCATCCGCACCCGGCTCGACAGTCTCACGCCAACCTCAATGGCGATGACGGCATTCGCTTCCGACAGTGATCCCGGCACCTCGACCACGGTCGACTTTGCTACCCCGATCACCAGCATCGAGAACTTGCCCGCCAAGAGCTGTTTACCACGACCCGATCCTGACCCACTACGGCGGCGTGGATGTGCCTTAAATTCTGCAGTTCGGCACCATCTGTC
>CAYVHV010000006.1:75118-121214 GCA_964451305.1 uncultured Acidimicrobiales bacterium | reverse complement strand
ACAGGCGCAGCGGCAACAGGCGCCGCTACTACGGGGGCGTGCACGACAGGCGCAGCGGCAACAGGCGCCGCAGGCTCAGGAGTAGCAAACAGCGAAAATCCCTCGTCTGGTGTCGCTGTGGGAACTTCCTGCGCCGGTGCTGGCTGCGAGAGTGAAAGCGCAGCGGGGTCAGCGATCGGAGCTGGGCTAACCGCTTGAGCGACCGGTGCAGGAGCAGGTTCGTTCGTCACGAGTGTGAGCTCAGGTGGTGCCACAGGTGCCGAAGGAGCGGCCTCTACGGGGGCGCCAGGCTCAACGGGGAGATCCGGAACACTAAAGAGCCCTGTACTTCTCGGCGTCGGCGCGGGTTGAGCGCCGGACTCTCCAAGGCCCTCTAAACGTCCGAGGATCGAATTGAGACCATCTTCACGTGCGGCGGACTGCTCCAACATACCCTATAAATCGGCATCTTTTCGCGGAGCTGTAGGCCGGTTCCGTGGGCTATCTGGCCTACGTCAGAGGTGCGATTTTTGATTCGTTTAGGCGGTTTCGGCGTCGTCAGCTGCTGGCTTTTTGGCCGGCGCTTTCTTCTTCGCTGCAGCCTTCTTCTTCGCCGCTGCTTTCTTCTTTGCAGGCGCCTTTTTCTTCGCTGCCGCCTTCTTCTTCTTTTTCGCCGGCGCCTTCTTCTTCTTTTTCTTCTTCGCCGGTCCCGCGGCACGACGAATCGCCAGCAGCTCAGCAGCTCGTTCGTCGGTCAGCTCTTCAACCGTGTCACCCTTACGGAGTGACGCGTTTGTTTCGCCGTCGGTGACGTACGGACCAAACCGTCCGTCCTTGACGATCATCTGCTTGCCGGTATCTGGGTCTTCACCCATCTCACGAAGCGGTGGTTTCACGACCTGACCTCGACGCGTCTTCGGCTGCGCAAGGATCTTAAGACAGTCCTCGAGCGTGATATCGAAGAGCTGTTGCTCTGATTCGAGCGACCGAGAGTCCTTCTCTTTTTTCAGATAGGGACCGTACCGACCGTTCTGGACGGTGATCTCGATGTTGTCTGCCGGATCGACACCAACCACGCGAGGGAGCGAGAGAATTTTCAGCGCCTCTTCGAGCGTGATGGTCTCAGGTGTCATCCCTGCAAAGAGCGAACCGCGCTTGGGCTTATCCTCGCCATCGACCATCTCTCCGAGTTGCACATAGGCGCCGAAACGGCCGTTGAGTACGAAGACAGCCATGCCCGTCTCGGGGTCATCACCGAGCGACACCGGTCCCTTTGCAGCCTCATCGATGTAATGCACGGCCTTATCGACGGTGAGTTCATCGGGTGGAATGTCGTCGGGAATCGACGCCGTGTCGTCTTCGCCACGCTGGACGTATGGCCCGTACTTGCCAACGCGAGCAACGACCATCTCGCCGTCCTCGGTCACGCCGAGCGGAATCGAGTTGATTGCGCGAGCATCGATCTCGCCGAGGCGCTCATCGACCTTGTGCTTCAAACCTTCGGTGTCATCATCACCGAAGTAGAACGTGTTCAGCCACGGAATCGCTTCACCCGTGCCGCCAGCGATCGAGTCGAGGTCCTCTTCCATACGGCGGGTGTAGGTGTAGTCGACGAGATCGGGAAAGTGCTGCTCGAGCAGACCGACCACGGAGAACGCCTTGAACGATGGGATGAGAGCTGAGCCCTTCTTCCATACGTACTCGCGATCTTGGATCGTGCCCATGATCGATGCATAGGTCGATGGTCGACCGATCTCAAGCTCGGCGAGCTTCTTGACCAACGATGCTTCGGTATACCGAGCTGGAGGCTGTGTTTCGTGACCGTCAGCGGTGAGCTCTTCAGACTTCACGGCATCGCCGACGGCGAGCGGTGGGAGCTGCTTTGACTCCGATTCGTCCTTTTCTCCATCGGTGTCTTCGATGTAGACCCGGCGGAATCCTTGGTGATCGATGATCGTGCCGCTCGCAGAGAAGGCCACATCGCCCCCCGTGCTCGTGGTTGCCCCGACTCGAACCGAGACGGTCTCACCGGTTGCGTCGGTCATCTGGGACGCAATGGTTCGCTTCCAGATCAATTCGTAGACGCGGGCTTCGGACTTTGCGACCTGCTTGGCGACTTCTGCTGGAGCGAGGAAGGTCTCACCAGCGGGGCGGATTGCCTCGTGAGCTTCCTGCGCGTTCTTTGCCTTGCCTGCATAGACGCGCGGTTCATCTGGAAGGAAGGACTCGCCGTACTCGGCTTTCACAACAGCACGAGCCGCGTCGATGGCGGTCTGGCTAAGCGTCGTCGAATCGGTACGCATGTAGGTGATGAGGCCCTTTTCGTACAAGGACTGCGCACCGCGCATAGCCATCGATGAGCTCATGCCGAGCTTGCGTCCAGCTTCCTGCTGGAACGTCGATGTCATGAACGGTGCCGATGGGCGACGACGGTACGGCTTTGGTTCGACCGACCGGACAGAGAAATCGGCCGTCTGAAGCGAATCGACCAGTGCGGTCGCGCCAGCTTCGTCGAGCACCACAGCATCAGACTTGCTAAGCGCTCCGGTCTCATCGAAGTCGCGTCCGGAAGCAACACGTTTTCCGTCGAGCTCGAGGAGCTTCGCAGAGAAGGTCGATGGGGAGCCCTCCGTTGCACCGTCTTTGGCGAACGATGCTTCGAGATCCCAGTAGCTCGCCCGGATAAACGCCATACGCTCGCGTTCACGTTCGACGACGATTCGCGTCGCAACGCTCTGCACACGGCCAGCACTGAGCCGCGGCATGACCTTCTTCCACAGAACTGGAGAGACCTCGTATCCATAGAGCCGATCGAGCATGCGACGAGCTTCTTGAGCGTCGACGAGGTGACGGTCGAGCTCACGGGGAGACTCGAGCGCGTTGAGGATTGCCTTCTTGGTGATCTCGTGGAACACCATTCGCTTGACCGGCACCTGCGGGTTCAGAACTTCGAGCAGGTGCCACGCGATCGCTTCACCCTCGCGATCCTCATCGGTAGCGAGATAGAGCTCGTCGCTTTCCTTGAGCAGAGACTTCAGTTTCTTGATCTGGTCCTTCTTATCCGGAGAGACCACGTAGAGCGGCTTGAAGTCGTTCTCGACGTCAATACCCATGCGAGACCACTTCTCGCCCTTGTACGCAGCCGGAACATCAGCGGCGTTTCGGGGGAGGTCACGGATGTGGCCAATGGAGGATTCGACGAGAAAGTCGTCTCCGAGATATTCAGCGATCTTTTTGGCTTTGGCAGGGCTCTCGACAATGACGAGTGCGGGCATTTAGGAAACCTCGAGCAATACGTGGAAGGGAGTCTCTACAGCGATTTCACCCTCATCGGCCGGTTCCTTCGTAGGTAAAGCGAGGAACTGACGGTCGAGGATCGAAGCAATGAACGACGCCGCAAGAATACCCAGTCGAGCCTGAGTGTCCAGCGAAACCTGTCCCGGCTGATCAATTACGAGGCCAGAAACGAGCTGCGAATGTGAGGAAGTCGTGCACTGCAAGCCGCCATTCTGGCCCGGTATTGCGTATTTCGGCCGATATTGAACCCTATTTCACACCTTGGGTGAGGTCGACGTGTCGATGACGAGGCGAACGAGCGTCCCGTCGTCACCGGTCTCGATGTCGGTCTTGTCGACCAAGCGACGCATCAACGGAAGGCCCAGGCCGTTCTCGAAGAACATCCGCTCAGGCGATTCAGCGTCGGGTACGACCGGAACGTTGTCGGGGTCAAAGCCTGGGCCATGATCTCGGACCGTGACCTCGACTTCGTGGCCTTGGGTGTAGCAGCGAACTTCGATGTGGCTGTCGGTTCCGGCCGCTCTATGCGATTCGACGGCGTTGGTCACCGCTTCGGAAACTGCCACTCGGAGGTCTTCGACCCGGTCGCTACGGGAGTCGGGGTCGATGGCTGCGGCGGCGGCGAGCACAACTCGGACGAGGGCGATGTAGTCCGCCTTGGCAGGAACCCGGAGGATGACCTCATCGCCGGCGCTCATTGGTTCGCACCGGTTGTTGCCGTGTTCGGTGTGGAATTCTCGCTCGCGAGTGTGCATGCGGTCTCGATCGTGGGTGCGACGAGCAATAGGGCATCGAGGCCGCTCAAGGAAAGGATTCGCGAGACCTCGGGTTGAGGGCCTACCAGAACGCAGGCTCCTCCCATCTCGCGACAACGTCGATGAAGCCCGATGAGAATTCCGAGGGTCGCAGAGTCGACAAAGGTGACGTTCGTGAGATCGACGAGAACGGTGGCCCATCCATCGTTGATCGCCTCGTGAAAGGCCGACCGTACGTTTGCGACCGCGCTCAAGTCGATGTCGCCGGACAAACCGACGATCATATGTTCCTCAAGCGCATCAGTGCGCCGCGAAATCTGCACCACCGAATCCTAACGGCCGAATCGCCCGACATTTAAGCCGCTGGGATCACGTAATCGTCGGGCTGGTGGTGATCCCGCTTGTCACAGGGAGGTGCGATACTTAGCCATGGCCATCGTGGAGGTACCCGTACGCGACCTCCCAACACCTCACGGTGCACCTTTCGATGATCTCATCGAACAGCTCGCCGAGGACGGTCGCCTCGCGCACGTCGAACGCCAGCCGAGCCGACCAGCTCGGTTCGCAACGTCGATCGCTCCGATCAGTAGCGGGGTCGCGAACGCTCTCGGCGGAGAGCAGCTCTTCACCCATCAGGCCGAAGCCATCGATCTCGTTCGAGCAAACCATTCCGTCGTCATCGCGACGGGCACCGCGTCGGGCAAGTCCCGCTGCTACCAAATTCCAATCGCTGAGGCCGCCGCTCGACAGGGCGATATCGGCACTGCACTTCTGCTCTTCCCGACCAAGGCGTTGGCGCAAGATCAGTTGCGAGCGTTGCACCAGCTGAAGTTTCCTCAGGTCGTCGCAGGCACATACGACGGCGATTCGAGCCCAGAACAACGGTCGTGGGTTCGCTCGACAGCAAATGTGGTTCTCACGAACCCGGAGATGGTGCACGCCGGAATCCTCCCTGGACACGCCCGGTGGTCGACCTTCCTCTCACGACTCGATCATGTCGTGATCGACGAGCTGCACGTATTGCGCGGCGTGTTCGGAACTCATGTGTCGCACGTGCTTCGACGACTCCGCCGCCTCTGCCATCACTACGGTTCGGACCCGACATTTATCTTCACATCCGCAACGATCGGCGCGCCGGGCGAACTCGCCACCGAACTCTGTGGTGTTCCCGTCACCGAGGTGACCAACGATGGTTCGCCTCGCGGCGAGCGCACGATCGTCATGTTGAATCCGCCGATCGTCGACGAGGTCCAGGGCATCAGAACATCGACGAACGCGGAGACGGCGAGTGTCGCTGCCGAGTTGATCAGGCGCGACCATCGCACCATCGTGTTTTGTCGAAGCCGTCGCGGAGCTGAGCTGGTCACCGGAGATATCTCGCGCCGGCTCCCAACAGCGGCGCGAGATTCGGTCCGGACGTATCGGGCTGGCTACCTCGCAAACGAGCGCCGCACCATCGAGCACGAGTTGTTCGACGGAACGCTCAACGGCGTCGTGGCGACATCAGCGCTGGAGCTCGGCATCGACGTGGGCGGGCTCGAGGCCTGCGTTTTGAATGGCTTCCCGGGAACGGTTGCATCGATGTGGCAACAGATGGGCCGCGCCGGTCGTGGCCATCAGTCGAGCACTGCGGTGCTCGTTGCCGGCGACGATCAACTCGATCAGTGGATCATGGCGCACCCGCACGAACTCCTCACCCGAGAACCTGAGCGGGCGGTCATCAACCCCACCAACCCGTTCATCCTCGGACCACACCTGAAATGCGCGGCGTTCGAGAAGCCGCTCACTCACGACGACGATGCGTATTGGGGTGACGCACTCGACGACGGGGTCCGCGATCTTGTGGTCGATGATGGGCTGCTCCTCAAGCCTTCGGGGACCGGCTCGCCGATGGCGGTCTATGCCGAGCGTGGGAGGCCATCACGTGGGGTCGGCCTGCGCTCGGGGTCTGCCGACGAACTTCAGATCGTGCGCAAAGACGGCTCGACCGTTGGCACCGTCGACGCGGCCCGGGCCTGTTCGGTCACACACCCGGGTGCGATCTATCTCCATCAAGGCAAGCCGTATCGGGTCACCGAGCTCGACCTCGACGATCGTGTTGCGACGGTTGAGGATTCTGATGGCGACGAGTACACCCAGCCTCGTTCGACGATCGACATCTCGGTCGTGAAGGCCGACGACCACGGCCTTGTCGGTATGGCGACCGGGGACGATCAGGTCGAGGTTTTCGTTGGTTCGGTCGAGGTCACCAGTCAGGTCACTGGGTACCAGCGACGCGAAGTTCGTAGTCGCCGAATCCTTAGCAACGAGACGCTCGACCTTCCACCGTCGACGCTGCACACCCGAGCCTTCTGGTATGTCGTTCCGGCCGGGATTATCGAAGCGGCGGGGGTCGATGCGTCTGCAGTTCCCGGAGCACTCCACGCTGCCGAGCATGCGGGCATCGGCATGCTTCCACTCTTCGCGATCTGCGACCGCTGGGATGTCGGTGGCGTGTCGACACCATGGCACAGTGGCGCGGGCGGACCGACCATCTTTATCTACGACGCGCACCCTGGTGGCTCGGGTGTGGCCGAACTTGGTTTCAAAGAACGCGACCGCCACCTGATGGCAACGTTGGAGTCGATGCGAAGCTGTGCCTGTTCCGATGGCTGCCCGTCGTGCGTGCAGTCACCCAAGTGCGGAAACGGTAACGATCCACTCGACAAGCACGCTGCGATCTCGCTACTCCAACAGATCCTGCTGCGCTAGCGCAGCCGCAGGCTGTTTTGCTCAGCCGCAGGCTGTTCGCACGTCGTCGACGAAGTCGACGAGAAGCGCGTATCCCTCGGCGGTGGTCTGAGCCAGGCTTTCGTTGTTGCCCGGATAGAACGCCCGGCAGCCAGGGGCTTCGTCACCAGAGGCGAGCACCCCACCTTGAGCGATGATGCCTGCGATGGCGCTCGTCGATGAGAACGATGGACGCATCCACACTTGGAGATCGGGGATCTGCTCGTTCTCCGGCAAGAACACGACCGGGTTCGGCTCGGCCAACGTGGAGGTTGTGACCGTGCGGGGTTCGCTCGTCGGCGAGTCGTACGTGACCGCCGAGATGCGATCGAGCTTGGGTGGGGTATCGAGGATTCCACCGGCCTGAATGAAGCTGGCCTTCAACCCAACAACCGTTGCGTCGGTGAAGAAGATGTTCCAGTCGAAGCCATCACCTTTCACATCACCGAGCAGCAGGACGAGGTCATCTCGAGTTGTGACGTTGGAATCGAACTCGCCATCTTCGAACCACGAGATGGTGTAGCCAGCGTCGAGGAGTTCGCGTTCGAGGCGCGAGGTCGCAAACGTGTTGCCCGCTTCGCCTTGTTCGGACACGACGATGACGACGTTGTCCGCTGGACGGCCGGTCAGAATCGTCGTGTTGCGGCTTGGCTCGCTGGCGTTGCCAACACGATCGAAGGCAATCACTTCGTAGGTGGCAACGACACCGGCGGGAAGGTCGTCACGGAAGGACGTCTCTGTGCCGGCGTCGAGGTTCACGACAGTGCCGTCGACTTCGCGGGTCAAGATGTAGCCACCGATTCCTGAGACGTCTTCAGTTGGGGCCCACGTGAGTACTTGACCGGAGGCGGTTTCGGAAATCTCTGGACGGCCAGGGCGGCGAGGCGGGTTGGTGTCGACCCCGACCTGAGCGGTCACCGCTTCGCTGAGATCACTTCGTTCGTTATCGCGAAGCGCAATCACTCGATAGCTGAAGATATCACCATCGGTGAGGCCGGTATCGGAGTATGACGTGCCGTTGACTTCGACGGTCGTCGTTCCACCACCGGCGGCTGAGCGAAGTACTTCGTACCGGGAAATACCGTCCTCACGGGACGCATCCCATTCGATGTTGATCGTGCCTTCACCGGTGCTGACGACGGTCAGCCCCGACGGTGCCGTTGGTTCTCCGCTGATCTCAGGCAGCGGTTCGGCAACCGTGATGTCGTTGCCTTCGGCCAACAGCTCGTCATCGTTGGTGACGTCTCGACCTTCCGCCGGTTCGAGCAATTCGGGCTCGTCAACTTCGGCGACAGGGGCACTGAGGCCAGCATCATCGCTTCCGCCGCATGCGGCGAGAATCAGAGCGAGCGCGCTAACGATAAGGACTACGTTCCGCCGAAGAAACGACCTACTCACAAGGCTATTCTGGCGCGCTTGGGGGAGAAACGGACGTCGTGCATGACTCATATTGTCCCCATTTCGAGCGAGATCTTCTAGGGCCGAACGGCCTGCCATAAACGGTGGTGCCGCGGCAAAAATAGGTAAGCGCTGTACAGGTGGCGGGATACCTGCACAGCGCTTACAAGTAATTAGACGGCTGAGATGCCAAGAAGTCGCGGGAAATTGTCCACATCGACCAAATTTAGTCAGGGCGCAACTCGAAATGTCCAACGTGAGGCGCCAATCGGCCCAATACATCACTTCACGCATAAGTGAGCGTGGATTTTTTCACAATAAAGTGCCCGCGTGACCTCTCATGCAATTCAGGCCACTACATGTGCGCAATGTGTGAGAATTTTCCCACTCTTTGGGCTGCTCGACATCGCATAACGCCACGTGACTCGCTACATTTGCTACTAGTTCGCCGAAATCATCTGTAGTCGTGCGGCGAGCAGCGGGGGGACGAGATATGGCGGGCGGGCAATTAGCACAGGCGGTTCGACACCTGAACTTGCAGCAGGTGCGCAAGGCAGTGGTCGCAACATCGCTACCAGCACGGCGGTTGAGTTCATCGTTCGCGCTCCCGTACTCGTCAGCGATTGCTGACACATCCCGATGGGGAGTTCGAGAGGTTGGCGACTACTCACCGGTGTCGGTCGAGTTCGGTCAGACCATGACGTCGACCGACTATGACCAACAAGCGATGGTCGTCACGATCGAGAACGGTGACGGAACCTTCCGCAATCGCCACGCATTCGACGGCGACCGACGCGTTCTGTACGAGAGCAACTTCCCGTTCGGAGAACTTCCTGTCGCGCTCGAACGACTCGAAGACGTCGAGGAGACCTTCGACAACGTTGCGTACCTATCGAACACGTGGGTCGACAACTTCTACCACTGGCTACTTCTGACAGCCCCAATGCTCAACCATTACGAACGCGCAGGCATCGAGCTCGATCACGTCTATGTCGGAGCGCCACTAAAGGACTGGCAGGTCGAGACACTTTCGTTCCTTGGCCTCCGGCCTGAACAGGTCATCACCCGCCCATGCCGAGCAAAGAATGCGCACGTCGCCATCCTCACGCGTTATGTCGCTGGCATTCCCCCCGAGCAGATCAACTGGCTCAGGTCTCGCTTCGTCATCAATGAACCAGAGCCAGGGCATCGACGTCTCTTTGTCGGCCGCGGATCAAACGCGACGACTCGCAAGATGATCGACGAACAAGAGATTGCCGAACGCCTTGAGCGTGAGTTTGGGTTTGAGTACGTCAGTACCGCGGGCATGACGCTCGCCGAGGAACGCGAACTGTTCTCACAAGCCGAAGCTGTCGTCGGCCCCTATGGGGCGGCGCTCACGAACATCCTCTTCGCTCCGCGGGGAACCAAGGTGCTCGAGCTTCAGGCATTCGACAACGACCATCGGATCAACCGCTGCTACCAAGAGATGAGCGCAGCGTTCGGCAACCCTCATGGGTTCCTCCGGGGCCAACCAACGGCGCGCAAGAGGCAAGGTTCGAACAGCGACATCTCGGTCCCCGAGGACGAGGTCGTCCGAGCCGTCGATTCGATGCTCAGCCACGCAACTCCCGACCGTCTCGCCGGGTAACACCGACAGTCACCAGACGGCACGAGCTCGTCGCAGTCGGAACGGGTCATACTGAGAACCCATGACCATGACGAACGAACGACTGGACGCAATGATCCGCGAGCACGCGGATGTCATCCACCACGACGATCTCGGCAGGTGGCAGTTCGACTACTACGGACAACGTCTGATCGTGCTCACCGACGAGACACACAACCGGATGCGTGTGATCTCGCCGGTCGGCGAGGTCGCTCAGGTGGACGAGAGTCTCGCGATCGAGCTGATGCGAGCGAACTTCGACCGAGCACTCGATGCCCGGTACGCAATATCGGGTGACCTTGTCTGGAGCGCGTTCATCCATCCCCTGCGCGAACTCAACGTCACTCAGGTCGTCGATGCCTTCAATCAGGTGGCAAGCCTTGGCGCCACCTACGGCACGACGTTCTCCAGCGGAGGGCTTTCTTTCGGCAACCCAGAGGACGACCAAGAAGAGGAATAGCTGAGCGCGCGAGGTCTCCGAGCTCACGGGCCGTTGATGTCTTCTCGGCGCATGGACACATCAGCCTCCAATGTCCGAGCGCCGACGCCGATGATCGGTACCCCATCGACTCGGACGCTGACCATCACCTCCACGAACTCGGCGCCGACACTCGTCGACACCGCTGCACCATTGACCGACCGAGCAACCGCGACCTGCGCAACCGCCTCTGCCGCTTCAGGCTCCACTGCCGCAGCCCGGGCGCCCTCCCTCGCTGCGTTCTCTAACCGAACCTGCATGGTCATCAGCTGACCAACCCAGACAACCCCCGCCAAACACAACACGAGCAGCGGGAGGACGAGCGCCATCTCCAGCGTTGCCTGACCACGGTCACGATCGTCGCGAACTGTCCCGTCGGAACGTTGGCCGATGTCGCCTCCGGCGACCGAAACGTCGTCCTCACCGCTGCGCCGCATCAGACTCGCCCGATGATCGAGTCGATCACCGCATCGAATAGTTCACCGATCTTGCCGGTGCCCGACGCCCATGTCACGACGATGAGCGCGATAGTCGCAACGCCGAGCAGCAGCAGCGCGTACTCGGCGGTCGACTGGCCGCGATCGTCTTCGATCCGACGTTGAATGCCATGAACGAAACGGATGGCGATGGTTGAGTGCAACATGATCGTTGCTCACTTTCTGACTTGTCATAGAGGGCCGGGGATCGCCGAATGCGACGGGCCGAGAGATGCGGGCAGAGCCCTACACGAATGGCGGGTTATGTCGGCAGGCCCCGCAAGGCCTCGATGAGTAGCGGCGCGATCGCCAGCAAAACAAACGCGGGCAGGATGCACAGCACGAGGGGGAAGAGGAGCGACACGGTCAACCGTTGCGCTGCCTCGTCGAGTGCATTCGCCCGATGACGCCGAAGGTCACGGAGGAGAAACTCGAACTGCATCTGAAGCGATCCTCCATCGTGTTCTGCGCGACGGAGCACATCGAGCACTCGGATGATCTCGGGTGCTCCTTGTTCATCGACGGTCGAGTCGAGGATGGCCGAGTCGAGCGAGGCCCCGAGACGTAGTCGCTCAGAAACCATGGCGAAGTCCTTCGCAACGACCCCGACCGCTCCCCCGGCATCGACCAGTCGTTCGAGGGAGAAGATTGCAGATCGTGGGCTATGACCAGCGGCGGTGGCGAGGCTCAGCAACATCACGATCGTCGGAAGACCGGTCGCTCGATCATGCGCGAGTCTCCGAGCTCGACGCCGGCGCTTCAAGATCGACTCACCGCTCATGTCAACCTCCGCAACAGCCGCCGGATCCACAACACACCGAGGAGATCGAATGTCAGTCCCCCGATGAGCAAGGCAATACCCAGGCGGCTTCCATAGACGAAGCCCCGAGTGATCGACGCGACCGCGGCGAAGAGTACGGGAAGGCACACCAGCACCGCCGCCGACATCTGGCTCTGGGTCAGCAAGATGCGGCGCCGCTTGTCGTGGTCGGACTCATCTCGAATCGCCTCGCCAACCGCATCGAGCGCCTGTGCAAGGTCGGACCCTGCCCCCACTCCCATCTCGATGACGCCAACCAATAGCCGCTCGGCATCCGATCTGGTATTCGCAGCCCAATCCCAACTCACGTCGGCAAGCGGGCGACCTACCGAGAGATGCGAGGCTGCGATGCGCAAACTCCGATGTCGATGGAACATGTCTTGGTCGACCTGCACGATCGATGACTCGAGCGGCACGCCCGCCCGGATGATCCGAGAGAGGCGTAGAGCAATCTCGGGGAGGTGCTCATCTGGCGATGAACGCCGGCGAAACCGTCGAGAAACGGCCTCGTTTCGCTGCTGGATTGGGGTCACTCTTCTCGCTATCATCTGCCCTCTCCCGCGGGCGCAGCCTCGTACTCGGTCGTTAGTTGCCAACTCGCGCCCGGGCTGTCCGGCACCGACGAGATCGACGTGACCTCTCGGCGGCCATCCGAACAGCGGGCCATCATCACGATGAGGTCGATGCACGACGCCAACTGTTCCCGAATGGCGATGAGCGGAAGATCGGCATCGCCGAGCAACATCATGGTTTCGATCCGGCGTATCGCATCCGCAGGCGTATTGGCGTGAACGGTGGACATCGAACCCCGGTGACCGGTGTTCATTGCCTGGATCAGGTCGAGTGCCTCGGCGCCGCGCATCTCGCCGCAGATGATTCGATCGGGACGCATTCGCAAGGCATGGCGAACAAGTTCTCGGAGCCCAACCGCACCGACGCCCTCGGTGGCATTTCGCGTCTCCAATCGCACGACGTGGCCGCTCTGCACGCTGAGCTCGGCAGCATCTTCGATGGTGATGATCCTCGTCCGCTCTTCGAAGCTGTCGCTCAGAGCGTTGAGTAGCGTGGTCTTGCCCGACGACGTCGCTCCAGCGACGACGATCGTCGAGAAATCGGCGACCGCATTTCGAAGAAGCAGCGCACCACCGGGTCTGCAGAGATCATCGAGCTCGACCGAACGTTGGGCAAAGCGTCGGATGGTCACACACGGACCATCGACCGCCAAGGGCGGGATGATTCCGTGGAGGCGAGATCCGTCGGCTAGGCGCACATCGACACTCGGGTTCGATAAGTCGATGCGACGACCCGACTGCGCCGCGAGGCGGCGCAGAAGATGCTCGACCTCCGTTCGTTCGAGGCAGCGGCCGGTGTCGCTGAGGCGACCAGCGCGCTCCACCCACACGTCGCCACCACCGTTGACCATGATCTCGGTGATCGACGGGTCCTCGGCAAACTCGTGCAGTGGGCCAAGGCCGTCGATTCGAGCGCGCACTTCGGAGATGATGCACTGTCGTCGATCCGTGGTCGCCAAAGGGGCCAACGCATCGACCAACTCCACGAGACGGTCTTCCATGTGTGCAAACTCGTCGGACGTTCCCTGGTCATCTCGGCGCCAAAGGGCTTCGTGAATCTGCCTGATGACCAGATCGTCAGAAGACGCAACGCCGGCGGTCACCATGAGTCCACCCGGCCAGCTACGGGTACGAGGTTCCGTCGGCGACCGGTTTCGGCAACGAACGCCCCAATGTCGTTTCGACCATCTTCGAACTCAGCAACCATGTCCTGGACGAAACGACGCAGGCCTCGAGGCCGACGCGAGACCAACGTTCCGCTATCGACTGCACGAGCAATGGCCGGGTCGACGCGTACCCTCGCACTCACCGCCATCTGAATGACGGCCTCAACATCGAGCGTGCGCAACGCTCTCCCGTCCTCGAAAACCTCGACCACGCTGTCCACGCTGATCGGCAAGCGGGTCGCACGACGAAGAGCGAGATAACACGGCCGCACGACGAGCGTTCCCCTCGTGCTCGAAGCGCCGATCAACGCCCGAGGTGAGGTGGCATCAGAACCGATCACCCCAAGGTCGGCAACGACCGTCCCCATTTCGCCCAGTCCGTTCACCAACTCCGCAACACGACCAGGATCTACCGAACCCACATCGTTGGTCAGTTCGCTACGTCCGACCGGGAGCAGACTCAACCCGGCCTGCACCGGAACGAGCAACCCCTCGAGGGCTGATACCTCGACTGGGTCCGGCGATGTCAGCCAGTCGGCGACGCCGTAGCGGCGTTCGACATCGACCCCGAGGATGTCGGGCTGGTCGCCTCCGAAGTCGATCAGAATGATTCCGTGGCGGGTAGCCCACGGTTCTCGTTGGGCGAGCTCGAGTGCGAGCGCAGCTGCAATCACAGATGCACCGGCACCACCTTTTGCCGCATGAATTGACCAGAACATGACGTCGTTCTCCCAGACGGGCGCGACGAATCGCACCACAAACGTTGGGGGAAGTAGTCAGCCCGTCCGTCGCATCGACCAAAGGCAAGAGAACCGAACGCAGCAAGCTCCGGTGAAAAAGAAGATGTCAGTTGTCATGCCCGCGCGACAAGTCGGCGAGCAGTGCGAAGTAGATCAGCCCCCGACGACGCTTGGCGATTGTCCTCGGTATGCCATAGCTGTGGCGGCGAATCCGAGGATCGACGGCACCAGCTGCGGAAAGCCGCTCGAGACTTCAATCGTCACCGCGGCAGCGAGCCCCGCAACGAACACAAAGCCGAGGAACACCATCGCAATGCGGAAGCGCCACATGGCGTCGCCGATGAACAGAGACCAGATGAGACCGACCGCGAGGAACACGTTGTAGACACCCTGATTCGCAGCCAAGTCGACGGTTTGGCCGAAGAGATCCGGATCGAATGTCGAGAAGACATCCGGGCCGACGGTAGTCCACGCAAAGATCTCGAACCATGCGATATATAGGTGCAAGGCTGCTGTCAGGCCGATCAGGACTCTCGATATCCAGTTCATTCGTCGACCCTACTGGTAACTCGATGAGACGAACGGGGAGATCGAGGTAACGCTGGTCACCGCGTGATGATCCCAATCGGTCGACCCTGCGCAATATGGTGTGAGCATGGCCGAACCTGAAGTTCCGGCCGCCCTTGGCGCCGCGGCTTTCTTCGATCTCGACAAAACAACGATTGCCGATGCCGCGCTGTTCGCATTCGGTTCGACCTTGCGCGAGGCAGGGCTACTCAACACGGGCCTGATCCTTCGCGCCGTGTGGGGACGTCTCGTCTTCAAATACCTCGGCGCCGACCACGACCGCATGGAAGACATGCGCAACAACGCCCTCCGCCTCTGCACCGGGTGGGACCAAAAGCACATGGCCGAAATCGTCACCGAAGCTCTCGAAGACGTCATCGACCCGATTGTCTACCGCGAGGCGGTCGACGAGATCAACGCTCATAAAGCCGCAGGCCACAAAGTGTTCATGGTTTCGGCATCACCCGAAGAGATCGTCGTTCCGCTCTCGAAACACCTTGGAGCCGACGGTGCGGTTGCGACGATCGCCGCTACCGACCGGAACGGCAAGTACACCGGTGAGGTCGAGTTCTACTCGTACGGCCCGTACAAGGTCGATGCAATGGAAGCGCTGGCGCTCGAACACGACCTCGACCTCAGCGAGAGCTACGCGTACACCGACTCGGTCACCGACATTCCAATGCTCGAAGCCGTTGGTTTCCCGGTCGTGGTGAACCCCGATCGCGGTCTCGCCCGCGTCGCAGCCGAACGTGACTGGGAGGTTCGCTCGTTCTCCACGACGATGTCGCTTCGTGAGCGCGTCGGAGAGCATGCCAAAACCGGAGCGCTTGTCGCAGGAGCCGGAGCGCTCGCTACAGGTGCAGGGTGGTACCTGCGTTCCAAGCGCCGGACGGCGTAAACGAACCTCGCTCGGTCGGGCTGCTCGATTTGGGTTGGCTCAGATCACGAGCTCGTCGATAGCTGCGGCAACTTCCTCGTCATCGCTCAGCTGGATATGGAAGTCGAGGAGGTCCTCGTGGGTGAGCGATGGCCCATGTCGATGCTCGAAGAGCTCAGCGGGCAGGCACCAAAGTTCCACCTCGACGCCAGCGGCCTCAAGGGTTTCGACCATGCGAGAAGTCGTTGATTTCACAACGATCGAGTCGCACTCGGTACACGTGAAGCGGTACTCAGCTTCACCGTTGTTGGTGCAGATGCGGGAACAAACCTGATCAGGTGCAAGCGGAATGTCTTCGTTGCAGCTAGAGCAGGTGACGAGAATCTTTGCCATGTACACAAAGTCGACTCAGCACGCATACCAGCAATAGGCCGAACGGCCCGCGACACCTAATTTGGTGCTTTCGTCCCTAGGTCCTAAGACTCAACGATTCTGAAGACTCCGCCGCCGAGGCTGAGCACATACGCCTCGCCGTTTGCATCGATACCGAAGCCACTCAGCCGGTCGACCGCTGGGAGACTAAGTCGCTGCGGGTTCCCTTGGCCGTTCGCCCGGAATCCAAAGACCTCTCCCGAACAGAAGTCGCCGTATAGGTAGGTGCCACCAAGCCCCGCTATTTGCGAACCGCGGTAGACCTCGCCACCGGTGATCGAGCAGCGGCCAGAACCATGTGCATATGTGATGGCTGGGCCGACGTGGCCAGCAGGTGCGGCGAGGCCACGGAACGACTCGGTGCCTTCGACCAGGTTCCACCCGAGGTTTGCCCCACTGGCGGTTCCAGATCGAAGCACCGTGACCTCTTCCATTCGATCTTGGCCAACATCAGCAATCCAAAGATCGCCGTTTGCCGGATCAAATCCGAACTTCCATGCGTTACGGATACCCCAAACGAAAACCTCTGGCGCTCCCCCTCCGCCAGCGAAGGGGTTGCTTGCAGGAATCGAGTATCCGCTCGCTCCTGAAACGTCGATGCGCAAGATCGAGCCGTGGAGCGAATTCGCGTTCTGGCCGTTGCCCTGCGGATCTCCGGAACTTCCACCATCGCCCAACCCGATGTACAGCAGACCATCTGGTCCGAATGCGAGCTGCCCACCATTGTGATTTCCGAATGGCTGAGCGATCGTCATCAACGCCTCGGGCGATGATGCACTGTTGCCATTCATCACATAGCGGGTGATGACGGTCGACCCGCTCGTATTCGTGTGATTGGTGTAGAGGCGATCTCCGTCAGGCGAGAACGCGAGACCGAGTAGACCCTGCTCGTTTCCAAGACTGACGCTTCCACGAACATCGAGTGTCGTGCTCGCTCCATCAGCCGATCCTCCCGGGAGACGTACGATGCGGCCTCGCTGTTCGACCACGAAGACATCGGATGTTCCCGGCCGGGTTGTCAGCGCTACCGGCTGTGAGAGCGACGCAATGAGTTCCAACTCAAGATCGATATCGGTAAGTGCACGGTTGGCGTTCGCTGCCGTCGTCGCCGGAGCCTCGGTCGTTGTCTCGGGGGTCTCGGTCGTCGTGGTCACCGCAGCGGTCGTTGTCGTGGTCTCGTCGCTGCCAGCATCACCGTTGCCAGCGTCGGATTCGTCTTCGTCGACACCGCCCTCTGCATCGGTATCTGGCTCATCGGCATCATCGGGGGCCGCGGTTGTCGTCGTCTCGTCGGCGGTGGTGTCGGCGTCGGCATCCGTGGTGGTTGTCGTCGGCTCCTCGTCTGCCTCGGGAAGTACGGCTCCATCTGCGTTTTCATTCGCATCGGCTGGAGCGACCGGCGTCAACGTATCGAGCGTGATCTCACCGTCTTCTGTTGCGACATCGTCGGGAACTCCACATGCCGCCGCAACGAGCGCGCACGCGACGATCAACGCTGCGATTTTCAACCGTGATCTCGAACCCGCTACATGAGAAGCCATTGGGCAAAAGGGTAGCGAATCACAGGCGGAGGCAGCGGTCGCTCGAAAATGTTCGCTACGTGGTTCTCCACGGGGTCGCCGTCGCCACCGCTAAGGCACGTAGCTCGGCGAACTGTTCTGAGACGATTCCAGCTATCGCTTCTGGCCGAGCCTCAGGGGCGGCATCGGTCGCCGGTCGCCACACAGCTCGACCACCGGTGAACCCGGAGCATCCGTTCGCGAACGCTACGGCGAGCTGATCCCGGTACGCCTCGAACGTGACACCCGACGAGAGCAACACCCACGGCTGAGGGCACGCAGCATCGACCGCTGCACATGCGTCGGCCCACCCATCGGGGTCATCGGGGTTCCCTGGGAACTCCACCTTCATCACGTCGATCGGTAGGTCGGCGAGCTGGCGAACGGACTCGAGCACGATCTCGGGACGGCGTTCGTTCTCCATCCCGAAGGCGACCGGCTCGACGAGGAGCGCAAGGTCGAGATCGGCACAGATAGCACCGACTTCGGCAACGACCTCCCGTTGAGCTTCAGCATGTTCCGGACGATCCGGGGTGTACGGGAGAAGGAGTTTCGCCGCTGCTGCCCCCATGTTCTTCGCCTGCTGGGCTGACCAACCGTCGAGCATGGCCGTTCGACCCGCCCAAGGGTCTTGCATGTAGCCCTGCGCCTCGAGCGCTGCCATGAAACCTTGGCTACCCGCGATCGCTCCGGCTTCGATCACCTGCGGCAGCGAGAACTCGGGCTCGAGCATCACACCGCTCGCCTGCGGGCCGACACCACTGATGAGGTCGATCTTGAATTGGATGATCTCTTCGTCGGTTACATCGCTACCGGCCATTGCTCTGAACGAGTCTCGGTGATCGATCGCCAGCACGCAGAACACACCTTCGTCGGTCGCGAGCCGGTCGATGCCATGCATCTTCCCTGGGGTTACTTGTCGAGAAGGGGTCGTCACGTCAGTCGCTCTTTCCCGGAGTTGGTCCGGTTTGGGCGTATGGGTCGTCGGGAATTTCGCCGGTGAAGGCATCGGGTGGCAGGCCACCGGGGTTGTTCAGGTTCGGTGTCTGCATCACCGGTTGGGTCCAGGCGCCGGCGTCGTTGTTCTCCCACGCTTCATGGATCCATGTGTGGCCTTCGTCGAAACACGGCGGCGTTGAACGCTCTTTGTCCACAAGTTCGCCAGCGAGGTAGTTCAGGAAGAACATGTTTCCGCTCGGACACGCCACGCTCGAATGAAAACCCTTCGGCACGAGAACGGTATCGCCGTCGTGGCTTACGACCGTTTCGTCAAAGCCATCCTCGGGTGCCCAGTTGCGGTGCATGACAAAACCGTTCGATGGATCAAAACGGAAGTAGTACGTCTCTTCGAGATACGGGGCACCGTCGACTCCGTCGTGGCGGTGAGGGGCCCAACCCGACCACATGCCTCGCGGCACATACACCTCGTACAGGATGAGTCGTTCAGCATCGACCGGTGGCGCCAACACGTGGTTGACCTGGCGATGGGACGCTCCGCCACCGCGCACCTCGCTCTTCATCTCCTCGGGCGTGATGAGCCTCGTTGGGTACTTGCCATCGGCTGGAGCCGAACCGATGGAGAACTCAAATCCTTCGTCTCCGGCGATCACCTCGATGTCGTCGCCGGGCGTGACGTAGACAATTGACGGCATCACGGTGAAGACGCTCTCGCGACTCAGCTCGAAGCGATGCCCTCCGGCCGTCACAACCCCTCCCCCAGCGAGCGGGACGATGGCCGTTTCTTGACCGGCTCGCGTATCGGTGTGCGTTTGACCGGCTACCAGTTTCACCACGCTGAAGCTCAGAAAGCGCCACTCGGCAGATTCGGGCGTGACGTCGAGGCAGATGCCGGTTCCGCCGCTGTTCTTCACAAGGCTATTGCTCATTGGTTCTCCCATGGGAAGTGTCGAGGTATGGATTCATGCGGCGCGCTCGGGCCTTGCCCGGGCATGGTCTGGTCGAAGTCGATCGAGGCGCCGCTCATCATCCCGGATTCACCGCTCAGCATGAAACAGATTCCTCGGGCGACCTCCTGAGGTTTCAGCAGTCGTCCGAACGCCTGCTGCGGCTCGGCTTTTTCGAGCCAATCATCGGGGGCATCGTTGAACTGCTTTTGGATGGCATCTTCGTTCGGCGTGTCCATCCAACCCGGGTTGATCAGGTTGACCCGGATCTGCTCCATCCGAAGCGAGTAAGCGGCGTGTCGAACCATTGCTTCGAGCGAGTGCTTTGCAACGACGTAGGGAAACAACTCTCCAACAGCACCGTGATGAGCAATGCTGCCGACCAGTGCGATCGAACCAGCAACCCCGTCACGGTCCATGAGCTTCGCCATCCCGGTGATCAACATGCCGTTGGCCTTGACGTTGATGGCGAGCATCTCGTCCCACATGTCGCCCGTGGTGTTCCATACCGTCCCGCGCCATGTCGCGGCCGCGCACGATGCCACCGCATGAACCGTCCCATAGCGTTCGTCGACGGTGGACACGATGTTGTCGATGCCGGTGCTCGTCCCGATGTCAGAAGACAGGAAGCTGACCGAGCACCCGTCGCCGTCGAGCTCGGCTGCAGCGGCGTCACCTTTGGCCTGGTCCCGTCCAACCAGCATGATGTTTTGCGCACCGCGCGCCTTCATCAGCTGCGCAACCGCGTTTCCGAGACCTTGAGAACCTCCGGTCACGACGCACGTCTGTCCGCTAAACGATCCATGTCGGTACGGATCCGAAACATCGAGCGTCTGATCAGCCATCACGCTCTCCCTCCTCGAATTTTGAAGACTGATGGTCCTCTGGGGGCCAACACTCTTCAAATTTCGTCATCATGAGTCGACCTCGGAGGTTTTGACTGGTCGGCCTTCGGCGTGGGAGAGCTTGGCTGCGATACCTGCGACCAACGGTGCGCGACCATCTCGAATGCTGATCGGCATCGAGCCGGAGTTGAGCCCGTCACGAAACGCCATCCATGCGGCGAGGTAGCTCGGGATGTAACGCTCGATGAAGAAGTACGGGATGACCTGTTGGAGTGTTCCGTCAGCGGTATGGATCTCGGCGGAATTCGACCGAGGATTCTCCGAGACGGCCATTCCCGCCGAGCCGAACGCTTCAACCCTTTGGTCATAGCCGTACACAGCTTGCCTGCTGTTGTCGATGGTGGTGATGCAACCGTTCTCGTGGCTCAGCACGATGACCGCGGTGTCGACGTCTCCCGCTTCACCGATGGCAGGGTCGACTCGCACGGCGGCCTTCACATAGACCTCGGTGATCTCACTGCCGGTCACGAACCGGGCCATATCGAAGTCGTGGATCGTCATGTCGACGAACATCCCTCCCGACACCTTCACGTACTCGATCGGCGGTGGGGCTGGATCTCGGCTCGTAATTTTGAGCATGTGTAGATCGCCGAGCGAGCCGTTCTCGACCGCGGCCTGGACAGCTGCGTGAGCTGGGTCGTACCGGCGGTTGAACCCGATGTGGATAGGGACGCCAGCCGCATCGACCGCCGCGACGGCACGGTCTACCTCGGCCAGGTCGAGCGACACCGGCTTTTCGAGGAAGATCGCTTTGCCCGCTTCGGCCGCTGCTATCACCAGGTCGACGTGGGTGTCGGTACTCGTTGCGATCAATACCGCTTCGGCGTCTGAGGCGAGGATCTCGTCGATACTGTCCGCGCGGTCGCAGCCGAGCTCGTCGGCAACAGCCTGCGCGCCTTCGGTATGAATGTCGTACACCGCAGTGAGGTCGAGCCCGGGTACCTGACGGTCGATGAGTTCGGCGTGCATCTTGCCGATGCGCCCCGTCCCAAGAATTCCAATCTTCATACGATCATCTCCTTCGAAATTTGAAGACTGTTGGTCCTCCTCGAATCAGCACCCTTCAAATTTCGGTTTGGTTTCTCTAGCTCGAACGGCGTCATTGGGGGATCCGATCGGAAGCATCGGCGAGGTATTGCTCCTTGAATCGTTCGAGCAGTGTGCGGGCCGGTGTTGCGGTCCGGCCAAGTACCCGATCTGTTCGAGGGGTGGTGAGCGAACTGTCGTATGGGATCGGTGCCGCCATTTGTGATTCGGGGTCGGGCGGCCCGTAGCGGAGCATCCCGGCGTCGAGATCGAACACATCGCAGGTGAGTTCGGCCAGTTCACGACGGGTTACCGAATCAGCGCCAGAGCAATGGAACACACCGCCGGCGCGTTCCTCACCGATGCGCAACATGATCTCGCCACACTCCAACGCAAGCGAGGGTGTTGCTCGCATGTTGATCTCGGGATCTTCCCACACGGTGAAGGTGTTTCCCGCCGTTAGCGCGTCGACGATCGAGGCAGCGAAGTAGCCGTATCCACGATCTTGGGCTCGCGGCGACGTTGGACGAGCGAGGTGCAAACCGTTGACACCGCTCACGCGAGCGACCGCTCCTCCACGCTCGAGAGCGACCATCTCTGACGCCAGCTTTAGCGAGCCGTACAAGTTGATCGGGTTGGGTGGGGTCTCTTCGTGTGCTCCAGCTTGAGTTCCGTCGTACACCCAGTCGGTCGAGACCAGCACATAGGTCGCGTCCGATGCAGCGGCGCCCTCTTGAGTGAAGCGAGTGGCATGGACATACGACGCCCACGCGGCATCTCGGTCGGCATACATCTGGTGCCAGTCGTTCATGATCGCGCAATGGATAACGAGGTCGGGCTCGAAGGGGTCGATGCTGTTACGAACCTGGGCTTCATCGACCATGTCGACGGTTTGGACGTCGTATAGAGCTCCCTCGGGTGGTCTCCACGTATTGGCCGTCGTCAGAACCTCATGACCTCCGTCGAGCGCGGCCTGAACAATGTTCGATCCTACGAACCCACCGCCGCCGCTAATCCAAACCCTCATCTCGCTGCTTCCTTTGTCCTCATCGTGTTGGGTGCACTCGTGCTGGCTGACCGTGTGGGAACCATTGCTTTAGATCCGCTGGTCGATCTTGCCGTCATCGATCCGAGCCCGGGCCTCTAGGACCGAGTCCAACCCGCTGACCTCAGGTACGCCGACTTCCCAGTACGAGCCGCCTTCGGTCCAGCTGTAGGCGTCGGTCACCAGGCTGATTACGTAGGTTCGGTCCGCGGCACGGGCACGACCGAAGGCCGCTTCGAGCTCGTCGATTGTCTCGACCTTCTCGCTGAGCGCACCCATTGCTTCTGCGTGCTTGGCAAAGTCGACAGCGACCGGGTTGACCACCGTTGGGTTGTCCTTGATCAGGTTGTTGTACGGCTCGCCACCCATACCGGTCTGCAGGCGGTTAATCACCGCAAACCCACCGTTGTCGCACACGATTACGATCATCTTGTGCCCATGGAGCACAGAGCTGTAGATGTCGGAGTTGAGCATCATGTACGAACCGTCACCGCAGAACACGACGACGTCTTTGTCGGGCATCGCCATCGCTGCACCCCAGCCGCCACTGGTCTCGTATCCCATGCAGCTGTAGCCGTACTCACAGTCGAAGCTATTGAGTTGTTTTGCTCGCCAGCCGTTGTTGACCTCTCCGGGGAAGCCACCGGCGGCGGCGAGCGCAAAGGTGTTCTCGTCGGCGAGCCGATCGATTGCACCGACGACCTGAGCGTACGTGGGCAAGCCGCTGTCGCTGGTCGCTTCCTTAGCCGCGATCTTGTCGATGTATGCGTTGTGTTGCGCAACCTCGGTCGCCATCGTCGTCGACCAGTCCTCATCAGCTCGATACTCGCCAAGGCCTGCGCCGAGTTCGATCAGGGTTGCTTTGGCATCGCCGACGAGCGGAATCGAATGACGTTTGGTCGCATCGAACCGTGTGGTGTTAAGCGCAATGATTTTGACCGATTCGTTCTTGAACACGGTCCATGAACCAGTAGTGAAGTCGAGCAGCCGCGTGCCGACGGCGAGAACGACGTCGGCCTCACCAGCAAGGGCGTTGGCTGAAGTTCCTCCCGTGACACCGATCGGCCCGCCGTACATCTCATGGTTCCATTCGAGGCTGGCCTTACCTGCAACGGTTTCGACGACGGGGATGTTGTGGGCCGTTGCGAAAGCAGCGAGCTCCGGTTCGGCCAAGCTGTAGTGCACACCGCCACCCGCAACGATGAGCGGCTTCTCGGCGTCACGCAACACGGCGATTGCGTCGTCGAGCTGGCGGGCATCGGGCCGAGGGCGTGCAATGTCGTGGACGGTCTCGGCGAAGAACGAGACGGGAAAATCCCATGCTTCGGCGGCGATGTCTTGGGGCAAGCCAATGAACGCTGGACCACAATCTGCCGGGTCGAGCATCGTGTGGATGGCGTGGGGAAGCGAACTGGTGAGCTGTGCCGGTCGAACGATTCGATCCCAGTAGCGGCTGACCGCACGGAAGCTGTCGTTCACTGTTTGGGTGGGGTCGCCGAAGTGTTCGACCTGTTGAAGTACCGGATCGGGAAGACGACTCGTGAACGTGTCACCCGAGATCAGCAACAACGGCAGTCGGTTGCTGTGAGCCACACCTGCAGCGGTCACCATGTTCGTTGCGCCCGGACCTACCGAGCTCGTGGCGATCATGATTTGGCGACGTCGTTTTGCTTTCGCGTACGCAACGCCGGCGAGCGCCATACCCTCTTCGGCCTGGCCGCGAAATGTGGGCAGCGCGTCCTTATCTCGTTCGAGAAAGTGCCCGAGCGATGTCACGTTGCCATGCCCGAAGATGCCATAGACACCACCGAACAGCGGCTCGACAGAACCGTCGATCTGCACCGACTTCTGGGCGATCAAATACTTGACCATCGCCTCGGCGGTCGTCATCCGAATTGTCTCAACCATGGTTCTCAGTCCTCCGCCAGGTTCACAACGTCTTGCCACGTGCCGGTCTCGGTCGACGTAATGAGCGCTGCTTGCACGCTGACGTAGTCGACGGCTTCTTTGAAGCTCGCGGAGTGTTTGGTTCCCGCGGCGACGGCCTTGAGATACTCGTAGTCTTCGATAGTCACAAGATCCTCGAACCCAATGCTGTTCGCGTCGCCTGGAACAAAATGACCGTGGTACGGGTAGCGATCTCCAGCGCGGACCGTCGTGTACCCACGGGCCTCATCGGAGAGGAGGAACAGCCCCATCTCGTTCATGGTCTCAAGGTTCCAGTTCGCCGCACCCTTCGTGCCATACACGTCGAATGCGTTCTGGCTTTCAGGGCCGATGATTGAACGGCTGGTCTCAAAGGTTCCGATCGCACCGTTCTCGAACTCACAAAAAGCGCCGAAGTAATCCTCGTTCGTCACTTCACCGGTGGGGTCGCCGGGTTGACCACGGTCGTAGTGCGTGCCGCCTTCCTTTGGGAGGGGGCGTTCGGTGATGAACGTCTTTTGCATACCCATAACCCTGGTGATGGGACCGACGAGCATGTGTGCGAGGTCCATCGAGTGCGACAAGATGTCGGTGCTCACGCCATAGCCGGATTGGTCGACCTTAAATCGCCAGCTGAGCAGACCCATTGGGTCGGCCCCGTACATCGAAAAGAAGCGGCCGCGATAGTTCGTGATCTCGCCGAGCTCGCCGTCGGCGATCAGGTTCTTGAGGTACTGCACGAGTGGGGCAAAGCGGTAGTTGTACCCAACGCCGGTGATGATTCCTGCATCCCGACTGGCCTTCTCAACCCGTACCGTCTGCTCGGGGAGTCCGCCGACCGGTTTCTCGCAGAAGACGTGTTTGCCGGTTTCAGCTGCGGCGACACAAATTGCTTCGTGGAGCATGTTCGGAGCGGTGCATGTGACGACATCGATGTCGTCGCGTTCCATAATGTCGCGCCAATCAGCAACGGCTTCTTCGAAACCAAAGTCGTTGATCGCCGCATTGCGGCGTTCTTCAGAATTGTCCGCACAGATAGCGAGGACCGGGTCATATTCGCGATCGCTGAACAGATGCGGAATGCGCGCATAGCTGCGGCTGTGCGCTTGGCCCATCCATCCAAGGCCGATGACGGCAATACGAAGTTGTTTACGGTCGGTCATGTCTGTCTCCGGTTGAGTCACGGTCGTTGAGGAGGTTTTCGATGTCGGAAATGGTCGGCATGTCATCGGCGCACATCAGCCGGGTCGCGACGATCGCTCCGGCAGCATTGCCCCACTTGATGATCTCTTCGACGTCCCAGCCGGAGAGAAGTCCGTGGCAAAATGCACCGCCGAACGCATCTCCCGAACCGAGCCCGCTGACGACATCGACCATGTATGGCGGAACCGAAACGCGCTGCCCGTCGGCGGTTGCGATCATGACTCCGTCAGCACCGAGCTTCATCACCGCCATCTCGAGACCCGCCTCGAGAAGTCGGTCAGCGGCGAGGTTGAGATCGCGGGTTCCGACCGCAACCTCGGCTTCATCCTTGTTGCCGATCGCAATGCTGAATTGGGAGAGCATCGGCGCGATCGCCTCGTTGGCCTGCTCTTTGGATTCCCAGAACATGGGACGCCAATCCAGGTCGAGGACGGTGTGGCTCCGGCGACCTCGAATGTCGAGCAGCTCGCTCACGACCTGGGCCGATTGTGCGTCGCTAAAGCGCGAGGCCGGAAGCCAGAAGATCGGCACGTCTCGGACGACATCTGCGTCGACATCTCCGACCTCGATGTTCTGGTCGGGCGCTCGTGGTTCGCGGTAGAAGATGATGGACGGATCTTCTGGCGGATCGAGCTCTGCGAATGCGAGTGGTGTCTGCAATGTGGGATCGGTTGCGATGAACCGGTTGTCGACGTTGAACGTGTGCTCGAGCGCGTGGCGGACATAGTCCCCGAATTGGTCATCGCCGACCTTGGTGCAAAGCGCGACCGAACGGCCGAGGCGCGCTGCCGCGACGGCGACATTGGTGGCAGTGCCACCGATGGACTTGCGAAACGACGTGACGTTGCGCATTGGCTCGCCCACCTGTTCGGCATACAAGTCAACACTCACGCGTCCGAGCGTGAGAATTTCAAGTTCGGACATGTACTTGGTCCCTTTCTGGGATGCCCTTGTTCTGGATGGCCGAGATCAGCTCTTCTTGACGCCTGAGATTGCTTCTTCGAGCTCTTGCTGGAGCTCTTGGAGCTCTTCACCGCCAGCCATGAGGCCGGTCAGTTCTTGTTGGGTGATGTCGTCTTTGTCGAAAGATCCGAGAGACTTGCCGCGGTTGAGGATCAGGAACCGGTCACCGACCGGATACGCGTGCGAAGGATTGTGCGTAATGAAGATGACGGCGAGACCTTGGTTCCGGGCCTCCACAATGCGCTTCAAGACAACCCCGGACTGCTTCACGCCGAGCGCTGACGTTGGTTCGTCGAGAATGAGCACCTTTGCGCCGAAGTAGCCAGCTCGGGCAATTGCGACCGACTGGCGTTCACCACCGGACAACGTGCCGACCGGTTGTTCGGTATCGCGAATATCGATGCCCATCTTGGCCATCTCGTCTTTTGCGATCTTCATCGCCTTCGGCTGATCGATCCACTTGAACGGACCAAACCCCTTGGTCGGTTCGGCGCCGAGGAAAAAGTTTCGCCAGACCGACATGAGCGGAACCATCGCAAGGTCCTGGTAAACGGTCGCGATCCCTCCGTCGAGCGCTTCTCGAGGAGAGCTGAACGTGACCTCTTCGTTGTTGAGGAAAATGCTCCCCTCCGACTGTTGGTGCACTCCGGCGAGGATCTTGATGAAGGTCGATTTTCCTGCGCCGTTGTCACCGAGCACGCACGTGACTTCGCCCGCGTTCACCTTGGTGCTCACACCCTCTAGAGCAATGATGTTTCCGTAGAACTTCGAGATGTTCTCAAGTTCAAGAAGGGCTCGTTCTGCCATCGTTCTATTCCTTCGTTCTTAGCGGCGGGACGCGGTTGCTTGGTCACGGATGTAGCGATTCGCAATTACGGCGAGCAGCAAGATCACGCCGAGGAACACGAAACGCCAATCGGTGTTCCATCGAGCGGACTGGATGCCGACGAGCGACATCGCCATGATCGCTGCACCGAACGATGCTCCGATCGCCGTGCCGTAGCCACCGGTCAACAAGGTGCCGCCCACAACAGCGGCGATGATGAACTCGAATTCTTCTCCATCGCCAGCGCCGGCCTGCAGGCTGCTGAGACGGAATGCGAGGAGCATTCCGACGAGCCATGCCGCACCGGACACGATCATGAAGAGCTGCGTTTTCGTTCGTGCGGCAGGCACGCCGACTTGCCGCGATGCCTGTGCGTTGCCCCCGACAGCAAAGGTCCACGATCCGAAGCGGGTACGTGCCAACAGGTATGCCATGACGGCGGTGAATGCGAAGAACCACAACATCCGAACCGAGAACCGTGCTGGATTCACCATCGCATCGAGCTCGGCTTGAGTCACGAACAGGTGCCGCAATACAACGGCGAGGATGAGCATCGATATGCCGATGCCGAGGCCCTTCATCCCGAGACCATCGGCGGTTTCATCGAGCGATCGGCGCTCCTTGAAGCGCACTCCCATCACGGACCAGACGAAGATCGCGAGTGCGGCGAAGAGAAAGACCGAGAAGAGCTCGGTGCGGAACTTCGTTGCTTCAGCCGATGCTCGAATCACGAAGGCAAACACGACGACAGTCCCGGCCATCACGGTCGATGCTGCGAGCTTGGTCGTCGGGTTGACACGAAGCGCGAGGTTCGCTGCGATCGTCAGGAACGTAAAGCCAAGACCGCCGAAGATCATCATCAGCACGACGCGAAGACCCTGCACCGTAAACGGGAAGAAGAGCGTCTCGGCGTTGTCCGAATCGATCGCGAATGAGGCGACGATGGCAGCTGCGACGAGCGCAAGACCAAGGCCCATTCTCGAGATGATCTTGCCGTTGAGCTTGGGCGCCCCTGCGGACTCGACGGTCTCGTAACGCCACATCCCGAATCCAACGAGGCCGACCAATATCGACACGCCCAGCACCGCCGCCGACACGGTATTCATGCTCACCCCGTCGGTGGTGTGTAGTAGGACGATGCCCGCGCCGACGCCAACAGCGCCAGCGGCGAAGACGGGTAAACCGGCCGCCGAGTTCTGTTGACGACGAACAAAGTGCATCTCGCAGGCGGCGAGTGCGATGAGCGCAGCACCGCCGATGGCAAACCCGAGGTAGAAGATGTCGCGTCCGTTCCAGATGTGTTCGTTGCGAATCCACTCACCGGCAAAGATCGGCTGCCAGAAGTCATAGCCGCTCGCGTCTTCGGTGAATGTGACGGAGATCTGTCCGGTCAGGAGCTTCGAGATTCCGAGTTTGAGTCCGCGCAATATAAAGAAGGTCGCCAGCGTGACGATGAAGCTCGGCAGCGCTGTTCGTTCGACCATTAACCCGTTGAGGTAGCCGATCAACAGGGCGGCCGCGAACGAGATCGGTATCGCGAACCAGATCGAAATTCCGAGACCTCCAAGGTCACCGGTCTCCTTGATAAGGAGAATAAAGAGGATGCCCATGGCACCGGTGTTGGCGCCCGACGACAGGTCGAATTCGCCGCCGATCATCAGCATGGATACAGCCACGGCCATGATGCCGAGGGTTGACGCGGTGTCGAGCCAGTTCTGTGTTTGGCCCGTCGTTCCAAAGTTGAGCGAGACCGCCCAGAAGAAGGTCCAGACACCGATCACGCCGATGATGGCGCCGATCTCGGGCAAGACGAACATTCGCTGGAAGATGCTGCGATAGGCCAAGCGCTCATCGCCAGCGCTTGCTGCTTCAGGCTCTGATGTTTCAGGCTCGTCGGGAAGGATGACTGGATCATTGTCCGCGTCGTCAGCTTCGCCGATCTGCCCTTCGTCCATTGTCGTTTCCGACATCTCGAGACTTACTCCTTGTTGCGATCTAGATCGGTGCGGTCTGGGTCAACCACTGCGTAAAAGAACTTGTTGTCCAACGTTGTCTCGGTGCCCAGCGCCGAGGCCTGACCTCCGTATGGCCGCCCGGGAAGAATCCCGAGCGACCAATACGGAGGGTTCAAATTGTTGCTACGTGGTAGCGACTAGCGGGTGCCAGCCTGTGAAAGTGCAAGCACGTCAGCTGCGTTCGAGGCGTCTACGAAACCAGGACCGGTGAGGATTGGAAGTCCACCACCGATGGTGTTCGAGTTCGTCTGGAAGAGGAACAGCTGAAGGATTGGCAGGTAGCCCTGGAGGTACTGCTGCTGGTCGACGGTGAAGAGGATGTTGCCAGCCTCGATCTCGCCGAGAAGCTCAGGGGTCAGGTCGAAGCCACCGACGACAACGTCACGACCGAGGTCGTTTGCTGCACGAAGGCCCGAAAGGGTGATGACCGGGCCAACGCCGAGGAAGCCGTCGATTGAATCATCGGCTGCCAAGCTTGCGTTGATCGCAGCCTGCTGAGCAGTGGTATCTGCATCGAGGTCCTGGAAACCAATGGTGGTTTCACCGGAGAAGGTGTCGGCAAGACCATCGCAACGTTCGGTCAGACCGACGTTGTTCTGCTCTTGCTGTCCACACAGCACGTGGGTTGCGCCAGCAGCGTTGAAGCGCTCACCAGCGGCCTGGCCAGCAATGAACTCCGTCTGTCCAACGTGGGTGAGTGCACCAATGTCTTGGTAGTCGTTCGCACCCGAGTTGAGTGTTACGACAGGTACGCCGCCGTCGACTGCTCCGGTGAGCGCTGGAACGAGTGCCGCTGGATCAGGAAGCGACGCTGCGATGCCGTCGGTGCCTTCGCCAATGGCGCCTTCGATTCCCTGCACCATGACGTTTGCATCGTTGTTGCCTGGAACCCAAACGCACGTGACGCCGAGGTCGCTGCATGCTGCATCCATGCCGCGGTTGACAACGGACCAGAACGGACCGTCATCGGAGTGCGTAATCATGTGGAACGTCAGGTCAGAGCCTTGGGCTGCGTCGACCGTTTCGGTGTCATCGCCACCGGAGTCATCGCCACCGGAGTCATCGCTGCCTCCGTCGTCGCCACCCCCGTCATCGGTTGTTTCTGTGTCGTCATCCCCGGTTGCTGCGCTTTCGGCGGTGCTTCCACCACACGCTGCTGCGACCAAGGTGAGTACTGCCAGCATTGCCAGCAGTCGCATCATCTTTTTCACTGTTTCCCCTCCTATGGGTGTTTCTTGTATTTCTCGATAACTCGACGCTTCCCCACATGACTATTGGTCATGAAGCGAGTCGTTGTTCGAGCCCCCTGAGATATTCGACGCTTGCTTTCACGTCTTCGATTGGCCCTTCGCCCTCAGCGGGTTCAGCGCCGGTGATGGCAATGTCCTGTTCGAGGACATACCACCCCTGATATCCGCCAGCTTCGAGCGAGCGGATAACGCGGTCGATGTCGAGGTCACCTTTGCCCACCGTTGGGAAGATGCCTCCTTGTACTGCCTCCATGAGGCTCAACTCGCCGTCGTTGAGCCGTTGCGCGACGGATAGATCGCAGTCTTTGATGTGTACGAGCCCGACGCGGTCAGCGTGGGCGTCGACGAACTCTGCGGGGTCGTAGCCGCCGACCGCGAAGTGTGCGGTGTCCAGCACGAAGCGAATGTCACTGTGGTCGACAACGCGTTGGATCTCTTCTTTGGTTTCGACGATCGTGCCGTAGTGCTCGTGGAGCACTTGGGTCAGACCGTGCGCCTCGGTGATCTCCTCGATGCGGTTGAACATCAGCATCGTATGGTCCCACTCAGCGGCGGAGAGTTCCCGACGTGGACCCCAATCCCACGTCGTTACCGGTGACGAGTTGAAATAGGTCGCGCCGACACGTTGCAGCAGTTCGGCACTCTCCTCGCAACGTCGGAGCGTCTCGGTGGCTTCGGCCGGATCGTGCACGAGCACGGGAATGAACGCGGCCAAGAGGTCGAGGTTGTTCTCGGCAAGAACGGAACTCAGTTCGGACGGGTCGGAAGGGAGATACCCCTCCGAACCAAGCTCTGTGGCGGGAAAACCCAGCTCTGCCATTTCAGCGAGTACGCGTTCGACCGGAAGCTGAATACCCCACCCGGGAACTTCACAGATCCCCCACGAGATCGGCGCAGTTGCCATTCGTTCCATGAAACGCATTGTTTCCAATGTTCCTCTACTGATTTCCCGCCCTTTTTGGGGCGTCCTTCTTACTACTAAGGACTCACTATTGTCAGTACTTTCGCGCGCTGCGTGTTGGTGTAGAGCGCTCTACTACGTGACGAATGGCTCACCCTATGCCATTGCTGTGACCATTGTCAAAGCCGTTCTTCAAACGATCCCTGATTTTCCTGTGACCTTGCGCGATAGAACACACCACCCTTTCATGCTCCTCGGAGTTCAGAATGTCGGAGACCAGCACGAGTAGAGCGCTCTAGTCCTTTGTACGGTCGTCGTATAGTGTTGAGCACAATGGGCAAGACGACAATGGACGACGTTGCAGATCACGCCGGAGTATCCCGGGCACTGGTATCGCTGGTGATGCGAGACTCACCTCGCGTGTCAGATCACAGCCGAGCCAAAGTACTCGCTTCAGCCGCCGAGCTCGACTACCGGCCAAATGCATGGGCACGAAACCTCGCGAGCGGACAAACCAACCTCATCGGAGTGCTACTCAACGACTTGCACAACCCCTACTTCGCCGGCTTGGCCGAAGGAGTCGCCGCCGCGGCGACCGAGAACGGCATGGAAGTTCTCATGACCTCGGGCTGGCAGCGAGAAGCCGGCGAGAACGCAGCGATCGAAACCCTCCTAAATCTTCGCACCGATGGAATCGTCATCGGCGCAGCACGATTCGGCGACGAGGTCTTCACCGAGATGGCCCAGCAAATACCAACGGTCGCCGTCGCCAATTTCCACAAGCCCGATTCCATGGACACGCTCTGCAATGACGAGGCCTACGGGTCAGAGCTCGTCGTCAAGCACCTGGTTTCGCTCGGGCACGCACGGATTGCGCACATCGATGCAGGAAACTCTCCCGGTGGCCCCGAGCGACGCAAAGGGTTCAGCACCGCAATGGCAGCCCATGGCCTCGCGCCGATCGTGTTCGAAGGAGACTTCGACGAACACGCAGCCCGTGAAGCGTCGATCGAGATCATGAAACTAAAGGACCCGCCCACCGCGATCTTCGCTGCAAACGATCTCGCCGCGAGCGGCGTGATTGCTCACCTTCGAAGTATCGGCGTACGAGTTCCCGACGATGTGTCGGTCGTTGGTTACGACGACACCGTTCTCGCTGGCCTCGGCGCAATCTCGCTCACGACGGTGAATCAGCCACTACAGATGTATGGGCGCCGAGCCGCTGAGCTGCTCATCGAGCGGATCAACGGGCGCAACGAAGCCAAGCACGAGTTCATTCGACCAAGCCTCGTCGTCCGTTCAACGACCGGACCGGTACCGACATAGCCCGCCACCTTTCCGAGGAGACCCATGTTCGAAGTAGACACCGCTGATCTGACGAATCAACTCGGCGACATCATCGAAGAGTTGCTCAACGGCGGCGGAGCTGTCGTCATTCGCAATGCATTCGATCCTGCGGCCGTAGCTGTTGCGCGGAAGATCATCATGGAGGAGTCAACGGATGCGGAGAAAGAAACGCACTTCCAAGGCGCGAACGAGGACACCATCCACCTCCAGCGACGCGTCTGGAACCTCCTCGCCAAAGGCAAAATATTCGAAGACATGGTGCAGCATCGCGATGTCGTCTCGATCACGTCGGCGTTCTTGGGCAATCAGTTTCACCTCGGCTCGATCGCGGCGAATCGCCTACTCCCGGGCGGTCCCGGCCAAGAGCCACATATCGATTACCCCTACTGGGATATGTATGACCGGGCTGGGTTCCCGGCCAGCATCAACTCCAGCTTTCCGATGAACCTCCAAGTGACGATCCCCCTCGATCCGTTCAACGAGGTGTCCGGAGCGAGCGCCTACCTTCCTGGCTCGCAACGTGACCTCAAATACCCCGAGATCGATGATCGCGAAACGTTCTTCGACACGTGTAGCCGCATGTCGGGCAACCCAGGCGATGCCCTCATATTCAACGGAATGACGTGGCACTGCGCGATGCCCAACACATCAGATCATGACCGCTCTGCGATCTTGATCGAGTACCTTCCCAAGTTCATTATCCCGCTCGAGGACCAGCTCTCGGGAGTCCCCCAGGACATCGTCGATCGGGCGAGCCCGCTGCTCCAGCGTCTAATCGGTGTTGGCCGCCCATATCCGAAGCTCTTCGATGAAGCAGCAGGAGAGAACACCATCGGTCGAGACTGACTCGTTACCGTTCCTCGTACCCGTCGGTGGGTGCGTCGTCGTCGAGGATGCTCTCGAGCATCGCGTCGAACTCGGCGTCGTCGATCGTAAAGTCCTCGTCGATCGGATCGAGGTTACGCTCATCGACGGTCTTGGCAGATTCGATCACCGCAACCGCGCTCTTGGGAGCTGCAGCGCGCCGTGCCGCATGGCGGGCTTCGTCAGCTCTGCGCTTGCGTTCGAACCACAGCCCGCCGAAGAAGACCGCGATCGAGCTCGCGATGGCAGCGAAGAACAACGAACGACGCTGTTCATCAGCGGTGATGATCTCTGGACCTCCATCGACGATCGAGTCGACCTCTTGCGCCCCCGAGATCCCGTCGGTATCTCCAGCAGCTCCGATCGTTGCTGGTGCATCGTTACCCACGTCATTGTCCGCAACAGTGTCGTCGATGCTGGATGCGGCTGCGTCCTCCACGACTGCGTTGACGAAGACGCCTTGGGCAAAGACGCTCGGATCTTCGAACGAGGTGTCGAGCGTGTCTGCGGCCGACCAACTGACCTTCAGATCTCGGCCTTCGCCCGATGATCCGTTTGCTTGTACCTGCAGACCAAAGCGCTCTCCCGCAGCGGGTTCGGCCAATCCAGTCACACCGACGGCGACCTCGACCCCCCACCCTTCGTCGGTCTCGAACACGAAGCCCGAAACGTCGTGTTGCTCATGACCGAATCCGGTGATTGTGAGAGCGAGCGGGTCGGTCTGGCCAATGTCGACCGCGGAGATTCGGATCTGGCTTACGCCGTCGGTGTACGACGTCGCAGCGAGGTCGCCGGAAAAGTTCAGATAGAGCTCGAGCGAGTCCTCGAGCCAGAAGGCTCCGTCGTTTTGGCCGGCGACGATCGTCGAGTCGGTGATGGTGGCGGCGAAGAAGAGTGTGTCCGGGTCGGCAGCGACTTGCCAGCGGAGCCGGCCGTTCGTTCCCGGATCATCGGAAGGGAGCGGCCCGTCAACGGTCACCGTCGATGGAACCGAGGCCCAGTCATCGAGGGCACCATCGATCACGATGCTGCTCTCGGCCTCCAGAACAACCGATGCACTCGTACCGGCTTCTTGCGCGAGGGCGGGCCCCGCGACCCCGACCGTCGCGAGAAGAACAACAACGCTCGAACCGATTGCGCGTCGGAGCACCGAACGTTGCGGTGACGGAGGCGTGCTGATCCAAGACATCACCAGAAACGGTATCGGGTCTTCCCGACCGACGACCCGACGGGGACTTACCGGGCCGGCCGTCGCCTTTTGTCATTGATGAACACCAACGTCAAGACGAGCGTCATTCCCAGCCCGATACCGATAACGGCGAGCAATCCTCCAGAGAGTGCCTGATCTGGAGAATCGACCGAGACCCGAATCGACCCCTCGTTCAAACGACCGTCTGAACCTTCGACGGCGTACGAGATCTCGTAGTTGCCCGACGGCAACTGACCGTCGATCCGGGCGGTGAGCTCGGTGTTACTAACCGCCACGGAGGTGACGGTGATCTCCGTGCCATCTCGTCTAAGCACTCGCACTGATGCGTCGTCTTGTCGCAGGAGCGTGTCGAACTCGAAGACGACGACTTGAAGGTTGGAAAGCGACGCTCCGTCCGGTGGCGTCGATTCCAAAAGTCGTGCCTGAGCCGAAGCCGACCCGGGCATAAGCAAGCTTGAGATGACGATAAGAACTGCGACCCGTAGTCCGTAAATGCAACGCCGCTTCGGACGGTCCGGGGCTTTCGCCTGGGGCGATTTTTGGCGGAGGTGGACGGGAATCGAACCCGCCATACGGGGATCGCCCGTATCGCCTGCTTTGAAGGCAGGGGAGCCCACCAGGTACTCAGACACCTCCATGGAACTGGCAGCCTAGCGGCCTACTGACCGTCTCGGTTCTCAGGCGAGTCCCACGGCACTCCACGCGGAGGGAGACCGTCTTCGCGATCCTCGGGCTGGTTTTTCACAATGAACCAAACCACGGAACCACCAACGATGGCGAATGTCAGGAAGATGGCCAGCGCAAACAACGCAATCATGGGATCACTCTACGGGTCTGAGCGCGGGACTTCGAAGCGCGAACGCGCGCGAGTCCTGAACAGGGTCGAAGCTGGCGCTTAGACAGCGAGAAGGTCGCGTGCGCCGGTATCGCTGCTTGGATGACGCAGCTTCGACATTGCACGGGCTTCGATCTGACGGATGCGCTCACGGGTGAGGTTGAAGTGCTCGCCAACCTCTTCGAGTGTGCGTGGCTCGCCACGGTCAAGGCCAAAGCGAAGCTTCAAGATCTCACGCTCGCGCTCGTCGAGCGGTGAGAGCAGTCGGCTGATCTCATCTGGAAGCAATGCCGTTGCGGCAACTTCGAATGGTGAGTCAGCGCCACGATCTTCGACAACATCGCCGAGTTCGGCGTCGCCATCTTCACGAAGTGGCTCTGAGAGTGACAGCGGTTCTGCTGCGAAACGAAGCGCTTCGGTGACCTTGTCCTCTGGAAGTTCAACTTCAGCGGAGAGCTCGGAAAGCGTCGCTGGACGGCCGAGCTTGAGTTCCAGGCGTGAGCGGGCTTTCTGGAGTCGGGTGAGGGTGTCGCCAGCGTGAACTGGCAGACGGATGGTGCGACCGGTGTTTGCGATGCCGCGGGTGATCGCTTGGCGAATCCACCAGGTTGCATACGTCGAGAACTTGAAGCCCTTGCGCCAGTCGAACTTCTCGACGGCGTGCATAAGGCCGAGGTTGCCCTCTTGGATGAGATCGAGGAGCGGCAACCCTGATGCTTGGTACTTCTTCGCGATCGAGACGACCAGGCGAAGGTTTGACTGGACGAAGGTTCGTTCGGCTTGTTCACCGCGACGGAGGTCTCGGTTATATTCGCGGCGTTTTGCCGCGCTGACCTCTTCGGCACCTTCGAGTGCGGCACGCGCTTCAGCACCCTTCTCGATGGCCTGAGCAAGGCGAACCTCGTCGTCCTTGGTAAGCAGGGGGTACTGTCCGATGTCCGTGAGGTACAACCGTACGAGGTCTTCTTCGTCCCGCTCGACACGCTCTTTGGCCACGAGTATCCAATCTGCAGTCTTGCCACCGGAGTGACAAATGTTGCGTTTCCCAATGTCTCACTATGGAGCGAGACAACAGTAGCTTCGACCCAACCGCGGTCGACCTGAAGTGAAATCCTACAGAGCGATCTCGGCTGGCCCACCGATTATGTTTTCCTTTAACAAGGGTAAAAACAGTGTGAACGCCGACACATTCCGGGTCAATCGGCCATTTTGCTCAAATTTAGTGCTGAGAACGCTGATTTCTCAGGCTTCTTGACGAATTAGCGATAGCCGTTGGTAATCGGCAGCCGACGATCCCGACCGAACGCCTTTTTTGTCACGCGAGCGCCCAGAGGCGTCTGCCGACGCTTGAATTCGGATATGTCGACGAGCCTCGTGATTCGGTCGACCATCGCTTCGTCGAATCCCAAATCGATCAATTCTCGCCGGTTCTTATCGCCCTCGATATACGCCTCGAGCAACGGGTCGAGCTCCTCATATGGCGGAAGGCTCTGATCATCTCGCTGGTCGGGCCGAAGCTCGGCCGATGGCGGCTTGGTGATCACCGATTCTGGGATAATCTCCCGGCCGGCGCGTTCGTTAAACCGTCGGGACAGGGCATACACATCGAGCTTGTAAACATCCTTGATCACCGCGTACGCGCCGGCGGTGTCGCCGTAGAGCGTCGAGTACCCGACGGCTGCTTCACTCTTGTTACCGGTCGTGACGACGAGCCAGCCAAATTTATTGGTCAGCCCCATGAGGATGACGCCGCGGATACGTGACTGAAGGTTCTCTTCGGTGAGACCTTCCTCGCGCCCTTCGAACGACGGAGCAAACATCTCAAGGAACGCCGCGTGCGCTGGTTCGATGGGGATGGTGCGATGCGAAACGCCAAGGCGTTCAGCGAACTCCTCAGCGTCGGTCACCGAATGGTCGCTCGAGAACCGGCTCGGCATGAGCACACAGTGGACGTTCTCCGGGCCGAGCGCGTCGGCGGCGATGGCGGCGGTCAACGTGGAGTCGATCCCGCCGGAGAGTCCAAGACACACGTCGGTGAAGCCATTCTTCCGGACGTAGTCTCGGGTGGCGAGGACGAGAACATCGTGCAGTTCATCGAGCTCGTTCGGTATCGGAGCGATACGAGGCGACGCGCCCTGTGTCGTTCGGCCGGTCGCTTCAGAAACCGGCACCACCGGAAAGCGAGCCGCTGCAGAGACATCGTTGTCGGTCGCCTCGACGTCGACGACCAGAATCTCCTCCTCACAGTGACCAGCCCGAGCGATGAGCTCGCCGCTCGCATCGAGCACGAACGACGACCCGTCGAACACGACTTCGTCTTGGCCGCCAACGAGGTTGCCGTAGACGAGCGGCACTCTCCCCGCTTCGCCCACCCGCAACGCCATCTCGTCTTGGCGAACCTGGGTTTTGCGTCGGTAGTACGGGGATGCATTCATGTTGACGAGGATTTGCGCGCCGCCAGCACCCATCTGCGCCATTGGCCCGCCAGCGATCCAGCCGTCTTCACAGATGGACATGCCAACTCGTACACCTGCGATCTCGAACAAACGCATGGGTTCGGTGCCGGGAACGAACACACGCTCCTCGTCATAGACGGCGTAATTCGGCAGGGCACGCTTGTGGTAGGTGCCTTTCACCTCTCCACCTCCAACGAGCGCGAACGCATTGAAGGTCTGGCCATGTCCTTGACCGTCGGCAAATCCGATCGCCGCAGCACAATGGCCGGTGATCTTGCTCGCTACGTCCTCGAGCACCGCCATGTTGTCCTCGATGAACCCAGGCTTGAGCAGCAAGTCCTCGGGCGGATATCCCGTGATGGTGAGCTCGGGAAATAGCGCGAGGTCGGCGTCTTCCCGCTCGGCCTCAGCCATCGCAGAGAGGATCTTCTCGGCATTGCCGTGAAGGTCTCCCACCCGGGTGTTGATCTGACAAATAGCGACACGTAAAACAGCCACGCTTCTGAGGCTACGACTCCCTCGGACCAATCGGTGTGTTCTCGCTAGGGGAGCTTCTGAATGCGACCTTCGCATTCGTTCGAAGAACCACGGTCGCAGCGGGTTGGACGTACTCGAGGACGGTCGAACCATCACGCAGTTCGTTCTAGCGAGACGCGTCGTTTCGTCGCTAGCGTCTAGCGGGTGAAAACTCTTCATACGCGGCTGTCAGCCGGCGAACGGATCCTCATCGATGGCGGTACTGGCTCGGAAGTCGAGCGCCAGGGCGCAGAGATGGTGACCGGAGCCTGGTCGGGTGCAACGGCCATTACCCATCCCGACATCGTCCGAAGCGTCCACGAGCAATTTATCCACGCTGGTGCCGAAGTGATCTTCGCGAATACCTACGCGAGTTCTCGGCACGTGCTGGCCCAGGTCGGCCGGGAACATCAATTCGGAGCGATGAACCGAGCCGGAGTTCGGCTCGCGATCGAAGCGAGGGAGAACGCTGACGCGCCCCACGTCGTCATCAGCGGTTCGATGTCCACGACCGAACAAGGCGGCGAGTTTCCTCCCCACGATGTGGCCCTTCGCAATTACACCGAACAAGCAAAAATCCAAGTCGATTCGGGCGCCGAGATGATCGCCCTCGAAATGATGCGCAACCTCGACACGACGCGGACGATCCTCGAGGCAACGAAGGACGCGGGCGTGCCGTTGTGGGTTGGCATGAGTTGCGTCATCACAGACGACGGGCCACGGCTGGTGTACGAAGGATCTCTTGTCGAAGCGATTCGTATGCTCGATGACTACGACGTCGAACTACTGGCGATCATGCACACCGAAACCGCCGATGTCGATGCGTGCCTCGATGTCGTCGACCAACACTGGGACGGCGCCGTTGGCGTGTACGCCCAGGTGGGAGATTGGAACGGAACCAACTGGTTCTACGACGACACCGTCACCCCCGAGAAACACGCCGAACTCAACGCCGGATGGATCGAGCGTGGTGTCCAAGTAATCGGTGGTTGTTGCGGAATCGGACCCGAGCACATTCAGGCCATGCAACGGCTGATCTGAGATTGCGGCGAGAGCTACTCGAGCGTTGCCTTGGCGGCTCGACGTTTCGCCAACCAATTCGAAAAAAGCGGATTGATGATCAGGGTTACCCCGACAACCGTCAGCCCGAACTCGACCGGGTTGGGAAGCTCGAAGATCCATTCGATGACGAGAAACGACAGCCCGATCAGAAACATCACGACGATTTGTCGGCGAGTGGCGAGTTCTGAGGACATGTCGGAAGTGTAGCAAGCCCATCGGTTCCGGCTGAGTGCCGATGCGGACGGCGCGCCTAGCGTTCCAACCATGACGATTCCGGCTAGCCACATCGATCTCCTCGAACGTCCCGTCATCTGGCATGTAGCGACAATCGGTCCGTCGGGTGAGCCACAGTCAAGTCCGGTTTGGGCGGGCCTCGACGATGACGGAACGGTGGTCATCTCCATGTTGAAGAGACGGCAGAAGGTCACGAACCTCAAAGCGAACGCGGCGGTTGCATTGAGCGCATGTGAACACCGCGGTGACCGCTACCGACATGTCGAGCTCCGAGGCACCGCATCGATCGAGGACGACCCCGACCACACGCTCATCTACGCGATGGCAAAGAAGTATCTCGGTGTCGACGATTGGGACTACGTCGATCCAAAAGATGCACGGGTGACGATCCGGATCACGGTCATCCATGCAAACACGATGGGCTGATCTTCGGTCGCCTGGTCGCTCATGCAGCGAGGCGCATGTCGGGTGCCGTCGCGACCAACTCCATCAGCTGCGTGGCTCCGGGGATGCCCTTCAACTCCGCCCAACCCCAGGAGACGAATTGTGCGCTGGAACGCTCGGCGGCGTCGGCAGATACCAGTACGCCTCCAACGGGTGCGGTCGATTCGATCCGGGCAGCGGCGTGAACCGTGAGTCCAGCCAAGTCACCGTTGCGACGTTGCATCACGTCACCGAGGTGCACGCCCGTGCGAGACATGATGCCGAGATCGTTGCAAAGCTCGTTGAACTCGATCGCGAAAGCGATCGCATCGTCCGTCGTCGAGAAGATCATCAACGCACCGTCGCCGGCCAGGCTGGCCAGGCGTCCATCATGGGCGTCGAGCAGAGCAATGCGAGCGTCGTCGAGCTGATCGAGGAGCTCGGTGTAGGCCTCGTCACCCAACTCGACGAGCAATGGCGTCGAGTCGACGAGGTCATTGAACACAACAACCCGGCCGGTTAAGCGCTGGGTGCCCGTGGAGGAATCGTTCGTGTTGGCTGCGGTATTGAGTGTGCTGCGTAGTGCGGTCTTCATCTTCGATTCCCCCTTTCCGGTGCTCGTCTGCGTGCGGTGTGAATATCAACGTACGCGGGCCGCGCAAACGGGCCATCGGGGGGATCCCTAGGGTTTTTCGGGGGTAATGGGGGTCCTAGGGGAAATGGGATTCCCCTATTTCCAAGCGAACCGGCGGGCTACCCCCCAAACGAACGAAGAATCGCCGTCGTCACCGCAGCGCTGAGTACAACCAAAAGAAACGGTGCCCGTCGCCAAACGAGCACACCGGCCACGAGGACACCGGCGAGTCGTTCGTCCGCGACGAGCGTGCGACCGTTCGCAACGGTCAGCTGCACGATGACCGCCATGACCACAGCGGCCGGAATCAGACTCGCCGCCTTTGCGAGCGTGGGTCGAGATTCGAGTGATGGGCCGATCACAAAGCCGCCGATGAGACGCTGGCCCCACACGGCGATGGTGAGCGCAATAATCGAGAGAGTGGTCATTCTGGCCGCTCGTTCGTTCGCTGCTTCGAAAGTGCAATTGCAACAGCGACGCCACCGACGCTGAGGATGATCGGCAGGCCGGCAGGCACGACCGGAAGTAGGACGAGGCACAAGAGTCCACCGGCAATTCCTGCGGTTCGCCCATCCCTTGTTCGGAGCAGGTTACCGATGATGGCGAGAAGCGCTGCGGGAAACACCGCATCGAGACCGAGCCTCGACGTATCGCCGAGCACATCACCCAGGAACGTCCCAACAGCTACGCCGGTGAACCAGCCGATCATCATCCCTGCCGTTGTGCGCCAGAACTCTCGCTCGACATCTTCGGGTGTGGCTTGTTGAACGGCAATGGCGACGTTTGGGTCGAAGGCATTGACCGCTGCGAGCGTTCGACGAAGAGCACCAGTGGGCAGCCGGGGCACCAGCGACACGGCCAAGATCCCGAACCGCGTCGCGACGATCACACCAGCGATAATCGCCGCTAACTCGCCCCCACCTGCTTCGCGCACCGCGAGATAGGCGAATTGTGAGGTGGCCGAGAAGATCACCGAAGACGCCACGAAGGCGCGAAGTGATGACGTACCGACGTCGATCAGCAGCACCTGCAGCGTGACCCCGAGCGAGAAGAACGTGATCGCCATCGTGGCGAAATCCACAACACTCAAGCGAGGCGCCGACGCGTCGGGATCAGCAGACGATTCGGCGGACATCAACTCACCCTACGCGCTGGCTACCGCCGACTCTCTCGATTCGCGCTAGCCCCACACGGGGTTGATCAGGCCGACGACCTTGGCGGGAGTCACGATAACCGCGCGCCGTCGTTCGCGGACCATCGCCTCTCGGAACTCATCCCAATCCGGGTGTTCATTCTTGGCCACTGCTCGAAAGGCATCGATGAGCGTGTCCATTGCTGGCCCATGTGTCTCTGTGGCGACCGGGCTGACCACCGCCGTGCCATCGAAACTCAGATAGCTGCCTTCGTGCGATACGTGGTAGACCACCCGCTCATCTCGCTCGATGTTGGGGACCTTCGCCCGATCGGGACGCACCGAAAAGACGATCGTCCCATCAATGACTCCATGGTGCACGTCAGAGGACTGCGGGCGGCCATCCTTGCGGATCGTGATGATCGTGCCGAGCGGAATCCCCGATGCGAAGTCGAGTCCCTCGGTCAAGGTGAGCGGTTTGAGATCCATATGCCGATCCTACGCGATCGCCCTCGGACGCAACGAGCGATAAGAAAACGAAGAAAAGAGCCCACCGAAGCGAGCTCCTTCCTACGTTTTAACTGTTATGCCCGAGGGCACTAGGCCTTAGGCGAGTGCTGAGCCGATCGTGTCGGTCATCAAGCCAGCGACCACGTATGGGTCAGCATTTGCGTTTGGACGACGATCCTCGATGTAGCCCTTCTGGTCTTGCTCGACCTGCCAAGGGATACGAATCGATGCACCGCGGTCGGAAACGCCGTAGCTGAACTCGTCGAAGCGCTGGGTCTCGTGATCGCCGGTGAGGCGCTCCTCGATACCAATGCCGTAGCCGGCGAGGTGCTTCTCTGGGACACCAGGGGCACCCATTGCTTCAGCAGCAGCGATGATTGCGTCGTAGCCTTCGCGCATTGCCTTGGTCGAGAAGTTCGTGTGCATACCTGCACCGTTCCAATCGCCCTTCATTGGCTTTGCGTCGATGGATACCTCGATGTTGAACTCCTCGCCTGCCCGATACAACAAGTAACGAGCAACCCAGAGGTGATCGCCAACCTCGGTTGTGCCGGCTGGACCGATCTGGAATTCCCACTGGCCAGGCATGACCTCGGCGTTGGTTCCAGAAATCTTCAGGCCTGCATCAATGCACCACTTGGTGTGGAGCTCGACGAGGTCGCGGCCAGCAATACGGAGTGCTCCGACGCCGCAGTAGTACGGACCTTGGGGTCCAGGGAAACCGCCTGGAGGGAAGCCGTAGGGCCACTTGGTCTCAGGATCGAGCAGGGTGTATTCCTGCTCAAGACCGAACCATGGCTCTTGGTCGCCGTACTTATCTTCGGCAGCACGAGCGAGCGCACGAGTGTTGGTTGGGATTGGCGACATGTCGACGAAGAGCGACTCGCACATGACGAGGATGTCATTGCCACCGCGGATTGGATCCGGGAACTGAGCGACAGGCTTGAGCACGATGTCGCTCTTGTCGCCTGTTGCCTGGTTGGTGCTGGAGCCGTCGTAGCCCCAAATTCCTGGCTCGTCACCATCCTGCAAGATCTTGGTCTTGGATCGGACCTCTTTGGTCGGCTCGTTGCCGTCGATCCAAATGTATTCGGCTCGGTAAACCATCCGAGAACTCCTTGGTTAGGCCCCATGCATGGGCGTGGACACGCTTTGCGTCTCAAGTTTCTGCGCCGACGGCAATGGCGGTCGCAGAGAACCAAAGGAAACCGTACTCGCGACCAGCGCTATGAATACAGTCGGACTGTTAACGCAGTGTGAAACCGCGCGGATTTCACCGGTTCAAACGAATCGTGAAGTAGCGGTTCCATTCCGCACCTGCGACCATTAGAGGATGCAACCTCAGGAAAAGTATGTGCTTCGCACCATCGAAGAACGCGGAGTACGCCTCGTTCGACTGTGGTTCACCGATGTGCTCGGACAACACAAGTCGGTTGCTATCTCGCCGGCAGAGCTCGAGAAAGTCTTCGAAGAGGGCCTCCAGTTCGATGGGTCATCGATCGATGGCTTCAGTCGCGTCCAAGAAAGCGACGTCCTCGCGCGGCCCGATGCTCGCACGTTCGAGCTCTTGCCGTGGGCCGCGAGCGAACCCTCGGCGATGGTGTTCTGCAATATCGAGCAACTCGACGGTTCACCCTTCGCCGGCGATCCACGCCAGGTCCTGCGACGCAACCTCACAAAGGCTCACGACGCTGGTTTCACATTCTTCATCGCACCCGAGATCGAGTTCTTCTATTTCGCGACCGACGATCCGAACAACGTCGAACCGCTCGATACGGCCTCGTACTTTGATCTGACCACCGCCGACGTTGCGAGCGATCTACGCAAATCGACGCTGCACATGCTCGAAGCACTATCGATCCCGGTCGAGTACAGCTTTCACGAAGATGCTCCCAGCCAGCACGAGATCGACCTGCAGTACACCGAAGCTCTTGCGATGGCCGACTCGATCATGACCTTCCGACTCGTCGTCAAGAAGGTCGCCCAAGAGCGTGGAGTGCACGCGACATTTATGCCGAAGCCCCTCGACGGTGTCCAAGGTTCGGGCATGCACACGCACATGTCGCTGTGGCGTGATGGCGAAAATGCGTTCTTTGACGAGTCCAACGAATATGGGCTCAGCACGATCGCACGCCAATTCATGGCCGGAACACTGCGCCACGCTCGTGAGATCACCGCGGTCACCAACCAGCTCATCAATAGCTATAAGCGTCTCAACGACGGGCTCGAAGCACCTCGCTACGTGTCCTGGGCACGCAACAACCAAAGCACCCTCGTCCGAGTCCCGGTAACCAAGGCAAACAAACCCGGTGCGACCCGCATTGAATATCGTGCACCAGACCCGGCCAGCAACCCATACCTCGCATACTCGCTCATCCTCGCCGCTGGCATGAAGGGCATCGAGGAAGAGTACGAACTCGAAGCCGAGACGAAGGTCAACTTGTTCGATCGCCGCGAAGCAGCGCAGGCGGGCGTTCCAAACCTGCCGCGTTCACTCGATGAGGCGCTCGAAGAGATGGAACAATCCGAACTCGTTCGCGAAGCGCTCGGTGAACACATCTTCGAGTGGTTCCTCCGCAACCGACGCGCTGAATGGGCCGAGTACTCCCGAAGCGTCACCCCATTCGAACTCAACCGCTACCTGAGCCAGTGGTGATCTAACGGTGCCTCCCAAACACTCTTCTCAAACCGTGCTCATCTACCCCACTCCAATGGGGTCTGCACTCACCAAGGTTCTCGATCAGCTCAACATTGCCTGGAAGGCGGTGAGCGACGCATCGAATGCGGAGACCCTCGAACCAGCCGCCGGTTGGTCGGGCGCGATCATCACCGTCGATGGCAATCCTGTAGAAGCGTTTCGCATCGCCGAGTGGCTTCGGTCGCGAGGCGAAGACGAAACGGCGACGCTCATGTTGACGTCGGCCGAAGCCCTCCCCGAGCTCTCCGACAACACCGATCTCTTCGATGACTTCTGCTTGACGCCGTTCCATCCCGCCGAGCTCGAAGCGCGGCTCGAACACATGCTCCGCCGCACCGACGATGGTGACGACACGATCATCAGCTTCGGCCCGCTGAGCCTCAACGTCGAGACCTATCAGGCAATGGTCGACGGGCGCTCGCTCGACCTCACCTACATGGAATACGAACTACTCCGTTTCCTCGCTGCGAGCCCCGGCAAGGTGTTTAGCCGGGAGATTCTTCTCAGCGAAGTCTGGGGCTACGACTACTACGGCGGCGCACGAACCGTCGATGTCCATATCCGACGCCTCCGTTCGAAGCTCGGCGAAGAACACGCAAACCTCATCTCAACGATCCGCTCGGTTGGCTATCGCCTCGGTTCAGCGGGCTGGTCGTAGCTGCGTTAGCCACACCGACA
>CAYVHV010000006.1:8858-75018 GCA_964451305.1 uncultured Acidimicrobiales bacterium | reverse complement strand
TTGGCTATCGCCTCGGTTCAGCGGGCTGGTCGTAGCTGCGTTAGCCACACCGACAGGACCTAGTGCCCTGCATCCTTTCAGCTACTGCGAAGTCATGGCGTCCTTCCATGCCTTGTGAAATCCCGCGAGCTTCTCGGCGTTGCGTACGCCGTACGACGCCACCACCATGCCGTCGACCCAGTTCGACACCAGCAGCATGTATGGCTCGCCATGGTTGGTCATATAGGCAGCGAACTGACCGTTCGCCTGGACGAGATGAAGTTCCATCGTTAGGAGCGATATGCATCTCCCCCTCTAGAACCATTCGGCCCTTCACCGGTGGCACGCCGCCGCGCAGCTTCACACCAAGCTCTCTCAGGATTCGTTCCGCAGGCCCACCCCGGTAGAGCGCGTGCGGCCCCTGATTGAAGATGAAGCCCTCACTAGACGTGCTGCGAGCGTCCCCTCCGATATCGCGCCGACGTTCGTAGACGATCGGACGACATCCGCCGGCGGCCACAGTCGATGCTGCGGTCAGGCCGGCGAGACCACCTCCGATGATCGCAACATCGGCGGGTTCTCGAGCTGGCTGTTTCGTTTCCATACAATCTCGACGGGCGAGCCGCCTCGATCGTGACATGGACGATTTGGGCGCTCACCGGCGGCGAGACTCGCCTGTGATGATCGGAGAAAATTCGCCGTTAGCGCTCGTCGAGAGCTGTGATCTGGGTTTTGTTTGCGGTGAGGCGAAAGGAGTCTTCGACGAGCTCGGCGACTTCATCCCAGTCCGGTGATCCGGACAGGTCGTACCCGAGCCAACCTGATGGGGCCCAATACATTGGTATGAATGTGCGCGGGTGCCGTCGTGAGAAACACCTTCGGCAAAGGCGCCGACCGCTCCTCCGTCGACGAGCGCCTCGGTGACCGCTGCAAATGCCTGTGCGTTATCGCCGCCGCCATCCTTTTGACGGTAGATGGGAATGACCCGGCCAGCCGCGAGGAACGGTCGGAGCGGCCAGATCTTCCACAGCGTCGACTTCCCAACAGCGCGCAGATCGCGCGGAGTGGCAGCGTAGAGCATCATTGCGTCCATCAGGCCCGAATGATGATTTGCCGCCAAGATCACCGGACGATCGAGCGGCACAACACCCGCGTTACTTACGGCGAGCTCGTCAAAGAAGACATCAGAAATGGCCAGAGCAACCCCACGAAGGCTCATAGTTGGCTACGGTACCGGTTCAACATCGCCCCCAGCACGTTGTCATGGTCTAGGCACCGTGATCGGCGCCCAGACGAGCTAGCTCTCGATGAGACGTTGTCCCAGGTACTCGCCCTCGGCTGGTGGGGGCGGTACGAAGAAGGGTCCGCCATCTAAAGCCTCGACGGAACAGCGGCTTTGCCACCCCATCTCGGGGGTTCGCTCTACCGATGTGGCTGCCTAACAGTGAACGCAAGGCGAAGTTTTCAACTCTGAGCGCGTCAAAGCGGCGGACACTCCACAGCCTCCAGAGCGCGACAAACAATCCCCACTCTGGACGCACTCGCCCAACCCGCTGGTTCAGGTATCTAGCCGGAAGCGACTATGCGTAATCTCGGAGCATCTTGCGCAACTCGAGCTGATGCTCTTCCTCGGTCGCCACTTGCCCTCGGGCGTATTCTTCGAGGAACACCGACTTACCTTCGACAGAAGCCAGGAGGTCGCGGTAGAGCGTCACCGCAGTGAGTTCGTGCTGCAGACTCTCTTCGAGAATCGGACGAATGTCGTGCTGGTTGGTCTCTTCTATTTCGGCAATACCGGTCGACGGATGTCCCCCGAGCCCGGTCAAAATCTCGCCTACCTGCTGCGCGTGGAGCAACGACTCAGTGGCCTGCGCTTTCATAAAGTCCACCAGCGGAATCCGGTGAGGGCCGGTAATCATCAGCGAATAGTGCGTGTAGCGAACTACCCCGGCAAGCTCAGCTTCGAGAATTGCGTTGAGCTTGCCGATTACTTGTTGTTCGTCGATCGTGTCGTGCTCGTTGGTCATGCCCGCACTCTAGCTAGCGTCCTGCCGAGACAAGCGCAGAATCGCGACTCGACTCTTGAACCTGATCGACGACGCCGTCAGCATCGGCACCGAAGTCGGCCGAGACCGAGGTTGTCGTCCGGAGTGCCCGCCACGTCGCGCCAACACTTAATGCAAAGAGCACACCCCAACCAGCGGTCATCAACTGATCGCCGAAGGCATCGACTCGGTGATCGGGCAGAAACTGCGCCCACATCTGAAAGATGGGATTGGACGTCTCTTCATGGTCGACGATCAGCGCCAATCGGCCAGTGGACGTTTCGAATGCGAGCCAAAACCAATTGAGAACCCCTAATGCGCCGGAAAGCACCACGGGAACCCGAAGCTTTGGCAGACGCTGAACCAAGATCGAGATACCGACGACGACGAGAGGCAGGATTGGGACGATCTGCCGACCCGACCACCACCATCCGTGCATCGTCAATGCAACCCAGGTAGCTACTGCCCACCCGGCAGCGATCGTTGAGAGCACGACGAAAGCATCGGCGTTGGGCAACCAGCGCTTGCGAGGACCATGAACATAGGTGGCGAGCACTCCGGCAGGCATCAACAAGAAGCCAGGCGCCCACGCTGCCACTCCGTAGAAGCGATCGACGAGCAAGCCAACAAGACGGTTGGTTCGCGCGACGTAATTGGGGTTCGTGCCTACGACCTCGAATTCACCGGTCACGAAGTGGTCGCCGGCCGAGTAAACCGTCCACCCTCCCCACACACGCTGATGAACGGCGAGGTACATCACTCCGGCAACGCCGAGCACGCCCCCGAAAAGAAGGAACCCTCGACGGTCTCCTCCAACCCAATGCCGCACGAGCATTGCAATGCCGATCACTGCGGCGATTGGCACGTACTTCACCGAGAGCCATGGCAACGCAACGACGCTCGTGACGGCAATCGCCGATGTTCGCGTGGCCAACGGGCCGGTGACCCCATAGACACCCAGGACCGTTGCGAGCGCTGCGGGCATCGCTGGATACACCTGCGTTCCGTAGGCGGTAAACGGCGCGGCGACGAAGAAAGTGGCCGTTACCACCGCTGCGATTCGCGGAGTCACGTCGAATCGCCTGACGGCTAGCACGAAGGTGGCGACTGCGGTGAGCGCCGCAATGACCGACAACGTTGCCTTCGCCGCCTCCCATCCACCGAGCAACACTGGTCCCGCGAGAATGATCGGAAGCAGCGGGTCGTGCGGGCTGATGCGCTGTCCATCAGACGTCAGGTCGATCGTCTGCTGGCTGAGGTTCACCTCGTGGAAGTCTCGAAACCGCTCTTCTGCGAGCTCATCGCTGATATCGAGATCGAGGTCTTCGCCAAGACTGATTGCGGTGAGGAGGTATTGCGGTTCGTCAGCGCTGACCTGCGCTCCATAGGTTGCTCGCACGCCGATGCCGAGGAGTGAGGTGATCAGCACAACGACAAAGATCGCACCCTGTAGTCGTCTCATCGCCACCGCCTCACCGCCACCAAACTTACGGCCACCAAACTCAATGCGAGGTCTCTCCCCTGTAATCACGTTCGATCCACTACGTCCATACTAGTCCGATCAGACTAGAACGCTTGATGCGAGAAAGTCACCTAGGCATGTATACTCTGTTCAGCATGCCAAACACGAAAGGCCCAGACTGCCTACTGCTCTGCAATGGCAAGGGTTGCGCCAAGAAACAGAAGAAGGCGTATAAGAAACTCGAGAAGCGCTTTGAGAAGCAGGGCCTTGTCGCGATCGACGTTGCCTGTCAAGGAAGCTGCGTCGGACCAACGGTTGTTTTGGTCGACGATGATGGGCCTCGATGGTTCGAAGACTTGCGCTCGGAGAAAGCCCAGCGTGATGTCGTCGAGTCCGCCGTTCGAGTAGCGGCTGGCAAGAAGGCGAAGCCGTCCAAGCGCCTGCGTTCACGAGAGTTGACCGGCAAGCAACGCACACGTGCGGCAAAACGCCTGAAAAAGGCTGCGTAAACAGCCCTAGTGGGTCGCGGGTAGCTGCACTGGGCAGATCGCCATCTGCGGACAGCCACAGCCTTGGCACGGCGTCGAATGACATTGGGCGAGGAACGACGACCCCCAGAAGGATCGAAGATTCAACTCGCCACATTCGAGACACCCGTGCACCCAAACAATGTTGCTCGCCGACCACCGGTCACCATCAGCGCTCAGGTACGTCGGTACCGGCGTAGACATCGTCGACCCAGACAGCGAAGCCGAGAGTGCTGAGGCTGTGGGAATGGATGGTGAAGGAGTGAGTGATGGTGTCCGCATAGTCAGACTGTAAAGCATGCCTAATATCTCGACAAGGTCTTTTTGTCAGACTTCTCAAGAGCACCTAACACCGCCTGTATCTGGCCCCAACTTTGAGTATCCCCCATTCCAACGGGTGGGTTATACTCTGCTCATGGCCTACGAGACACCTGAATTCCACCCCGCTTTCGAGGAATACTGCGAGGCGATCTTCGAACTTGCAGAAGACGACGTCGACATCATTCAGGCGAGAATTGCAGAGCGCCTCGACGTTTCGCGCCCTGCGGTATCAGAGATGATCCGCAAAATGGAGCGCGAAGGTCTCGTCGGCGTCAAGGGCAGCGATATCTCCCTCACTCCCGAGGGTCAGCAGCTCGCAACCAAAGTCGTACGCCGCCATCGTCTTGCCGAGCGATTCCTTACCGATGTACTGGGTCTCTCGTGGAGCCAAGCCCACCATGAAGCTGGCCGTTGGGAGCACGTCATCTCCCCCGATGTCGAAGCGGCACTCGTGCGGATCATGGAAGATCCGACCACATGCCCCCACGGCAACCCAATCCCTGGCGCCGGGTACGAAGAACCTGAGCGCAGTGCTGCTCTGCAAGACATCGAGACCGGCAACGGATTCCGAGTCGAGCGAATCCCCGAGGAGCTCGAATATCGCGATGGAATGCTCGAGTTCCTTGAGGGCGCAGCAATCGTGCCTGGCAACACCGGCAAGGTCACGGCGCAATCACCTGATGGCACGACAACGATCGAGATCAACGGCGCCCACGTAGGTGTTGGCGAGTTTGCGAGCTCACGAATCTTGGTGACGACCGCGTAGGCGACCTACACGAGCGGGACCAGTACCTGCTGATGTCCCGGCACGAGCGATACGTCGCCCTTCGTCCCGGCTTGCGGCGTATCGAGGTGCGACGTGAGCAGTTGAATCTGTTCGCCCGAGTCCAGTCGTACCCGGACCAACCAGTGCGTTCCGGTGTAGTCGGCCCCCACCACCGTCGAGGTCCCGCCGGCAGACGCAACGAACTCGACATCGTCTGGCCGCGTCATGGCAACAGCGCCGGTCGTTGCTCTGCCTTCGGCATCGATCATGCCAAGAGAGCTGACCAGCCCACCCGATTCCTCGGTGACTGGCAAGAAGTTCGCCTCGCCCATGAATGCCCCGACGAACTGATTCGTTGGGGAATGGAAGATCTGCTCGGCAGAGCCGACCTGTTCGATCTTTCCATGATTCATGACCGCAATACGGTCCCCCATCGCTAGAGCTTCGCGTTGGTCGTGGGTAACAAAGACTGCGGGGGTCTGCGTTTCTCGCAACACCTCGCTTACTTGATGACGCAGCTGCACCCGAAGATTCGGGTCGAGGCTTGCGAATGGTTCGTCGAACAACATGATGTCGGGCCCCGGCGCCATTGCTCGAGCGAGCGAGACGCGTTGGCGCTGACCACCGGAGAGTTCATGTGGATAGCGCTCGCCAAGATCTGCAAGGTCGACGAGCTCGAGCATTTCGGCGATTCGGGCTTGCTTGCCTGCACCCGACAGCTCACGAAGACCAAACCCGACATTGTCGTCGACGCTCAGGTGCGGAAACAGCGCATGTTCCTGAAACACAAGACCTGCTGAACGCTGCTCGGGAGGGAGCCGGCGCTTCCCATCATCAACCAGAACTCCGCCGAGGGTAATCGTCCCCGCTTCAGGTTCGATCAGCCCAGCAATGGAACGCAGCAAGGTAGATTTGCCGCAACCACTCGGGCCGACGAGCGCGAGCAGTTCACCGTCTTCGAGGGTGACATCGACATCGTCGACCGCAACGACATCATCAAATCGCTTTACTAATCCATATACGTCGAGCGGACGAACCGACCCGTTGTCTCCAGAGCTTTCAGCGTTCTCACGACCCACTGCGCTCACCTCCCGCTAGTTCGTGCGAGCTGGCGCGAGAGCAATGCCACCGGAATGAGCGCGACAACGACGATCGCAAGCGCAGGGAGCGCAGCCTGTTCAAAGCGAGACTCGTTCGCAAGATTGAACGTCCAAACCGACAGCGTGTCGAAACCAATCGGGCGCAACAACAACACGATTGGCAACTCCTTCAAGACATCGACGGCAACGAGGACGATACCGGTCGCCACGCTCGTGCGGGCGAGAGGCAAATGGACCCGTCCCATAATGCTAAGAGGTCTCGCACCAAGCGAGCGGGCAGCGTAGGTCACCTCTTCGGGAACTTGCTCTACCCCAGCCTCGATCGCGCTTACGCCTGGAGCGAGGAAGCGCACGGCTTGGGCGTATACCAAACCAATCAATCCTCCGGTTGCAACCGCCCCAGGCAAGCCCAAGCCGATGACTTCGAGGCCGTCATCGAGTGCGACCAAAGCAAACACGACACCGATAGCGACGACGGGACCTGGAATCGCGTAGCCAATCGAAGCCACCCGTGCGGCGACCTTGACCGAACTCTTCGATGAGAACCGCTGCGCATTGGCGAGGAGACCCGCAGCCACCAAACACACCGCAGCGACGATCAGCGCAAGCAACACCGAGTTACCTAAGAACTCGAGGAACCTGCCGAGCAACGGCGTTCCGCGATCACTCGCCGCTTCTTGGACAGCCCAGCTGACCAACTGGGCCACGGGTGCGAGAAAGCTCATGAACAGCACGGACAGACACACCGCGGTCGCTGCCCATGCGCGACCGCCGGAAAGGCGCCGTGTACGCAAGCCAGAGGCGGCTCCTGCAGCTTCACCGAATTTTGCCTTACCCCGCCCCAGCCGTTCGAGCGCAATGATGAGCAACGCAACGCCGAGCACGAGTGTCGCAAACTCTGACGCTGCGTCGAGGTCGAATGAGCCTCTCCAAATGCGGAGCACACCGACAGAGACCGTATCGATACCGAAGTATTGCACCGTGCCAAAATCGGTGAGCGTTTCCATTGCGACGATGAACGTACCGGCAGCGAGCGCCGGGCGCATAAGGGGCATCATCACCCGACGAGCAGCTTCGACCGGACCCGCACCAAGACTCCTCGCAACCTCGTAGGCTCCCCCGGCTTGATCGGCGAGAGCGGTTCGAGCCAACAAGAAGACGTACGGATAGAGGACGAGCGTGAAGACGAAGATCGCTCCTCCGAGCGACCTAACCGGCGGGAACCATGCGTCCTGCCCAAAGACGTCTCGCCACCAATTTTGGATCGGTCCGGTAAAGCCAATCACCGACAGCGCAACAAAGCCCAGCACATAGGACGGCATCGCAAGCGGCGCGATCAGGATCCAGCCAAAGAACTTCGACCCAGGAAACTCATAGGCCGATACCAGCCACGCGAGCGAGGAGCCAACGACGAGCGAGAAGAAGCTCACGCCGACGAGCAACACGCCAGTTTCGTACAGCTGGCCTGGAAGCCGTGTCTCCCACAGGCGCTGCCACACCTCGACGTTCGGCTGAAGAATGCTTACTGCCAGCAGCCCCACGGGTATCGCGACGAGGATCGCCAAAACGACCGAAAAGGTCGGCCAGCTCCAACCGCTGTTCCGACCTAATCGAGGCTGACGTGAATCGCCGACGCTTCTGGGCTCCGGAGGAGCGATAACACTCAACTCACTCGTAGCTCGCTTGATCGAGAACCGCGACGGCGTCGGCGTTGAGCGCACCCCAAGTCGCTGCACTGAGGTCATCGGTAACGAAGTCAGAGCCGAAGTTCTCCTCGACGATGCTCACTACAGGAACGTCAGGATTCACCGGGAACTCGTGGTTCCCGTCGACAAACACGCTCTGGCCCTCGGTCGCAAGCCATTCGATGAGCAATCGCGCAAGTTCGGGGTCATCGGCGTGTCGGGTAATACCCGCTCCAGAGATGTTGACGTGGGTGCCGCCATCGTCTTGGTCTGCCCACAACAAGCCGACCGGATAGTTCGGGTCTTCCTCCAGCTCGCGAGCGAGGTAATAGTGATTGGTGATACCGACATCGCACAAACCGTCACGGATCGAGTTCAACGCGATCACATCGTTGGACAAGATGTTGGCGTTGTCAGCCCACCCCGACACGATGTCGAGCGCCTCGGCCTCGCCCCGGCCGCCGATCAAGCTCGCCACCAATGATTGGGTATACGCATCAGATGAGGTTCGCAGACACACACGCCCTTCCCATTCAGGATCGGCAAGCTCGGCATAGGTGGTTGGCAATTCTTCATCGCTGAGCCGTTCGGTGCTGTAGACGATGGTTCGAGCGCGTTGGCTCAGTCCGAACCACTGGCCATCAGGATCTCGAAGGCTGTCTGGGATCGACGAGTCGAGCACATCGGAATCGACTTCGGCAAACAAGCCCTGCGCGGCAGCCTGGGCAAGGTTGCCGGCGTCAACGGTCATGTAGATATCGGCTTGAGTGTCTTCACCCTCCGCCGCAATTCGCTCGCGTAGCTCCGCGTCGGAGCCGGGCAGGAATTCGATACTGATACCGGTTTCCTCGGTGAACTGGCCGAACGCTTCTTCGAGGTCGTAGTGCCGGCCGGTGTAGATCCGAATCGTTGGGTCCTCGACAACCTGGGTTGTGCCATCGGCCGCGGTCACGGTCACTTCATTTCCCCCACCGCAGGCGCTCAACGCAAGAGCGCCAAAGAAGGCAGACGAGAGGAACAAAGAGCTTCTATATGAGGGCATATCATCCAGCGTAACGGATGACACTCGCAGAACGTAAAGCTCACCTAACGATTTAAGGCGTTTTAGGACTAGAGTCACAAGCGATGGAACTTTTGAAGAGTCGTACCAAACCGAATTGGCCGAATCGCACACTCGCAATCCTCGGCCTTCTTGCACTCGTTATTTCACTCGCCGTCTTTGCCTTCACGCTCGATACGTCGATGCTCGGGCAAGCCCTCTCGGCAATGGGCGCAGATCCGGTCGGGCTCACGATCGCTGTTGCCGCCTTCGCCTTCGCCTTTCTGCTTCGAGCGATCGCTTGGGCTCGCGTGCTGCCAAAACTGTCACTCTCGCAAGCTCTTGCTGGCATTCACCTCTCGCTCGGGGCCAATCACGTCCTCCCCTTCCGACTCGGCGAACCGTTTCGCGTCGCAAGCGTCGTACGCCGAGCCTCGGTTTCGCTCGACGCCGCAGCGTCGTCATCACTCGTCCTCCGAAGCGCCGATATCGCCACGGTCGTTGGTTTGGCTTGGCTTATCGCCCCCTCGGCAATGTCACGACTCGTCGGCGGATGGATTCTGGTCCTCGGCTTCGCGATCACCGCCGCTGCGGTGATCGGTGGAGTGTGGCTCGCAAAAACCGCACGAGTGAATTCTTCGGTCAAGTTCCCTGGACCGGTCGCCTTCGCGCTGACCGCTTCAGCGTGGCTCTTTGAAGCCGTACTGGTGTGGCACAGCGCGAAATGGGCCGGCATCGAGCTGTCGGCAACCGACGCGGTCGTCATCACAACGGTTGCCGTCGCTGCCCAGATCGCAGCGATTGCACCTGGCGGGATCGGCACCTACGAGGCGGCATCGGTGGCGGCATACGGGCTTCTCGACCATGACCCGAGGGCTGCTCTCGTTGCCGCAATTTCGGCCCACGGACTCAAGACGATCTACTCCCTCGTAGCGGGCGGTATCGCCCTCTTCGTTCCTGCGCCGAGCTTTGTCGGGCGGTTCCGCCTTCAGCCAGAACGTCCGCTCCCCCCAATCACGAACGCCCCTGAACTCAACGGCGAAACCCCTCGCCCAATCGTCTTGTTCATGCCAGCACACAACGAAGAGGACTCGGTCGGACAATGCATCCGACGCGTCCCAGAAGAAGTGCTCGGCCACCCGGTCCACACGCTGATTATCGACGATGGGTCCTCGGACCGCACTGCCGAGATCGCTCGCAAAGAAGGCGCCGAAGTCGTCTCGTTCGAAACAAACCAGGGCCTCGGTGCCGGTGTCCGATACGGACTCTCACACGCACTCACCCACGATCCCGTCGTCGTTTCGTTCTGTGACGCCGACGAGGAATACCCGCCGGAAGAGCTTGCCAACCTCGCGAAGCCAATCCTTGACGGCGAAGCCGATTACGTCGGCGGAAGTCGATTCATGGGCACCATCGAACACATGCGACCACATCGCCGATTCGGCAATATTGTGCTTACTAAGATGGTCGCCTTTCTTACCCGCACTCCGGTGACCGATGGCCAGACCGGTTACCGAGCCTTCTCCCCCGCCGCAGCGAAGGACGCAGAGGTCATCCACGATTTCAACTACGCTCAGGTCATCACCCTCGACCTCATCGCCAAAGGCTATCGATACAAAGAGGTCGGCATCACGTACCGCTTCCGCTCGACCGGCGACAGTTTCATCAAGCTCGGCCCCTATCTCCGACGTGTCATGCCTGCGATCTACCGCGAGATCAACACGGCCTAACTCGCTCTACCGGAGGGTCTGATCAATCCTCAACGACATGAGACCGAAACTCGTTGCGAGCCCTCGTCCACGCCACCCGGTCGATCGTGCCGTCATCGTCGATCACCTGCGAAACAGCCCGGCCCATGGCGATAGTGTGGTGCAAGTTGTCGGGGACGAATAACCCCTGGCGGCCAGCAGTGATCAAGCCGGGCTGGGTTTGCGCCCAGAACTCGATGGCGTCGAGATGGGATTGGAAGCCGTGCCGGTAGACCGGATAGACCGATCCCAACCGCCGGACGAGAGTTTCAACGTGTGCCGGCGCTGGCAAACCCAATTGCTGTAACTCACGGGCAACGAGGTCGCCGAGGGCCTCGTCGTCCATCGACCAAACCTCGTCACCAACACTGCACGCAAGCTCAGCGCACAGCACGGTGAGATCTTCGGGATCGGTTCCCGTGCGGTAGTTCTTTGGCTCTGACAACCGAGCGATTGCAGTGTCGAGGCTCGGAAAGTAATGCGCGTCATAGGGCGTGTACTGCGCCCTCGGTACGACGAGGTAGACAAACACCATGCCGCGGCTTTCGAGGCTCGCCGCCGAAGACCGAACGTCTTCTGCGGGTGCAGGCGTCGTGATGTCGACGAGTCGAGTAGCGGGAATCGTCGACACGACAACGTCAGCCTCGAGTAACTCGGCTTCTTCCTCGTCAGCAGCCGACGTGCTGACGAGCGTGGCCTGAGCTCGATCTCCCTCGAACGACAGCGAGGTCACTTTCGTTGCCAGACGTACTTCCGCTTCGGCGTTGGTTGCCGCCTCAGCGAGGGCCTCACAGATTTGGCCGTATCCATTTCGCGGGTAGTAGAAGATTCGGCCTTCTTCATTTCTCGCTGCGAGGAGGCGCTTGGCAATGTCGATTGGCCCGCCGGCAGACACCCGGCGCTGGGCCATCGACCCATCGAGTTCACGGGCGTCAACCCCCCACAGCTTCTTCGCATATGGACCATAGAACGCGTCGAACACCGTCGGCCCGAGCCCAGCGCGCACGATGCTTCCAAAGTCGTCCGCTGCTGGACGACGGAGAGACGATGTGAGCGAATCGAACGCTGCGCCGATAGCGAACCGGCGAGGAAGGTGCGCAATGAGGGCACCGGCGCGAAGCGGGAACCCAACCCACTCACCCTCGAGGCGGATGCGTCCATTTCGTTGACGAGCTTGCAGGCCGTCACCCATCAATGCCTTGAGCTCGCGAAGCAGTGCTGGATCAGCTTTGCCGTGCAGGCGATGCGAGCCGAAGTCGACTCGTTGTCCTGCCACAGTGAAACTCGCCGACATGCCACCCACGACGGGGGCACGTTCGGCCACGGTGACGCAGTGGCCTCGCTCTGCGAGCTTCCATCCGGCTGTCAGGCCCGTAGGACCAGCGCCGATCACGAGGACCGATGGTTTCAATTGCGGAGACACCATGGAGGGTCAAACATAGCGAGACCTCCGGCCAAGAGGGAGCCTTGGCCGGAGGTCCATGCGACGAACGAAGCTTTCGTTCGTGGTTGTTCGGTAGACCTAGCTGAGCTCACCAATATCGGCGTCGCGATCGATGCCGAGCGTGTCCCACGCAGGAGCGAGTGCTTCTTCGATCGTTGCGTACCAACCTTCGGCGGGTTCGTTTTCTAGAGCGAAGGTGGCCAGAACGGTATCCATATCGGCGCCAGCGTCGGCAAGTTGGGGAGCGAGCACCCGACTAAACGCAAGACCCTCCGCTTGATGGATTCGGGCGGTCTCGGCATCACCCTCGCCGAGATCGTTCTCGACAAGTTGGGCGTATCGAAGCGACGCTTGGCTGTAGGTGATTGCAAGCCCGCGAACAGTGTCGGCCACGGCGGCCTCTGCGCCCGCAACATCCTCTGCGAGCAGCGCGTCGCGGCCTTCGATCATTGCTTGAAGGATGATCTCGTTCGCTTGGGCCGTCTCACCGTCGGCACCCTCGGTGCCGAAGTTTCCGGCCTGCGAGTTCGCAGTTGCGAAGGGTGAGCATCCCGGCTCAGCACCGTGATAAAACGCCCATGCTTCGTCCCAGTTGTGGGGCGCTCCGCCCGCTGGTTCGAGGTCGCCCTCAGACGCTTTACTGAGGGCGGTGTTGAACTCGTGGATTGTCCACGCCACCATCGTGGCGTTCTGGATTCCCTTTTGGACTCCCTGCCGACGGACGAGGTCAGGTTCGCCTTCGAAATCGCCGGTGCCCCCGAGTGCTGAGGTCACGAAATCATCGAGTGGCGTCGAAGTACCGAAGAACTCCTGAAGCTCGGGGTTGCGGTCTTCGCGAGACGCAAATCCGGCGACTGTTCGAATCGAGCCATCGCTATTGACCGAGTTGCCTCCGTCTCGATAGATCGCCGCAACCGCGTCGAAGTCAATTTCTGCATCTGATGGAAGCGCATCGCTCACCTCGCAGATGTCTGCAACGACAAGACGATGGCTGTCCACATCGGAAACATACTCGTAGCCACCGTCGCCGACCGTTACGGCTCCACCATCGTCTTCGGACGGGCCGCTCGCCGAAGCGCTTGCGCTACTCGAACCAGAGCCAGAGCCAGAACCAGAACCAGAGCCAGAGCCAGAACTTGCGCTAACCGAGCCATCACCTTCGGCCAGGTTGGTCACCGATGCTCCGTCGTCAGTACCGCAAGCAGCAGCTCCAACGGCCAACGCTCCAGTAATTGCAATCGCTCTCACGAGTCGATTCTTTGCCGTAAAACCGGCCATGTATTTGCTCCCTCGCCGTTCGGCTTGATCTCTGTTGATAAGCATACTTATCATACGAAGACAAACATGCAAACCCTTAAGCCTCTCGCATGCATGACACTGGTCACATAGCTGGACCAACACCGAACAGCTCAACCCCTCCGATCGAGGAAATCATGAAGTACATCATCACCGGAACCGCTGGGTTCATTGGAACGACGACTGCGCTCCGGCTGCTATCGGACGGCCATGAGGTCTGCGGTATCGACTCGCTGACCGACTATTACGACCTCGAGGTTAAGGCTGCCAACCTTTCTTCCTTGCAGCGGTTTTCGAACTTCACCTTTTCTCAAGCCGACCTGACGACCGGAGGTTTCGAAGAGTTGTTCGATGGCGTGGATAGCGTCCTTCACCTCGCTGCACAGCCAGGAGTCCGCAAGTCCTGGCTCGATTTCACGACGTACGCTCGTGCAAACATCGAGGCGACAAAACACGTACTTGACCTCTGTTTGCGATTCGGCGTGCGCCGCGTTGTGTACGCATCATCATCGTCGGTGTACGGCAACGCTACTCAGTACCCAACGAGCGAGGAACAGACTCCAGCGCCAACGAGCCCGTACGCCGTTACGAAACTGGCTGGAGAGCACCTCTGCAGAACATTCGCCGCCGAACATGACCTCTCGACCGTGAGTCTCCGGTACTTCACCGTGTACGGACCGCGCCAGCGGCCAGACATGCTCACCCACCGCCTCATCGAGGCTGCCGAAACCGGAACGCCGATTTCAATCTTCGGCAGCGGCGATCAAGTACGAGACTTCACCTTCGTCGACGATGTCGCACGCGCCAACATCGCTGCTACAACCGCAGACGTCCCGCCCGGCAGCGTCTACAACATCGCTGGCGGGTCTTCGGTTTCGGTCAACCAGATGATCTCAGCTGTCGAATCTGCCACGGGCAAGGCGGTAGAGCGCTCTGTGCGAACCCGCGCGCTGGGCGATGTCGACCGAACTGGCGGCGACACGACCGCTGCCCGCAACGATCTGGACTGGGAGCCAACCGTTCGTCTGACCGATGGTCTCGACGCCCACGTTTCTCACTACCGTCAGAGCAACGCACTCTCAAACCGCAGGTAGCCCGTCGAAGTAACTAGCCTGAGACCATATGGGACGCGCTGGCACACAGCTCACGAGTGGGTTGTTGCGCTTTGGGACCGAACGCGAATGGCTTCGCTTTACCGACCCCGAGGAAAAGGTAACTGCGTGGGACATCGACGAGGTCATCCCATCACTCGAACGGGCTGAGGCAGCAACCGCTGCTGGCAAGTGGGTCGTCGGAATGCTCAGCTACGACGCAGGCCCTGCGTTCGACGAAGCAGTTCACAGCCAACGCGACGACGACACTCCCTTGCTCGCCTTCGGAATCTTCAGTGCTGCCGAAGCCTCCAGTGGCCCCATCGACGCACCCTTTGAGGTGGGCGACTGGCTCCCCGACCAAAGCGAAGCGACCTACAGCGCTGCGATCGACGACGTTCGCGAACTGATCGCTGCCGGTGACACCTACCAGGTCAACTACACGGTTCGCCGGCACTCGACCTTCTGGGGAAGCGCCGAGGGGCTCTTTGCCTCACTCGTCCGAGCTCAGAACGCAAAGCACGACGCCTTCTTGCACTTCGGCACGCACGCCTTGTGTAGCGCATCTCCGGAACTGTTCTTCACCCGCCATATCGGGCCCGACGGTCCGGTGTTCTCGTCTCGGCCAATGAAGGGCACTCGCCCTCGACACTTTGATCCCGTCCGCGACGCAGAGATGGTGGACGACCTCACCTCGAGCCTGAAGGACCGTGCCGAGAACGTCATGATCGTCGATATGGTCCGCAACGACCTCGGACGCATCGCAGACGTCGGAAGCGTGTACGTCCCAAACCTGCTCCACGTCGAGCACTACCCGACCGTGCACGCGATGACTTCGACCGTCGAAGCCACGTCGAACGCCAGCCTCGCCGAGGCAATGACCGCCCTCTACCCCGTCGCGTCGATCACCGGTGCTCCAAAGTACCGAACCACACAGATCATCGCAGACCTTGAACAGTCCCCTCGTGGCGCCTACTGCGGATCGGCATTTGCGCTCTCGCCCGACGGGCGCTGGGAGTTCAACGTCATCATCAGAAGTGTCTGGCTCGACCTCGAAGCTGGCACCGGAACCTATGGGGTTGGCGGAGGGATCGTGTGGGACTCCGAGCCAGCGAATGAGTGGGAAGAGACCGAACACAAGTCGCGAGTGCTTACCCGCGCCGGCAAGCCACTGCAGTTACTCGAGACGATGGCGTGGACACCCGAAGGCGGGGTGTCACTGCGACAGCAGCACATCAACCGGTTGCTCTCGGCGGGCGATCACTTTGGAATCGACGTCGACATGGACCGGGTCATGGAACTACTCAACACGGTCCGGTCCGACACCCCGGTAAGACTTCGCCTGCTCGTCGATGCTGCAGGCGTTCCAACACTCGACGTGGGTTCACTCCCACCCGAAACCGGAACGGTTAGAACGCTGCCGATCGACACCGAACCCACCGACCCATACAACGAGTTCCTCGTTTTCAAAACCACCACGCGAAACCGCTACGAGGAGGCACTCGACCGCTTTCCTGATGCTCCTGATGTGATTTTGTGGAACCGTCGAGGCGAGCTCACTGAGACCTGCATTGCCAACCTCGTACTTGAAATCGGTGGTGAATTGCTCACGCCACATAACGACAGTGGCCTGCTGCCCGGCACGCTGCGCCAAGAGTTACTCGATCGTGGTCAGATAACCGAGCGACTTCTCACCCTCGATGATTTGTACAGCGCAGACAAGGTCTTCACGATCAACTCGGTCCGCGGCTGGGATGTAATCCAGGTTCGAACAAAAGCGCCTTAGAACTCGCGGAGGAAGACTCCCGATCGTGGCTTCGGTGTCACATAGGTGCTCTTGGGCGGCATATCGAGCCCAGCGTCAGCAACGGCGAACACCTCAGCTGCGGTGATCGGGCGAAGAACGAAGAGCACGTTGCGTCGGTCGATGCGCTGTGCCAATTCGCCGCGGTTGGCAGTATCGAGGAAGTAGCGGATCTGGCCCGCACTTTGTTCGGGGTCGAGCCCAAAGACTGGACCGATCACCTGCTTCTGCAACCGAACCGGTCCAAGCGCATCGATTGGCGAATCGCTCGACGTCTCAGGCATCTCGCCACGCCACCATTGCCCATCGAGGTGAACCCCGATCTGACCCTCGTCGGGTAGCTCGTGTTCCATCCGGGCATCGGGGACAAGGCGCAACAAATCGCGCAGCGATGAGGAGAACATATCGATGTCGACATCATCGTTGAGCATTATGCGGCGATGGAACGGTTCGATGTTGACCCGGTCATCGGCGAAGGCAACACCAAGCATCTTGCTCGCTCGCTCCGGGCCGATGCGTTCGAGAAGCTGTCCCGCTGCTGCAGCTCGGTGATGACCGTCCATGATGTAGAAATCGTGCGGCTCGAACGCCGTCGACAGATAGTCGAGATCGTCTTGGTCGGTGATTGCCCACACCGTCTGATCGAGCCCATCGCCCGATATGAACGAGACGATCGGATCGGTGCGATCGAGCACGTCGTCGAGCCGTTGCCGAATGATTGGATCGGACCGGTAACTCACCGCAATCGGCGATGATTGGACACCGAGCGTTTCAAAGTGGTGCGACAGATGCGCTGCCCGGTTCGCCCTCACTCGTTCGTGACGCTTCACTCGCCCCTCGAGGTAGTCCTGGGTGTCGACGAGTCCAACAATTCCGGTCTGGATGAGATCTCCCAACTTCAACCGGTAGAGAAAGAAACTCGGCCCGGACATCTCATGGAACGCGCCTGCATCACGAATTCGCTGGAGAGCCTGGCCGCCGAGTTCGATGAGCCGGGCGAGGTCTGCCTGGTCTTCCGGCCCACCATCGCTCGGCGAACGGGTGACGAGCGTGTAGCTCTCAGGGTGCGTCGCGAGATATTCGGAACGTTGCGATCGCGACATCGAATCGAACGCGGGAGCTGGAACGCGTCGAGTGAAATCCGACTTGATGACCGAGCCTCGAAACGGCGTGAAGCTGACCATCTATCTGCGAGTTCCGGGCGTAAATTCCTGCGAACCTGGAATCGCCGAGAGCGAGACGGCGAGGATGTCACCGTCACCTTCGAGCTGCTCGAGTAGCTCAGACGATGGTTCGTGCTTGAGGTGCATCGACGCAACCGCAGCGACCGCAGCTTGTGCTTGTGCGGTCGATGCCCCGACGTGATGGGTACCAACGACGTTCGGGTGGCGAGCAAGGTCGCTCTCCCTGGTGAAGAACGCCGGACGACCGTGCGACACCTTCTCATCGGCGCTTGGCAATGCGGGGCAGATCGCTCGGAGTTGCCTCAGGACAGGATCATCGGGGTCGAACTGGAGCGCGTGTGCCATGGACTCACGGTAATACCAGACTCAGGTCCATGCCCGAGCAAGCTCTTGCTGATCTCACCATCGGTGGAGCGGACAGCAACCGGGGGGTTAGGTGTAGGGATTCGCTTCGGAGATCTCGAGGTCTTCGGTACCGGCGAACTCACTATCGACCGATGCTTTCGTGACTCCACCGATGAGCGCTGCAAGCCCAGCACCGCTCATCATGATGCTGATGGGAAAGAACAACAGAAGCGCAATGAGGATAAGAATGACACCAACCATGGCCGCATCGTAGCGCGATACGATGCCGCCCATGACAAAGCCTGTTGGTCCATACACGCCCATCGTCCGTACCGGAGACACGCTCTACGTGTCTGGCCAACTCGGGTTGCTCGACGGCGCCCTCGTCGACGGTCTCGATGCCCAAGTTCGCCAAGCCCTGACCAACATGGCTGGCCTGCTGCACTCCGAAGGCGCATCGCTCAACAACATCGTCAAGACGACCGTCTTGCTCGCGTCGATCGATGACTATGCCGAGATGAACACGGCGTACATCGAGAGTTTCGGCGACCACCGGCCAGCACGTGCGGCATTCGCTGTCGCAGCACTACCTCTCGGCGGTCTTGTCGAGATCGAAGCAATCGCCGTCGTCTAGGCGTCGAAGCGGTATCCATCCAAGGTAAGAACCGCGCGAAACTCTCGTGGCCCGAAGCATTCCATGCCCGGTGACTTCGACGAGCCAGATACCGTTTCCTCTATGACCATCGCGTTCAATCGCCGCACGTTCCTCTTGGGCAGCGCGGCCGCTGCAACACTCGCCGCATGTGGCTCGAGCGGACCAAGTCCAGATCGACTTGCCATTCGATTTCCCGATGGCTTCCGCGCTCCAAGCGTCGCCGTCACCGGCCACGGTGCTCAGCGCTTTCCATTCGTGATCGTTGCCGACGACGGGCTACCAATGGTGAGCAACAACCCGGAAACGATCGATATCGAGGTGATCTTCGAAGGCGAAACACTCGAAATCGTGACGGTGCCAGCGAGCGGTGTCGGGCAGTTCAACCCCTACTACGCACTCACATTCACCCCGCCTGCGGCCGGTAGTTATATCGCACGAACCGATTTCAGCGAGTTCGATGTCGAGTTCGTTGTCGTCGAACGTGAAGACACCACGCTATGGCAAGTCGGTGAGACCTTGCCCGGGTTCGACACACCGACCTTCGATGACATTCGTGGAGTCAACCCCATCTGCACCCGTCCCGGAGAAGCGTGCCCGTTCCACGAGATCACGCTGAACGAGGCGTTGAGCAACGGTCGAGCAACCGCACTACTCATCTCCACGCCCGCCTTCTGTCAGACCGACGTGTGCGGACCATCACTAGAGAACTTGATCAACGGTGCGGCCGGCCGCGATGACATCAACATCATTCATCAAGAGGTGTACGCGGACTTCGGTCGAGATACCGAAACCGGAATCCTCCCTGAGCTCGCGCCGCTCCTACTCGACTGGGACCTCGCGTTCGAGCCATCCCTGTTCGTTATGGATGCAGACGCGACGATTCTCGGTGCTCGCCACTTCGCCTTCGACAGTGCCGAAACCGAAGAGTTGCTCTCGCTGATCTAGCTCCTCGATCTAGGAGAAGGACGAGCCGCAGCCGCAAGTGCGCTGCGCGTTCGGGTTGTTGATCTTGAACCCGGTCTCTTGGATCGACTCGGTGTAGTCAAGCGTTGCGCCTTCGAGCATTCCAGCCGATGCCTCATCGCAAACCAGACGGACGTCGCCATACTCCTGGACCTTGTCATCATCGTTGAACTCGGAATCGAAGAACATCTCGTAACTGAATCCTGAGCAGCCGCCCGGACGCACAGCAACGCGGAGCGCGAGCCCTTCTTCACCTTCAGCAGTGATGAGTTCGCCGACCTTGGAGGTTGCGGTTTCAGTGAGAGTGATCATGATTTGGCTCCCGGAGATACGAGTCGAGTGCTTTCCATTGTACAAGACGCAACGATCGAGGCCGCACCGTATCGTCCTTCGGCACTTTCGGCTGAAAACCACTGATAATTCAAGCAATTCGGGCCGATAGGCTGAAGATATGGCTGAGCAACCCACGACCGAAGATCTCATGGGGGTCCTCTCGGGCGTCATCGACCCCGAGCTCGGCTCGAACATTGTGGAACTCGGCATGGCCAAGTCCGCAAAGATGGACGACTCCACCGCTCGGATCACGATCGCGCTCACCACATCGGGTTGCCCGTTGCGTTCGCAGATCCAAAAAGACGTGAAGGCTCGCCTTCTGAGCCTCCCCGGCGTCGAGAAGGTGAAGATCAATTGGACCGAACTCGACCAAGCCGAAAAGGCCGAGGTCATGAAGGTCGCCCGCTTCAACGTGAGTCAAAACGCTCCCGATACCTCCGTTCCGTCGACCACTCGCTGCGTGTTGATCGCGAGCGGTAAAGGTGGAGTTGGCAAGTCGTCGGTGACGGCCAACCTTGCCGCTGCGGTCGCGATCCAAGGCTTTCGCGTGGGCGTACTCGATGCTGACATCTGGGGATACTCGATCCCCCGCCTGCTCGGCGTCGAGGGCCGCCTCGAAGGCTCGGTCGATTCGGGCAAGATTTCCCCGCATGTGACCTCGATGGGGGCTGGAGAACTCGAAGTCGTGTCGATGGGGTTTCTCGTCGACAGCGAAGACACCGCGCTCATGTGGCGTGGACTGATGCTCAACCGAGCCGTCCAGCACTTCCTCCAAGATGTCGAGTGGGGAAAGCTCGACTACCTCTTTATCGACATGCCGCCTGGCACGGGCGACGTTCAGATGGGTCTAGCCAAGATGCTGCCCCACGCGGAGATGCTCGTCGTGACCACACCATCGAAGCTCGCCCAAACCGTCGCCGTTCGCGTTGCGAATATGGGACGCAACAACTACCTCCGTATCGCGGGCGTCATCGAGAACATGAGCGCCTTTGTCGATGAGGACGGTAAGACTCACGAGGTGTTCGGCGTTGGCGGTGGCGAAGACCTCGCCGCGCAGATCGACTCCCCGCTCATCGGCAGGATTCCTCTCGACCGCTCGGTCGTCGACGGTGGCGACACCGGCATCCCGGCCGTCCTCGGTACCGGTGCAGCAGCCGACGCGCTACGTGCGGTTGCCCACGACGTGATCAACGAGCTGATCCCACCGGTCGACATGGCGGGCTGTTCGACGCGAATCATCGATCAGGCGCTTGCGAACCTCGAAGCGATGGACGCCGCGGAAAACTAACGTGCGCGTGCGGCTCGAGCGCCGCTGCTCAACTCGCTGCTTGATACTGATCGGGTAGACCAGGCGCGAAGCTGTCGCATGAAACGTTGAGCCTTCCCAGCCCAAGCGATGGGCCAACGCCTGCGTCTTCTGTCGAGTCGACAAAACGCAGCGCACTGCCTCGCACCTCACCGGACTGCACAAACAGTTCCGCCGGAGCGTCGATAGCGAGCTCGATGAACTGCTCGTTGCCGATGAGGACCGACACGTACGGCTGACCAAAGAAGGCTTGGACGACAGCCTGAGTAGATACCTCGCTGCCAGGCACCTCGCCGACGCCGAGCGCCAAGATGTCACCGGCTCCTGCGGCAAAGCACTCGAAGGCAAAGTCGTACTGTGTGCCGCCCACCGTGACATACCCCGACGATCCAAGCTCGTCCGCCGGCACGCGGCGAATGGTCGTCACAACTTCGAGCGGGAGCGATTCGGTTGTCGTGGTGACCGGCGCGGTCGTTGTCGTCGTCGCCGGAGCAGCCTCAGAGACTGCTGAGGAGCATGCGGACGCGACAAGTCCACACATGAAGCAAAAAGCGGCCGCCCGCAGTATTGGTTTCATAGCGCAACGAGCCTAGGGCGCGAATCACACAACTTTGACATCGAGCCGAGAGCTTCTCGCCAGGTCCTTACTCGCTATCGGTCGGGGCCGGAGTGATCCGTTCGACCGACCAGTTGCCGAGATGATCAACGCGGGAGTACAAGCCAACCTCAGGGTCGTCCTCGGGAAGCACCACCTCACCGTCGGCTGAATTGCCCATAACAACCACGCCCGTCGCTCGTTCGCCAGTAGACCGAAGGCGTGAAAGCACGAACCATCCGTCCATCCGGTCTAGGAACTGCGTCAGTACAGGGTCGGCCAGGACGTCCACGGGTTCACCGTCATCTTCATCGCTGCGACGGACCAATTCCCACTTGGTGAACGCGGACGGGCGGAGCCGAAGCCCTGCCGACCGCATCCGCCGAATCAGCTCTCGACTTTCGCACGGTGTTGCGCCGTTCGCGATAGCGATCGCTCGCGTATCGATATCGATGTCGTAGTGATCTCCTTGGAAACCCACACGGCGCGCCCCGAGTTCGCCCGCGAACATATGGAGCTCAGCCAAGTTCGAGTCGGACACTAGATGGCACCACAACGTCCCGCGCCATGGCCACCGCGCCTCATCGACAAGAATCGCCACAACCACCCCTGAGCCGTTGTTGTGAAAGCAATGACCTGCGGGGATCATCCGCTTTCGGAGCGCTGGCTGGCACACTCGGTGCAATGGGCATCGCGACCGAACAAACCAGCTCGGAGACGAGCGATTCTGACGTCATCTCCTTGACGATCCCAGCAGCGATTCGTTTCGTGCGCCTCGTTCGCATCGCGGTTGCCTCGATCGCTCGACGACGCGGGCTTTCGGTTCGTGCAATCGATGATCTCCGACTCGCCGTCGACGAGAGCTTCGCGCTGCTACTCGGCGAACACGACCATGACGGTTCGGTGGACGTGACCTTCGAAGTTGACGCCCACGAGTTACTCGTCGTCATGGTGGCCCGAACACCGAATAGCACCATGCTCGCAACAGCGGAGTCCAAACTTGGCTTCGAGGTGGTCCTCGCAGATCTCACCGATCGGTTCGAAGCCGACCCCGAGCAGGGCGTCGTCCAATTCTCGAAGTTGCTGAAGAAATAGGGCTGGCCAGCCGCCAGAACCATCTACTCGCCGGAGCTCGCGACGCCGGTCGACCCAAAGCCACCCTCGCCGCGAACCGAATCTGCCGGGAGTTCATCGACATCAACGAATTCGGCATGCTCGACACGCTGGATTACGAGTTGCGCAATTCGGTCGCCACGGGAGATCTCGAATGGCTCGGTCGGATCGGTGTTCACCAGAAGCACCTTGAGCTCACCTCGATAGCCAGAATCGATCAAGCCAGGCGTGTTGAGGCAGGTAACGCCATTGCGGTAGGCAAGACCTGAGCGCGGTTGGATGAACCCGGCATAACCCAGCGGAATTGCGATGGCCATACCGGTCGAGACGAGCGCACGCCCTCCCCCCGGTGGCAAGGTGACCGCCTCGGCAGCTACCAGATCGGCGCCTGCATCGCCCTCGGTCGCGTACTTCGGGGCCGCGAGATCGGAATCGAGTCGTTTCAGTGGAATCTTGAGCACGGAAAGAACCTTAGGACCATGACCGCTGGCTAACCTAGCCCGATGCTCGCTTGGATGGATCTCGAAATGACCGGCCTCGACCCCGATCGTCACGTGATCGTCGAGATCGCGACAATCCTCACAAACGACGATCTCGAGATCATTGCAGTCGGCCCTGACCTGGTGATCCATCAACCCGAAGAAGCAATGGCCGAGATGGATGACTTCGTGCGAAAGATGCACATAAAGTCCGGCCTCCTTGCCCAGATCGAAGCGTCGACGGTCAGCCTGGACGATGCAATCGCCGAAACGATGGCATTCCTCAAGGAACACATTTCCGAAGAGCGAACCGTGCCGCTCTGCGGTAATTCCATCGGCACCGACCGTCGGTTCCTCGCACGGTACGCGTCCGAGATCGAAGAGTTCCTGCACTACCGCTCGGTCGACGTGTCGACGATCAAGGAACTGACGCGTCGTTGGTACCCGGGAGTCCTCGCTGCAGCTCCAGAAAAGGGCTTGAGCCACCGCGCGCTCGATGACATTCGTGAATCAATCGATGAGCTCGTCTACTACCGTCAAGCCGTATTTCTGCCCGCCATGCAGATCGAGCAGACAGACCAGAGCGAGCACACAGCTCAGCCGTAGCTAAACGACGAACTCCCCACCGCAACCCGTGGGTGCGATGGGGAGTTGTACAGAAGAGTTTTGTTCGCTCGCCTTAGGCGTCTGCGAGCTCCTCAGCGTTGGCTGCTGGGGTGGTGGTTGGCGCCGACTCGGCAGGCTCGACCTTCGATCCCTTTCGGACCTTGGCTGCGACCAAGAGGATGCCGACGATCGCAAGCATGCCCAAGCCAATGGTGCCGGGGTTGCCGGTGAAGAGGTTGGCAACCGATGCCTGAACTTCCTCGACGCCCTCGATGACGAAGTTGCTGTTGTTGATCGGGTCACGCTGGAAGTTGCCGTAGAACACCAAGTAGATGCCGGCAACGACGAGCAATCCCCCCGAGACCTTGTTGATCTTTGGCAACAGTGAGCGCATCTTGTTGGCGACGCTGTTTCGGCCAGCGGCGAGTGCCATCGTCAAGAACAAGATGACCGAAGCCATGCCGACGGCGTATGCGAGAAACGCCCAAATCGATGCACCTGGCGTGTCGGCGTTAGCGACGGAACCGGTAACAGCGATGAGGAATGGACCGATCGTGCAGCCGAGTGACACGAGGCCGTAGCTCACACCGAAGAGGTACATCGAGCCAGTCTCACGGCTGCTCGTACCCATGTTTGCCTTCGGCAGGTTCAGAACCGGCTGGAAGCCACGCAGCATCGCAATGCCGAGAACGAGGACGAGGACACCCGAACCGAGAGTCACGATCCATAGCGAGTTCTGGACCGCTCCACGAGCACCACCGCTAAGCACGAGTTCGAACAAGACACCGAAGATGCCAAAGACGGTGACAAAGCCGAGGCTCAGCGCGAGCCCGACCTTGGCGCCTCGTACGAGGCCCTTCGACAGCGACGGGTTCTCATCTCCATCGTCGAGACCGAGGAAGTAGGTCAGGTACGTCGGCAACATCGCAAACCCACACGGGTTGAAGGCAGCGATGAGGCCAGCAGCGAATGGAAAGACAATCCATTGTGGTAAATCGATCACGATGGTTCCTCAGAGATAGTTCGATAGTTCAAGCGGTAGGCGGACGGTTATGGCAGAAGATCTTCGAGGATCGCGTCGGTGAGCGACTCTTCGGTGAGAACTCCGGTGTGGACGTTAGCGACTTCGCCGTCGGCGGTAATAAAGACGGTCGTTGGCATACCGAGGCCGCCGAAGGCCGAGAAGATGTCGCCCGGTGTGTCGAGACCGGTTGGGAAGGTCACGCCGGTCTCTGCGAGAAGCTGGAGCGACAGATCGGGCTGATCCTGTACGGACAGGCCGAGGAACTGGACGTCATCGGCGAATGTTTGGCTCACCCGCTCAAAGTCGGGAAGCTCAGCAATGCAGGTTGGGCACCATGATGCAAAGAAGTTCAGGACCACAGGGCGATCACCGAGACCGGAGAGCGAAAGCTGCTCGCCGTCGAAACTCTCATAGTTGAAGTCGACACGGTCGGCCAACTCTGCCAGCTCGACGTCACCGTCGGGCGCCGGTGCGGCCAGACCGTCGTCACCGAGGCTGATCGTCTCGGAACCTCCGCCGCACGCTGCAGCGATGAGCGCCATAACAAAGAGGAGCGCTGCGAGCCGAGAGAGCTTGCTCGTCTTGGTCGTTGAAGTTGAGTGCGACATCTGAGAGTCCTTGTTTTTCCGTCGTTGTTAGTGATCGGATTTCGGGGGATACAGCATTAACACTTATTCTTGCAGCAGACATTCCAAGGGTTTGCTAGTACCACGCATTGTTCGCGTTCTTCTTACATGTATGAACAACTGGGTTTCGGGCCGGTTTTGGCTACATTCACGAGCGTGAACGCTACGAGCCCGGATCCGTCCCCTTCCGACACCAGTCCGGGCGCCAGCATGTTACTACCGGAACCATCGACGGGACGAGTATTCACCGGCACCCGCCGAGTCTCGATCGACGACTGTTCACCAGCGGGAAAGATGCAGTTCGATGCGATTGCCCGGTTTCTTCAAGACATCGGCAACGACGATACCGACGACGCAGAATTTGGTGACCTCGGCTTGGCATGGGTCGCCCGTCGAGCACTCATCACCGTCGATACCCCAGCGCAATCACGAGAAGACCTGACGCTCTCGACGTGGTGTTCGGGAACCGGGCGCCGCTGGGCGGAACGCCGGACTTCCATCTCGGGCGCATCGGGAGCGGTTATCGACGGAGTGACCATCTGGATTCACCTCGATCCAGAAACCGGCAAGCCAATTCCGTGGGGCGACGAGTTCGCGTCCACCTATTTGCCGGCGACGGATGGACGGCGGGTCGATGCTCGCCTGCGACTCCCAAAGTCCCCCAATCCCGCCGACGTTCTTCACTCGGCACCATGGTCATTCCGAGTAACGGACAGCGATGCCTTCGGGCACGTCAACAACACCGCGTACCTCGCTGCGGCCGAGGAGTTCCTCGATCTCGACGGACCGTGCAGCCTCGAGCTCGAATGGCGAACGCCATGTCGGGCGGGCGACCGCCTCACTGCGGTCACCTCGTCAGAAGGACGATCCCTTCATCTCATCGACGACGATTCCGGCGAGACCCGCGCTGTATTCGCCGTCACGGCCACGGCGCCCTAGGGGTTGAGAATTGCCCGACGCCAGTTTCCTGACGGTTCGGCGATGTAGCGAATCCGATCGTGCAACCGGTTTGGCTGACCTTGCCAAAATTCGATCCATCGAGGCACCACTCGGTATCCACCCCAAAACCCGGGCCGATCGACGTCTCGACCTTCGAAGAGCGCGGTGACTTCTTCGAGACGTTCTTCCAACTCCTCACGACCGGAAAGCTCTGCGCTTTGGTCGCTTGCCCACGCTCCGAGTTGGCTTTCCCGCGGCCTCTTGGCGAAGTAGGCATCCGATTCCTCTTCACGCAGCCGGCTGACCTCACCAGACACGTGTATCTGACGGTGTTGACTCGCCCAGTAAAACGTGAGGCCAGCACGCCCGGTGGCGTCGAGCGCTTGACCCTTCGCAGACTCGTAGTTCGTGTAGAAGACGAACCCGTCCTTATCGAATTGTCGAAGCAAGACCGTCCGGCCGGTTGGCCAGCCGTCGGCGTCGACGGTCGACACGACCATCGCATACGCCTCTGGCTCGGCACTTGCCTGCGCCTCACCAAACCACGTTGCAAATTGGATGATCGGGTCGTCGGGCAGGGAATCGAAATCGATGCGTTCGGCCTCGTAGGGCATCCGCTGATCGGACAAGTCCATATGCAAACCTACGCCCCACTACGGTGAGCACATGAAGCTCAGCGGCGATGTTGTTTTTATTGCCATCGGCGGAGCCGTCGGTGCAGTCACCCGATACGGCGTTGGCGAACTGCTCCCAAGTACCTCGTTTCCGTGGGCGACGTTCGTCGTCAACATCGTTGGATGCGCTCTGCTCGCGCTCGTCAGCTCGCCGACGCGCACTCGGTCGCAGCGCCGGATCCTCGGCGTTGGTTTCTGCGGTGGCCTCACCACATTCTCGACCTTCACCGTCGAGGTCGCGTCGCTCACCAACGACGGCCGGTCAACACTTGCGATCGTCTACCTGTTGGCGTCCCTCGCCGCTGGATTTGTCGCGTTCGCCGCGGTCAGTGGCTGGATACAACCTGGTCCTCAAGCTCCCCCTACCCCATCGGCGGTGCGCCGAACATGACTCTCACTATCGCCATTGGAATTTTCCTCGCCGGGTCGATCGGGACGTTTCTACGGGTTGTCATCACCGGCCTCGATGCCGAGTTCAACCGGCAACTAGTCGGCACGTTGATCGTCAATGTCGTGGGTTCATTTTTCTTCGGAATCCTCAGTGCATCTGAGGCCGACGTGGCGATCATCACCGCTATTGGTGGGCTCGGTGCGCTCACGACGTTCTCCACGTTTATCTCGCAGGTGGAGCGTCTCAATCGAGAAGCGACGACGGAAAAGGCGGCGACGTACGTGCTCGCGTCGACGATCCTCGGCGTTGGTGCGGCCCTCCTTGGCATCGCGCTTTCGTAACCCGTCGATAGCAAAATCTGTCACATCAGGTAGCTCTGCTGGACATAGGCGCCGCGGAACCAACTAACGTGCATTCATGGCAGCCACAAATGATATTTTCGACCCGAACAAGGCCCTCTTCGCAAACGGTCAGGCGCTGACCTTCGACGATGTACTCGTCGTCCCCGGCTACAGCGAAGTTCTTCCAGACTCGGTCGACACCAGCACGACCATCGGCGGAATCGAACTGCGTGTACCGCTGATGTCAGCAGCGATGGACACGGTCACCGAAGCTCCACTCGCCGTCTCGATGGCCCGCGAAGGCGGCATCGGCATCCTTCATCGCAACTTGTCCCCCGCCGAGCAAGCCCACCAGGTCGACCTGGTGAAGCGGGCGCAGGCCGGAATGATCTCCAACCCGATCTCGCTGAGTCCTGCTGCCACGTTGAACGACGCCGAGAACCTGATGGCGACCCACAAGATCAGTGGTGTCCCGATCTGTGAGGACGACGGCACGCTCGTCGGCATCCTGACAAACCGCGATATCCGTTTTTGTACCGAAGACGAGTTCGATCGGCCCGTCACCGATTTCATGACGAGTGACAACCTCGTCACTGCCAAGACCGGGACCACGCTCGAAGAGGCCAAGGCCATCCTGCACGAGCATCGCATCGAGAAGCTGCCGCTGGTCGACGATGACGGCGTCCTCGCCGGTCTCATCACCGTGAAAGACATCGACAAGCGCATCGAAAAGCCCCTCGCGAGTCTCGACTCCGCTGGCCGTCTTCGTGTCGGCGCTGCGGTTGGAGTTACCGATGTCCTCGAGCGAACCGAGCTTCTCGCCGAAGCCGGTGTCGACATGCTCGTCATCGATACCGCACACGGTCACACCGCAGGCGTGATCGACGCCGTTCGTACCATCAAGAAGGGCTGGCCCGAGATCGTGGTCGTCGGCGGCAACGTGGTGACCGCCGAGGGCGTCGAAGCCCTCGTCGAAGCGGGCGCTGATGCAGTCAAGGTCGGCGTCGGTGCGGGCAGTATCTGCACCACCCGAATTGTTGCTGGCGCTGGCATGCCACAGATGAGCGCCATCTATGAATGTGCTCAAGCCGCAAAGGAATTGAACGTCCCAATCATCGCCGACGGTGGAGTCGTCACTTCTGGCGACATCGTCAAATGTTTCGCCGCAGGCGCACATGCGGTAATGGTCGGCAACCTCCTCGCTGGAACCGACGAAGCACCGGGCGAACTCGAGCTCGTCGATGGCGCGATGTGGAAGACGTACCGAGGCATGGGTTCAGCCGGAGCGATGCGAGGCCGCGCTGCCGACCGCTACGGATCCGGCCAGGCCCCCGGCAAACATGTTGCCGAGGGCGTCGAAGCCCGTGTGCGCTACGCCGGTTCAATCTCTGACCTCATCGGCCAAATGGCTGGTGGCCTTCGCTCTGGAATGGGGTATGCCGGGGCCGCCGATATTTCCGAGCTCCGTACCCGCAGCCGACTCGTCCGCATCACCCAGTCCGGCCTGCGAGAAAGCCACCCCCACGACGTCGCCGTCATGCGAGACGAATAGCAGTGCAAACCGAAATTTGAAGGATGCTGGTCCTGTCAGGACCATAACTCTTCAAATTTCTGTTGGAGGGAGGGGGCGGCGGGCTACTGCCCAGGTGCCGGTTCCTGCTCGGCTGTGAGTGACCTTCCAGTCGCCGGGCATGGCGTCATGCACCTCTTCGGCGGTGAGATGAATCGGCGTGTTCTCACCGAAGGTATTGATCCACACGATCGATCCGCTCGGAGCTAGCACGCGGTCGGCTTCACTCGGAAAAAGAAACATGTTCACCAGAACGAGCACATCGATCGAGCTGGATTGGATGGGCAGTGCCGCGGAATCACCGAGCACCCTCGGGCCGTACTCAGGCGGCGCGTTCTCCAACATGCCGTGCGACCGGTCGAGCGCCACGACATCGTCGAAGCGCCTCGCCAGTTCGCGCGTACCAAGGCTTGTACCCGAACCGAGTTCGAGGACCCTCTCTCCGGCAATCGGATAGCCATCACGACCTCGATCGAGCGCGTCGTGCAGCAGCAAATCTCGGTCGGGGTTGTCGTGCCCAGCCGTCCAGTCGTCGGCCATTCCGTCGAACAGATCGGTGATCCATGCCGATGTCTCCTCGGTCCATTCGTTGTCGAACGCAATCTTCAGCGTCAGCGTTCGGATCTCTGAAGCGACTTCAGGTTTTGGAGGCACCGGTTGAGTTCCAGGTGCGTTCGCAAGTTCGTTCAAGCCCATTGCTCAGGACGATAGTCTCAGAAGGTGATAAATCTTCGACTTCTTGACGACGAGACCTACCGTGCGGGCGCCATTCTGAAGGGTGCTACCGCTGAACAACTCGACGAGTTGGCCACTGCCGAACAGAACCGGCGGACCATGCTCACCGAGGTCGAAGAGCTACGAGGTCAGTCGAATGCCGTCTCCAAGGAGATCGGCCAAGCGTCGCCCGATGAGCGGCCCGCGAAGATCGAGGCAGCCAACGTCCTCAAGAACGAACTGAAGGATAAGGAAGCCGGCTTGACCGAGCTTCAATCAGCGGTCGACGCGCTCGTTCTCCAGGTCCCGAACCCGGCCCATGAGTCGGTTCCCGCTGGCGGTGAAGAGGACTTCGAGTTGGTCGTGACCGTCGGCGACCAAGCATCGCCTCCCCCGCTGGATCATGGTGAGTTCGGCGCAGCGATGGGATGGGTCAACACCGAAAAGGGCGCCGATGTCAGCGGTTCACGGTTTGCTTACCTCCAGCGCGAAGCGGTCCTGCTCGAGTTCGCTCTCGTGCAATGGGTGATGCAGAAGCTCGTCGCTCGCGGATTCATCCCGACCGTCCCCCCTGTTCTCGTTCGCGAGCAGATGATGATCGACGCCGGGTTCTTCCCAACCGACGAACACCAGGTGTACGCAATCCCCGAGGACGACCTGTACCTCGTCGGCACCTCGGAGATTCCACTCGCTGGCCTTCACCGCGGCGACCGCCTCGACCTCGCTGACCTGCCGCTGCGCTACGCCGGCTTCTCCTCGTGTTTCCGCCGCGAGGCCGGCACGTACGGCAAAGACACGACGGGCATCTTCCGAGTCCACCAGTTCGACAAGGTCGAGATGTTCATCTGGAGCGACCCAGCAAAATCGTGGGAAGAACACGAGATGCTGCTCGAGATCGAACGGGAGATACTCGATGATCTCAGCCTCCCGTATCGCGTGATCAATGTCGCTGCTGGCGACCTCGGCAACCCGGCCGCGAAGAAGTACGACTGCGAAGTCTGGCTTCCGAGCGAAGGTGCATATCGCGAGCTCACGTCGTGTTCGAACTACACCGACTACTCAGCGCGCCGCCTCGGCACTCGCGCCAAAGGCGAGAAGGGCACCGAGTTCGTGCACACGCTCAACGGCACGGCGTGTGCCGTGGGCCGTATGTTGCTGTTCTTGATGGAGCACTATCAGCAAGCCGACGGCTCGTTCGCTGTCCCCGACGTACTCCAGCCCTTCACCGGGTTCACCTCGGTTAACGCTCCCGAGTAGTTCGAATTCAGCCGAGCGCACCGCATCAGCTCTCGCCGTAGCGCTCATCCATAATCTGGTCGAACAGCTCTTGGTATCGAGCCCCAATCCCCGACTCGCCACCTCCCGCTTCGAGGTTGGCCACAGCAAAGCTGATCTCGCGTTGCTGGAACTCGTGTAGCTGAGCCTCAGACAACGGACGACCACGTTCCATTGCCTCGTTGAGAAGCGCGTTGAACTCTTCTTCTAGGTGTTCCACCGCTTCGTCGTAGTCGGAGTACTCGAATCCGTTGGCAGACATGTGCTGTCGCCACGTAGCGAGGGCTGCAACAATCTCCGGGTGGGAGAGAACGAGCTCCTCCACTTCGTCCCACCTACGACCCATCTCCTCCGACGTCGCCTCATCGATGTCCGGAGCGATCACCGCTCCAAAGATCTTCTGATCGCAAGCATCTCGCGCGGCGTCGTAGTGCTCTCGTTGTTCCTCAGACAAGGAGTACTGGTACGCAGCGTTCGGGTCAGTCTCGAGCACCTGCTCGATGGAAGTAGCAGTTCCCGACACGATCCCTAGACCGTAGGCAGCCGCGAACGCCGCCTCCTCCATAACCTCGCCAGTCTCTGGGTTTCGAAATACGAAACCGCGCACGTCATCAAATGGTCGAGCAAAGTACTCGAAGCCCTGGGCCTCCATGCACGCCACCATCGCTTCTTCGTTTCGATGGTGCGCGGCCTCCGCAGTGTTGTCGACAACCATGTTTTGGACGCTACAACACGCGCAGAACCTCCCGCGGGTGAACCGTGATCGGCTCTACTCAGCGTCTGACTTGTCGAGTGAGACCGACGGGTCGAAGCGGGGATCGACTTCGCCTGGCTCGAGTGGCACGATCAGCAGATCGATCGCACTCCACAGCGTTCTCGATACCGGATAGAAGATGATGCCGGTGACCGCTCCGATCGCGGCCACGATGCTGACCATCAGCCACGGCGACGATGGATCCCCTCCGGTAATCACGAGTGCTACGATGAGCGCGACCAACACGACGCCAAAGGTGACGATGGTATTCATTCCTACCGCCCCGACGAAGTGACCTTCTTTGCGTTCAATGGGAAAGTTGCAGCGAGGGCATCGTTCGGTAACTGTCAGCCATTGTCGGCTCAAGCGCCACTTGCCGCACACGCCGCAGGCCCCGGCAAAGCCGCGCGCAACAACCTTAAGCTTTGACGGGCTCGACTGATTGCGGGACACCTGTCCACGTTACGGCGGACCGCCAGATTCGGTGCTACCCGATAGGCAAGCGTTTGCGAACTTTTTGTACAACGTCCTTCGCGAGCCGACGAGACTCGAATGCCTTACGAGCTACTGGGCCGCTCAGCTGTGCCGATCCTTCTTCCCACCAATGTCGATATGGCTGGCGGCGCACGGCATCGAGTAGGCCTCGGGCCTCGGCGATTGGATGACGGAACGACTGCTTGCCCCAGCCATCCTCAAAGGGATATGAACCCCAAACCTGGGCTTCCTCGGCTGTCGGCGAGTTCCAAAACAGGTTGAACACCTCGAGGATGGCCGGACGCAGGTCGATTCCTTCAGAGCCCACAAGATCCGGAGCGAGAAGGAGCTCTTCGGCGACCCGGCACACGGTCTTGGAGATAACCGGCAGACCCCACTGAACAACCGGATCGTTGCCGAACTCATCGAATTGCGGAACGACAAGACCATCGACATCTTCATAGCCAGTCACCGAACCGTGGCCAGCGGTGCACGCGAGTTCGACCATCGTCAACAACCCTGGAGTGCTCAGGAATCCGAGCCGTTCGTCCTCGTTACGCACATAGGTCAGTGGCTTTCCGAAGCCGACATCAGTGACCTTTGATCGGAGACCGAAATAGAAGCCGAGCGGAGGTTTCTGGCCGACCGTACTAAGGATGGCACCGAGTGAATTGAACAGGGTCGCACCAGTTCCGAGGTCAACGAACCCAATAGGTTGATCGGTGAGCGCTCCGACAGAATCGAGATAGGCGAGCACGAGCTCGCGCGACGTCTTTGCTTTGTCTCGTAGGAGACGCGAAATTTCTGGGTCCTCGCACAACAGCGATCGCAGCTGGGACGGTTGATCGTCGACGAGCGGGCGGCCCCATGTCGCACGATGAAAGCCTGCGTGAGCAAGAGGAAGCGAAATCTCCTCAGGGCTCAACGCCAGGCGAGAAAGAACGCATCGCAACGTTGCGTCCACATCACCCGAGTCAGGAATCATTGGTTCGAGCCGTTTTGGGCTGATCGATGTCAGCCCGCCAAGCGACCAGGCCTGTCGACTTCCGTAGACGTATGTGAGCTTGCCCGTGTAGCCAACTTTCGAGGCCAAGATGCGGGCGACATCACAAAGGATCTGGCCATCGCGAGCAACGAAGAAGAGCTCGGCGAGGTTTTCCTTGCGAGCGACTTCGAGCGTCCACAGGAGATTGCCGATGACGAACGGCGCAACCACGCCGGCAGCGACATCCGATAGTGCAGTCCGTGTCGGATCTGGAGGATCGAGCCGGGCGAGACGACTCGCACCGGCAATTGCAGAGCTCAGGCCATCGGTTGCATCGCGGTGACGTTCCAGCGCTCGTTCATATCGATTGAGGTTGTTCTGTTCGAGCACGAGAGCACACATACCGGCCTTGCGAGCTGTCCGGCCATCGCTCTTCGCATCGTTGCCGATATGACAGACCCAGTGCGGATCCGTACCGAGCTCGCGAAGAGCTATTGGCCACAACTTGCCGGTGGCTTTAGAAGCACTCTTTTCGTTGGACACGATGAGCGTGTCGCCGTCGACAAAGAGCCCTCGCTCACGGAGCATCGTTTCGAGGTAGTCAGCCGGAAGATACATGTCGGAGACGTAGACGATGCGTTCCCCCTTGTCCCGTGCCTTTTCGACGCGCTGTTTTCCATCCGCAATCGTGACGAGCAACTCTGACTCGAGTTCGAGTTCCGCTTGGTATAACCGTGCAATCTTCTCCTCGGTCCAATGCAGCGCATTTCCGAGTTCGCAGTAGATGTCGTGGAGGGTGACATCAGAATCGAGTCCACCAGCGTTTCGGAACGTGCGGACTTCGGCGTCGGTGCGGGCCTTCGCGAACGCATGGGCTGAACAACCGATCCGCGCCTGTCCGTGGAGGCGTCGGCCCAGCGACAGGAACGCTGATCGAGGATCACCAACGCGTCGCGTCACGACCGTGTCGAAGATGTCAAAAGACGCGACGACCTCGTCGTCCGTCAATGAAAGCCCGCCGCCCGCAACCATGCCCTACTCCTGTCGCCCAGTTAGTAGCCAATACTATTCGCATCGCCACTTTGTGCGACAACTTCTGCGGAATAATCCCTGACACAAATACGCAGAGTGAGTTTCTGCGCACAGGCAAGGCGCGCTGCCGCAGAATCTTGCGGGAGTATCTGGAGGCTACAACTCGACGCGCGATGGCTCGCTGCGGTTGAACTCGTTCGTTACCTCGTCATAGGTGAGGGGACGAACAACACGCTTCTCGAGGTCTGACGCACGTTCTTTCGCCGCATAGCCGAAGAACTTGATTCCGATCATGACCCACAAGAAGAAGCCGCCGAGCACCTTCATGATGAAGCCAGCCATCTGCTGGTCGTTGACGGCGCTGATGTTCCACAGACGATCGACCGTGTCGTACGCCGGATACACCGGGTTGTCGGCGAAGGTCAGCCAGCCAGCAGGGATCGTTGGAATGATCGACATGAGGAACAGGTAGATGACCTGTGCTGGCACCTTGAGGCGAAGTTCTGGAAGCGGGCCATGGACGGGAAGCCACATGAGCAGCGCCGAGCTGAACATCAGGAGATGGATGCCGTAGTGAAAGGGACCAGAATCGAAGGAGAGTTGAACGATTCCGTTCCAGTGGGTGAGCGCAGCAAGGAAATTGAAGGTGACGCCAGCAGCGACTGGCTTTGCAAGCTTTCCGACCAGGGTGCGGCCTTGATCGCCACCGCCGAGGATCAGGCGAGCAAGCCACTCAGGCGTGGCCTTTAAGAACAGAATCGGGATGAAGAACGTGATCAGCAGATGCTGGAACATGTGCACCGAGTACAGATACCGCTCCGCAATGTCGTGCATTGGCCAATCGGCGGCGATCGCCAAGGTCACGACCGCACCAGCGAAGAATCGCCGTTGACGAACGGTTGCGATTTCGAGTGGATTTCCGTCCGAATCGAGCGAACCTTCAGTAACGACCTTCGGGCCGATCACCCGAGTCGCGTAGAAGCCCAAGCCCACAATCCCAAGAACGAGAACCCAGACCTCGGGGTGAGGTTGGTACTGCCACGGGTTGATCTCTTGAGCCAGCAACACAGCTAGCTAATTCCCCCGGGTAAACCGGTGTCTTCGAAGCCGTCGTTCCAGAACGAGAACTCAAACGCGGACAGCATGATGAAATACACCACGACCGCTAGTACGAGCCCAAACAGAAACAGCTGAGTGAGGATCGGGTTATCGAACTTGAGGTGCATGAAGTACGCACCGACAATCCAGAACTTGACGATCATCAAGAGGACTAGGGCAATCTTCACACTGCCGAGACCAAGGTTGTCGCCGATCCAATCCTCGAGGACGAAGAGCAGAACCTCGACCGCGGTGAGCACGGCAAGACCGAGAGCGATCATCACGTAGCTTCGATCTGTTGGGTGTTCGTGATCGTGATCGTGATCCATACCGTCGTGATCGACGTGGTCCATTGGAGTGTTCTCTGTGACAGACATACGAATTCCCCTTATCCGATCGGGATGAGGTAGATGACGGTGAAGATGATGACCCAGACGATGTCGACGAAGTGCCAGTACAAACCAACGAGCTCGACGGCTTCACTCTTCTCTTTACCGAGGCCACTGTTGCGGGTGCCGAACACCGTTCCCATGAGCAACAAGATGCCGACGCTGACGTGCACTCCGTGAAAGCCGGTCAGCGTGAAGAACGCTGAGGTCCACGTGTTTGTGGAGTACTGCAGACCTTCTGCGCTGAAGATTGTGAACTCGTAGATCTGTCCACCGATGAAGACCATACCGAGGAAGGCAGTGGTGAGGAGCCAGATTCGGCCATTGCGTTCGTCGTCACGCTTCACCGCCGACAGTGCGAGCACCATCGTGAGCGAGCTCATCAGCAACACGAACGAGCTGAGCGAGGTGAACGGGATGTCGAACACGTCGGCTGGCTCGGTGAACGGCGTACCGTCGGAGATGTTCGTGCGGTAGAGCAGGAACGTGGAGATCAACGCTCCGAAGAGCAGGCAGTCAGACGACAAGAACAGCCACATGGCCATCTTGTTGTTGCTCATGCCGTAGTTGGTCTCGTGCTCCTCGTGACCGTGATCGGCCCCGTGGTCCATTGCAACCGTTGCGCTAGCCATCGGTGACCTCCGTTTCAGGTGCTCCGGCTCCTACGCCGACGAGCTCTTCCTCGACATCTCCGGCTTCGAGTGCGTCTGGCGCATCGCCGTGGTCATCGTGGCCGTGATCGTCGTGTGCGGCGTTTGGATCGTCGGGATGCTCGAACATCCAACCGACCATCGAGTACACCATGAGCATTCCGCCAGGAATGCAGAGCCAGAGGCTGTAGATCAGGCCATAGCTGATGATCGGCATGCTGAGCGCCAGCAAGATTGGGAAGTAGCTCGGTGATGGGAGGTGAACATTGGTGTTCGATCCGTCCTGAGCGACTTCTTCGGCGGTGGCGATGCGGACAACGTTGCCCTGCTCGTCATAGCCGTACTTGCGATGCCAGAACTCATCTTGGCTATCGACGATGATCTCTTCGTCGAAGTTGTGAACCGGCGTTGGGGATGCGGTCATCCATTCGAGGCTTCGTGCGTCCCATGGATCGGGTCCAGGGTTTGGCTTGCCAGCGGCAATCCACTGCCTGCGGCTGACCGCAACGTTTACGAAGAAGAATGCAATACCGAGGGCGATGATGAACGCACCGACGGTTGCAACGAGGTTCCAGAACTCAAACCCGAAGCCCGCATCGTAGGTATCGATACGACGGCTCATGCCTTGGAGTCCAAGGATGTGCATCGGACCGAATGTGACGTTGAAGCCGACGATCTGAAGCCAGAAGTTGGTCTTACCGAGCTTCTCGTTGAGCTTGTAGCCAAACATCTTTGGCCACCAGAAGTAGAAGCCAGAGAAGAAGCCGAGGAGCGTTCCACCGAAGATCACGTAGTGGAAGTGAGCAACGATGTAGTACGTGTCGGTCTGCTGGGTGTCAGCTGGCGCAATCGAGTGGGTGACGCCGGAGAGTCCGCCGATGGTGAACATCGAGACGACGCCGACAGCGAAGAGCATTGCAGTGTTGAAGCGCAGCTTGCCGCCCCAGATCGTTGCGAGCCAGTTGAGGATTTTCACGCCGGTTGGCACCGCGATGAACATCGTCGAGAGCGAGAACGCAGCGACCGAGATTGGACCGATGCCCGAAACAAACATGTGGTGAGCCCAAACGCCCCAGCCCATGAACCCAATGGCAACGCCCGAAGCGACCATGAAGCTATACCCGAAGATTGGCTTACGGGAGAAGACCGGGATGACCTCGGAGACAATGCCGAAGCTCGGAAGGATGAGGATGTACACCTCTGGGTGACCAAAGATCCAGAAGAGGTGCTGCCAGAGCAACGGGTCGGCGCCGGCTTCGGTGTTGAAGAAGTTGGCGTCGAAGAGGCGGTCGAAGGTGAGTTCGAACAGTGCCACCGAGATCACGGGAACTGCGAAGAGCAGTAGGAACTGTACGACCAGGTTCATCCATGTGAAGATCGGCATCCGCATCAGGGTCATGCCCTTGGGACGCATGTTCAGCACGGTCGTGATCAGGTTGATTGCGCCGACGAGCGAAGCAACACCGGTGATCTGCAGGCCGAGTGCGTAGAAGTCGATGCCGTGCGATGGCGAGAACGTCACCGTCGAGTTCGGTGCGTAGTTGAACCAGCCGCCGTCGGCGCCACCGCCGAGTAGCCATGCCGAGTTCAAGAACAATCCACCGAAGAGGAAGACCCAGAAACTGAGCGCATTCAAACGAGGGAATGCCACATCTCGAGCACCGATTTGCAGCGGCAGGAGGTAGTTGGCAAACGCCGCACCCATGGGCATTGCGACGAGGAAGATCATCGTCACGCCGTGCATGGTGAAGACTTGGTTGTACACCTCGGGCGACAACAGCGTGCCGTTTGGAGTGGCCAACTGGAGGCGAATCAGCAACGCTTCAGCGCCACCGATCACGAAGAAGAACATCGCGGCAGCGCCGTACATGATGCCGATCTTCTTATGGTCGACGGTGGTCAGCCAGTCTCGCCAGGTTCCAGATTCTCGAGGCCGGGTGATCGTACCGAGCGGACGATCGACGGTCTCAACCGGTCCGTCGCCAGAGCCGATGGCCAATGGCTGGTCGATAATTGCCATTATTCGATCCCCGTTTCTTCGATGATGAAATCGAACGACTCAAATTCGCCCTCTTGAGGCCCGGTCGATTCGAGTAGCGATACGAGATCGTCTACTTCCTGAGTGGTGAGACCCAGGTTTGGCATTCCGCGGAGGCGGCTATCCGTGTCACTTACTGGCTCGGTGAAGTTCGCTTTGATCGACGCTGGATCGCGAAGCCACTGGGCAAGATCGTTGCGGTTGAACTCACCGGTGTTCGTGTCGTACACGTTGCGGATACCACCGGCGAAGGTGGTTCGAGTTGCAAAGTGCGTGAGGTTCGGAGCTGCACCGGAAACGAGCTGTTCTTCCGGACGAGCAACGATGCCGTCGGTGACACCATCGAGCACGTGGCACGATGCGCACTTGGTGCGGAAGGTGTCGATCGCACGCTGCTCGTTGCCCTCTGGAGGGATGGTCTCGCCAGCTGCGAGTTCAGCGACGTACGCAGCGGTTTCTGGGGAGAGCTCGAGGCCGGTCATCTGGGCGGTGACCCACTCTTGGAACTCTGCCTCTGGGAGCGCCACGACCTGCATGCGCATACGGGAGTGTGAGAGGCCACAGAACTCGGTGCACTGACCGAAGTAGACACCCGGTTCATCGGCTTGAATCTTCCACGGTGCACTCTGGCGGCCGGGAACGGCGTCACGCTTACCGTTTAGCGATGGAATCCAGTGCGAGTGGATCACGTCGCGGCTGGTGACTTCGAGTTCGATCTCCATGCCGACCGGGATGACCATCTGGGTTGCGGTGGTGATGTCTGCGTTTGGGAGCGTTTCAACGCGCTGGGCGGTGAGCTCAACATCGCCGAAGTGGTACTGGTACTCCCACCACCATTGCTGGCCAACAACGACGATCTCCGGTTCCCATTCGACCGAGGACCCATCGGCGACTTCCACCGTGATCGGATTGTCTTCGCGGCCGTTGACTTGAAGGTGCAAGATGAGCGTGAATCCTGCGACAACGGCGAGGATGATCGCAGGAACGATCGTCCAGACAATCTCCCACTTACTGTGGTCGATCTGCTCGGGAAACTCATCGTCCTCGTAGTCGTCGGTCTTGATGCGGAAGTTCTTCCAGGCATACAACGTGAGACCCATCACGAGTGCGAACACCACGTATGCGACCCACAAGACCCAACGCAGGAAGCTCTCGATGTCGCGGGCTTCCGGTCCTTGGAGGTTGTCTCCACGAGTATCGAGCGGCGCGTTATCGGCACACGCTGCCAGAACGAATGCTGCCGTCAAGAGCGCAAGGAATTTAACAACCTTACGAGTTGACGGTTTGAGGCGGTTCATTGATGTTTCCTTCGGCACTGATCGAGGTCAACGATTACTTGTGAAACTTTTCCCGAGCGTAGTCGGGAGGGTGAAGTGACAGCGTGGTCGGGGCAGGTCACGATTCAGCCTCTACAGCCGCTTCGCCCTCTACCTCGCCCGATTCTCCCTCTTCGAAGTGCTCTTCGATGACACGTGTTCCCGACACGGCACCCCAAACACCTCCGATGAGTATGCCAGCAAGCACAACGCCAGCAACTCCTGTAATCACATTCTTAGAAACTGTTGGCCCCTGAGCGGCGAAAATGCCGACTCCCAAGATAATGACCGAAACGACGCCGCCGACGACGACCGCTCCAAGCTCAGATGAGGCGAGCAAGATTCGGCTGACCGCAATGACGACGACGCCCGCAGCCATGAGGCCGAGCAATGGAATCTCGAACGGGCCCATGATCTGGGCGCGAAGCGCTTCGTTGGCCTTGGAGTCACCGGTTGCTCGATCGGCCCATGCGGTCATGGTCCACTCGAATGCAACGATGGCGAGGATGACAAAGCCGACGCCGGTGATCGCAGCGTTGACTGCAATACCTACAGCGAGGAACGACACACCAATGCCGGCGACGATCGGCCAGATGGATGCTGCGACCGGACGCTGTCCGACCGGCGCCTGAGCAAGTCCCATCGATGCCGCAACGGCGGTTGCGTCAGCATCGCGAAAGACGGTGAGAAGGCCGCCGACGATGATCGACACGAATGCCACACCGACGAGCACGACGTAGCTGACGTAGTCACCAATGCCGCCCTTGTAGCCAGCGCTGATCGGCCCGACGAAGCTGCCACCACTCGTCCAGCCACCAAGGGCGGCGGCGGCAAGAGCGGCGACGGCGATACCGGCGTAGAGCTTTAATCCTGTTGGAATCATGTCAGGCTCACTTCGTAATGGTGATGAGGTACCAGATGGGGTGGTACAGAATCACCGTTGCGTACCAGAAGATGGCGGCAGCTTCGATGCCGTCAGCGTTCTTTGAGTTGAACTGTCCAGCGATGGCTCGCATGAACATGAGAAAGACGAATGCGATCGCTGTGCCGAGCAGCACGATGTAGCTGCCGTAGAGCGTGAACAGCAGCATCGCTGGGGTCGACCGATCGACGGGGAGGCCAAAGTCGCCAATTGCGAAGACCATCTGGTTGATCACCGCAGCTCCCATAAGAATGGTGAGGGTGAGAGCAACGTAGGCGTTGCGACGATCGTCGTTTCTGAAGGCCTGCACGGCCCATGCGATCGTCATGACCGAGATCCACGTGGTGAACATCATCATGGTTCCGGGCGCGATCTGCACTGCGCCTTCAGGGAACCAGAGGCTTCCGCCGAGGAGGCTCTCGACGAGGAGTTCGTTGTTCTGGCGGATCGAGATATAGACGCTGAACAACCCAACGAACAGCATGATCACCGCGCCGGAGACGAAGGCGGTGCCTACGACGAGCGTGCGGTTACGTGCGAGTTCAGGTGCTGGTGGTGCAGTGACTGCATTGGCTGCCATCAGTTGGCCCCCTCGATCTCGTCGAGCAATGGTTCAGGTGAGCGAACGACACCGACGGGTTCGACGAAGTTGCCGATCGGTGGTGGCGATGGGGACGCCCACTCGAGGGTCTGTCCACCCCATGGATCATCGGAGATGACTTCCTTGCTTCGCCCGGCCGGAAGAATTGAGCCAATCATCGCAAGGGCACCGGCGGCCATCATTGCAAGGCCGACGGTCGACAGGACGTTCATCGTGCTGATGAGGCCATCGACGTTGTCGACGAAACGAATGTCATCGGGCTGGCCGTCAAAGGCCGAGATGATGTTGCCAACGCCAGCGGCCACACCACCGCCGAGGAGGGCCATTGCTCCGAGAGCGGCGAGCGGGTCGACTGCAAAGCCGCCGAAGATCTTCGGCGCCCAGTGGACGAGGCCACCGATCGCCGATGCCATTGCCGCTGCGACGACCATGAGCAAGATGCCGGTCGATGATGAGAGGAGGACACCGTTCGTCTCGAGGGCGCTCCAGCTTGGGTTCACACCGAGAAGGTCGAGCAGTCCTGCAAGGACTCGAAGCTCACCAGCGACCGTTGCTCCGAGGAGCAAGAGCGCACCGCTCGCCACACCGACGAGTGCGCCGCCTGGCTTTGGGGCTGTACCCCGTCGGATCTGGTCCATCGAGCCGCTAAATGCCCCAAATGCGGGGAGGAAGATGAGCAGGCCGAACAAGATGTACAGCGTTTCTTCGTAGATGAAGTTGCCGTTCTCGAAGGCGGGATCCCCGCCCTTTGACCAGAAGCTCTGGGCCCACGCGCCGAACGAGAGCACGCCGAACATGCCGATCATTCCAAGCAAGATTGGACGTCCCGCCTGACGGCTCTTCGTCTGCACCGGCATGACGTCGGCGAGGATGCCGAGGACCGGGATGGCGTACGCGAAGACCTGCGGCTGTGACCAGGCCCATTCGAGACGGGACCACAGGAGGTCGGGGTTGCCAAGGTCGAGGAACGGGCGGCCCTGAAGATCGACGTAGGCCAAGATCATGTTGGAGATCAGAACCGGCAGCGACAGCAGCCAGATCGAGGTGGCGACGAGCATCGACCACGAAAAGGCAGGGACATCGATCAAGGTCATTCCGGTCGGGCGCAGTGCCACGATGGTCGTCGCAATAGCGACCGATGCGCCGAGGAGCGCAATGATCATGAAGCTGAGCGACGTCATCGTCAGGAGCGTCGACTGCTGGCTGGTGGTCTGCGCCGGACCGAGGCCACCGTCGGCGAGGAACGAAACGACGTGGATGATCGATGCGAACAGCCAGCCCCAGAACGATGCTGCGGTGAGGCGGGGGAACGCAATGGCTGCCGAACCAACCTGCAGGGGCGTAACGACCGTTGCGAGGCCAATGAACATTGGGATGACGACCATGAAGATCGCTCCGGTTCGGAAGAGTACCCAGCTCTGGAAGGCGCGGCTTACGCTGCCCCAGATCTGCGGGTCTACCGAAATTCGTTCGATTTCGTTTACGACACCGAGAGCGGCGAGGCCAACGAAGAAGATGAGGGACATCGCGATCCACATGCGACCGACATCTTTGTGGTCGTTGGATGCGATGAGCCGGTACAGACCGTCACTCGACGCTGCACCCATTTCTGCCTCATGAGTCTCACCGATGTCTTCGTGAGCCTCTGGTTGCGTTTCCGTTGCTGTCATCGAGAAAGATTCACCTTGAACGTGTGGTCGCGCGCCGACCAAAAGGGACTCCCGAATGTTACGGGACTTTTGACCCAGATCGGCGCTTTATTCCGATTCAGACAATAGTTCTCGCGCGCTTCACCGACCAACGTCCACTCGGAGACCGACGTCACACCGATGATCCGGCCGCCAACACCTCAAAAGAGCGCACGAACCGCGCGATATTTGACCACTGAGGGCGCGAAACGCCGGTGTTTGGATCGTGGCTATGCGACTGGAATAACGAGCGAATCGACACCCATAGCAATGAACAGCACCGACAAATAGGTGATGGAGAAGGTAAAGACCTTCATTGCTCGTTTTGGAGTTGGATCTCGCAGCAGTTGCACGGCGTACAGCGTGAATACCGCACCGGACACAACCGCCGTCACCGTGTAGATCCAGCCCATCGACGCGATTGGCGTGAACGCAATCGAGAGCGCCCACACGGCCAAGGTGTACGCCAAAATCTGCTTCGAGGTGTTCTCAAGCGTTTCGACCGACGGCAACATCGGCACGTTGGCCGCTGAATAGTCTTCCTTGTACTTGACCGCAAGCGCCCAGAAATGTGGCGGCGTCCATAAGAAGATGACACCGAAGAGCACGATTGGCTCCCACCCAACGCTGTTGGTGACCGCAGCCCAGCCAACGAGAACGGGCATACAACCAGCGGCGCCACCGATAACGATGTTCTGTGTAGACGTTCGTTTGAGCCACAACGTGTACACGAAGATGTAAAAAGCCGCTGCCGACAGCGCAAAGACTGCGGAGAGCAAATTCACAAACGCTGTCAGCCAGACAAATGCGATAACCAGAAGCGCCACTGAGAAGATCAGTGCATTCTTGGGCTCGATCTCGCCGGTAGCGAGCGGACGACCCTTGGTGCGGTTCATGATCTTGTCGATATCTCGATCGACGTACATGTTGACGGCGTTTGCACCGCCGGCAGCAAACGTGCCACCGACGACGGTTGCAACGATCAGCCAGAGGCTGGGCCAACCGCGCTGAGCGACGATCATCGTCGGAACCGTTGTGATCAACAGCAGCTCGATGATGCGAGGCTTCGTCAACGCAACGTATGCAGCAAGCGTTGAACGGGAGGACGCCACGGGCGCAACAGTTGTCACGCTCGACAGGTTACGACCCGTTGCGTTGTTTATGCCAACGTCATCGGGCGTATCGTTGTCACATGTCGAAATTCTTGACTCCCGGTAAGAACACCGGCTTCGAGGAAGACAACGCCGCGAACGCAGGCTCCGTCGCGTCCAACCCGACCGTCTGGGCGCGGCCGCTCAGCTTCTGGACTCGCTTTGCGTTGGTCTGGTTGATGGTCATCACGGTCACCGGTGCAGCGGTTCGACTGACCGGTTCGGGCCTCGGCTGTACGGACTGGCCAACGTGTTCGGTAAACACCGAACTCGATGCGCCTGGCTTTCACTCCGCGATCGAATTCGGCAACCGGATGATCTCGGGCCTCGCGATCATCCCGGTGATCGCAGCGTGGATTGGTGCTCGTCGCTCCCGACCCGATCTGTTGGGCGTCATCTATGCCACCGTTTTTGGTTTCATTGGCCAGGTCTTGTTGGGCATGTTGGTCACTCGGACCGAGCTCGACCCGAGGGTCGTCATCGGCCACTTCTTGCTCTCGATCGTTTTGATCTGGTTCGGCGTGGTCTTGGATTATCGAGCCCGCAACCCGCGCGCCAGCGGCGACCGTCAGCCAGCTCGGTCAGCCCAGGAACTCAAGCGTCGTCTTCTCGCCCGCTCGATGTTCCTCTCGGCAACGACGGTCATCGTCGTCGGAACGTTCGTCACCGGCTCTGGGCCTCACACCGGTAGCGAATCGTCCGGCGAGCCAATTCCGCGCCTCGGTTTCGACATTCGCGAGATCAGCCGCATCCATTCACTCCTCGGCTGGGTGCTCGTCGTCTTGATCGTGCTTGGGATGTGGAAAGCACGAAACGCGGACGGCGAAAAGGCGTGGTCGATGCTCGACCAAAAGTGGTTCGGCCGGATCGGCTCGCTGGCCTTGCTCCAAGGCGCTGTTGGATACATCCAGTACGGAATCGGGGTACCGGTCGGGCTGGTCGCGATACACATTGCGGGCTCGGTCCTGTTGTGGACCGCCGTTACCTGGTACGCAATGGTGGCTGCTGATCCGATCGCCGAAGGCGCACCGACAGGCCGCGCCTCCGAACTCGTCTCGTAACGTACGGGCTTACCGCTATGACTTCTGCGAGCGCCATGAATGCACCAATGATGACCTCCCCCTTAGAAGTAGCCGAACCAGATGTCGATATCCATGTCGAGGTTCGACCCGACATGCCGTGGGTCGTGTTGGTGTGGAACGACCCGATCAACCTGATGTCGTACGTAACGTTCGTTCTCCAAAAGCTGTTCGGCTTCAGCAAAGAAAAAGCGACGGAGCTGATGCTCGACGTGCACCACAAGGGTCGGGCGGTTGTGTCGAGTGGGCCCAAAGAAAAGGCAGAGGCCGACGTTGCTCGGCTTCATGAGCATGGCCTGTGGGCAACGATGCAAAAAGATGGCTCACCCGATGTTTAGGCGCATGTTCAAGCTGCAAGGCGAAGAGATCACCGTTCGACTCGACGACACACTGCGCGAGTTGGTGCGCCACGTCACCGAGGAGCTCCGTGAATTGCTCCTGCTCGACGAGGTTGACGAGGTCAAGCGGCTCTATCCAACGGCGTACCCCGACGACGAAGAACTCGAGGCGGGCTATCGCGACATGGTTCACGACCAGTTGTTGATGGCTCGGCTCGATGGCATCGACAAGGTCCAAGCGACGCTCGAAAACGAGTCGATCAGCATCGAGACAGCCGACCACTGGATGAACACGATCAACCAGTGCCGTCTCGTCCTCGGTACCCGTCTCGACGTCGGCGAGGCAGAAGACCCGATCGACGAGAGCGATCCCGACGCTCAAGCCAAGGTCATCTATCAGGTCCTCTCGCACGTGTTAGAAGAGCTGACGTCAGCTCGAATGGGCGCGCTCTAAAACGCGAACACAGGCCGGACCCCTGTGGGATCCGACCTGTCGTCCGTTACTGCGCAACGTTATTGCGAACGCCTCGGTCAGTCCTCTTTGCGAGCGACCATGCCATTGCGTGCAACCAGTGCGGCCATGCCTGCTCCAAGTGCGAGAAGCGCAAGGAGGAATAGCTGATACGACTCGACGCCGGTGAACGCAAGCGTCGGTGGCGTCGACGTGACTGGCGCAGTCACGTTGATCGACGCCACATCGTGATCGTCCTCATCACCGTCGGCGCCATCGATGATTCCATCGGAAAGCACGTCGGTGTCGAGTGCGTCAGAGACAGAATCAACATCGGCGAGGACGTTTCCGTCGGCACCGAGTATTGGCGCACCGAACGCATCGATCGGTGTTGACCCGGTGATCTCTGCGGTGTTGTTGATATCTCCTGCGGTGAGGATCGTCATGGTGATGTCGACCGATGTTGATTCACCTGGGGCCACGGTGACACCGGTGAGATCGATCGTTGCGTTGCCATCAGCGTCGACGGTCCAGTCGGGATCGTTGACCTCGAGAGCGGCCGGCGTGTAATCGATAACGGTGATGTCCGTTGCATCGACGGTGCCCTGGTTGAACACTTCGATGGTGTAGGTGACGTCGTCACCAATGGCCAGGTTCGCTGTGTCTTGGCCATCAGCAATCGTCTTCTCCAATGCAAGGTCGAAGGTTGCGGTTCCGGTGTAGTGCGAAGCATCGGCATCGGTGACTGGGCCCAATGGGGCGCCCGAGTCGTCGACCGCTGCGACATAACCAGAAGCATCTGCTGGCCAGGTGGTTGGATCTTCTGGATCGCAACCGCAGGTCGCAAAGTCGGGGGTGATTGGGTCACCCGTGACGTCACCGATGTTCTCGTATGGACCGACCTGAGCGGTTCCGGTTCCTTCACACGTGACGCTTGCGCCGAATGCGAGGAACGGGATCACGTTGGTTCCATCGAGCACACCATCACCATCGACGTCACAGTCGACGATGACTCCGGTGTTGTCTGTAACCGTCGCGTTCGCCAAAGCAGTTCCGCCGGTGTTGGTCACGACATAGGTCCAGGTGACCGCCTCGCCAAAGGCAATCTCTTCACCAGGGGCCTCATCGGACTGCTCACCGTTGGTGTCCTTCTCGATATCGATGCCGGGGTCCGGGGTAAACCCGGTGTAGTTCGATGGATCCTCATCGGCGACCGTAAATGGAACACCTGTGGCTGGATCGATCGGCACACTGAACAGCGCTGGGTCGGTTGGCCACGTCGATGGATCTGCGGGGTCAACAGCTGGATTTGAGAAGTCCGGCAACGCTGGGGTTCCCGATACCGATGCGTTGTTCGTGAACGGTCCGGGTTGTGCCAGTCCGGTCGCTTCACACGTGACACTTGCGCCAACTGCGAGGAACGGAATCACGTTCGTACCATCGAGTACGCCATCGCCATCGACATCGCAGCTGATGCCACCAACAGGTGCTGGCACATCGGACACTGTTGCATCGAGCAACGCCGTGCCGCCGGTGTTCGCGACCTCGTACGTCCAGGTCACTAGCGAGCCAGCTGCGACCGGCTGGCCAGGCAGGACATCGGAGTCGACACCGTTGGTGGCCTTCTCGATGTCGATTCCTGGTTCGACGCCGGTGTAGTTCGATGGATCCTCGTCGCTCACTGGAAGGGTCTCGCCCGACACTGGGTCGACGTAGGCAGAGAACGCTGCCAGGTCGGTTGGCCACGTGGTTGGATCGGTCGGATCGCACACACATGCCTCGTTCGACAATGCCGTCGTGCCGGTCACTGTCGCGTTGTTCGAGTACGGACCAGGCTGGGCCGTTCCCGTCGACTGACATGTCACCGTCTCGCTTGGGAGCAGCAGCGGAATAACGTTCGTTCCGTCGAACGTGCCGTCGCCATCGATGTCACAGACGACGGGAACTGAAGCGCCAGTCGAATCAACGTCGGCAACTTCGGCGTCGAGCAGCGCCGCGTTACCCGTGTTGGTGACCTCGTAGGTCCACGTCACTGCTTCGCCGGCGACCAACAGCTCACCAGGAGCGGTATCGGACTGGGCACCATTGGTGTCCTTCTCGATATCGATTCCTGGTTCGAGCACGATGCCGGTGTAGTGCGATGGATCTTCATCGTCGACATCGTCGAGTGCTGGAGCACCGGTGACTGGATCGATCGGCGCAGCAAACGCCGTTGGATCGGTTGGCCATGTCGATGGATCTGCGGGATCAACAGCGGGGTCCGAGAAGTCCGGAAGGACTGGCTCGCCCACCACCGAAGCGTTGTTCGCAAACGGCCCACCGGTCGCAATTCCTGTTGCTTCACAGGTCACGGATTCACCGGGAAGGAGCAGTGGAATTACGTTCGTTCCCGTGAAGCTTCCATCACCAGCAACGTCACAGAGGATGCCGCCAGCTGGTGCTGGCACGTCAACAACTGTGGCGTTTGCGAGGGCAACATCGCCGTCGTTCGTGACAACGTACGTCCAGGTCACTGGATCACCAGCGACGATCTGCGCACCAGATGGTGTGTCAGAGTCGAGACCGTTCGTCGCCTTTTCGATGTCGATCGATGGTTCGCAGAACCCTGACATGACCGATACGTCATTTGATCGGATTGGAAGAAGCAGACCAAAGGTGCGTGCACCGAAGTTGTTGGTCCAAATATCGCCACATTCGGCTCCAACGGTCGTGAGCTGGATTTCGATGAACTCGGTTGCGCCTCGGTCAAGGGTGCCAAGATCGATGTGGATTGCAGTGACATCGTCAGCGGACGCTGGGCAAGCACCAGTTCCCGCAGTTGCACCCAAGCCCGCCGCAACGGCCGTTCCAGCGGCAGGGGCGTCACACCACGTTGTTCCGCCGGCCTCGGCTACAGATGGGTCACGGCTGATCGTGCCCGGAGCGTCAGCGGAGTACAGCACCGTCGAGCCGGCGGGCGCAACAGCGTTGACAAAATTGAGATCGCCAGAGAATGACGACGGCGGTGTCCGGCCATCACCGGTCAGAGCCACACCAGTAAATGGGTGTGGAGCTGATGGCGCTTCGGTGGCGTCACCGTTGTATGGCAACACATCGACGACTCGGTAGTTCGTGAGGTCGACGTTGCCTTCGTTCTCGATGTCGAGCGTGAAGATCATGCCTCCGTCGGTTGCGATCACTGTGCAATCGCCCGGATCATGAATCGTGCCGGGAGCTTCGAAACAATCGGTGATGTGCGGGTCGACTGTCTTTTCGATGCCGGACTCTTCAAACGGAGCGCCGGTAAAGGCCTGTGCCCGAGAAGACGCAGGGGTAACTGCCAGGCCAGGATTCTGAGAATCCTCACCGCTAATGGTTGCGATGTTGGTCAGGGTTGCGTTCGGGCCAGCGTCAACGATCGTGACGTTGAAGCTGAATCGGCCCTCACCAAGTGAACCCCAACCGCCGGCCTGATCACCGTACGAGCACGTAATCACACCACCAGCATGAGCACACGGCGAGCCCGCAGGCTGCGACGTAAACCCAGCAAACACCATGTTCGCTGGCAACGCATCGGTCACCCTCACATTGTTGATCGTGTCCAACGACGAGCCAACAACACGAGGGTTAATCTCGAACTCAACAAGCTGACCATTCGCAACAATGTCGCCAGGCCCATCGGTGTTTATCTTCGAAATCGCCAGCGCAGGCTCGATAATGTAGACAACATCAGCGTGAGCCGACAGGGTGCCAAGGGCACCGAACTGCTCACCGGCGGAAGTATCAAAGTCATCCTTGAGGTCACCGTTCTGCGCGTCGAGGGTATCGACACCATCATCGGTGAACGAGAGGTTGCACCAACCAGCAGGAATTGCGGTGTTCGTTCCACCGGTGAACCTCGAGGCGTTTGTGCAGTTAGCTGTCGTGGGTTGACCACTACCGTCCCAGTCTCCCGTGGCGCGACCTGCGTAGATGAACAGCTCCTGTTCGGCAGTCTGAACAGTTGGGTTGTCCTTGACACGAACCTGGAAGTTCAGCAGCGCGCTTGCGCCGTATGACGTCGTTCCGTTGGCTGCGAAGAAGTCGGAGTTCCACGCAACGTCGCCGGCGGTGCGAAGACGGAAGTGCGTTACGTTGCCGTAGACCGGAGTGCCGTCGGCAAGGGTGCCGGTCTCAAGACCGGCCAAGGCGACCGCATCAGTGGCATCGACCCACGTTCCTTCGTCACCGTTACAGGTCACTGTATGGAGACCTACGGCATTTCCTGGATCGGTGAGTTCAGCAACTTCAAGGACCCAATCAAGTTCGGCATCGGCAACGTTCACAGCAGGCCCTGAGATACCCGAGTAGTTGACCTGGGAGTTGCCGGTGACGCTAGTGAGCACCTGAGCAATCGGCGTTGCGGGTGTTCCGGTAAGGCCGCCGGTCGTCGGGCTGTTCGTGAAGATTGACTGCTGCGCAGAGTTCTGCGCCAGGTTTGGCTCGCGAAGGCTGATCGGGAAGCTAGCGGGCATACCAATAACTTCCTGGTGCGTCGTATCGACCGCAACACAACTGTGGATCGGGCTGAAGAACTCTGAGCCGTTGTCTCGCGACGTGAGCGTGTTGAGCGTGTTCACGACCGTCAAGATGTTGCCGCGAGGGGTTTGGCCATCGCCATCCCAACGTGGGGTATTCTCGTCGACGCCGTTGCTGCCGTTGTTGACAACACGACCGGTCCCACCATTGAACAGCTCTCGTCGGTCATATGTTCGCCACGTATCGCCGAGGGCGGTGTCCCACTGCACTTCGCTGTAGGGACCGTTCTGGTAGCGGACGTTGTGGCGGACCGAGCGGCCGGGTTGGCCGGTGACTCGCGGTATGAGAGGGTATGGCGAATTGTTCGACAGACCGGCGAGGCCATTCGCATTCTCTGAGAACTCTGGGACCGGTCCGTTAGTTCCGTGCACCAAGATCGGATCGACATCAGATGCGGTTAGCGGAACGACTGCAGCCGAACCGGTGATCGCGTTTCGAATCTCCGTGCCTGGAACGCTCAACTCGGACTCCGGAGCCCAGAAAGCTACCTGAGCCGAGATCAACGTCGTCGAGTTTCCAGAGCCGTCTGCGTTTGAAGCCGCGATGTTTGCGGTGTCGTGTCCGGTGATGTCGAACTTGACCTGCGGGTAGCCAGCCGAGTTGCCAAGGTCGGTACACGCAATCTCACCAATGTTGGTCTGTGCTGCAGGCGTCGTCGATGGCACGCCGGCAGTGATACCGAATGGGTACGAGCCGTCGCCGTCATAACCACCACAAGGGACGCGGGGCAGTCCTGTTGCGGCCAACATCTGAGCAGGGGTTGCAAGCTCGGTGCCGGGAACCGAATCGAAGAAGTGATCCCAGAACTCGAGTGGCATTGCATCGACGAGCGGCTCAGAACCCTTCAAGCCACCTGAAGGCTCAAGACGGAGGTTCCAAACGAAGAGGCGGCCGAGTTCTCCCGAAGCGCCACCAGGAATGTCAAAGTACGTTTCGTTCGGCTCGTAGCGAATGACTTCGCCAGAGTCTGCGTCGAGCTCTGGTTCGCCCTTGACCCAGTCGCCTCCGGGAGCAGCGGAAACGATCGTGGTGATCTGGTTCGAAACGACCGGAGGAAGTTGATCGGTCTCAACCGAAGCAGTCACGTTAAGTGGGGTTCCGTCGGGGAAACCGTTCACGAATGCACGTGGGTGGATCGCACCGTTCGAACCTTCGTGTTCGGCGTCGGTGTTACAGATCAGCTCACGACCGTTTAGGCCGGTGATCGATGACGAGCCATCATCGAGACATCCGGAAGGGACACCTGAAGCGGTCGTTGCATCGGCAAGCCATTCCATACCCTCAGGAAGGACCATGCTGACCGTGGTCGTCGTGCCATCGACTTCGTTGACGTTCCAATCGATCCGGTATTGGATCTGATCGTATGTGCGAACAACACTGTTGTTTGCGTTCAAGTCACGGCCTGGAGTGTGGAGTCCAGCACCATTATCGAGCGGATCAGAAGCTGAGAACGCTGCGGTGCCGTCGAAGTCGACGGTCAACACGATCTCGTTTTGTTGCTGAGCACCCGCCGCGGTCGGCACGAGCAGTGTCCCGAAGAGGGCGACGACCAAAACAGGTAGACCCACGAGGCGTTTAAGCCACGGAGCCCTTTTGCGCGCAGGTGCGACGGAATCGAACATGTTTTACCTCTTCTCGAACGGTCCCGCCGCTGAGTATTGAGAGAGCCATCGACACGATTATCGAAATTCTTAGTATGTAAGGCAAAATGCCCAAAATTCAGCACATCGAGGTTGTTGTGCTGCCAGCGACAAGGAAGGCCGACCAGCACATCAGACAACGGACGCGACCTCTGCGGCCAGCGTCGATCAGATCGTGTGCCGAAGGGGCAAAAGAGCGAATGAATCGCCTGTGGAAGGCGCTTCATGCCCGACGTAAATGGCACCCCCAACGGGATTCGAACCCGTGTTACCTGCGTGAAAGGCAGGCGTCCTAGGCCGCTGGACGATGGGGGCCAATAACGAACTGCACAGGGCAGAACGACTAGTCATGGTATCGCGGGTAGATCAGAAGTCCATCCTTCGAACCATCAGTTAATTCCACCCGACCGACTTGTGCGAATGATCAGTTCCGCTCGATGGTCATCGTGAAGGCGCCGCTGGTTCCACCGAAGCCCTCGACGAGAATCACGTGTGTCGCCGTACCTGCGGAGTTGATGATGAGCTGACTATCGAATGAGTCCGCGACAGCACTTGCGTCGAGGGCATCATCGTTTCGACCGATCTGGAACCCGTCCAACATCAGCGAAACGATGGGGTCGAGTTCGTCGACGTCATCGGACTCGACCGTGATCACCAACTCATCGCCTAACTCGAGATCGATGTTGTATGGGGTTGGGCCTTCGACCACGCCGTTGACAACGAGCGTCTCGCCGCTCGCGACAGCGATGTCGATTGCGGCTCCCGTGACAATGTCATCGTTGGGAGCTCCAAGTTCGTCCTCGAGCTGGCCGCCGGCAATTCCAGCGCCGCTGCGATCGACGATGAGGGTGTACTCTCCCGCTGTCGAAGCGTTGAATCCCGCGACTTCGATCTGGTAGAAGCCATCGTCGGGGGCGGTGAAGACCAGCTGGCTGTCGAATTGGTTCGGCAGCTCGGCGGTGATTCCGGCGTCATCGTTGAACGCGAGTTGACTTCCGTCGCGATCGGCGACTCGAAGCGTGGTGTCGAGGATCCCGTCGGTAGCGAGGGCGGTGACCGCGAGCTCAGAACCTGCGTCGAGTTCAATCTCGTAGCTATCGAATCCGTTCGGCTCGATCGCGCCGAGGAATTCGACCGATTCACCATCGGACACCATGATGAAACTCGCATCTTCAAGGACCGGATCCGCAAAGCTGCCGATCACGTCGTCGTCGAACACGTCGTCATCAAATACATCGTCGTCGAGAAAGTCAGCGCTACCCGGGTCGATGAAGTCGGTGCCATCCTCGACCACTCCGAACGGATCAGCCAAGGCGTCACCAATAACACTGGCGAACGGGTTGAAGACGTCATCGAAGTTGCCTTCTTCGAGACCTTCGAGGCCCGTGACGATACCTCCGAGGATCGAACCGACCGGAGAGACAAACCATCCGCCGTCGACCTGACGGGCTCGCATCGAGACGCCAGGAAAATCGTCAGGCCAGTCTTCCATCGCCACGAGGATCGGACCGAAACCATCGATTCCAAGGTCCTCTTCGAGGCAACCGGATTCGTTCGTGCCGTCGGTTCCGGTGATCTCATAACGAGAGCAGTCGCCAGACGGATCGAGCGCTATCTCGCCCTCGAAGGAGTCTCCTTCAATCCCCAAGGTTCCTGCTACTCGGTTCTCAGTTGGTTCGATCCCGATGATCACTTCGAAGGCTGAACCATCGATCTGACCGTCGATCGAGACATCGGTTGTCGTTCCGTCGAAGCTTGCCGTGACGCCGTCGAATTCCAGCTCGCCGGTCAGTGCGTCAGGTGCATAGTTCGCAGAGATCTCGAAGCCATCGGTAGCGACGTCGAGAGTGAATCCACGCATGGCTACGACAGCGTCATCGCCGGACTGATCGACGTCGAAATCAAAGTTGGACATCTCCCACGTGATGCCTTCGTCACGAAGATCCCCTCGTGAGTCGTCGAGCATCGCTTGTGCATCGTCGAGGAAGAGCGGCGAGTAGCGGTAAAGCACCGCCATCTCCTCTGGGTCCATGTGGCCAACGAACGAGGTGAGATCGAACTCGGTCATCGAGTTGAACATGCCTTCGATCGCCGCCTCTGGCGAGTCGCTCGGGATCTGCGCCGGTGACTCACCGGGGCTAGGGAGCCGTTCGTCGGCCGCGATGCGCGCGTTTTCCGCGATGGTGAACCACAGCGAGAAGAACCAGTCGCCATCGCGTTCAACAAACACGATCGGCGTATCTGACTCGGTGATTGTCTGGCGGTCCTGTTGATCGAGATCAGCGGTATCGATCTCGTCGGTGAAGGGCAGCAAGGCACCGTTCACGTTCGACGCGAACTCGCCACCGGTGAGAAAGACATGTGCGATGTCATCGACCCCGACGAGGCGTTCCACTCGATACTCGACGTCGGTAAATACGAGGTCGACCCCTTCGATATCTCCCGCATCGACGGAATCGTCGAGCAGCCCGAGGCGGACGAGCTCGGGAAGAACGTCGGTGATAGCCGGCTCGGCAAGCGTGCGTCGTTCGGCCGGTTCCATCAATTCGGCAAGGGTGACGAAGTCTTCGTCTCCGACCGCTCCGAGGACGGCCTCGATACCTTCGTCAGGAGACGAAGCGCCACCGGACGCACCGAATGCGGATAGGGCGAAGAATACTCCGCCACCGAGAAGCACGACGGCGGTCAACGCTGCGAGCACCCAGGGAAGCTTCGATGAGCCGCCGGAGTCGCCTCCTCCAAAGGGGGCTTCAGCACTCGGATAGGTGGGTGCACTCGCACCAAATGCGGGCGGTGCTGGAGGCGACGACGCAGGGGGTGGCGCCGACGGCGAGTTCGCCGCAGCATTCGCGGCGATCGCTGATCCCCATGGTGTGGCCTCTGTCGGTGAAGGCTCAGGCGGTGGCGGGCTCGGAGACTCAGGCGGTGGCGTGGTCATAGAGATCCATATCGGCCGACCGGGTCCCTCGTTAAGGGATTTCTACACGCTCACTCGTTGATGATGTCGAGGTCCGCTGCACTAATCATCCCCGATGACATGGCGTGTTCGACGAGGCGACTCCGGCGGTCGATGGCTTCAAAGCCTTTCTCACCCCGGAGTCCGCGGACCCCGACCGATGCCAAGCGGGCGCAGAGATAGTCGAGTTTTCGGTCGAGTTTCTTCGCAGACCAACCCAGCCGGTGCGCAACCGATGCGTTCGCAGGAAGATCGGTGGATGGTGCCGTGGGGTCGAGTAACGAAGCTTCAGCGAGCGACACGAGTAGCTGCTTCTGCTCATGGTTGAGGTTGACAACACCGAACTGACGTGTGGCATCGGGCGATGCGTCGCTGTCCTCATCATCGGTCGAGCTCGGGGGCATCAGTGGGTCTTGCCCAGGCAGAGTCCAACCCAATTCGTATGTTGTCGGGCCGGAATCGAACCGGATAGCGCCGGTGACCTCGGTGAGCGCGGTGACAGCTGACGGCGGCAGACGGGTCAGGCGTCCGCCGTCACCAGCCAATGTCAGGTTTCCGTGCTTGCTGTTGTTCGTCAGCCACCACACGTTGTCGCGGTCAAAGAAGGTACCAACGATGCGGTGCATGTACTTGTTGGCTTCATCGACTTCGATATCGCCACTCCGACCGAACGTCACCACGTCGCCGGGCTGTGCTGCGGTGAGTTCATCGATGAAGAAGATGTGGAGCTCGCTCATGTCGAACCTCCTGGCGCGATGGATGGACGAGGGCTGAGCAAGACCATAACCGCAAGGATGAACGCCGCGAGGGCGGAACCCAATCCAACAAATGCTCCCCATGCCAGGCCAATCTCGTCGACGACGAGGCTGGCACCGACGACGAGCATCGTCATCGCACCGACGGGAAGCAAGAGCACCGCCGCCATACGGTGTCGCCCCGATGCTGCGAGAAACATCGCCGCCGACACGGTGACCGGCGCGAGCAACCAGCCGAAGATCACCGCCACTTTCAGGCTGCCTTCGATCACATCGAGAACACTCGCACTTCGAAGAATGTCGATGCTCGATCGCTCACGTCCGAGGATGTCGAACCACGGAAGGACGAGTGAGAGGACCGTGAAAAATCCCGCGACCAACCCGCCCGTGATGAGCGGGCCGGTCGAGAAACGTTTCACGTTTGAGATGTTGTGCGGTGCTGTGACTGCTCAGCGGCGTTAGCTGAGGGCGCTGATTGCAGCGTCGTAGTTTGGCTCGTCGGCGATCTCTCCGACGAGTTCTTGGTGGAGAACGTTGCCGGACTCGTCGAGGACGACAACGGCGCGGGCGCACAGGCCCTCGAGTGGCCCGTCGACCATGCCGACGCCGTAGTTGGCGAGGAAGTCTGCGTTCTTGAACGTCGACGCGGTCTTGACGTTCTCGATGCCCTCGGCGCCACAGAATCGACCCTGCGCAAACGGCAGGTCGGCCGAAACGCACAGGACGGTTGTGTTGTCCATCTCGGCGGCTCGTTCATTAAACGTCCGGACACTGGCTGCACACGTTGGGGTATCGACCGACGGGAAGATATTGAGGACGACTCGCTGGCCTGCCAGATCATCCGACGTGACGGCGCCGAGGTCCGAGCCGGTGAGTGTGAACGCTGGGGCAGCTGCCCCTACAGCGGGGAGATCCCCGGAAGTCTGTACTGGGTTGCCTCGAAGTGCCGTTTCAGCCATGAGTTGATTTCTCCTCGATTGATGTGGCGATCAGACTAGCGCTCCGATCGCTTGGCGCCCGGACCGATCGAGCTGATAGACCTTTGCAATGGCAGCCATGTTGACCCGTGATCAAATCACTAAGGCTGCAAAAGACCTCACTGAGGCACGGCTTGCTGTCGGTCAGATCGATAGTCTCGGCGACAACGCGCCGAACGATCCAGCATCTGCTCATATGATCGCCACCTCCCACGCGGAAATGCTGGGTTGGGAACCAATTGGTTGGAAGGTCGGCTGCACCTCAGCGAGGGCCATGCAGATTCTCAACTCCCCGGAGTCGTTTCCTGGGCGAGTGTTCAAAGACACCGTCTACGGCCCCGAACCGTTGCCGTACGACGCCATTCATAATCCGATGATCGAGAGCGAGTTTGCCTTCGTCCTCGGCAAGAACCTGCCGCCGCGCGACAGTCAGTACTCGGTCGAGGAGGTCAAAGAAGCAACTCTGGCGGTGGTCCCGTCTTTCGAGATCGCCACATCGCGCTTCACCGACTGGGGTGCGGTCAGCTATCTCAGCCTGATTGCAGATTCGGGCCAGAATGGTGGGGTCGTCTTTGGTGATCCCGTCGAGACAGAACACTGTCCATCTCTCGCTGGAATTACCGTCACCTTGACCATCGACGGTGAGGAGGTCTCGGCAGGAAACGGATCGGACATTCTCGGTGATCCGTGGCGATCGCTCGAGTGGCTGGTGAACCATCTCAGTGCTCGCCAGATCGAGCTGAAGGCCAACGAGTTCGTCCTATCCGGTACATGCACCGGCGCGATATTGCTCCCGGGAGGGTCGACGGCAACGGCGTCCTTCACCGGGTTCGGCGAGGTCAGCATCACCAGAACTGCTCAGGGCTAACGGGTCGATACGTTGCCCAGCCGGTTCGGGTTAGGCCTCAACAGGCTCAGCTGGAGCTGGCACGACCTTGGTCGGCCGCAAGATCGTCGCACCGAACGCCACCAAGATGGCGAGCGAAGGAACCGCAGTAGCGAGTTCGCCGCCGGACCAGAGTTTCAGAGCGAACGATGTCACGATCGCTACGGCAAAGATCGAGGCCAAGCCGCCGTTCCAGGGACGCCGAGGAGCGAGGAGTGCGTTGCGCTCGACCGTAGAGACGACGGCGACGATCGGCGCCAAGACGATGATCGACAGAAGCACCGTCGGGATCTTGAAGAGCCACCAGTCGAGCGACGCCACGGTGTGTTGGGGAAGGCCAACGGTGAAGTGCATGGCTGCACTCACGATGACCGCAGCGGTCATGTGCCAGAGGTAGACGCTCATCGCAACCGTGTTTGCTCCAACGACGGCGGCCCAAGCTTTCGGGCGGTTGGCCAAGGCGGCAGAAATACGTGGGGCGAATGCGATTGCGGTCAAGCTGTATGCGGCACCGAAGGTCATCAGGCTGAGGGTCGGCGGGTTGGTTGGAGAGTTCTCGATGCCAGCCACGTTGACCATCGTGATGGTCCATGGTCCGCCGGAAAGAACGAGCGCAACGGTGGCTGCCCACATCGCTGCGGCTGCGGCGTGAAGCGTGCGGCCGGTTGGAAGCATCCCATCGCGCCATGCCATACCCATGACCTGGAAGATCAGCCAGCCGAGAACCCAGTTGAGGTGGGGCAACAGCGGAACATCTGCGATTCGCATCAATTCGAACGCAACAAAGGCACCGACGAGGCCGCCGACGACGAGGCGAGGATTCGTGCGGAAGCGAGGAAGAACGAACGGGGCGAGCGCGGTATCGATCGTGTAGTTCGCCAAGAACCACAGAGGCACCGCAGCGGCTTGGAGCGCCAGACCGGCGATCTCGAGCTGACCAGCGGCGGCACCGCCGGCGATGATGACGAGCCAGGTTCCGGCGAGCAGGACCGCCGGTGGCAGCATCCGGCGAAGGCGTGCGGCAATCCAGTCGGGAGCGTTGCCGTTCTTGCGGTTGTGCGAGTCGAGCGACATCGCTGAAGAGAAACCGCCGACGACGAAGAACAACGGCATGACCTGCATGACCCAGCTGATCCAACCGAGGTTCGGTGCGAACTCGATGGCATTGCCGCCGACGACCTCACCGTTTTGATCGGTGATGGCAACGAGTGCCAGCCAGTGGCCGAGTGCCACGAAGAGCATTGCGACGACGCGATAAAAGTCGATCGCACGGTTGCGATCGGACTTTGCGGCGGCCGCCATCGAGGCGAGTGTTGGGGTGTTTGGTGAGGTCATCTTCGCTGTCATGTCTTCATTGAGCCAGAACGCACGGTGTTTGAACCCTGGGGGTTTCCCCCAAAGAGCGCTGGGGAATGCGATGCTTAGGGAATCGACGTGACAAATCCCATACCGAGTGAGCCATTCGGCTCATATCGCACTCCGAAAGCCAGCCCTGAAACTGAGCTCGCCCTCGTCGGCGGGCTCTTTCGAGTGCTCTCGGTCTTTCGCTGGGTGACGCTCGGGTACGCATCGCTCGGTGTCGCCTTGTCGGGCGAAGACCTCATTCGACCTGCGGTTGCGTGGGCTCTTCTTGCGCTCATGGCCGTCACGACGCTATTTCTCACGAGCTGGCCGTCGACCCTCAAGCCGTTCGATCGGGCCAGCCTTGGCGCGGTGATCTTTGAGCTGTCGGTCGGTGTGATCGTCCTGCTCGGAGATTCCTTCGTGTACTCCGCTGATAGAGCACAGTCACTCCCGTGGAGCTGGCCTGCGGCGGGCATCATGGCCGCAGGCATCCTGTTTGGGGCCCGGGCCGGGTTCGTGAGTTCGCTGTTCATCGGAGCCGCTGGCTTCTATTCCGAAACGATTGTCCTCGAGCGAAGCGACAGCGCTTTGGCCGCAGTCTCCAAGCTCGGGTTGTGGGTCATGACCGGAACGCTCGCGGGATACGTCGTCACTCGCCTCCGTCGAGCGGAAGCAGAAATTTCGGTCGCTCGGGCGCGGGAGGAAGTCGTGCGAGAGTTGCACGATGGGGTGCTGCAAACACTTGCCGTGATCCAACGGCGTTCAGAAGATGCCGAGCTGGCCGCACTCGCCCGAGACCAAGAGCACGACCTGCGCGGGTTCCTCGCCGGATCGCGAGGCGATCAGGAGGCGTTTGAACCAGCGATGCGACGGCTCGCCGCGAAACACGAGAAGTTGCACCCTCCGTGCAAAGTGAGTGTCGTCGTGGCGCAAGATCTCCCGGCACTGAGCAACCCACAGCTGTCGGCGCTGACCGGCGCCGTCGGTGAAGCGCTAACCAATGCGGGTAAGCACGGACATGCCAAGAAGGTGACGATCTACGCCGAACCCGCCGAAGACTCGTTCATCGCGAAGCCCGCCGAAGCGGCGGCCGCAATCGTGTTCGTCAGCATCAAAGATGATGGCCTTGGCTTCGATATGGCGTCGATGACCGAGTCGATCGGAATCTCGTCGTCGATTCGCGGGCGTATTGAAGAAGTCGGTGGAACTGCCGACATCGAAAGTACGACCGGTCGCGGCACCGAAGTACAACTATGGGTGTAGACCACCGACACTGGAGGCATCTCTTATGGCAGCGGTGAAAGTTGTCATTGCAGACGACCATTCGATTTGGAGAACCGGCCTGCGAGCTGACCTCGGAGAGAACTTCACCGTCGTTGGTGAAGCCGCTGACGCGAAGGAAGCTATCGCCGTCATCGAAGCGACCGACCCCGACCTCGTACTCTCGGATCTCAACATGCCCGAAGGTGGTGGCATCGCACTCGTCAAAGCGATCGGCGGCAAGGTTCCGGTCGTGATGCTGACAGTCTCAGAAGCCGAGTCGGACCTACTGGATGCAATCGCGGCCGGCGCTCTCGGCTATCTCGTCAAGTCCACCAACCCCGACGAACTACGCGAGCAGCTCTGGAAGGCATCGAAAGGCGAACCGGTCTTCTCCGCCTCGCTCGCAGCGCTCGTACTCACCGAGTTTCGCAGGCTGCACAAAGCCGAGATCCCCGGCGAAGCGTTGTCCGAGCGTGAACGAGAAGTTCTGCAATACGTCGCCCGAGGCCATACGTATAAAGAGATCGGCGAAACACTCTTCATTTCGGCCAAGACCGTCGAGAATCACGTCCGGAACATTCTGAAGAAACTCCAGCTCAATAGAAAACAAGAGCTCATCCGCTACGCGATCGAACACGGAATCGACTAACGCCGTCAGCGATCGACGTCTCACTCAGTGGATGAGGGTGCGGGTGCGACCGTCTTTGGAGCGGCGGCCGAATCGACGTGCGATGATGCTGGGGTGACCGACGCTTTGCACGAACCGAATCCGCTGTATGGGTCGTTTTGGACTCAGGACCCCGACCTTGTTGATCACGAGTTGGCGGCGATCCGGGCGGGTGGACCGACCTTCTTTCCCGAACCCGAGACCGAGAGCATCGGCATACCGAATGGACCGGGAGCGTGGGCGGTCACGAGCTACGACCACATCGTCGAGATGTCTCGCAAGCCGGAGATCTTCTCATCGGCCGATGGCATCACGATCACTGATCTTCCTCAAGCCTTCCTCGAGTTCTATAGCTCGATGATCGCGATGGACGATCCCCGCCACGGCCGACTTCGCCGCCTGGTCTCGCTCGGCTTCACTCCGCGGATGCTCGCTGCACTCGACGACAGCGTGAACGAACAGGCGACGCGCATCGTCGACGACGTTGCCGAGCGCGGCGAATGCGATTTCGTGGTCGACGTCGCCGCGCAGTTGCCGCTCGCGATCGTGTGCGACCTCATGGGTGTTCCTCGCAGCGAGTTGGATTTCGTGTTCGAACAGACGAACACAGTGCTGGGGGCATCAGATCCCGAGTATCGACCCGATGGCACCGACGTCGTCACGGCGCTGCTCGGCGCCGGCGGTGCATTGGCCGAACTCATGACCAGTGTTGCCGAGTCAAAGAAAGGTGGCGACGACACCGACCTGACCTCGATCCTCGTGAACAGCGAAGTCGACGGCGAACGCCTCAGCCCGAGCGACATCGCGTCGTTCTTCATTCTTCTCGTCGTCGCCGGGAACGAAACGACCCGCAACGCGATCTCGTGGGGACTGCATTACCTCACGAAGAACCCTGACCAGCGCGAGATCTGGAAAGCCGACATCGAAGGTGTCACCCAAACCGCTGTCGAGGAGATCGTCCGGATAGGAAGTCCCGTGTCGTACATGCGTCGAACCGCAACCGCTGACACAACGCTCGGGAACACCAAGATCCAAAAGGGCGACAAGCTCGCCATGTTCTACGTCGCCGCGAACAGAGACGACGCGCACTTTGAAGATCCACTGACGTTCGACGTCCAACGCAACCCGAACAAGCATTTAGGTTTTGGCGGCCCAGGACCTCACTTCTGTCTCGGGGCGCACCTCGCACGACGCGAGATTGGTGTCATGTTCAGCGAGCTGTTCCGACGCCTCGATGATATTGAAACCGCTGGCCCGCCCGACCTTCTGGAGTCGAGCTTTATCCACGGGATCAAGCATCTCCCCGCGGTGTTCACACCGCGCTGAGCCTCATTCGGGCGCGCTATTCGAAGTCGTCCCAGCTTCCAGAAGAGGGAACGAAGAAGATCTCGGTAATCTTCTCGAAGATCATCGCGTACATGCCCCAGTTTGCTTCGCCGTCTTCCATCGCGTGGTGTTTCAGCCCATCGAGGTAGTTCGCGGAATCGATCCAGTACCGCATCGAGAAGCCCTCGGTAATCGCTGACGTGGCTTCGTAGCCGAGCTCCCATGCCCGCTCTCCGTACTGGGCGCGGGGAACGAGGCCGACGATCGCCGCGAGCGGTTTGTATACATTCTCAATCGTGTAGTCACGCATAGCCTCAGCCGACTCAGACATCCACTTCACGAGTTCTTGGTCGCGTTCTTGCTCGGGGGCGCTGTGCATGATCGCACGCAGCGCAATCACCAGCTTCCAACCGGTCGAGTCGGCAGTCGCCTTGACGTTCGCTGCCCCGGTTTGTCGGATGATCTCGCGAAGCATCTGACCGGGACCCATTTTCTCGCCGAGCCCTTGGTAGAGCTCGCCGACATGCTTCGTCAGGACCTCGAGTGTGACACGACGTTCATCGATTGCACGAAGCAGGACAGCTCGCTGAAACTCTTCCTGGGGTGAATAGCCCCCATTCGACCAGACAGCGTATGCCGACGAGCGAGAGACTTCGGCTTCTCGAACCGCCTCTTCCAAGTTGACCGCGTCGAGGCCGATCGACATTCCGTATTGACGAAGAGATTCAATACCAACGTCAATAAGACGCGTCCGTGTCTCCTCAGAACTAAGCCGAGGTCGCCGTGTGGCCATTTGTTGGGCCTCCTGCCTGTTTCGCCATTTCGCCGTGGCGCCCGGAAAACCTACCGGACTCTGAAGAGTACGTTATCCAAGGTGCAACAAAATGGTCCCAGGTAGTCCGCGAGACCCATTTCTGATAAATCGTGATTCTGGATATTGAATCTAGAGTCCGGATGTGTCTACTATACGGACAGGTGCTCAGCACCACGTCCTCTGGCGGGATACCGAGGAACGAGTCCTTGGCGGGTTTCCAAGGACACTCTTTGGAGCGGGTGACAGCCGGAAACGGTGGTCACCCGCTCCAACTAGTTTTGCGCCCAACTTCGGCGGCTAGGATTCTCCTTCTACTCAACGACCCAGTTATGGACTGGTAGGAGGAACGGCGTGGTGGACAGCGCGATCGACGTCCAGGGATTGTCGATGCATTACGACGACTTCGTCGCGGTCGACAATATTGATCTCCAGGTCCACACCGGCGAGATCCTTGCCTTTCTCGGCCAGAACGGCGCGGGCAAAACAACCACGATCGAGATCCTCGAGGGATTTCGCAATCGGACGTCGGGAACCGTCAGTGTCCTCGGTCATGATCCCCAAGATGCACCGCTTGCATGGAGAGAACGAATAGGGATCGTCCTACAAGAATCCGAACCTGTTCCTGAGCTCACCGCCGGCGAAGCGGTCCGTATGCAGGCTGGCTATTACTCAAACCCACGCGACGCCGAAGAAACGCTCGAGGTCGTCGGCCTCACCGACAGCGCCGACCAACGAACCCGCAAGCTTTCGGGCGGCCAGAAGCGCAGGCTCGACCTTGCACTCGCTCTCGTTGGCGACCCTGACCTTGTCTTCCTCGACGAACCAACGACGGGCTTTGATCCATCGGCTCGACGTGAATCATGGGGCATGATCGAAGCCCTACGCGACATCGGCAAGACGGTGCTCCTGACCACCCACTACATGGATGAGGCCGAGCATCTCGCTGACCGGATCGTCGTGATCGGTGCTGGTCGGATCGTTGCCCGAGGAACCGCCGAGGAGCTCGCTGAAAAGGTCGATGCTCGCACTCGGATCACGTGGAAACCAGCCGAGGGCGAGGCGCCGCCTCCAGCCGGCTTCGAAGCGATCGTCAACGATTTTGGAAACTTCCAAGTGAGCACCGACAACACCCTCGCCAGCATGCACGAGCTCACCAACTGGGCAATCGGCGCTGGCGTCGAACTCAATGAGTTGAACGTGGCGCGACCAACCCTCGAAGACGTGTACCTCGAACTCACCAAGGATGTCAGCCGATGAACCTCGCAACGCTCGGCCGACAACTCAACTTCGACCTGTTGATCTTTCGCAGGAACCCGGCCGCCACGTTCTTTACCGTGATCTTGCCGCTGATCTTTCTCATCCTCTTCACCTCGATCTTTGGGAACGGCACGCTCGAGAACGGGGCGCAGGTCTCAACGGTGTACGTGCCGGGCATCCTCACCCTTGCCATCGTCTCGGCGACTGCCGTCAACGTCGCGATCACGATGACCACTCGGCGCGAACGCGGTGTGCTCAAGCGAGTGCGCGGAACGCCTATCCCGCCGCCGGTCTTCATCCTCTCGCAGTCTCTTGCGGGAACGGTGATCGCGTTCGTGATGACGCTGATCATCTCGCTGATCGGCTGGTTGGTCTACGGCGTATCGCTGCAGTTTGAGACCTTTCCAAGCTTGGTGATCTCTCTCATCGTCGGCGCGATGTCCTTCGCTGCGATCGGCCTGGCCATGACCACGATCATCTCGTCGGAAGATGCAGCGCCCGCGGTCACCAACGCGGTCTTCCTTCCGCTGTACTTCATCAGCGGCGTTTTCGTTCCGAACGACCAGGTTCCGAGCTGGGTTGAGACCGTGGGAAACCTTTTCCCGGTCAGCCACCTGAACCAAGCGTTGCAGGAGAGTTTCAACCCATTCGCCGACGGCCCTGCGTGGCCATGGAATCACTGGCTCGTGATTCTTGGTTGGGGTGCATTCGGCACAGCTATTGCGCTGACCCGCTTCCGCTGGACACCCAACCGGTAGGTTCAGCTCTTACGCCGTCGAACCCAAGGCGATGACGGCGATGACGGCGATCACGAACAGCACAGTGAGGATCGCGGCGATGCTTCCAATGACGATTGCCGCTGTTGCTTTGCCTTGTCCGGCTGGGTCTCTTCGGCCCTCGGCGATTGCCTTGCGTTCGCTGTTGCCCATGATTGCACCGATGATCCCGGGAGGACCGCACAACACGGTGCCGAGGATCGCGACGACCAACGCCGTTGTGGCTTTGCTTTCTTCTGGGTAGAAACCAGCCGCACTGCCAGGCATCCCAGCTGGTGCTCCGGGAAATCCACCCGGGCCAGTCGCGGGCGGCATTCCTACCGGAGGCACCCCAAAGCCGTCTTGGGGTGTTCCCGGTGCCGGAGCGCCAAAGCCACCGGCGCCGACACTCGGGCTTTGAGCGGGGAATCCTCCGGGCGTCTCGGTACCAAACCCGCCCGGCGTCTCAGAAGTGAAACCACCCGGCGTCTCCGTCGAAAACCCACCCGGCGTCTCCGTCGAAAACCCACCCGGCGTCTCAGAAGTGAAACCACCCG
>CAYVHV010000006.1:0-8758 GCA_964451305.1 uncultured Acidimicrobiales bacterium | reverse complement strand
CCACCCGGCGTCTCCGTCGAAAACCCACCCGGCGTCTCAGAAGTGAAACCACCCGGCGTCTCAGCGGGCGGTGTTTCGACACCCATCGTCGGCATATCGGTACCTGGAGCCGGCGTGGCAGGCGCATCGGCTATGCCACCGACCGGGCGAGGACCTTCGGTCCACGCCGCACCGTCCCAGAACCGCTCGGTGCCTGGAGGGTCGCCCTCTGCGTGGTACCAACCCGGTGTTGCTGAGTTCGACATTGATGCCCCCGTTGTTTAGTTGTCAGTCCGTCGAATAAAGACAGGCTTGTCCGCTGTCGACCGACCCGCGTCATAGGAGTATCCCATGCCGTCGAACCCGACCAGTGCCTTCCGAGCAGAGATACGATTTTGGATAATCCACGCGCTCATCACGCCACGAGCCTTCTTCGCAAAGAAGCTGACGATCTTGTAGTCACCGTCGCCCTTGGCATCGAGAAACACCGGTGCCACGACCGGCGCATCGAGGTGGTTCGTATCGACTGCGCCGAAGTACTCGTTCGACGCGAGGTTCACCAGCACCTTGGCTCCCGGGCTCGCCGCAATGTCGGCGTTCAGCTTGTCGGCGATCTGCGTACCCCAAAAGTCGTAGAGGTTTCGGCCCTGCCGGTTCGCGAGAGCGGTACCCATCTCAAGTCGGTACGGCTGCATCAGGTCGAGCGGGCGCAAGACGCCGTAGAGGCCCGACAAGATTCGAAGTGTCTTCTGGGCATGGGTGAAGTCTCGCTCGGAGAACGAATTGGCGGCATCCATGCCGGTGTAGACATCGCCGTTAAAGGCAAGGAGCGCCGGCCGAGCATTCGAGGTCGTGAACGGTCGCTCCCAATCCTGGAAGCGAGCAAAATTCAATTCGCCGAGTGCAGGCGACACGCTCATCAACGCGGAGATGTCGTCGGGCGACTTCTTCGCCATGATCGACACGAGCTCTTCGCTTCGATCGAGCATCTCGGGCTCTGAGAACTTCTTGGTCGCGAGCGGCGACTCATAGTCGAGTGATTTGGCGGGTGAAACAACGATCAGCACGACTCCGTTTTATCCGATGAACGCGCAGACTTCAGGCTCGAAGGACGATGATGGCGATTCCGATGCTGATCAGCAGAGCAACCGACCCGACGATTGCGAGTGCGAGGATCACACGAGGGGCGCGCCGACCACTGCCTTTCGGACGACTTGGAGCCACCCGAGGGCCGTCGTTGCTGTGCTGCGCCATCAATCGAACATAACCGAAGTGACAGACATATTCAGATCGACTGCCTTAGATGCCTTCGAACTGGCTGCGCCTTCCGCTCGCCCGACCCCAGCGCTCGATGGTGCGACCCATATCTGTCGAAGGTTCGGCATCGACAAAGGGCCAGACCTCCATACCAATCCGACGCCAGTTCGCTTCAGCATTCAGCTGCCCGAACAGGGCTATCGCTCCGAGGTTGATGCGCTGAAGCACCACGAACGATGGGGGCACGTTGAGGACTTTCTTCAACTCGCCCTCATCTCCGCTCGTGTCAAAGATTGCGCGCACGCCCGCCGCGGAGTACTCCTCGTCGAACGTGAAGTTCTTGTCTTCGAGAACGAAATCGTAGAAGTACGAGAAGTAGCTGGTGATCGTCTCATCGCTGAACGGCTGACCCGGTCGCAAGATGCCCGCCTCCTCTACCGTCGCACGGAACTTTGCGTAGTTCCCTTCGAGGACCATGTCGGTGATGAGCGATTCGAAAAGGGCGGTGTCCTCAGCGGTGAAGTGCTTCACCAAACCAAAGTCGAGAAAGGTGACCCGGCCGCCTCCGTGGAAGATGTAGTTGCCCGGGTGAGGATCGCCGTTGAAGGCCGCCAGCCGATAGATCGATCCAAAGGTGAAGCGAAAGAGCGTTTCGGCAGCCAGGTTCTTCTCGACTTGGCTCCACGTCAGTACCTCGCTGAACGAGGAGCCGACAACCAACTCCGACGTCAGCACTCGTTGACTGGAGTAGTCGTCGAGAATGTTCGGCACGCTGATGTACGGGTGCCCCTGGAAGTACTCTGCGAAGTACCGCTGGTTCTTCGCTTCGAGCGTGTAGTCGAGTTCTTCGCTCAGGCGATCGCGAAGCTCGGCGGTGATCGTCGTCGTGTCGATACCCGGGAACATCATCCGCAGCGCACCGAACAACGCATCGTTGGTCCGTAGATCTGACTCGATCGCCTCGGCAACGCCGGGGTACTGGACTTTGACCGCAACGGCCTCACCGTCATGGGTAAGCGCTCGGTGGACCTGACCAATCGATGCGGACGCGATCGGCACTGGGTCCCACTCCGCGAAGAGCTCGCTCGGATGGCTTCCGAGTTCGTCCATGACGACCGACGCTGCGAGCTCACCGGACATCGGTGGTGCATCTGTCTGCAATGAGGCGAGGGTCTGTCGTGTGTTCTCGGGCAGCCCGAGATCGAGGTAGCTGGCCATCTGGCCGACCTTCATCATCGCGCCCTTGAGATTGCCGAGTGATGCAACGACTTCTTCGGTCGTCTTCATTTCAAACTCTGCGTCGAGTTCATCTTTGCGCTCTGCGGAGGCAAATGTCTTGCGCGCCTGGGTAACGGCCCAACGACCGCTGGTCTTAGCACCGACTCGGGCAACCGCAGCGTTACGACCGACGCTGCCCATCGAACCAACGATGTCGTCTCGGGTCTGCTGCTGTCGCCAGAACGTCACCCCACCACCGAGCACACCGAGGAGCGCTATCCACTGAACGATTTTCTTCACAGGTGCAATTCTACGAAGCGCAGCTCGGGTCGAAGTGACTCGCTGGCCACTTTCAACCGGTGGTCACAACATCGCCGACACGAACGACGGCCTCGTCGAGCGGAATGCCGTAGAGGCGGCTCCATCCGTCGTGGTCATCGTGGTGTATGCGACGGAAGTGCCCGTCGACGAAACCGGGGCCGACCTTGGCGCAGGGCACGGCATACGACGAGATCAAGATTGGGATGCCCGAAATAGTGATCTGCGATCCGGGGTGAAGCGACGCCCAGTCAAGGCCATCGATCGTGATGTTCTCGCCTGCGAGGCCAGCCACGATCGGGTGGCCTTCGGCTTGTAGTTCTTCGATCACATCGGCACTCCACACGCAGAGCGCCTGAAGCGGGCGACCGTGGTGGATGCGGTTGTTTTGTTCATCACCGACGACTCCACCGCGGCGAATGTCAGCCGAGTCGATCGCTGTCTTTGGGACTCCCCCACCTGACGCGTGAAGGCCGGTGACCGTACCGGCTCCGGTGGTCGGGCCATATCCGAGCACGCGCCGTTGCGCGCCGATGAGCGCCATGGTGTGGAGTCCGTTGTGCGCTGTTTCGAGCGGTGTGCCAACGAATCCCTCAGCAGCTTCGATCATTTCGGCGATCGATTGTTCGGCCCCATCGGGGGTCGCTGCGAGAGCCTCGGCATCTAGACCACGAGCAGCATCGGCCACGAGCTCCGGGGCGAGGCGAGCGGTCGATGTGATGTCTGTTTCGAGGTCGTACTCATCTGCAGAAAACCCGCAGATTTCGCATGGAGTTTGGTCAGACAGGGTCACTGACGTCACCATCATCGTTCATTCTTCGCCGTCATCTTCATACTCGGGTTCGTAATTGAGCATGACATGGATCTCGTTTCGAAGCTCGGGGATGCCGTTCCCTTTGGCCGCGCTAACCCAGCGAATGTCTTGCTTGGCAACGCCGCACTTCTTTGCGAGCTCCTGCTTGCGAGCTCCGAGCTTGGAGGACTTCACCTTGTCTTGTTTGGTCGCGATGATTTTGATCGGTAGGCCGATGTGACGGAACCATTCGAGGGATTGTTTGTCGAGAGCGGTTGGCCCAACTTCGCCGTCGACGAGGAGCAGCACCATCTCCAATGTCTCACGCTCGACCAGATAGTTCTCGATCATCCGGGCCCATCGTTCTTGTTCGTGTTTCGGTGCCTTGGCGTAGCCATAGCCGGGTAAGTCGACAATCCACTTGCCCGAGCCCTCCGGCTGAAGTTCGTAGACGTTCAGCAGCCGTGTTGCGCCGGGTGTCTTCGAGGTTTTCGCGAGCGCTTTTCGATTCGCGAGCGCGTTCATCAGACTGCTCTTCCCAACATTCGAGCGACCCGCGACGGCGATCTCTACGAGTGACTCGGGCAGCTGCGTGTGCTTTGCCCCAGACATGACAAATTCAAGTTCGAGTGGTCCTGACACATCGCTGAGCCTACGGGCAGGCGATTCCGAACGGCGCGCACTAACCGGCGGTCAGCGAGAGATCGACGGTCAGCTAGTCGAAGAGGTCATCGAGATCGAGGACATCGTCAAAGACCTCGCCGAGTAGGTCTCCCAAACGCTGGGTAGGCGACTTCGCTTTCCGATGCTTCGACTTCCGCTCGTCGTCATCATCATCGTCGTCGCCGTCATCGTCATCGTCATCGTCATCGTCATCGCGATCTCGAGAGCGTCGATCAGACTTCCATTCGGAACGGTCGTCGTCATTCGACTCTCGCTTGTCATGCGCGACTGCTGATGGCACGCGTTCTTCGGAAGAGTCGCTCGGATTTTCCGGTGGCTCGTAGACACCGAGTGGAGCCGGCGGAGTCGCGGCGATGAGCTTCTCCAGCTCGCCGCGATCGAGCCAGACGCCACCGCAGTTCGGACAGACATCTACCTCAATACCGTGACTCTGTCGTTCGTCGAGGATTGGATCGAGGCAAAGCGGGCACTGCATTGGGACTCCTGGCGGCGGGCCGAAATGAACGGTGTCAGTAGAGCGGTGCGATCGTGAACTTTTCCGTTCGCACCGTTCTCATGATCTATCGACCAGAAGTACGCGCAATCAAAGTCCGAGCGAGTTCGTACACCTCAACGACCACGGCATGAGCTGCGGTCGAAGAGTCTCTGCCCCATCAGTCACCCAGCGACAGTACTCGCCGCGAGCACGCTGGCTATACGATCCACACATGCGAGAGACACGATGAGCCGTAAAGCCACCGAACCGGGAATGCTGGCCGATGTCGATGTCGAGCGATACCTCGAGCGGATCGGACTCACCGAGCGGCCCCCCGTCAGCCTTATCGGATTGACTCTTTTACAACGGGCCCATCTCGCCGCAGTTCCCTTCGAAAATCTCGATGTCGTCGCAGGCATCGAGGTTCGCACCGACCTCTCGTGGTCGCTCGACAAGGTCATCGGCCGCCGCCGAGGCGGCTGGTGTTTCGAGTTGAACGGTGCCTTCGCTGCTCTACTTCGCTCGCTCGGGTTCAGCGTGCTCCAACTCGGCGCCGCCGTGCTGTTCGATGGCCCGAACAAGGTTGTCGACCATCTCGCACTGGAGGTGGGACTCGACAAGACCTACCTCGTCGACGTCGGCTTTGGCGATTGCTTCATCGTACCGCTCGACCTCAACAGGCGCGGCCCCCAGGTCGACCCCGCCGGAACGTTCGAGTTCATCGACAGCTCCCAAGGCACGACCCTTACCCGCCACGACGGCGACGGCGTGCCCGTGCCGCAGTATCGGTTCCGGCGAATCCACCATGAACTCGACGAGTTCGAGGGTGCATCGGAACGACTCCGGACCGACGATTCGTTGGATTGGAAAAGCAAGCCGTTCGCCACTCGTCTGCTCGATTCCTCGGTCGATGGGTCGGCGGACCGAATCACGTTGAAGCGCAACCGAACAACGCGACAGAGCAACGGTCAGAGCGTTGACACTCCGGTTGCGGAGAGCGAGTGGAACAGCACCCTCACAGAACTCTTCGACATGGACTCTCCGCTGTGACTACCAACGTGACCCGGATCCGGGCGACGATCATGCAGACACCGAACAGAGAGAAGCTCCAGGTCATCGCAAACGCGGTCATCGAGGTCGATGCAACGGGCACGGTCACCGCGATCGATAGCGAAGACAGCGCACCGGTCGATCACGATTTCTCGGGGGCCGTCCTACTCCCCGGGCTCATCGATACGCACATCCACGCGCCTCAGTGGCCCCAGCTCGGGACGGGTCTTGATCTGCCGCTCGAGAACTGGCTTTTCGAGTACACGTTTCCTATCGAACAAAAGTTGACCGACCCGGTCGTTGCTGCTCTCGTGTGGCCACGAATGGTCGAGACGTTGCTGGCGCATGGGACGACGACTGCGGTGTACTACGCCACGATCGACGTCGAAACAACGACCATGCTTGCAGCGACGTGTGGCGAGCTCGGTCAACGAAGCTTTGTGGGACGTGTGGCGATGGACCACCCGACCGGCACCCCCGACTGGTATCGCGATGACACCCCAGCAGAAGCTCTCGCGCGTTCGGCTGAGTCAATCGAACAAATCCATGCGTTGGGTAGCGGCATCGTCCAACCGATCATCACGCCTCGCTTCATCCCTGCGTGTACCGACGAGACATTGAGCGAGCTCGGTGCGCTCGCAGCCGAGACCGGCGTCCCGGTCCAAACTCACGTTTCAGAGAGCGACTGGGAACACGGCTATGTGCTCGATCGAATGGGCATGAGCGACACGGACGCACTGGATTCGTTTGGGCTTCTCCGTCCTGGCACCGTTCTCGCGCACGGCGACCATCTCGGACAAAAAGATCTTTCGACCATCTCTCAACGCGGTTCGGGCGTTGCTCATTGCCCGCTCTCAAACAGCTACTTCGCCAATGCGGTGTTTCCCGCACGGCGCGCCCTCGATGCCGGGATCATGGTTGGTCTCGGTACCGATATTGCTGGTGGCGCAGAACCCGGGTTGTTCAGCCAGGTCGCCCATGCGGTGACAGTGTCGCGCATGCTCGAAGATGGTGTCGACGCGTCGCTGCCAGCGAGCGCGCGGGGCGTTCCCGACTCTCGTCTGACAATCGTCGAAGCCTTCTACCTCGCGACCGTTGGTGGCGCCGAGCTCCTCGACGTGCCCGTCGGGTTGATCGAGGTTGGACGCAAGTTCGACGCGCTCATCGTGAATACCGACCGGCCCGGTTCTGCGATTCAGACGTGGGAAGACGTCGATGACGACGCCCGGACCTTCGAGAAGGTCGTCCGCCTGGCAAGCCCAGCCGACATCAGCGACGTGTTCGTGAACGGGACGCGGGTTGCAGGGTCCGCTCCGTAGGCCGATCTGACGCCACGACCCGCTGCAAGTAGAATTTGGGCGTGGAGAACAAGCGCCAGAACACCACTGAGCGACGACTCGCACAGGTGCGCGCACTCAAGGAGCGCTACTTCTCCGAAGAACTCACCGTCGAAGAACGGCTCGAGGCGAAAGATGCCCGAATTGAGTTGCTCGAAAATCAGTTGGCTGAGCTCAAGCGACGGGTCGATGCGCTCGATCGCAAGGTTGCGCCTCCGCAACCGCCGCACCCAGAACGGAGGACGCGACCAACTCGAGAGCGGTCACCGCTCTTCGAATCAGAACAACACGGCTTCGACTTCTACCGAGACTGAGCCGACAGGCTCGACACCCAGTGGATGCCTAGCGGCTGAACGTTGTTGCCGTATCGGCGAGGGGCGATGGCTTGCCGCGAGCGATGACATCGCCATAGTTCGCAACGACCTTCGACCCAATCTTGGCGAAGTCGGTCGCCGGGACCACCGCACCGACGAGGAAGCAGTTATCGAACGCAGTCGTCTTCGGCAGCGGACTCATCGGAACGATACGTGCCGACGTCTCACGGTTCTCGTGAAGGAACGTCGTGAGCGTGGTCGCCTCGTGGAAATTGTGAACGATAAACCAGAGCACCCGGTCGGTCTCGGGGTCCATCGTGATGGCGGGTACCTCATCCTTGGTTCGTTGCCAGCCGAGTTCGACGGTTTCGAAGAGGATGCGGGGGTCGGGCAGTGACGAGCCGAGTTCATCGACCGAGTTCGTTGTTTCCGACCATGTCCAACGAGTGCGGCCAGGAACGACAACCGACTGGTAGACGTCGAGGCCCGGTTCGGTCTGAAGCACCGACCACGCCTTTGTACTGAGCAGAACCACTTGTGGGATATCGACGGTGACTCGCTCTTGCGGCACGTGGTGTACCGGCACGACCGGCACCTGAGGAACAGCCGATGTCTCAGCGAGGTCGGGCACAGCAGCGAGCCGCGGCCGATCGAACGAGATCGGTGGTGACGCAAGCGCGGCGTCGGGGATGTGGTGTCTTGCTTCTTCGGGAACTGGGCGCGGTGCCGTTACGGCCTCCGGTCGCTCCGAAGTCTTGTTCTGATTCAGTTGCGTCTTGCGAAGAAAGTCCAAGTAGCTGATCGGCATGTGCACATCGACGCCCATGCGACGCAGCAGGTTGACCGTCTCGATTCCGCGGTCGGCAATCTCATGTGTTGGCCAGTCGCCACTGAGGATCTCAAAGTCTTCGACGCGGTATTCGTGCTCACGAGCGTGACCGCCATCTCCAACCCATGCCGATGCTTGGTACGGGATGGGTGGACGTTCAGGAATCGTCCAGCCGATGCGTTCGAGGTCGGCCCAGAGCAGATGCAGTTCGGCGGAGCCGGGGTACGACAGGCGGATCTGTGGAGCCTCGTACATGTTTGGTACGTCAATTGTCGCTTCGACATCAACTAGGAAAGGCACACAGATCTCGTTTCAGATCGTTGTGACCAACAGGCACGAGCTTCGTGCACGGCCCTGCAATCCAGTCACAACAGGTCGTACCAGTCAGGATACGAGTGGCACCGCACCCGCTCTTGAGTCCCCGGAACTAACGCTTTGAGGGCGTTCGGATCATTTCCGAGGAACCCGTTCCAAAGACGCACATTCTCGAAATTTGAAGACTCC
>CAYVHV010000005.1:0-123770 GCA_964451305.1 uncultured Acidimicrobiales bacterium | reverse complement strand
ATGGGGCCTGTCCCCGCCGTTCGCTTCGCTCACTAACCGAGTTTCTCGCCTAGCGGCTCGAAACATCGAGTCCGAATGTGCGTTTATGGGGCCTGTCCCCGTTACGAAACGTCATGGGGCCTGTCCCCGCGCTGAAGCGGTTGATCGGACGGCGAATACACGGAGGGATTCGTCACTCGATCGGCGCCATTTCTGGGTTCGCGGATAGCCTTGGCGATCATGAGCAATGCCTCCACTTTCGCGCCGTGGCTCGATGCGTATCGCACCACGGCAGCTTCTCAGTTCGCTGACGCTGAAGCACCGTCGAACACCGAAGAGATCTGGCGCTACAGCCGGATCAACACGATCGACCTGCACCACTACAGCCCCGCCCCGAAAGGCGCGAGCACAATCGACGCCATGGACATCGAAGGCGCTGCCGCCACCGTGGTTATTCGCGACGGCTACGTCACCTCGATGGACCGCACCGACGCTCTTGGCAAAGCGACCGTCTCGACCATCAGCGAACACACCGATGGCGAGGCACTGCTCAACTCGCTGCGCGGAGAAGCCACCGACGCGGTTGCGCACCTGCACGACGCACACGTGGGCGACGTGATCGTCATCGATGTGCCACGAGGCTTCCACGTACCCGCGCCGATCGTCATCGATACCTACTCAAATGTCGATGAGGGCCTCACCTGTCCACACACGATCGTTCGTGCCGCCAACGGATCGTCGGTCAACGTATTCGAACGCCGTCGCTCCGGTGATGCCGACCAGATGGTCATCCCGGTCGTCGAGCTCGATGCGGCGCCCGATGCCCGCATTGGCTACCTCGTCGCCCAGCAGCTCGGAGCGAACACCAACTCGTTCGAACATCACGCCTGCAACGTCGACCAGCAAGCCAACGTGACATCGGGAGTTGCGGCCTTTGGTGGCGCATACGCCCGGACCCGCGCCGACATTCGAATGATTGGGCGAGGCGCGAACGGCGACCTGCTGTCCGCCTACTTCGGCGACGGCGATCAGATGCTCGATTTCCGCACCTTCCAAGAACACGATGCGCCCGACACCACGTCACGCCTGCTCTTCAAGGGCGCCGTCACCGGCCACGCAAAGTCGGTCTATTCCGGACTCATCACCGTCTCCGAAGACGCGCCAGGCACAAACGCCTTCCAGACCAACCGAAACCTCAAGCTCTCCGATGGGGCGTGGGCCTACTCGGTTCCGAATCTCGAGATCGAACAGAATCAGGTTGCGTGCAGCCACGCGTCGACCGTCGGTGAGATCGACGAGGACCAGCGCTTCTACCTCGAATCACGTGGTGTTCCCACCACGTCGGCCGAACAGCTGCTCGTCTCCGGGTTCTTCGCTGAGGTCATCGAGAAGTTCCCAATCGACGCCGTCAAAGTCGAACTCCAAAGCGAGATCGACGACGCACTCGCAGCCGATCGTGCCGCTCAAGACACCGCACTCGTGAGTGGAGGCGCAGCGTGAGCGAAACAAAAACCGTAAAGCTGTGTGACGTCGACTCTCTCGACGACGAATCGATAACGAGCACCACAATCGATGGCCGCCTCATCGCCTACGCCCGGATCGGCGACGACTGGTTCGCGATCGACGACACCTGCAGCCACGCTGCGGTATCGCTGTCCGAAGGCTTCCTCGAAGGCGACGACAAGACGATCGAGTGCCCCATGCACGGCGCGCTCTTCTCGCTCGAGAACGGCGAAGCCTTGACGCTGCCCGCTATCAAGCCTGTGGCCAGCCATGAGATCACCATCGAGGACGGCGAAGTATTCGTCACGATTACAGGAGACGACCAGTGAGTGAACTCGTCATTACCGACCTGCACGCAACCGTAGGTTCCAAAGAGATCCTCAAGGGCGTCTCACTCACCATCCGCAGTGGAGAGGTCCACGCGGTCATGGGACCAAACGGTTCGGGCAAGTCCACGCTCAGCCACGTCATCACCGGGAAGCCCGGATACACCGTGACCGGTGGTTCGGTCACCCTCGATGGTGTCTCATTGCTCGAACTTCCCGCGTGGGAACGAGCCAAGGCCGGCTTGTTCCTCGCAATGCAGTACCCAACAGAAGTGCCTGGTGTGTCGCTCGAGTCGATGCTCATGTCCTCAGCTATTGCGGCGGGACGTGACTCCACCGCTGTGCGGGAGCGCATCGCCGAAGAAGCCGAAGCCATTGGCTTTGATCCCGCACTCATCCATCGTCCGCTCAACGTCGACCTTTCCGGTGGCGAGAAGAAGCGCAACGAAACCGTCCAACTCGGTGTCCTGAACCCCAAAATCGCCATTCTCGATGAGATCGACTCCGGTCTCGATGTCGATGCGATGCGTGCGGTGACCCGTCGAGTTGAGGAAGCAACGAACGGGGACGACAAGCTCGGCGTGCTCGCAATCACGCACTACAAGCGTCTCTTCGAAGAGCTCGAGCCCGATCACGTTCACGTATTTGCCGCAGGGGTTATTCAGACGAGTGGGGGAGCCGAGCTCGCCGAAGAGCTCGAGCAAACCGGCTACGGCGAATACGTCGGGCTTGTCGAAGAAGACGACACGCCAGAGGCATTCCGCAACCCCTTCGGCGATACCACCTTCGCCGACTCGATGAACCTTCACGAAGGCTGACCCACAAGAACCACATGAATATCCGCGCCGGTGATCATTTCCGGCGGGTGGTTACGAGCCGTTTACCCTGCGCTCTGTTGTGGCGCCGAGGACACCGGAGCCAACGACTGGGCCGGGTTGCCCAACGAGGCGACCAATGCATGAGAATTGGCTCGGCGAGACGACCAGCAAGCCTTCTGCGGTGAGCTGCGGCGGCTGTGCAACACCTCCGTTGAGGTCGGTAGTCCAGCTTCGTTGGGTGCCGAGGACCAGAGAGACGTTGCCCTGGTCGCCCGTCGGGTTGTCGCTCGTTCCATAGAGCGCAACGAATGCGCCGAGATCGAATTCTGCTCCGTCGAACTTCTGTCGCGATGGCGTTTCCCACTGAACTTGACCGGTCAGCGAATCGACGAGGCGAATGCGGAAGTAGCCGGACGCTGCGGGATGAGGATCAGAGATGATGACCTGACCTTGCGTCGACCCAACAACGCCGTCAAACACCTGCGTTGTCGAGCTCAAACGCCACAGTTCCTCGCCGGTAGCAGCGTCGAGACCGATCATGACAAATGGTTCAGCAGGTGGCTGCTCTGCACTGGCAGTCGACGTGATCAACTGGCCAGTTCCAACGAACGCTGGTGTGCCAACGCCGGTTGCGCTCCACAGTTCTTCGCCAGTGGCGCGATCGAGGGCGGTGACTCCTCCACCAGCCGCAACGTTGGGAGAGACCTCATAGAAGATCGCAGTGGGAGTCGCCCACACGTCTCCAGCGCCGAGTCGGTCAGCCGTATCGATATCCCACAGACGGCCGCGAGCGTCGACATCGACGGCGACGATGCGAGTACGTGCCGCAACAGCGATCGTGTTGTCGGCAAACGAGAGGGTGTCGGCACGTTGGACATCATCGAGGGTCCACAAGACCCGACCAGTGCGGTAGTCGATGGCCTTCACACCCACGCTGTCGAGCGCGTACGCAACGTCGTCGGTCAGAATCACGTTGTCGAAGTCGAACTGCGAATCGTTGACCCAAAGGTCTTCGCCAGTCACCAGATCGAGTGCGCGAACCGTGTCTCGGGTAACGACGATCAGGCTCTCGGCGGTCAGCGCCAAGTCCTGAGGTTCGGTCTCGAAGAACCGCTGCCACATCGGCGCTTGATCTCCAAGATCGAGTGCGCCGATGCCAGGTGCTTGACCACGATCTGCCCGAAACGAGATGAACGCTGTCGTATTGTTCGCTGCCGACAGGATCCCCGGCTCGGGGATAGGGAATGACCACAGCTCTTCACCGGTACCTGCGGCCAAGACGGTGACCTGCGCCGGGTGAAGTGCCTGGCAGCTATCTCCCGTGGTGTCGGGAGAAATAAAGCTCGCGTCGGCAAGTGAGTCCGGGAACGAGAACGGGTCCGTGGAGTCACCAACGACACTCGTATCTGGCTTTGGGGCCAGCGAGAGCTCAGGTGCGTTTGCGAGGGGGGTATCGGTAGCAGCGCAGGCAGCGACGAGCAGGGCGAACGTCGCCCCCAACGCAGCCACATGGCGGCGTTTGCCCATAGGAGTGACAACTTAGCTCGTTGACCACACCATGTGGTGGACCCCTCGCTTAGTGCGCCTGTTTACTCGGTTCTAGGGGACCTCTACAGCAGCAGAGCTTTTTGCAGCGGCCCGTCGAGACTCGCCCGCTTCCCGCTCGGCATCCCACTCCGCATGGAGGGCCAGCAACTCCTTGGTTGCGATGGTGCCATGAGCAAAGAATGCGAGGGTCATGACGAGGAGGCCGATTCCAGCGAGCGGGAACCCAACGGCGAGCAAGATCACGCCGATGTTCGCAAAGTTGATCACCGCGATCCGCATCCTGAGGGTGTCGCTGCCCCGGTACTTCGAACCAACGTCACGCCAGTAGTCGACGAGGAGCAAAACCAAGATCAGGACGGCCGCTACCGACGATGCGTAGAAGAGCGGCTCGATGAGGCCTGCGTTGCCATCGAGGATCTCAACTCGGGCTCCCGAGACTGCCGACACGAGAGAAAGAAGGAAAGCAAAGGGCCAAAGCAGTTTCATGATCGTGTCGTCCTTTCGTCTCGAGAGTTCGGTCTCTCACTAGTACTAACACGGTGACCGCCTCAGTCCATCTGAAGCTTCGGTGAACACTGCTGCGAGCGGTTCTATGCTGACCGGATGCCCAAAGCGTTGATTACCGGAATCACCGGCCAAGACGGTTCGTACCTAGCGGAACTCCTTCTCGAAAAGGGTTACGACGTCGTGGGAATGCTCCGCCGTTCGAGCACGGTGAATTTCGAACGGATCGATCACATTCAAGATGACATCACCTTTGCCCAAGGCGATCTCATCGATGGCGCTTCGATGGTTCACGTCTTGCGTGATCATCAACCCGATGAGATCTACAACCTCGCCGCTCAGTCGTTCGTGCAAACCTCGTTCGGTCAACCGGTGCTGACCGGCGAGATCACTGCACTTGGAGTGACCCGGTTGCTCGACGCCATCCGAATGGTGTCTCCAGAAGCCAAGTTCTATCAAGCCTCGTCGAGCGAGATGTTCGGCAAGGTTGCCCAGTCTCCACAAGACGAGTCGACACCGTTTCACCCCCGGAGCCCCTACGGCGTGGCGAAGGTCTACGGGCACTGGATCACCGTCAACTACCGCGAGAGCTACGACATGTACGCATGCTCTGGCATCTTGTTCAACCATGAGAGCCCACGGCGGGGCACCGAGTTCGTCACCCGCAAGGTCACCAACGCGGTCGCACGAATACAGGCTGGATTGCAGGATGAAGTTCGCTTAGGAAACCTGCAGGCGCAACGGGACTGGGGTCACGCCCGCGATTATGTCGATGCCATGTACCGAATGATGCAGCACGAGACTGCCGACGACTACGTCATCTGCACGGGCAAGACCCACACGGTCCAAAGACTCTGCGAGGTTGCATTCGGCGCCGCCGACCTCGACTGGGAGCAGTACGTGACGATCGATCCTGAGTACTATCGCCCGGCTGAAGTCGATGTATTGATCGGCGACGCGACAAAGGCGAAGGAAACGCTCGGTTGGGAACCAAAGGTCTCATTCGAGGAGCTGATCACCGAGATGGTCGAAAGCGATATCGCAGCCGTCGCTGCTCGGCAGCGAAGTTAGGACGCTGTCTCGGCCTGTTCGATTGCTTCGAGCAGTGTGTTCCATGACAGGACAGCGCATTTGATCCGCACGGGAAACTTCACGACTCCTTTGAGCGCCGAGAGATCGCCCATCGACAGATCAGGTTTCTCCGCGGCTCCCGCAATGTTGCCAGCGTCGCCTGAGTTCGCCGCAGCCTTTGCTGCTTCGAGCTCTTCTTTGCTCTCGGCGTGATCGGTTTCGTCGCCCTTGCCCGGGATCGACATCATTGCCTTGAAGTCGTCGGTGAGGTCACGAACTTCGTCGAGAGTCTTGCCCTTCACGGCCTGGGACATCATCGACGCCGATGACTGGCTGATGGAGCAGCCTTGGCCGTCCATCTTGATGTCGACGACACGGCCGTCTTCGATCTCGATATACACGACGACCTCATCGCCGCAGAGGGGGTTGAACCCCTCTGTCTTCGATGCCGGCGGAGGGAGCTCGCCTCGGTTCCGAGGGTTCCTGTAGTGATCGAGAATGATCTCCTTGTAGAGATCTCCTAAGCCAGCCACTAGAACCCCAGTCCGCCGAAGATATCGTCAGACGATTCGAGCGCATCGGCGAGCGCATCGACGTCGGCTTCGTCGTTGTACACGTGGAGGGACGCCCGAGCGGTCGAGTTGACGCCCATGGTCTGCATCAGCGGTTTCGCGCAGTGGTGGCCAGCGCGGACAGCCACGTTTGCCTGATCGAGAACTTGGCTCAAATCGTGTGGGTGCACGTCTTTGTAGGCAATCGAGAGCAATCCTCCACGACTCGCCGGCTCGGACGGTCCATGGATCGTGATGTCTTCGCCGAAACGTTCTTTGAGCGAACGCATGGCATAGGCCGTGAGCGAGACTTCGTGCTCTCGGACATTCTCCATGCCGATGTTCTCGAGGTACTTCACCGCGGCACCCAGACCGATGATCTCGGCGACCATCGGCGTGCCCGCTTCGAACTTGTGTGGGAGCTCGTTGGTCGTAAATCCTTCCTTGGTGACCTGCATGATCATGTCGCCGCCACCGAGGAACGGAGGCATCGCGTTGAGCAGTTCGCTCTTGCCCCAGAGCACACCGACGCCGGTCGGGCCGAGCATCTTGTGTCCGGTGAAGATCATCGCGTCGACGCCGAGCTCGGTGACATCGGTCGGCACGTGGGGAACGTATTGGCTGCCGTCGGCCATCATGATCGCACCCACGGCGTGGGCAGCATCTGCAAGACGACGGACTGGGTTGATCGTGCCGAGCACGTTCGACATTGCCGTAACCGAAACGAGTTTCGCACCGTCGAGGAGTGCATCGAGGTCCGTGAGGTCGAGTTCACCCGACTCGGTCAATGGAATCCACCGAAGCTCAATGCCCTTTGATTCCACGAGCATGTGCCACGGAATGATGTTGGCGTGGTGTTCCATCTCGGAGATGACCACGACATCGCCCTCGCCGAGGTTTGCATGGCCCCAACTGTAGGCAAAGAGGTTCATTGCCTCGGTTGCGTTCTTTGTGAAGATGATTTCGTGAGCGTTTGGTGCCCCGATGAAGCGAGCGACCGACGCTCGAGCATCATCGACAAGGTCGTTGGCCTCGGCAGCGAGTTGGTAGGCGCCACGGTTCACGCTCGCCGAATGGTTGCGGTAGTAGTCGTCCATCGCGTCGAGAACGGCCTGTGGCTTCTGCGAGGTTGCACCCGAGTCGAGGTAGACGATTGGTTTACCGTTTATCTTTCGCTGGAAGATCGGAAAGTCGTCCTTGATGGTCGAGAAGTCGACCGCCATCAGTCGGCACCCACAAAGACATCGAATCCATCGGCTTCGATCGTTTCGACAATTTCCATACCGCCGCTTTGAACGATCTTGCCGTCGGACATGACGTGAACGTGATCGGGCTTCAGGTAATCGAGTAGGCGTTGGTAGTGCGTGATCGTGAGCACGCCGAGGTCCGCCTTCTTGGCGCGCACGGCTTGAACGCCTTCGGCCACGATCCGCAAGGCATCGATGTCGAGACCGGAATCGGTTTCGTCGAGGATGGCGAGCTCGGGTTCGAGCATGGCCATCTGCAGAATTTCGTTCCGCTTCTTTTCGCCACCGCTGAAGCCTTCATTGAGGAACCGATCCATGAATGCCGAATCCATTCCGAGGGTTTCCATCCACTCGGACAGCGACATGTAGATCTCGATGGTGGATACGTCCTCGCCTGTGCGAGCCTTCACGGCCTGCTGGAGAAAGTTGCGGACCGACACGCCCGGAATTGCCTGTGGGTATTGGAATGCGAGGAACATGCCTGCACGAGCTCGCACGTCTGGGTCCCAGTCGGCAATGTCATCGCCGTTGAGCAGGACGGTGCCACCCGTAATCTCGTATTCGGGGCTGCCGGCGAGGGCCGATGCAAGCGTCGATTTGCCACATCCGTTCGGCCCCATCAAGGCGTGTATTTCGCCGGCATTGACCGTGAGGTCGACGCCTTTGACGATCTCGATTCCGTCGACGGTCGAAATGTGGACATCGGAAAGCTCAAACAGCGGTGCGGCCATACCCATCAGTCTATTTCAAGCCCCTGAGAATCAACCGATCGAACGCGTGACTGTGGTCTTCTACCAGCCTCGCGACACCCATTCGTCGAAGTGAGGCTTCTCGGCGCCGATGGTGGTGTCGTCTCCGTGCCCGGGAAGTACGAGGTGATCGTCGGAGAGGACTCGGTAGAAGCGGTCTTCGATCGAGGTCATGACTTGCTTGAATGCAGCTGGGCCCGGGGTCGCTCCGGCGCCGCCAGGAAAGAGTGTGTCGCCGGTGAACAAGATGGGTGCGCCCTCGAGCTTGAACGACATCGAGCCGGGGGTGTGTCCCGGTGCCAGAATCGTGCGGAGCTTGAGGCGACCGACCTCGATTACTGTGTCGTCTTCAAGGATCTCGTCGTAACTGGGCAGCATGGATGAATCTGCCTGGGCTACCCCGACTGAATACCCGGCGTCGCGCATCTGAGGAATTGCCTCGATGTGATCCCAGTGGCCGTGTGTTTCAACAATTCGGCGGACGTTGAGCGCCTTTGCGAGCTCGAGCAATTGTTCGTGCTCGTTCGCTGCGTCGATGAGCAAGCTCTCGCCGGTCTCGGTACAACGCAGCACAAAGACGTTGTTGTCGATGGGCCCGACCACGACCTTGTGAATTTCAAAGCCAGAGTCAGCGTGGTGAAGCGTCGCGGTGAGATCGATCATGACACCAACTTACAGAACCGCCCGACAGTCGGTGGCCTAAAAATGATCTTGGGGGTCTGACCCCAAGTGTGACGTTAAGGAGAAACAGTGCTCTAAACATGACGTTTGGGGTCTGACCCCAGGGGTGCTGTTTAGGTGACGTGGCGCTTAGACGCGGGCGACTTTTTCGAGTTGGTGTTGGCCTTCGATGAGGCGGACGGTGCCCGAACGCGATCGCATGACGAGCGACTGGGTCCGTGCAACACCCCGGTCGAAATGGACTCCCTGGAGGAGATCGCCGTCGGTGATACCGGTCGCGGCGAAGAAGCAGTTGTCGACATTGACCATGTCCTCGATGTAGAGCACCTTGTCGAGGTCGTAGCCCGCTTCGATCGCTTCATCTTTCTCGGCGGCGTTGCGCGGCCACAGCAAGCCTTGCTGGTCTCCACCCATTGCGGCGAGCGCCGCTGCGGAGATAACGCCTTCGGGAGTTCCACCGATGCCGAGGAGGACGTCGGCGCCTGCATCTGGCCATGCCGTCGAAATCGCGCCGGCAACGTCGCCGTCAGGGATCAAGCGGATGCGAGCGCCCGCAGCGCGAACTTCCTTGATCAGCTCAACGTGGCGATCACGGTCGAGGATCACGGCGGTCAGATTCGACAAACGCTTATTCATCGTGTCGGCAATGAGCTCGAGATTCTCGGTTGCGGTCTTGCGAATGTCGATCGCGCCGGCAGCGGCAGGACCGACCGCGATCTTGTTCATGTAAACGCATGGGCCCGGGTCGAACATCGTGCCGCCCTCGCTCGCCGCGATGACCGCAAGAGCGTTCGATCGGCCGAGAGCGGTTAGGGTCGTGCCATCGATTGGGTCGACGGCAATATCGACCTTCGGCGGCTCGCCGTTGCCGATCGTCTCGCCGTTGAAGAGCATCGGCGCTTCGTCTTTTTCGCCCTCGCCGATGATGACCGTTCCGTCCATTGCTACGAGCGAAAGCTGTGAGCGCATGGCGTCGACTGCGGCGCCATCTGCAGCTTCCTTATCGCCACGGCCCATGAAGCGAGACGCAGCGATTGCGGCCACTTCGGTCACTCGAACCATCTCGAGAGCCAGATTGCGATCTGGGTTCGTACGTTCTGACATGAGGCTTGCCTTCCGGATCATCGCCCGGTCCGAAGGGAGCGAACGTCGACGGAGTGGCAATATCGACCACTCGTATTTTGTATATCGGCAGCTCTCGCCGCAACGTAACTGTCCCGGGCAGAGTACCTTTTAGGGATATGGCAACGATGTACTGCTTTCAATGCGCACGAGAATATGTTGAGGAAGTCACGGAGTGTGCAGAATGCGCCGTTGGTTTGGTCGAAGAGAAGCCAACTCCTCCTGAAGAGGTCGGCGAACAAGACGAACCACAAATCGCGTACGAGCTCTACGAGTGGTCGTTTGAAGCTCGTCGGATGCTCGAAGGTTTGGTCACGGCCGAGAAGATCGCACATGGCTGGCAGGGCGCGGTGCTCATTGTTCGGGAGGTCGACGAAGACCGAGTCGATGCGCTCGTCGAACAAGCTGAGGAGCTCGATGGTCCCGCGATTCCCGAGGACGTCGAGAAGATTGGCTACAGCATGGAGGACTGGAGCGCAGAGAATCAACAGAGCCTCGTCGAGACACTCGGTCTCAACGGCATTGCCCACGAGTTCGACGAAGATGGCGAGCTCGTGATTGCCGAGGACGACGAGGAGCAGGTCGACAAGATCATCGAGAATCTGAGCGAAAAGTTGGCCATCGAAGACCAGCTCGGCGATGCCAACGAAGTCATGGAAGGCATTGCGCTCAACGACCTTCTCGGGGAGGTTCGTGTGCTGACGAACAAACTCAAGAAGAACCCTGGCGACGCAAGGGTGACGAACAACATCGTGAATAAGGCGGATCTGTTGTCCGATATTCGGACGCCGTTTGGGTTCGACAGCGGACGTTGGTCAAAGATTCGGTTGCGTGCTGCGAACGTGGTCGATGTCCTCACGAGTGACAACCGCGGCGAAGATGAGGTCATCGAGGCAGCCGAGGAGCTGTACGACATTCTTGAGGGCACTGTCTAAAGCAGCGAGGCAAGAAGCGGTGAAAGTTGTCGCGTTCGGCTTCGTCCTTAAGCGGAACCATCGTTACCCTTTGAGATCATGATTCTCGCGTCGCTCGAGGTGTGGCACTCGCGCCCCATCGCTCCAACTCGGCGCGTAGCCCTCGGTCAGGTCAACGTCCCGAGCGATCCCGCTCCGGGGCCGGGTGGATTGCTTCTCGGTGCGGTCCTCGCTCGCTTCGCAGCCGACCTCGATGGCGATCTTCGTGATGAGATGACAACCCTCATGGACGAGGTTGAGCGTGGCCAAAAGATTGGCCAGCCTCGGCTTCGGCATCGCCTGCAATCGGACATCGTCGGCCTTAGCCGTAGCGAACACCGCTTGGTCAGTGGCGAGAAGGGGCTTCATTTCGAGCTCGAAACGGCCAAGGGCCTGCCAGCACAGAGTGCGCTCGCTGCGGTGTACGCCTGTGGCGAGGTACCGCTCGAACGTCGTGGCGAGGTTATGGCGGTGCTGCGGCGGGGACTCGAGTGGGTCGGGCCGATCGGGCCTGGTGTCATCGATTATCTCGTCGGTCCCGAGGTTGGTATGCGTATGCGGTCCGGTGCGTATGCAACAGCATCGAGTCCCTTGATTTGGGCGATGGGAATTCTCGAACTCGAAGCAGGCGAAGATCCTGCGCCGAAGGAAATTCAGAAGAGCTATCGGCGCCTCCTGCGCAGCGCACACCCCGATCATGGCGCTGGGGAAGAAGCTGCGGCTGAACGAATCGCCGAGCTATCGAAGGCGCGCGAGATCCTTCTGCAATAGGGATCAGAACGCAATAGGGTTCAGAAAATGGTGCTTCCAACATCTCCCGCCGGACTCGTACTCACCCCCGGAGCCAGCGCGGATCGCGACCATTCGACGTTGGTCGCGATCGAAGCCGCTCTAGAACTGCCGGTGTTGCGGCTCACGCTCGGAACCACGAGCGTTCCTAAAGCCGTTGGCACGATCATCGAGGCGGTCGAGAACTTCGCGAACGAGCTTGGTGTTGAAACATCTGACCTCGTCATTGGTGGGCGGAGCTTTGGTGGGCGCTCATGCTCGGTTGCTGCAGCGTCGGGACTCGCCGTCGCTGGACTTCTGCTGTTGTCCTACCCGCTGCATCCGCCGGGTAAGCCGGAGAAATTGCGAGTCGACCACTTTGGTGAGATCTCCGTGCCGACCCTGTTCATCTCTGGTGAGAAGGATCCATTCGGCCGACCGGACGAGTTTGAAGCGCACATCGGCGCGATTCCTGGACCCACCGAGCTGCAATGGGTTGGTGGTGGGCACTCGCCGAAAGGGCTACAAGAAACAGCTGTCGTCGAACGCGTGCATTCCGCCCTCACATCCGGATCTGACTGAGCGGCACGTCGCCCGGCAGTGACTATGCCAGAACGGCTACTGGAACACCGAGGGGAAGGTATGTGGTCAAGCGGCTGACATCGTCGTTGTGTAGACGAATGCATCCAGCGCTCACCGCGGTGCCGAGCGTCTCGGGATCGTTTGTCCCGTGAATGCCGAGCTGGCCCGGCCCACCGTTGAACGTCTCGAACACTTCGGAGAAGCCGGACAGGCCATACGCGAACGCACCATACGCGCTGTTGGGCGTGATCGGTGCGAGGAGTTCGGTGAGGTAGTACACGCCACCGGGGGTTGGTGTGTTGTTGGACGCGACGCCTGCGACCGCATCGAAGATCGTTTCACCTCGTTCGAAGACACGCATGCGGAAGTCTTGGAGGTCGACTTGGATCCGGTACATGTGCTCGGCCAGTTGGACGTCGGCGTTGCGCACCCATCCCGTCGATCCGTTCGGCCGCACGGGAAGGAGCACCTGATGCCAATCGCCAGCATTGAGCGTCGTGAGAAAGACGAGCGGGCCGTTCGTCGTCGTCGGGTTGTTCATGACGTGGGTGACTTCGGCGCCTTCATCAGGATCAGCAAACACTTGGACTTGGGATGCGACCGCCGTGGCGATAATCGACCGGTAGGGGTCGTCTCGATCTGTTGAGGGATCTTCTTCTGAGGCGTCGTCTTCGAGGCCTTCCTCATCGCCTACTTGGCGGGCAGGACGCTCTTCGCTGGCGACCTGGCCAGGGGAGCGAAGCTCTTGTCCGAATCGTCGAGGTGCTTCGGTCGACGGTGTCGCACTGATCAACGACGGGCGTTGTGCGCCCGCGGCAGAGCATCCGGCTAGGCCGGTCAAACTTGCTACCCCCACGCCCTGAAGTAGACGACGTCGTGTCAACGATTCCACGCGCGAAACAATATCGCGATGGTTCAAGAACTCTCCAGTCGACAGCGAAGTCTTACGAAGTCTTCGCGGGTCCGTCCTCAAGCGGTGCTTCGTCGTTGAGCTCTTCGAGGGTGAGGTTCGCTGTTTCCGGGTAGCGCCACAAGATCAGCAGCACCAGCATGACGGGTGCGATGGCGGCGACCGACAGCGCTGGACCGAACGCATCGAATCGTTCAGCGAGCCTGCCGACCAGCTGCAAGCCAATGACGCTACCGACCACTCCGAACGCGGTGATCACACCGTTGGCTGTGCCTCTCAGCCGGGTCGGAAATAGCTCCGGTCCGTAGACAGCGAGTCCAGCGACGGCAAACCCGGAGCCCAAGACGACTCCGATCGCCCGCACCGGAAAGATCCAGAACTCGTTCGAGAAGAACGACAGCACCGACATCGACACGCCAACAGCGGTTCCAAAGGCACCGATCGGTCGACGGCCAATGCGGTCCGAGAGAATGCCGCCGGCGAGAACGCCGATGCCGATCGGCGTGCTGGTGATAAGCGTGAAGATGGTGATGCGGCTGGCGGTGAAGCCCAGTTCGTCTCGTAGGAACTGGTTGTCGAACTGGCTTGCGGGCGTTGCGAAAACCGTCGCGAGGAGAGCTCCGACGCCAAGGAGTAGGAGCCGACCCCGCAGCTTCGGGTTTTGCCACAGTTCCGATAACGACTGGGTTGTGCCTTGGCGTTCGTGGAGCGCGAACCGTCGCGTTGTCGGAAGCCGGCTGCCAGCCCATAGTGCGAGAGGAACGAAGATCAGCGCGGCTGCGTAGACGAGTCTCCAGCCCCACTCCGCAATGTCGGCGAGGGGGAGGATCCACACGACCATGCCAGCGCCGAGACCGGCTAACAGGATCAACATCGAGACCCCATAGGCCCTGCTCTTGGGTGGTAGTTCTTCGCTTGCGAACACGAGCAGCACGATCGTCAGCCCGGTCGCCAGACCGCGAGAGACGATCTGTGATGCGGTGAGCAGCGCCAGGTTCGGGGCGAGGGCACCCGCGGCGGTAGCGAGACATGAGATCGTGACCGCGATGGTCAAGGCACGTTTGCGCCCAAACCGATCGGCAGCGATCGTGAGCGCCAGTGACAGTACGATCGAAATTCGAACGATCGTGAACACATTTGCTCGTGCCGAAGTGTCATGAGCGGAGTCAACGCACGTCCGTAAACCGTCGGCTGAAGTCGTGAACTCGTTGCAGAATTCGTCGGCGGCGAAGGTGAGGGTCTGGCCAATGACGGTGCCGAGAAACCCGTTCACGATTGCGATGACCCCGAGGAGGCCGATCGCTTGACCGGCGCGAGTATCGAGTCGTCCGGCGGGTGCCCACCACGGGTTTGGATTCCGTTGACCGCCTCGGACGTGAAACCAGAATGGCACCCAAAACAGGAGGCCGAACACGGGCACCGACAGTTTCCAGATGACGACTTCATCCACCGAGTGGGTGCCTGGTTCTGCCCCAGGAGTTACAGCCAACGTGCGGGTCCAGGTCGAAAACGGGCCTTCAGCAAGGCCGAACTCGTCGGGTGTGGCCCCCGCTTGTTCGAGAAGAATCCCGTCTTTGGGGGCGCGAAGAGCTTTCAATTCATCGTCATTCACGACGAGTGTCCTGCGCTGCGTTGTCACTCGGGTAATACTGGCAGCGATGTCCGGACAGTCCACCACCGAATTTGTGATCGAACCTGGCCCACCCCTCTCAGGTGAGCTGACGATAAGCGGAGCAAAGAACTCCGTCCTGAAACTTATGGCGGCCACGGTCTTGGCTGAGGGGACCCACACGATCTACAACGTGCCCGACATCTTCGATGTCGGCGTCATGTGCAAGCTGCTCGAATCGATGGGTGCTCGCACCACCCGTAGACCCGGCACCGTCGAGATCGAAATCGAGAACATCAATCCCGTCGCTCCATTCGAACTCGTCGAACAGATGCGAGCATCCACCGCGATCCTCGGGCCATTGATCGCCCGCTACGGACGCGCTGAGGTCGGCATTCCTGGCGGCGACGACTTCGGTCATCGCCCGATCGATATGCACCTCACCGGTCTAGAAACGTTGGGAGCCACCTTCGATGTGCAGCCCGAAGGTTTGGTCGGAACCGCCGACAAACTGAGCGGGGGAGAGGTCGTCCTCGGCTTCCCGAGCGTCGGCGCGACCGAGAACATCATGATGGCCGCAGCTCTCGCCGATGGTGTCACCCACATCGAGAACGCAGCACGCGAGCCCGAGATTGCCGACCTTGCGTCGATGCTCAACAAGATGGGTGCTGGAATCGTCGGAGCCGGAACATCGAGAATCACCATCACCGGCGTCGACCTTCTCGAACCCGTCAGCCACCGCTGTATCCCGGACCGGATCCAAGCGGCGACATTCCTCGCTGCGCTCGGGGTCACCGGCGGCGAAATCTTGCTTCGTGATGCTCGTTATGACCATATGGACATGGTGTGTCAGAAGGTTGGCGAGATGGGATTGCGCACGTCGCCTGACCGAGATGGAATCTGGGCAATGGCGAACCAACGCCTCAACGCCGTCGACCTTTCGACGCTGCCGTACCCGGGCGTCGCCACCGACTACAAACCATTTCTCGCATCGATGCTGTGCGTTGCCGATGGCACGAGCATCGTCACCGAGAACCTTTTCGCAGGTCGATTCCGCTACGTGGACGAGCTCGTACGTCTCGGCGCGGAAGTCCGGACCGATGGAAACCATGCGGTGATCAAAGGTGTCGAACGTCTTCACGGCGCCAAGGTCGTCAGCCACGACATTCGGGCTGGAGCGGCGCTTATCGTTGCCGCGCTGGGTGCGGACGGCCAAACGATCGTCTCCGATGAGGGACACGTCTGCCGTGGTTACCCGGACCTCGCTGGAGACCTTCGCAAGCTCGGAGCGGTCATCCACGAACGGCCCGCAACCTAATACCGAGGGGGATTGGCGTTAGTCGAGCTCTTCGGTCAAGCGGTCGGCGCGACGGTTCGCCAGCCACAACAGGCCGCCAAGAATCGCGATTGGGCCGACGACGAGAAGAATCTCATCCCAGCCTTCCTGATGCGCGAGCAGGTACGCCACTACAACGTGACCGCCGTGCCATCGGAATAGAAGACCTGGCCGATATTGACGACTTCGGTAATTGAGGGCACACGGTTTTTCATGATGCGTTCGACGCCGGCCTTCAACGTCTGGGACGACGCCGGGCAGCTCACACAGGCGCCTTTCAACTCGACCTCGACGATGCCGGTTTCAATGTCGACCGACACCAGTTCGATATCGCCCTTGTCCGCTTGGACAGCCGGACGGACAGCCGCGATCACTTTCGCGACTTCGGCCTCGATCGAAGCCGCGTCTTGATCTGCAGGAGCAGACCCCGTCGTGGAAGCTGCCGCAGCAACTGGCGATTCTTTCATCATGTCAATCATACGAACTACTGAGCCGGTTCGAAGATTCCTGTGAAAGGTCATCTTTCGGACGCGGTTCGCCCAAATCGCCGTTTTTGTTGAGACGAGTAGTATCAGAGGCGTACTACCTAGGGAGCAGCAATGTCGGATAGCGGAAGCGGCCAGACGACCGATCGGGCCGAATACGACCTGATCGTTGTCGGAGGTACGGTCGGCGGTTTGTCCGTCGCCATCTCGACCCAAGATGCCGGGTTGTCCCGAGTGCGGGTTATCGAGCAAGGAAACGCCATCGCGTTTCCAGAACTCGTTCCCCAACACCAACTCGAAGTCGGGTACGGCGAGAAGCTGCTCAGCATCGACCACGACGGCGAAAACGTCATCGTCACCACCGAGCAGCGGACCTACGTCGCAGGTGGCTGCTTGGTCGCAGAACTTCACCGCGACCCTGACTATCAACCACCGATCGCAGCCACACTCTCCGACAGGGTCACGATCGACACGTTGCCCGAGCACCTCAGCGATAGCGACATCCTCGTCGTTGGCCACACCAACCATGCGGTGGAAATCGCCGGGCAGGCATCGGCCGCCGGTGCAGGCGTCGTCGTCGCCGCAGGCGGGATGGACCCAGGTCAGCTCGCACCGGTAGCCGACACGATGATTCGCAAGCTCGAACATGAACGGCGAGCAACGATCCTGTACCGCTCAGTCCCCGATGACATCGGCGATAAGGACGAATTCCCAATCGCCTACTTCAACGATCGACGCACTCCCGATCTTGAGTTCGACCACATCGTCTTTGCATCGACGCGTGCCCGAATGCCGCTCGGTGATCTCGGCATCACGCCAGCGGCGGTCGAGAGTAACAAGGTGTGGTTCCTCGGTGGGCCTGAAGCTGATGTCGATGTTCCTCACGGACACGCGTGGGAAATCGGCCGTTTGCTCTCACAGGCATGTTTCCCCGCACTCGAGGTTCCAGAAGCGCCCTCGGTCGTGCAGCGTCGGGTGCGCCATGAGTCGGCCATCGCCGAGCTTCGAGAAGAGCATTACAACGCGACCATCACTCGCTTCGAACAGCGTCACTCCGATCTCTGGGTCCTGCGAGTTCGGCCCGATCACGGCGACACCTCGCACATCCCGGGCCAGTATGCGTCGCTCGGACTTGGCTTCTGGGAAGACCGCGTCGACAACTGCGTCGACCCTGGTATCGATGAGCGCTGGCACAAACTCATTCGTCGTTCGTACTCGATCTCGCACGCCATGTTTGAAGAGTCTGGCTACTTTGCGCCACCCGACACCGAAGAACTCGAGTTCTACATCGTGCTCGTCCCCGCTGACGATGAGCACGTATCGGCGTTGACCCCGCGGCTTGCCACCAAGAAGGTCGGTGACCGTATCTACCTCGGTCCAAAGGTTGCTGGGCGGTACACCTTGAACGCCGTAGCGAACCCCGATGAGGCCGTTGTCTTCTTCGCAACAGGAACCGGCGAGGCACCACACAATTCGATGGTCGTCGAGCTGCTTCGCAAGGGCCACACCGGCCCGATCGTGTCGACGGTGACGGTTCGGAATTGGAAGGACCTCGGGTACCTCGATGCACACCGGGCGCTCGAACAGCGATTCCCGAACTACCACTACCTGCCGATGCCGACCCGCGAACCAGATGTGCCAAAGCGGTATCTGCAGGACCTGATTCGTGATGGGGATATCGAAGCAGCGCTCGGCGCGCCGCTCGACCCCGGTACGACCCATGCGTTCTTGTGTGGCAATCCAGCAATGATCGGTCTCCCGGAAGAAGAGACCGATGCCGAAGGAAATACCACGGTGGCGTTCCCCGAAACAACCGGCGTGATCGAGCTTCTCGTCGAACGCGGATTCACCATCAACAGGCGTGACCAACCGGGCAACATTCACTTCGAGGAATACTGGTAGAGCAGTGAACTGAGTGTCGTCGCGTGGGGCGCGTTTCGTTGCGTTCTACTCGTTGTCGAAAATCGCACGGCGACCAAGCGCAGCCATGTAGTGTGACCCGAGTAGGTCAAGAGTGGGTGAAGATGGCTGATTGCAGATGCGGTGCGCATGCGCACCGGGCATGTCCGAAATGCTTGCAGGTGCGCTGTGACTCGCACCTGGTCAGAGGACAGAGCGAGTGCGGGTTTTGCGCCCCGATAGGCCACGTTGAGCACATCGATCGCGCGGATCGTGGCGATGTTGCTCGGGAGGCAATGGCGGTGCAGTCCCGCATGATCGCCGCATGTCGCAGCTACGCAGAGACCTACATGGCAGATATTGAACCGAACGTCGAGATCAGCGGTATCCACTCGTCGAAACGCCGCAAGATCGTCGCGGCACCGGTCGCTGGTTGGGTGCTCGCGACCGAGGTCGACCATTCGAACGTCGCGTACGAATACCAGATCGTGCTTCTCGAGACCGGGGAGATCTTCTGCGATCGAGGCATCGGGCGGCTGACCACTGGCGAACTCACCGAAGACTATTGGGCCGTGCCCGGCTGGTTTGAGTCAGCGTTCGAGCGCTATGGCCTCACGCCGTGGCCGACCGGGATCGAAGACCTGCGCCGGCTTTCGATCGAGTTCTACTTGGCGAGCGTGGACGCGCCATCCGAACGGACAAAACAAACCGTGTAACGGGCATCGCCTATTGGACGAGACCTCGTTGTCCAGACAAAGAGTGGGTCCAGGCAAAGAGATGGTCCACACAAAAAAGTAGAGAGGCCGCCTTGCGGCGACCTCTCCGTCGAATCTGAGCGTGCTATCTCTACTCGTTCCCGTGGGCTCAACTGGCCGTGCGGCCTCTGTCTGCCTGGTGTGAGAGAACGTTGGGGAAGCTCGTCTGATTCATCATCGTCACGTGTGACTACGGACACACTCTCACCGGTCGACGACATTCGTCAAGTCTCGTACCAATTTTTCATGGGAGCTTCGTAAAGGCCGCGAGCGCCCTACTTCGCCGTCAACCTCAGCGCGTTATTGATCACACCGATGTGGCTGTACGCCTGGGGGTGATTTCCGAGAGAGCGGCAGGTGACCGGGTCGTATTCTTCGGACAGCAGGCCCGTGTCACCAGCAGTAGCGAGCAGCTTGCGGAAGAGGGCTTCAGCCTCTTCATGCTCACCCAACAACGCGTACGAATCGATCAACCACGACGTCATCAGATGGAAGCCACCCTCGGCGCCGGGCAGGCCGTCTTCGTGGTGGTATCGGTACACCGTTGGCCCCTCGCGCAACTGCGCTTCGACGCCGCGGACCGTGCCGACAAAGCGAGGATCATCGGGTGCGACCAAACCGGACAGGCCAACGCTGAGCACCGACGCGTCGAGATCGACGCCGTCGTATGCGTTGGTAAACGACTGGACGGTCTCGTTCCACCCGTGGTCAAAGATGTTCGTCGAGATCGTCTCACGAAGGACTTCCCACTCGGGCCGCTCTCGCTCGAATACCTCTTCGGCGATCCTGATCGCACGGTCGACAGTGACCCAACACATCACCTTTGAATAGACGTGATGTCGAGGTGCTGAGCGAATTTCCCAAATACCGTGATCGGGTTCGGTCCATCGCAGCTCGACTGCGCCGACCATTGCTTCGACGAGGCGCCAGTGGCGAGCCGACAACGGCGCACCGCGTTCGCCCAACAGGCGGACGAGGTCGACGATCGGGCCGAACACGTCGAGCTGCACCTGGTTGTCCGCTGCGTTTCCGACACGGACCGGCCGCGAGCCGCCGTATCCGGCGAGCTCGGTAATGTCAGCCTCAGGCGGAAGCTTGCCGCCGTCGAGCGCGTACAGCGGGTTCAAACGCTCGGGCTGGCCATCACCAGCGTCCAACACTCCGAGGACCCAGTCCAGATAGTCCATTGCCTCTTCATGGCTTCCGAGACGCACGAGCGCCGCCGCGCTCAACGCAGCATCACGCAGCCAGCAATAGCGGTAGTCCCAGTTTCGGACACCGCCGATGTACTCGGGAAGGCTGGTCGTTGGGGCTGCTGCGATGCCGCCGCTCGGTCCATAGACGAGTGCCTTGAGCACGAGCGCTGAACGGCGAACGTGAGCGCTTGCCTCCGACGGTACTTCGAGTTTGTCGGCCCAATCCGCCCAGAAGCGGCGAGTGTGATCGCGCTTGCGGGATTCGTCGGCTTCGGCTCGAAGGCTTGCCGTTCCGATACGTAGTTCGAGGGTGACCGGCCCCTTGGACAGATCGATATGAGCCATTGCCGTCTGATGTTGGCCGACCGATTCGATCGACCACTCGACGCCGGGAGAGCGCAGAACGATCAGGTCACGTGCACCACTGACCTCGAGTCCATCGGTTCGCTGCTCGATCTGGGTGGGGAAGCGGCCGAAGTCGAGCCGCGGAGCAAACTCGACCACAGCGGTGCCGCTCCCGCTGAGATGACGGATCACATCGCTGCGACCAGCGAGCAGCGTTGGCCGGCCATCGGAAACATCGAGGTAGTCGGTGACGGTCACGTCCTGCCACACGGTCTCGAGCATCATCGTGTTCTCGACATATCGCTGCAGGCTCGGTGCAGCACCGTCGGCCGCAGCCACGGAGAAGTAGCCTGCGGTCGGTCCGCCGAGCAATTCGGCGAAGATCGCAGGGTCGTCCAGACGCGGTGCGCAAAACCATGTGATTCGGGCGTCGGGCGTGACGATAGCGGCGGTGCGTTGATCCGACAGAAGGCTGTGCTGCTCGATCGGAACCAAACCAGCGCCCGCCAGCCATTCGCTCCGAAGCGAACACAGGGTGCTGAGCATCAACGCAACGTCCGCGGTGTCTCCAATTCGATGAGCGGCAATCGTTTCGCCGTCCCCGACCTTCACGCCGACGTCAGGCCCCGAGAGCGACGCGAATGCGACCTCATCGGTCGTGTCGTCTCCCACGTAGAGAACCGCGGTCGCGCTGACGTTGGCTCGGAGGACCTCGAGTGCCTTGCCCTTGTCGGCAGCCATCACCCCGATCTCGGAGACCATCTTTCCCGTGCGATAGACGAGTGAATCGTCCGCAGCAGCGAGCGCTTCGACCTCCGCCACCGCATCGGCGACAACGTCGGCGTCCGCGTTGCGGGTATGGAATGCAACCGACGCAGGCTTCTGCTCGAGCGAGGTGCCCGGATACCGACGGCAGATATCGGCCAACTGCTCACCCAACGCATCACGGCGAGCCTGCGTAGCCTCATCCATCTGCAGCGCGAAATCGACATCAAACTCGCTGCCATGGCTTCCAACGAGATGAATCTCGGCGGGGAGACGGCTCAACGCTGCGAGGTCGCGCAAGGCGCGAGACGAGATAATTCCGACCGCGGTCTGGTCGAGCAGCGCCAACGACCGGAGAGCAACGGCAACCTCACGATCGGGAACGGCCCGCATTGGGTCGTTGACGATCGGAGCGATCGTTCCGTCGTAGTCGGTGGCGACGAGAATCTGCGGAATTTGGGCGAGCTCGGTCAACCGTTCGACGAGTTCGTCGGGCAGATCTGCTGGTGTTGGAGTGGGTGCGCTGTCAGACATTGAATATGAACGGTAGTCGCTCCGCACCAAATGCGGAATGAACCCGCTATTCTCAGCGCTTATATCACTATGAGCGCTCACGAACCACAAGACGCCGTCGTCGGCGAAGAGGTGTGCTACCGGCACCCCGACCGGGAAACCGGTATCCGCTGTCAGCGCTGCGATCGCCACATCTGCGTCGATTGCCGTCATCAGGCCTCCGTCGGCGTTCACTGCCCTGAATGCACCAAGAACGCCGGCACCCAGAAGATCTATAACGCCCGAAATCTGCCGGGTTCGAATTTCACGATCACCAAGGTGCTGGTCGGGCTCAACGTTCTCGCGTACTTCGCGACGGTCGGGCTCACCACCGTCGATGTCGCCGGTACGTTTGCCACGTGGGGCCCGGCGATCTGGGAGAACAACGAGATCTGGCGGATCGTCAGCGGTGGCTTCCTTCACGCCAACATCCTCCATATCGGTTTCAACATGTACCTGTTGTGGCAACTCGGACGCCAGATCGAGAAGGTCACCGGCGAAGTAAAGTTCATCGCCATCTATTTCGTGTCGCTACTCGGCGGAACGTTCGGCGCAATCCTCCTCGACCCAGCGATCCCCGTCGTCGGCGCCTCCGGAGCGGTCTTCGGCCTCATTGGATTCATGGTCTTCCTGTTGCGAAGCAGGGGAGTGGGCCTCTTCGATACCGGCCTTGGATTCCTGATCGTTATCAACGTGCTCTTCAGCTTCCGGGGCGGTATCAGCCTCGGTGGACACCTCGGAGGACTTCTGACCGGGTTCCTTCTCGGCATCCTCTTTTACGGCGCGAACTTTGGCAACAAGCCGGTTATCAAAGGCGACAAAGCACAACTAGCCGTCTGCGGCGTGCTCGGCGCCGTACTATTCGCTGCGGCCTACTTCATCAGCTCCACGTGGATGAATCCGCTGTTCTAACCCGCGATCACAGATCTCGCGCTGCGCTCGTAGAGAACGCGATTTTGACAACCTCAAGCGGTGGAGAACTCGCCATGTTTGAATCGCTTGGCGAGATGTTGCAGGTTTCGTTTCCAGATCGCTTTTAGGACGAGCTGACCCGGCACTTCACCGACCGGTCCGCCGAGAAACCACGGAAACGTCAACTCTTCAGCCCACCGGAACAAGGTTCTCCCCCCGGGCAGCGGCGAGAGCGTGAAGGCCCCCACACCGGTGACGACACCGCTATGGCGCACCCCAATCGTTGCCTCGTCGACCCACTCGGTGATCTCCATGCGATCGGTCAACCGAATTGGGCCAACAACCGTCTCACAATCGAACGAAGTGCCAACCCCTTCCTTATGTTCGGAGGTGAACCAAATCGATTCCGCGTCGTGCATCCACTCCACATGGCTCGCGATATTTCGGACATCGGCCCATACCACTGCCGGGGGAGCATCGATTTCGGTTTCCACGGTGATTGCGACCATCGATTCAGGTTACGGTCAGGCATGCCCGCGAACATGACTCATCACCGGGTTCGTTTCCACGAACTCGATCCGTACGACCACGTGAACCACGCCATGTACGTCACCTACTTCGAAATTGGACGGGTCGAAGCACTCGTCGACGTCGACCTCGGGCTCGACGTCCTCAAGAACGAAGGCTTCCAGTTCGTCGTGACCAAAGTCGAGGTCCGGTTCCGTGCAGCTGCAACAGCCGGAGACGATCTCGTCATCTCGACCGCAGTGGCGAAGTTCGCACGGGCATCGACGGTCTGGCAACAAGAGATCCGTCGCGGCGAAGACCTCATCGCGACCGCAGAAGTCACCGTTGCGGTCACCGACCGCACTGGCAAGCCGGTACGACCAGAGCCCTACATCTTTGAACGCCTCGAAGCCCTGGCCGTGTAGGGCGCTAAACGATCGGGCTTAGATCGCGACGTAGGTGCTCACCGCGCTGGGGTCATCTTCGGTAAACGGGTTCTCGGCCCAATCGGCGAATCGATCGCCAAGACGGAAGCCCGCAGCGCCCGCCATCTCATCGAGTTGTGTCGGAGTCGAATAACGGATCTTCCATGGGCGCATCCGAATGCCAGCTTCGGAGATCTCGATGTGCTGGCCGGTAATTTCCTGGTTCTCAATATCTCGCACCGTTGCGGTCAAAACAGCGGTATCGACCGTCAATGACTTGGTCGTGACGAGCCGATCGAGATGGGGGTCGGGTGGGGCGGGCACCATGGCTTCAACGATCAGTCGGCCGCCCAGTCGAAGAACGCGATGGCATTCTTCAAAGCACGTCTGTTGGCTTCCAGCCTCGAACAGGTTGAACAGTGTGTTCGTGGCCACGAGGACGGTATCGAAGGAGTCATCGGAGAACGGCAGAACGGCCATGTCCGCGCCAACGGCTAACGAGACGAACGGGTCCTCGACCCCGTGGAATCGCTCGAGCATCGCTAGGGATGCGTCGATACCAACGACACGGTGGCCCGAGCGGGCGAGCGGAGTCGACAGGCGCCCCGTGCCAACTCCCAATTCCAGAATCCGTTGAGACTCGCCGAATCGGTCGACGAAGGTTGCCGTCGCCTCGGCATCGGAGACATCCGCGTACCACTCGTCGTAGACATCGGCGAAGCTATCTCCATAGCGAGCCGGCCCAAAACCTGCTGATCCGTCTCCTACCATCTCTCTCGCAATGTCCGTCACCGACTAAGAATGGCCTAGTGACCGAGGTGCAATCCAACGCAAGCGTGGGTCGTCCACTGCCAGTTCCCTCCCGAGAGGAACTCCCGCCGCTCTTGGCGCGCACGCCGCTCGCCATCATCGACGAGGCGCTGACCCTCTTACGCATCAACCCAGCGATGTTCTTCGGGCTCGCTGCAATCGTTGTTCTGCCGCTGCAACTACTGATCTTGTTGCTGCCTGGTTCGTCGCTCCGAGGGAACCGACCTGACCGAACCGTCGACATTCTGATCTCGAGCATCGACCAGCCCAGCGCTGTTGCGAACGGATTTGGCGCTCTCGTATTCGAGTCCATTGCACTCTTCACCGTTGCTGCCATCTACGGCGAAATCACCGCGGCGTGGTACGCACGCACCTCGATATCGATGCCCGATCTGCTCAAGTCATCGCTGAAACGAAGCCCGGTCATCATCGCCGTATGGGTGGTCACCCACGTCGCCATCGTCTTCGGCGGCATCATCAGCTTGGGTCTGCTCGCCGTGATAATCGGGAGCTTCTTTATCGTCGCTGCACCGGCAATGGGTGCCGAAGGCCTCGGTGTTGCCGACACCCTGCGACGAAGCAGACAACTCGCGAATGCAAAGTTCATCCATTGTCTGATCGTGTTCGTGGCAGTCGCGGGTGCCGGCCAGGTCATGGACCTTTCGCTGCGGTTTGCTCCCACGTTCTTGCTCAACCAGCTCGATGTTCCGGTCTGGATAACCGGGGGAGTTTTCGACGTCGTGGCATCGGTTGTCGTCGTCGCGTTCACCGCAGCCACATCGGTTGTGCTGTACCTCGATCTTCGGGTTCGTCGAGAGGGCATCGACCTCTACATGGCACTCGACAGGAGCTTCGACTCGTCGAAGGCAATCTCGAAAGCGCTGAGGTTCCGTGGCTGAAGTTACGAACGAAGAAGCCAACGACATCGCCGACGACATTCTCGGCAGTGAACGGTTCTTGAGTGCCAACGAACCTGGCATCTTCCAACGCACCGTCGACCGAGTCATCGAATTCGTCCTGGACTTCCTCGGCGACCTCTTCGGTGTCTTTGGAGGCGTAGGCGGGGCAGCTGGACGTGGCTTGGCGATCGTGTTGCTCGTCCTCGCCGGTGCGCTGCTGGTGTTCGCGATCTACCGAGCGGCAAAGACCCGGGTCCCCAAAGTTGAGGAAGCAGATTCCAAAACGAGGGTCGTGTTCGATGCGGTCGTTGAACCCGAAGAACTTCGGTCCCTGATGGGAAAACACATCGCTGCGGGCGACTGGCGCCAGGCGGTCATCGCAGGATTTCGCCTCAGCATCGTGGGGCTCATCGATGCGAACATCGCTCGAGAGATATCGGGTGCAACAACGGGCGATTTCGCCGCGGCGGTTCAGAGCAGGCAGCCCGACCTTTTGCCGCCGTATGAAACGGCAGCCCGCTCGTTTGAGCGAGCGTTCTATAGCGACATCAACATCGACCAATCCGACATGGAACATGTCCACGTTCTGTTGGACAAACTCAACACCGTGACCACCGCCGAGGCATCGTCATGACGGCGAGTGCATCGAGCCCATCGCTCGGTAGGGAACGGTCGTCGCCGGTCCTTGCGATACTCCTTGTCGCAATCGTCGGGGCGGTTTTTGCGATCGGGTTTTTCTCCCAAGATCAAGGAGCCGACCCGGTCGGTGGTTTTGCCGATCCGGAAGGCACTGGTCCGGAAGGGCTGCTCGCGTATCGCCTCCTCGTCGAAGAAACGGGTGGGCAAACGAGGATCGACGTCTCCCACCCCGACGAGTCGATCGATGTCGCCGTCCTCGCCACCACCGCTTTTCAGCCGTTCACCGCGGTCGGAGGGGAGGACTTTGTCGAGTCGTGGGTGCCGCTCCTCGAATGGGTCGAACAAGGCGGGATATTGATCACGTCGATCGACGTAGGTAACGGACCCGGGCTTCGAGCATCGACGATCGAAGAAACAGATCTCGTCGCTCAAGGCACATGTACGATCGAGGCACTTTCTGGCGTTACCGAAATTCGCGCCCTCGAATATGCACCTGCGATCGCCGAGGACGGCGACTCGTCGTGCTTTGGCGATAGCGATGGCGGGTATGTCGTCGAACGTCCTCTCGGGGAAGGGCGGATCATTCGGCTCGCATCGATGGCGGCTCTGATGAACCGATCGCTTGACGACGGAGACAACGGTGCGCTCGCCGCCCGACTCTCGACCCTCGAACAAGCACCGACGGTCGGCTTTCTTCCCCAAGCACCGATCTTCTTCGAACCCGCCGAGGGGGTCAGCCCGAACAACGTCGGAGACACCGCAACCAATGGCGATCAGGTCCGTCGGGACGGCCAGGGCAATGCGATTCCTTTCAACGGGGGCGACCTCACACCCCTCGACGACGAGGGCAATCCAGTCGGTGCCGGAACCCAAACGTTGTGGCAATTGATCGACACGCGGGTCAAGGTCCTGTTCGCAGCCTTGACCATTGCCGCGCTGATCTACGTACTCGCGGTGGCGCGTCGCCTCGGTTCGCCCGTCGCTGAACCGCTGCCGATCGAGCTCCCCAGCTCGTCGTACGTCGACGCGATCGGCCGTCTCTATGCGCGTACTCCCGAGTCTCGGCTGCGGTCGAGCCAGATTCTCCGAAACGACCTCCGGACAGATCTTGCTCGCCGGGTGGGAATGCCGGCCGATGCGACCGTTCTAGAGTTGGCGACAGCGGTGAGTGGTGCCAACGGCCGTGACGAACTCATACGGGTTCTCGATGGGCCGGCACCGACAACCGATGATGAATTCGTCGCGCTGTCCAAAGAACTAATCGAAATTCGAGAACGAGTAGATCGGGGTGGAGTGGCGACACTCGCACGCTCAGATGAAATGTCGTTCGTTGACGAAAGGACCACCAGTGGCTGATCAACAACCACCTCCAATTCCTTCCCCAGATGGGGCGGTGCCGACGCCACAGCCTGCTGCGACACCACAGCCTGCTGCGACACCACAGCCTGCTGCGACACCACAGCCTGCTGCGACACCACAGGTTGCGAACCAGCAGCAACTGTCGATGGTCCAAGCGGTGCGCCATGAGGTTTCGAAAGTCGTCGTTGGACAAGAGGGTGTGCTCGCAGGGTTCCTTGCAGCCCTACTCGCAGATGGACACATTCTGCTCGAAGGCGTCCCCGGTGTGGCCAAGACCCTCCTCGTCAAGACGGTCGCATCGACCTTGAGCGTCGAGATGGCTCGTATCCAGTTCACCCCCGACCTGATGCCGAGCGACATCACCGGCCAGTTGATGTACGAACAAGCATCCGGCGAGTTCAACTTCCGTGAGGGTCCGGTCTTTACGAACCTGCTCCTCGCCGATGAGATCAACCGAACCCCGCCGAAGACCCAAGCTGCGCTGCTCGAAGTCATGGAGGAACGCCAGGCAACCGTTGCTGGCGTCCCCCGCGAGCTGCCTGACCCGTTTATGGTCATCGCCACCCAGAACCCCGTCGAGTACGAAGGCACCTATCCGCTGCCCGAGGCGCAACTCGACCGCTTCCTCGCCAAGATCTACGTCGGCTACCCCGAACGAGACTCAGAACAAGAAGTGCTCGCTCGTCACCACCGAGGACTCAACCTCCACGAAGTTTCGTCGAACGGCGTGCAAGCCGTCGCGAGCGCAGCCGACCTCGCACAAGCGCGGGCTGAAGTGCGCGCTATGCAGGTCGATGATTCGATCTTGTCCTACATCACCGAGATCGTCAGGGCGACCCGCACGTCGCCGGTCGTCGACCTCGGGGTATCGCCTCGCGGTGGTGTTGCGCTGCTCGGCTTGTCCAAGGCGTGGGCGTGGATGGCCGGTCGGAGCTTCGTTACCCCCGACGATGTCAAGTTGATCACCAAGCCCGGACTACGACACCGACTCGCAGTGCAACCCGAAGCCGAACTCGAAGGGGTCACTGCCGACATCGTGCTCGACGGATTACTCGAGTCCGTTCCCGTCCCTCGCTGATGATCGAGAGACCCCGCTCATGATCATCCGCCGACGACTCGCGTTGTTCGCAGCGCTGCTGTCGCCAGCGGTGGTGCTGTTCGGCGCGAACGCGTGGCTCGTGCTGATCGGCGTCCTGCTCATCGTCGGACTCGTGTGGGCGGTGGACTACTCCCTCACACCAAACCCCGCGCTCGTAACGATCGAACGGACGCTCCCAAAGTCGGTCGCGCTCGACCGGCAAGGTACAGCCTCGTGGACGGTCACCAACGGGGCGAAGCGCCCGGTATCGATGACCTTCGCCGACGAGTTCGCGCCGTCCTTGAGGTTGCAAACTCGACGCATCGACCTCGACCTCGATGCTGGTCGAACCGCCACGGTTGAGACCGACCTGGAACCCATCCGCCGCGGACACTTTGAGATCGGCGAACTCGTCCTTCGCATCGATGGGCCGCTCGGGTTCGCTGGGCGGCAACAAACGAGATGGCAACCGGAGCAACTCCGCGTCCTCCCTCGATTCCCGAGCCGGGCAGAAGCGGAGCTCCGACTTCGGAGAAGCCGACTCGATATGGGGCTCCGGTCCGCTCGGATGCGCGGGGGTGGGTCCGAATTCGAACAGCTTCGAGACTTCACCGTCGATGACGAGTTCCGAAAGATCGATTGGTCGGCAACCGCCCGGGCAAATCGCATGATCGTCCGCACCTACCGGACCGAGCGAAACCAGACGGTCATCAACATCATGGATAACGGACGGCTGATGGCTGGCCAAGTCGCTGGCGTTCCTCGTGTCGAACACGCGATGGACGCAATCATGGCTGTTACGACCGTTGCGGTCGGACTCGGCGACCGGACAGGCCTCATGGTCTTTGACGACGCGGTGCGAACCGCTGTGCCGGCATCGGCTCGCTCGACCCAACTCAGTCAAGTCACCAACGCGATGTATGACATCGAACCCGAACTCACCGAAAGCGATTACCACACCGCCTTCACCGAAGTCCTGCTCCGGTTCTCTCGGCGCACCATGCTGATCATCCACACCGAACTGGTTGAACAAACCATCGGCGAGTTCCTCCTTCCAGCGCTCCCGTTGCTCACCCGTTCTCACGTCGTCGTCATCGCCTCGGTTCAAGATCCCGAAGTCGAACAATGGGCCACCGAAGTACCAGTCGACGCCGAGACAGCCCATCGCCACGCTGCAGCGGTCGCAGCTCTCGCCGAGCGAAAACGAGCCATTGCCGAACTACGCCGCACCGGCGCGACGGTCATCGACGCCCCACCGGGAAAACTTGCAGCGCGACTGATGGACCACTACCTCGACGTCAAAGCAAAAGGCCGGTTGTAGTCCGATTCGGCCGTGACTCTGGCCGAGCTGACGCCTATTCGTCGGTGGTTTGAATTCTTACGGCATCGCGGATGGCGCCGGTGTGGCCCATCGCTGCTGCGGCCGGGCCGAGGGCGATCACATACGCCCAGAACGCAGCGAACGCTGCGGCGCCGATCGATATCCGTGCCCACGTGTCGAGCGGCGAAGGTGTCACGAAACCTTCGATCAGGCCAGCGATCACGAACACGATGACGAGACCGATGATGATCGACGCTGCCTTCTGCGCCTCTTCTGCAAGAGCATTTGCTCGGGTTCGATCTCCCGGAACGACCAGTGCCCAACCCATCTTCATGCCCGCACCTCCCGCGACGATGATCGCCGTGATCTCGAGGAGGCCGTGGGGCAAGATCAGGCCCCAAAACACGCTGGCCTGCCCAGCGTCGTGAAAGAGGCCGCCAGCCTGACCAATGTTTGCGCCGTTGAATGCGAGCAGCAGCGTGGTCGGCACGGCGGCAGCGATTCCCGATACGAACGCCAGAAAGGACACCTGGATGTTGTTGATGAAGACCTGCGTCGAGAACTCGGCAGCAGGTGCCGATGAGTAGTACGCCTCGAAGTCGTTGTTGATGTAGGCCTCTCGAAGTGCCTCGGGCGCGAACGCATCGATCGCAGCGGGGGAGTTCGCAATCCAGGCACCTGTCGCGAATGCTGGAAGGAGAAGCGCAACCGCCGAGATGAAGATCGCGACGCGAGCGTTCCATACCGCTGCTGGGAATGTGTTGGTGAAAAAGTTCCGCAACGCGCCGCCGGCGCGCGGCTGCGATCCGTAGATCAACGCTCGGGCAGAGGCGACGACCCGCGTGAGGCGAGCAATGACCTGAGGATCGCCATAGGTGCTGCGCACGTGAGAGAGGTGGGCCGACGTTCGTTGGTATCGGGCGAGCAACTCGTCGAGTTCGTCGCTCTCGAGGCCGTTACCGCGCGTGCCAGCCTTCTTGACCAGCTCTTCGAGCCGCTGCCATTCGGGCGTGTTCGTAAGCACGTAACTGTCGAGATTTCCCACGAACTCAACGGTAGCGGGTCTAGCGTGGAGGTCGTGATCACCAACCGTCCATCATGGGCTTGACGCCATGACCGCAGTCATCTCTGCCGGACGCGGAATCGTGACGCCCCAAGGGGTCGTGCTCGATCTTGAGGTCGCCGGCGTTGGGCACCGAGGCGCAGCCCGGCTCATCGACATTCTGCTCGTGGGCGGGATTTTGGCAATCGCGTCGCCGCTGTTAGGACTGCTGCCTCCAACCCCATCGTTGGTCAGTCAATTTATCTTCGCGTTCCTCTGTGTATTCGGCTACCCGATCGTCAGCGAGACCTTTTTCAGAGGCCGCACCGTCGGGAAACTTGCGCTCGGACTTCGTACGGTCACGCTCGAAGCTGGCCCCATTGGTTTTCGCGAAGCGTTTATCCGATCACTCTTTCAAATCATCGACATCATCTTCAGCCTTGGGTCCATCGCGATTGTGGCGGTCATGTTCACCAAACGCTCGCAACGCTTGGGCGACTTCGCAGCAGGAACCTTCGTCATCATCGACCCTCGCTCCATCAGCCACATCCCCGCCGTCCCGTTCACCCCGCCGATGGGTGCCGAGCACATCGTCGCGGCGATGGACGTAGCCAAGCTTCGACCCGAACAGGAACGACTGATTCGTTCATTCCTGCTGCGGACACCGCAGCTCTCCACTGACGCGAGAGCCGAGCTCGGCCCCCGACTGGCCACGTCGACTTCACAACTCCTCGGACATGACAACTTGCACGGCCTGTTGCCCGAGCCCTACCTCGTCGCCGTCTTGGCAGCCCGCCAGCTTCGAGAAGGTGGCCTGGCCGAACTGGCCATCGAATGAGAATGCGCAGCGATTACACACGCTGAATAGCCAATACCATGGGGGTGTGCCCGCATACCTCGATCACGCAGCGTCATCACCGCTGCGCCCCGAAGCGCTCGACGCGATGCTCCCGTGGTTTGGCGAACGCCACGCCAACCCCACCGCGTCGCATCGAGCCGGCCGTCGTGCTCGTCAAGCACTCGACGAAGCCCGAGCGATCCTCGCTGAAGCCACCGGTTTCGAACGTGGAGATGTGGTCTTTACCGGTGGCGGCACCGAGTCGGACAACTTGGCTGTGGGTCGGGGACACGCTCCGGGCCGAATCGTCGTCAGCGCCATTGAACATCCGGCAGTGCTAGAGCCTGCAATCCGCCAAGGTGCAGAAGTCGTCGGTGTCGATAGTGACGGCGTGGTCGCACCCGACGATGTTGCTGCGGTGTGTACACCGGAAACCGAAGTGGTTTCAGTGATGGCTGTCAACAATGAGACCGGCGTTCGCCAACCCGTTGCTGCAATTGCGACGGCCGTTCACGAAATTTCCCCTGAGGCGCTTGTGCATTCCGACGCGGTGCAGGCGCTCCCGTGGCTAGACCTTCCCGCCGTCACCACGGGAGTCGACATGCTCTCCATCACCGGACACAAACTCGGTGGGCCGCAGGGAGTTGGTGCTGTTGTCGTTCGTGACGGGGCCATGCCCGAACCGCTGCTCGTCGGTGGAGGTCAAGAACGAGATCGTCGGGCCGGCACACAAAACGTGGCTGGAATCGTCGGATTCGCTGCGGCGGTCCGAGCATCGCTGGACGACCGCGAGGAACGCCTCGATCGGATCGGACGTCTCGCAACCCGCCTTCTCGATGGCTTGACCGCAGCGGTCGACGGGCTCGCGCCAACCGTCGACCCGAAATACCGCGTGCCAGGGATCGTGCACGTGTCCATTCCCAACGTTCGCAGCGAACCATTGCTCTTCCTGCTCGACGAGCACGATCTGTCGTGTTCAGCGGCATCATCGTGTGCAAGCGGTGCTCAAGGCGCATCACACGTGATGGACGCGATGGGTGTCGACACGCGGAACGCAGCACCGCTACGTCTCTCCCTCGGCTGGTCGACAACCGAACAAGACATCGACGAGGCGCTTCAGCTCATACCCGCAGCGGTGGAACAACTCCAAGGAGCGGTCCGTGGCTGAACGCGTACTTGTCGGCATGTCCGGGGGAGTGGACTCCTCGGTTGCGGCAGCATTGCTCCAAGACCAAGGGTTCGACGTTGTTGGTGTGACCATGAAGCTTTGGGGTGGCGAATCGGACTCGGGCTGTTGTTCGGTCTCCGATGTCGATGACGCCCGTTGGGTAGCGAACCAACTCGGGATTGAGCATCACGTCTTCAACTTCGGGGAAGAGTTCGATCGTCATGTCGTCAATCCGTTCGTCGATACTCACCGAACCGGCGGCACACCAAACCCGTGCATTGAATGCAACCGCCACATCAAGTTCGATCTGTTCTTCGAGCGGGCGACGGTTCTCGGCTTCGACAAGATCGCGACCGGTCATTACGCCCGCATCGCCACCCTCGACGATGGCACCTATCGAATGCAGCGCAGCATCGATCCGTTGAAGGACCAGAGTTATGTACTGCACATGCTCGGCCAAGATGTGCTGTCCCGCGTGGTGCTGCCAATCGGCGGATGGAACAAACCCGACCTGCGGGCTGAAGCGGAGCGTCGCGGGCTGCTCACCGCTGGCAAGCCAGATAGTCAAGACGTCTGCTTCATAACCAAAGACGGTGGGCGCGAAGCGTTCCTCGGCGCTCGAGGCGGTCTGACCCCAGGCATCATCGTCACCGAGGACGGGACCCAGGTCGGCGATGTGCCCGCTACCGAACTCGTGACTGTTGGGCAACGCAAGGGGCTCAACGTTTCGGGGATGAAGGAGCCGCAGTTCGTCGTCGACGTGAACCTGCAGGAATCGGTCGTCACGATCGGGCCACGCCGTTCGCTCAAGGACGATGAGACCGGGTTCATTCAACCGGTGTGGGCATGTGAACCGTTCACTGGCGAAGCCTTCGTGCAAGCGAGCGCCCACGGCACAGCATTTCCAGCCACCGTCCACGACGACCGGGTGACCTGGCAGGACCCACGCGATCGGATCGCGGCCGGGCAGAGCCTCGTCTTCTATAACGCCGAGGGACCAGACGCCATGGTCATCGGCGGAGCCATCGCAACCTAACCGTAGTGGGGCCTGTCCCCATGACGTTGTGTAATGGGGCCTGTCCCCACCCGTTCGCTGTGGAGGCGAAGAAGCCGTGTTCGGTTGTCGGGACTAACTCGCTGCGAGGTCGCTCGGCAGTGGCGTCTCGGTGAAGGCTCGCAACGCAGCTCGGTCGTTTGCGAAGAGCCCCATCACGAGCGACGTCTCCAACCATTGCGGTTTGGCGACCAACCCGAGGTAGGCGCCGTAGCTCGAAGCCCAATAACGGTCGAGTTGATTAATCGGAAACGATAGATCCTTCGGGTTGCGATGAATGTACCGTGCAGCTGCCATCAGGTAGTCGTCGTTGTCGATTGGCTCGTTGAAGTACCGGTCCTTGCAGAGCCGGCCCGTGAAATCGTGACGCCTATTGATCTGTTGCGAGAAGCACGTGCCGATCCAGTGCATCACGGTGGGCATGTTCCGCTCGGGAAACTGGGCGAGCAGATGGTAGTGGTTGCCCATCAGGCAGTAAGCGTGGATGATCAGGCCGTACTTCTCCCACGCTCCACCGATGAGGTCGAGGAACGTTCGTCGATCGAAGTCGTCGAGGTAGATGTCGCCCCGTCGAGCCCCCTGGTTGGTGATGTGGTGAAATTCGGCGGCTGGTTGATTGCGAGGTTTGCGTGCCATTTCAGCACCCTAAGTGGCCGGTGTGACACTCATCAGAGCCGATGACTGGGGCCTGTCCCCGCCGTTCGCCTCGCTCTCTAACCGAGTTTCTCGCCTGGTGGCTCGAAACGTCGCATTTGTAGTGGGGCCTGTCCCCATAACGTTTTGTAATGGGGCCTGTCCCCATGACGTTTTGTAGTGGGGCCTGTCCCCGCGGCGTTGGGGTTATATAAGTGATTCGATGATCTCTGCGATGTCGTCCACGGTGGTTCGGGGGTTGACGAAACAGAAGCGATAGATAGGTTCGTCGTCGAGTCTGGACGGGGTGACGAACGCGAGGCCAGAGGCCATTGCCTTCTCCGTCCACGCTTGATACTGATCTGCATCCCAGCCGATCCGACGGAACGCGACCACCGACAGGTTCGGGTCGTGAGCGAGTTCAAGGTGTTCGGCATCACGAATCATGCCTGCCGCAGCGTCCGTCAGGTCGAGGGTGGCATCGATAGCCACCTCGTACGCCTCCGTGCCATAGGTTGCGAGGCTGAACCAGAACGGCAAGCCTCGAACTCGGCGCGTGAGGTGAATCGCGTAGTCCGATGGGTTCTTGTCGCCATAACTGTCGAGGAATGCGAGGTAACCAGCGTGCTGCGCGTGGGCGTCGGCAGCACGGGCGGGATCGCGGTAAAGAAGCGCGCAGCAGTCGAAGGGAGCGAATAGCCACTTGTGCGGATCGACGATGAACGAATCGGCGTGTTCTAGGCCGTCGAAGAGCTCATGAGTCCGAGAGCTCGCAAGGCCCGCACCGCCGTATGCGCCATCGACATGAAGCCAAACATCGCGGTCCCGGCAGGCCTCGCCGATCGAGCGCAACTCATCGATGATGCCGAGGTTCGTCGTACCCGATGTCGCGACGACGGCGCATACCCGATCGCCGTGTTCGTCGAGCAGCGCAGTGACCGCATCACCGGTCATGCGGCGATTCTCATCGGTCTCGCACAAAATGACGTCGCAATCCATCACCAGTGCCGCGGCGTTGATGGACGAATGCGATTCCTTTGAGGCGATGATCGCAAAGCGCGCTGGCCGGCTGTCGCCGAGACGCGTTGCGGCAGCATGGCGTGCAGCGACGAGCGCGGAGAGGTTGCCGATGGTCCCACCCGAGACAAATACGCCACCTGAACCCGATGGCATTCCCGCTATCTGACGCAGCCACTCAAGGGCGGTGTTCTCGGCATAGATCGCCCCCGCCCCTTCCAACCATGAGCCACCATAAATTGAGGAAACGCCGACCACAAGATCGAACAAGACCGCGGCCTCGGTCGGAGCTGCAGGCACGAACGCGAGGTACTTGGTGTAGTCGACCGAAAGCGACGCTGGTTCGAGAACGTCGGTGAACAGCTCGAGTGCCTTCGTGCCGCCGATGCCCGAGCGCGTGATCGTCTCTCCGCAGAGTTCGGTGAGCTCATCTTCGGTCTTTGGAAAGTTCAGGGGTATCGGATCGAGTCGCGTACGAGTTTTGGCGTATTCAAAGATCTTCGACGCGAGCACATTGGTCTCTTCATCGAAATGGTGCACAGCAGCCCCCTGTGTTTTTTGTTCGTTAGTTTGCGAAACCGATTTGCTCGGTCAGCGCATCAAAACGCTCCTCGATAGCGAGCTCGGTCTGGAGGTCGAGAGCACCCCAGGTGAAGAGTCGGTTTCGGGTCTCGGTGTCGGGGAACACTAGCGGGTTGTCCGCAAGCTCTGCCTCAAATCCGCCGAGCGCTCGAAGAGCGTCTTGGGTGCCGAGTACCGGACACACATACAGGTTGAACGCCGAGATCTGCGCAGCGACCACCGGATCGTATGCCCAGTTCATCCATGCGGCGGCGCCGCCATAGTTCACGGCGTTCTTCGGGATCACCATTGCGTCGAACCAGGAGATGGCGCCTTCGTCGGGGATGATGAACTCGAATTCGGGTTGGTCGAGTTGCAGCGCTGCTGCTTGTCCAGACCACGCCATGGTCGCGTCGAGGTTGCCCGATGTCAGTTCGCCAACAAAGTCATCGAACACGACGCTGGCGAAGTGCCCGGCAGAGGCCAGTTCGATGAGAAGGTCGAGGCCCGCAACCGCCGTTTCGAGTTCGGGACGGGCAGGATCATCGCCATTGGCGAGCATGGCTAAACCAACGGCTTCGCGCATCTCGCCGATCATTCCAACACGACCGCGAAGCGCCGGATCGAAGAGTTCTTGGACGGACGTGATTTCGCCGCCGATGCTCTCCGGGTTGTACGAGATGCCGGTGATGCCGCCCTGCCACGGCATTTGGAAACGTGAACCGCGGTCGAAATCGCTCGTCATAAATCGAGGGTCGAGGTTTACGTGATTTGGGATCACTTCGAGAGGGAGCGCCTCGACCCAGCCGTTATCGATCATTCGGCCGGCGAGCCACTGGGTTGGAACGATCAGGTCGAAGTCGGGGGTCCCTCCAGTGCTCAGCTGTGGGCGGATGATGTCGGTGAAACCAGAGACGTTGTCGACGTATTCCTCTCGGTAATTCACCTGGCGAACGTTGGTCGACGACTGAAACAGGTCGATCGTTTCAAGCGGAAGGTACTCCGCCCAGTTGATGACATTGAGCGTGCCATCGACCGTAGCGATGCGTTCGGAGGCGGTTGTGGTCGCTGCACATCCAGCGAGCAACGCTCCCGCTCCAAGCGCTCCGGTTCGACGCAAGAACGCTCGTCGGGATCTCAGAGAAGCCGACGTTCGAGTGCGTGGCCGGCCGGCAGACGAGTGAGAAGAAGTGACCATGACGAACCTAAAAGTACTCGTTGATGCGTGGTCGGTATCCGAGCCAGGCCGCAATTCCAGCGAGGAACGGGATGATGAGCACTCCATAGTTCAGCCATGCGAGACGAGACGCAGCGCTTGTCACCGAGGTGTCGAACTGTTCTTGATTGATAAGCAGCAAGGCCTCGAGTGACGTGTTGAACCCGTTGAACGTCTGATTGCCTTCGCCACTGACATCGATGCGAGCTTGATCGAAATTGCTTGCGTTGACCCGTTGAGCAATCACGCCGCTTGCCAACAGGTACCGGTTCCATCGGGTGTTCACCTCGACGGCGAGTGCTCGTTCACGCGGTGAATCCGACAACGCATCGATGTTGCCAAGGAAGGCGTCGATGTCATCGAGGCTTGTCGGGTCGGGCAGCTCGGTCGCGTTCTCACGAATGATCGCGCCGGTTTCCTGAGTCTTGTAGTCGAAGGCAGCGGTCTGAAGTTGTGCGCTGATCGCAATGTCGCCAAAGACTTCATCTCGCGCGTTGTTGAGGTCTGCGAAGCGGCCAACGGTCGCAGCGGAGAGCCATACGATGAGTGCGACGACGAACACCGTCGATAGAACGAGGCCGACGTTGACGAGCCGTTGGGTGAGCTTACGGAGTCGTAATTGCGCCACGATCAGGAGAATCAGCGTCACGATCAAGACGCTGAGGGCAACGAACAACACGATCAATCCAGCCTGTGTGTCATCGGAAAAACGCGCTTCGGTTCGGGTCGTGATCTCGGCTGCGTTGGCCAACATGCCGTTCGCCCCGCCGGTGAGCGCCAGTGACTCCTCAAGCGATGCGGTCGCGCCATCGAGACCGTTCGCATTCGCAAGACGCGCCCGTTCCACAACGCCGGAGTACTCGGTGAGCTGCTGCGCGACCTCTTTGAGAGCGTCGTGGGTGATGTCGTCGTCCCCGATTCCGGCGGAGATGTCCTCGATCTGTTGTGGTGCTCGTGCGAGCGCTGATTCGTAGAGCCGACGCTGGGAAACATCTTCATCAGCGCCGTCGATACCGGAGAGAAAGACAGCGGTGTTCGCAGCATCAGCTTCGGCAATGCTGGCAACCAGACCTTGCGTCGAGACCACGACCGGGCCGGTGCTGTTGACGATTCGATCGCTACTCGCCGACATTGTTTGAACTGCGAGAAAGCTCAACAAGGCTGACAACGCAAGAAACACCAAGATGATGCCGACCCAGGTGTAAAGGACGGTCGGGGTTTTCCGAAGTCCCGTTCGGGAGAGCTCGAGCTGCGCCACGTTCGTCATCGTAGAAGACGCGGCGCACCGGTGTGGGTGTCCTACCATCGAGCTGTGATTTCGCCCGATGCTGAGAAGCGGCTCGCACACTACAAGAGCGTCCTCGAACAGTGGTCTGCGAGCCTGTACGAGCTCGACGAACACGCCACGTACCAATTGCTTGCGGCGGGCGAGATGTACGGCGTGACCGGTAAACGGGCCAACCACCTCGTAGCGACGGCGCCGATGCTCTGGTCATGGATGGGGTTGTTGCGACAGAGGATCGAGTTGGTCGATGCTCTGGTCGACGCCAGCAGTGTTTTCGACAACAGGATGGTCGAGATCGATCTGATGCTCACCGGAAAGAACCTGGCCGTGTCGCGGACCGGGCTGAGCGATGACCTCCTCTCCGCGGTTCGTGGATATCTCGATAGGGAAGCGAACTACGCAGCGAGCAACGAGATCGAAACCAATTGTGATGGCCTCGTCGAACTGTTTCGAACCGCCTACGACCCGCTGCGTTCGGTCGTTGCCGATGTCGATGCGGTGTGGCGCGACCTCATGCCTCGAATCGAAGCGGCCACGGCGACCCTCGATAGGGCCAAGGCCGTTTCCGCTCGGCTCAACACGACGGTGCCTCAAGTCGTCATGGCGTCCCAGCGTCTCGAAGCGGTTCGCGCATCGGTTTCCGATGATCCGCTGAGCCTGTCGAGCAACGTCGGCCCCGATCTCGATGCTCTCGTCGCGTCCGCGGCCAACGCAGCGGGTGAGCTCGAACGATCGCACGGTTCGCTGAGTGATGACCTGGCGAATGCCGATTCGCTGCTCGCTGAATTACGAGTGCTTCGGGCGCGGGCCGCCGCTGCATTCTCTGAAGCGCAAGCGAAGGTCGTTCCCGAAGATGGGCTGATTCGTGTTCCATCGACCGCCGTGATCGATGGTCAGAATGGTCTTGCTCACCGGTCTCGTCAGTTCAGCGGGCTTCAGGAGGGCACCACCGACTGGCGTGAGGCCCGAGCATTGGTCGATGCATGGAAGCACTCGGCCTACCGGCTTCGCGACCAGCTCGAGAAGGCCCTGAGCGCAAACGCCACGCCGCTCGCGCAGCGAACGGACATGCGGTCATTGCTTCGCGCGTACCGCGTGAAGGCATCGATGATCCCAGCTTTGCCTGACGAGATTGCCGACCTTGGCCAGGAGGCACACGACGAGCTGTACACCGCGCCGACCGATCTCGCTCGGGCACGCAAGTTAATAGACCGGTTCGCGAGTGGCCTGAACACCTATGGTGGAACGTCATGAGCGCATGCACCCGGCCCAGCTGCGGTGGATCTATCGCAGCCGACGGATATTGCAACACGTGTGGCTACGCCGGGTCACCCGCCGCCCCCGCAACACCAGCACCAGTGGCGCCTTCGGGGATCGTAGCGGCACCACCACCGCCGGGCCCTCCGCCTCCGCCGCAGGGGCTCCCCGTGCAATCCGCGCCACCGCTTCCAACCGCTGCGCCGACACCACCACCGCTCGCCACCGGACCGCTGTGTGCAGAGGTCGGCTGCGGTGGATCCATCGCAGCCGACGGCTACTGCAACACCTGCGGTATCCAACCAACAGCAGCACCGGCGGCACCAGCACATGGCTCCCACGGAGGCCACGCTCACGTCGCAGCACAGCGTGTTCCCACAGGTGCGAGCTGCACCGAGGCGGGTTGTAGCGGCACGGTTGCCTCCGATGGATACTGCAATACCTGCGGCATGCAACCGAGTGTCGCACCGTCGCCATCACAACCGTCGACGACGAGCACCCCGTCGGCCCAGGCCACGATCGCTGCACCGATGGCACCCGAGTCCTCCCGCCGGGTGATGGCTTCGGGCCAACCTGCAAGCGCACGCACACGTACCACCCGGACCACGTCCACCCGCGCCGAACTCGGCGCCGGGCTTGTCCGTGTTGCGCCGACCGTCGCAGGGGATCCAACCCAAGCCGTGATGAGCGCTGACCAGATCGCTGCAGTACTCGGCGAGAAACCCGAAGACGAGCGTTTTTGCTCAGCGTGTGGCCAACCGGTTGGTCGGGGCCATGGAGATGAACCGGGACGAGTCACCGGTTTCTGCGGGAACTGTCGAACCAAGTTCGACTTTCAGACGAACACCCCTCAGCTGAACGCTGGTGACCTCGTCGCTGGCCAGTACCGCATTCTTGGTCCCGTCGCCCACGGCGGTATGGGCTGGATCTACCTCGGTCAGGACACCGCTGTATCGAACCGGTGGGTTGTGCTCAAAGGCCTGCTCAACGAGGACGACGAAGATGCGGTGGCGTCGGCGGTGGCCGAACGGCAGTTCCTCGCTCGGATTGAACACGGCAGCATCGTCAACATTTACAACTTTGTGACGTGGGCGGGAGCTGGCTACATCGTTATGGAGTACGTGGGCGGTGAGTCGCTCAACAAAAAGTTGAAGGATCGTCGTCGTGAAAACAATGGCAGTCCGAATCCGCTGCCGATCACCGAAGCGATTGCGTACGTCCTGGGAATCCTGCCCGCCCTCGGCTACCTACACGAGCAAAACCTGGTCTACAACGATCTCAAACCAGCGAACATCATGGCCGTCGGCGAAACCGTCAAGCTCATTGACGTCGGTGGGGTGATGCAAACGAACGATCAGTCGGCTGCCATCTTTGGAACCCAAGGGTTTCAAGCCCCTGAAGTGGCGTCGATGGGGCCATCGGTTGCATCGGATCTCTTTACGGTCGGCCGCACGCTCGCTGTCATGTCGTTGAACTTCGTGTTCCACACCGGCACCTACCAGTACGAACTTCCCGGTCCCGCGGACGAACCTCTCTTTGCGCACTTTGAGTCGCTCTACCGCTTCCTGTTGAAGGCCACAGCTGCTCATCCCGATGACCGTTTTCAGGATGCGGGCGAGATGGCCGAACAATTGCTCGGCGTGTTGCGCGAGATCGTTGCCCGCGAATATCGAACGCCCCGACCAACGACGAGCTCGCTCTTCGGCGGCGACCGGCTTGCGGGGCTGCTCCTTCTTGACGACACCGATAACTTCGCTGACTGGCGAACGCTGCCAGTGCCAAAGGTCAACCCCGAAGACCCGGCAGCAGCGTTCTTGAACGACTTGCCCGAGGTCGATCCTGTGGCGACGATCAACCTGATCACCAGCGGCTTGCGTGAAGGCGCGGTCATCGATTCGGTCGAGCTTCGTTTGCGACGAGCTCGCGAGATGGTCGATGCAGGACAAAACGCGGAGAAGATGCTCGAGAGCATCACACATTCGGATCCCTGGAATTGGCGGGTGAGTTGGTATCGGGCGGTCTCGCATCTGCGAGACGGAGACGCTGCGCTCGCCGCGGAAGAATTCTCTGCGGTGTGGACTGAGCTTCCGGGTGAACTGTCGCCCAAGCTCGCAACAGCGCTCTCCGCAGAATCGGCCGGTGCCTTCGCACGAGCCGCACAACTCTACGCAGAGGTGATCGCCGTCGACCAGAGCTACGTCTCTGCAGCATTTGGGCTGGCACGTTGCCGTGTCGCAGCGGGCGACCGCCAAGGCGCCGTGCAGGCATACGATGCGGTGCCGACCAGTTCGGCGACCTACACGGACGCGCAGGTCGCGCTCGCTCGAGTGCTCACCCAGTTCGTCGAGAACGCTCCACCTACCGCAGAGGACCTCGCGACGGCGTCGAACACCGTCGAGGCAGCACGTATCGACGCGGCGGAACGCGGACGGCTAGCGATCGAGGTCTTGGAACGCTCGCTCGCTGGAATCCACAGCGGAGCGATCACCGAAGACCCCAAGACCAAAGTCTTTGGGCATCCGCTGACCGAAGAGGGTCTCCGGCACAGCTTGGAAGAGGGGTATCGAGATATGGCGAAGCTCGTCGCGACCGAACATGAACGGTTTGCATTTGTAGATAAAGCCAATGCGGTTCGGGTGCCGTCGTTCCGGTGATCGACGAGACCACCGACGAATCCGAGGTCGACGACCCAACCCTGGACGAAGCTTCGGCTGAGGGGACCGGCCAGACGTGCCCTGCGTGTGGCGAAGTTGGTGCTCCTGATGCAACGTGGTGCGAAGCCTGTGGCGCAGACTTTGCCGGTCAGCACACGGCGGTTGATCTCGACGGCCCGCCGTGCGTCGACTGCGGTGCTGAACACCGTGAAATCGTCGACGGCTACTGCAATGACTGCGGTCGCAAACAGCCCGCCGAACGCGACCATCTCGTTCAGGCGTTGGGCACGATAGCTGCAGTATCGGACCGCGGTAAGCGTCACCACCAGAACGAAGACCACTTCGCGATCGGCGTTTCTGGCGACGCGATCGTCGTCGTTGTGTGCGACGGTGTGTCGACCACCGACTATCCCGAACAGGCGTCCCTGCTCGCAGCTACGTCTGCGCGAGACCTGCTCATCGAACGGCTGGATAGCGGGAGCATCGATATCGAGGCTGCGCTCGTCGATGCGACAGCGACGGCTCAGGGTCAGGCGGCATCGGTCGAGGAGAAGCCTGGGGGAGAGGGCGCTGCGTCCACGACGTTCGTCGCCACCGTGCTTCGTCCAGAGCCGAGCGATCCGTTGATCATCCGGTCGTGGACAGCGTGGCTTGGCGACTCCCGCGCGTATTGGGTCCAACCAGATCCGGACAACGATTCGAATGACGACAACCACGATGCTGTCCTCATCACGCCCTTGACGGTCGACGATGTTGTGGGGCCGAGCATCTCTCGATGGTTGGGCGCCGACGCCGGTGACACCTCACCAAATCTCGCGGCATTCGAACACGACGCAGGCGGACGACTCCTGAGCTGTAGCGATGGGTTGTGGAAATACGTCCCCGAATCCGAAGATCTCGCAGAGTTGGTGAGCCGACTCGATCCCGAGACGGAGTCGGCACTCGATCTCGCCGAAGCTTTAGTCTCGTTCTCGAACGACCAGGGCGGACATGACAACATAACGGTCGTGATCGCCCCTACGTAGGCGCTGCCTGCGCCGAACTCGGCTACCCCAAATCGGCTACATAGACACCGGGCGCCGACCGAAGTAAGCAAGAAGTACGAACCACATGTGAAGCCACCTGGCTCAACGAGGAGAGTGACGTGACCCAGTTCAACGCAAGCGTCTTCCAAAACGAGTACCTGCCCGAGGGAGGCGATGTCGTCGACGCCGTCGTCACCGTCACCGCTGTTGAAGGCGGCGCAGCGGTCGAGACTCACGAACCAATTATCGAGATCATCGCTGTCGATGTTTCCGGTTCGATGAACGAAAACGGTGGTGCCAAGATCCAGGCGGCCAGAACGGCGACTCAAGTTGCGATCGACACGCTCGATGACGGCGTGCTCTTCGCCGTGATCGCCGGAAACCACGAAGCGAAGATGCTGTATCCACCGCATGGCCAACTCGTGCAGTCCAGCGCTCAGACCCGAGCGGAAGCCCGCGAGGCAGCCTCTCGGATTCATGCCGACGGTGGCACGGCAATCGGCTCGTGGCTTCGTGGCGCTGCCCAGCTCGTGCAGGGTCGAACCGACTCTGTTGCACACGTCATCTTGTTAACCGATGGGCGCAACGAACACGAAGAACAGTGGGAACTCGACGCTGCGATCGCCCAATCGGTTGGGCTCTTTGAGTGCGACTGCCGCGGACTCGGTGTCAACTGGGAACCCGACGAACTCCGCAAGATCTCAAACGCTCTCCTGGGCACGACCGACATCATCGCGCACCCCTCGGAGATGGAAGCTGAGTTCCGTGCGTTGACGCAAAAGACGATGGCGAAGCAGGTCACGAACGTTGCGCTCCGCTTGTGGACGCCGAAGGGTTCCGACATCGAGTTTGTGCGCCAGGTGTCGCCGAGTGTGGACGAGCTAAGCGACAAGGCCGTGGCGGTCGATGCGCTCTCAAACGATTTCCCGCTCGGGTCTTGGGCCGATGGCGAGAGTCGCGATTACCACGTGCGCGTCCGTATCCCGACGGGGTCGGTCGGCGACGAACGCCTCGCTGCACGAGTCATGCTGGCGGTCAATGGCGAGGCGGAGCCTGTCGCACTCGTGCGGGCTGTGTGGACCAACGACGACGCGCTCTCGACCCGGATCAACCGAGAGGTCGCGCACTACACCGGACAGGCTGAACTCGCGGACGCGATCGCGACCGGATTGGCAGCACGTCAGTCGGGTGACGAAAAGGAAGCGACGATGAAGCTCGGACGTGCCGTGCAGATCGCTCATGAAGCCGGCAACGAAGGCACCGTGCGTCTCCTTCAAAAGGTCGTAGATGTCGAAGATCCAAAGACGGGCACGGTGCGGTTGAAGCGAACGGTCGAGGCGGCTGATGAGATGGCACTCGATGTTCGCTCCACGCGAACTGTACGGGTGCAGCGAGAGGACTAGGCGCCGATGCCGACGTGTGGGAATGGTCACGAATCTGATTGGGATGACTACTGCTCGGTGTGCGGCGTAGCGCTCGCTGGTGCGCCAGCATCTGTCGCGGCAGCACCGGAGCCCACGGAGCAACCGGCGGGAAACCACGGACCGATCTGTTCCAACTGTTCTGAACCTCATACCGAGGGCGACGTCTTTTGTGAGAACTGTGGGTACGACTTCCTATCGGGCACCCTGCCCGGCGACGACAGCGCCGAAGGGCTGACCCACGGAGCGGTGACCGAGCATGACGACGGTGTAGCGATCATCGAGGTCGATCTCGATTTCTTCGAACGAATGGCGTTCACCGGTGTGGCCGCTCCCGACGTGCTGCCCGAACCGGTGCGGCTAGAACTGCCGCCCACCGACATCCTCGTCGGCCGCCATAGCGAGAGCCGTGGCACTTTCCCTGAAATAGACCTCTCCACAATCTTTGGTGAGGACTCGCCGGCGACCGACCCGGCCGTGTCTTCGAATCATTGCCGGCTGCACCGCGGAAGCACCGGCTGGACCCTTACCGACCTCGATTCGACCAACGGCACCTATCTCGATGGTTCGAGTGAATCGCTAAAGGCAGGAACGCCGATCAGCCTCATCCCCGGGACACCGTTCAACGTGGGTGCATGGACGAAGATAACCATCAAATGAGGCTGAATCGTTCGGCCTAGATCTATAGGTCGAACGAAGTGATTGCATCAACAGCGTTCACAGAAATGCCGACTCAGACATAGAACTATCCCCCCGAACGTCAGTACATGCCCAGGGAAGTGAACTCGACCTGATGCGGTCGAGTCCGATCGGGCGAAAGCACCTTCTATGTCTCTCAAAATCCATTCACTTCCAGCGACTCTGATGGCAGTCGTCGTCATTGCTCTGCTGTTGACTGGCGGCCTAGCGGCGCCTGCCTCGGCCCAGGCCACCGAGCAGGTGACACAAACGATTGGTCAAGACTCCTCGACCGTCGTCACCCTCGACCCTGATGCCAGCGGTTGGCCGGCCGGCTTTGCTGCCGACGTCGTGGCGTCTGCGGATCTCGAGACCTTTGTGGTCGACGTGTACGTCGACGGCGTGCTCGCCACGTCAGAAGAGAACCCGACAACTATCGCCGTCGAATTCGAACCGACTTCGGTGAGTCGTTTCATTCGCGTCGACGTCCGAGAATTTGGCGAAACCTCGGTCTGTGAAGTGAACTCCGGAGCGGTCCAACTTCAGAACATCGACGTCGAGCGTGTCCCAAGTGACGATGACGAGATCGCGCTCATCAACGAGCCGTTCTGGATGGTCGAGGCTGGATCGGTCGCGGAAGTAGCGAACGTCGCTGCTATCGGCACGATTGCGAGCACGGTCGAAGACTTCCAGGTACGCGAAGATGCCGGTGTTACCGTCGCTGTCGGCTCCGATGAGGACTTCGACACGTCGGTCGAGCTCTGGGAAGAGATCGGCACTGAAGATGGCACGCTTCCCAACGTTGGTGAACGCCTTGTCGTCACCAAACTCGGCGAACTGTCGCTCACCGGTGGCGAGGTCTTTATTTCCGAGTCAGAGTTCGGTGGACGCGTCGGTTCGGTCCGCCTCAGCGCCGAAGCCCTGCTCAGCCCACAAGCGAACAGCGAATCAGGGTTTGCCCTCCGAGTGAACGGTCAGATCATCGAGACCGGCATCATCGATGCGAACGGTCAGGCAACGATCGATGTCGTCATCGCAGAACAGGACTGGCCTCGCGACGCGACGGTCACCCTCGACCTCTCCTTGACCGAAGCCGAAACCTCGTGCTCCGATGACCGTTTCTTTAGCGGGCAGGTCGAGTTCACCGTGACACCTCTCGGCGTTCCGAGCTCGGAACTCACCGTCTCGGATTTCCCGACGATCTTGCTCGAGGGGACATCGACGATCTTTGCCGACGATGTTTCCGATCACGATGTCGCTGTCGTGAGTTCTGCCCTCCAAGCAATCTCCACCAAGCGGATCGTCGTCGCTGATGCCGAAACCGTCGAGGACGCTCTTGTCGTCATCGAGCGTGGACCACAAGGCTCGGTCACCGTCGAGGAGAACCAGCTCGTCGTAACACTCGATGATGAGCTCATCGAGACGCTCCAAGAGGAACGGTTCTGGATCTACACCGGCGCTGCAGGAGACGAACAGGACAGCGTTGAAGTGGTGCCTGAATCACTTGCGTTTGTCGATGTTGACCAAGGTCCGCTCGATACGGGTATCGGCGGGTTGTCACTCTTTCGGATCGTCCCATTTGCGCTTCTCGTTATTCTCGTCGCCGCCGTTCTGAGTCTGCTGTGGAAAAACTCCAAAGCTCCAGCCGAGAGCTAGCCGCTCGCAGCGAAGACCTCTGCGCCGACCACGGCATCGACTTCGCTTCGCTCTGGTGGATCGATCGCCCCGATCGGGCGAGCGTCACCGCCGGCGTTCCCGAAGACGAGATGGCTGACGCGCTCGCTCGCATGCTCAACCTGCCGCGCTTTGATGGGCGAAACGTGACGGTCATCGATCAAGATCTCCCGACTGCGCTCCGCAACGGCTCGATCGTCATCGATGAGGACGGCATGCTCGTCGAGCTCAGCGATGGCCGGCCGATCACCGAGCACGTCAAAGAGATTTGTTCCTACGGTGAGCTTCGTTACGTGGTCGAGACCCAATATTCAGAGGAGTTCACCGACAACGCCGTCGACGGTCTCTTTCGCAAGGCACCCGAGCACTCCGCCAAGTTCGTGATGTCACAACGCCAGTGGTGGATGACCGTGGTGCTCTCCATCGTCTTTTTGGTTTCGGTGTGGGTCTCGTTCACCGCGACGCTCGGGGCGATCCTCGCTGGCATCAACCTTTTTCTTCTCGCCGCCGTGACCTTCAAGCTGGTCGCGGTCGTCGCGGGGCTTCGGACGCCGAAGCCGCAATACGACCTCGATGGCATCGAGGAGTATCCGTTCTACACGATCTTCGCCCCCGTCTTTCGCGAGCCCGAGGTAGTGCGGGCGTTGGCGAAGAACCTCGGCGAGATGAACTATCCACTCGACCGCTTTGAGATTCTGTTGTTGCTCGAAGAGAGCGATGACGTCACCGCCGAAGCGCTCGTCGATATTCCAGGGAACCTGTTGTCGGTCATCGTGCCGGCATCACAACCGCAGACGAAACCAAAGGCGTGCAACTGGGCGCTTCACGTCGCTCGTGGTGACTACTGCGTGATCTTCGACGCCGAAGACAAGCCCGACGTCGATCAGCTCCTCATCGCTCTCGCCGCCTTCCAATCGCCCGAGAACCAGGACGTGCTCGTCGTGCAAGGTGCACTCGATTACTGGAATGACGAACAGAACCCGATCACCCGCATGTTCGCGCTCGAGTACGCGTGGTGGTTTAAGTGCATGCTGCCCGGCTTGTCACGACTCGGGGTGCCGATCCCACTCGGTGGCACATCGAATCACTTCCGGACCGGTCCGCTGCGCGAATTGCACGGTTGGGATGGCTACAACGTCACCGAAGACGCCGACCTCGGAATTCGAGCTGCCGCCCACGGTTGGCGTGTGTCGATCATCCCGTCGATGACCAAAGAAGAAGCGAACAGTCAGGCCTGGAACTTCGTCCGTCAGCGCTCGCGCTGGATCAAGGGCTACATGATGACGGCCCTCGTTCGTACCCGACATCCAATCGAGCTGTATCGAACCGTCGGCATCCGCGGATTCTTGAGCTTCGTGTTCCTCATCGCTGGAACTCCCTTCACTTTCCTGGTCACGCCGGTGCTCTGGTTGCTCTTTGGCATCTCGGTGGTGTTCAACCCCGAATGGCTCAGCGCGCTGTTCGCTGGGCCGTGGGGCGTGCTCGCAATCATCAACCTCGTGGTCGTCAACGGCATCGTCATGTGGCTCAACCTTTTCGCGTGTTCGTACGAGCAGCGATCGAAGTTGGTCTGGTGGGCATTTATGAACCCGCTCTACTGGATGCTGCACTCGACCGCGTCCTACATGGCGTTGTACGAGCTGATCGTTAAACCACACTTCTGGCAGAAGACAAACCATGGTCTGGCAGGTCACGATGACGACGACTAGCACGATCGACCGTCCGCTCGGAACCGCCACGTCGAGGAGTGTTCCGCGCGCACTGCGATCCACGGTGTGGATCTGCGCAGGTGTTGCTGCCGTGTGGCTCGGAAACAACTCGGTGACGGCATGGCGAACATTGCTCAATCCGTCCGGTGTGATCGAACGGTCGATGATCGAGCTCTTCGGGTCAGGATTCCAGTGGGCGGCGTTGCTCGCATTGATCCCGGTCATGATTTGGGCGACCGGGACACGAATCGAAACTGGGCTTCTCGTCCCCCTAGCCCTGCTGTTGACCGGGAATGGGGTGGCGGCGGTCGAGTTCCTCTTTGTCTTGGTCGGGACGGGCCTCTTCCGAAGCCTCGGCACCGATGATTGGCAAGCAGCGTCGTTGGGGGCGAGTGGATCGATGTTGATCTTTGCGTTGCTGAACCCGTGGGCTGCGGTGTTCGGACTGGGTGTTGTTGCGTTGGCGAGTGCTGGCAAGAAATCGGTTGCGCTGCCGTCTCTCGTCGTTCTCTTCCCAGGCACGGTTGCGGCGCTTCTCAGCCTCGTGTTCTTTACCCATGGGGACCCGTCTCTCATCGACGGAGCGGTCGCAGTGGGTATCGTGGCTCTCCACTTTTCACTGCTCCCAGTCGGCGTTGCGCTCGTCCTCGTCGCGACATCGCTGACGCCAGTTCATCCAGCAGCGATACTCGCTGACTCCTTTGGGGTTCACGTCGTCGATGCGCCTATCGAGATCGCCCCCGATCTGCTGTCGGCCGGGTTCGTCATCGAGCCCGACGCCCGCTTTGCGTTGGCCGAACTCGCCGACGGCGATCAGGCCGTCGTCGGAGAAGCTGACGGCTGGATCTTGGTGGACGCATCCCGGTAAGCGTTCGGCGACGCGGGCATGCTCAACAACTCGAAGTTGGCTAACCGATCGAAAAACCGCGGCCCTTGGCTTCGCTCACGACGCGACCCGGGCGATTCGGACTCACGACAAATCCACCGATGTCGGTGAGTTCGACGTCTTTGCCTCGTTCGTTGCGGACGATCTTTGACGGTTCGATGAGCGCGACCCGCAGGGCGAGGCCAAGGCCCCCGAGGCTCAGATCTTCGAAGTTGTGATCTACCGGCGCAGGGCCGAGCTCGGTGATCTGTTCTTTGCGAAACAGTTGTGGTTCGCGAAGCGCGGTCTTGTCGTGGACGACCATTCCTGCCGGGACAAAGACGAGCCACCGGTGCGAAAGGCGGTGGAGCACCGGAAGCGCGAAGAAGGCGAGCGGCCAACCAATCGCTGTCAGGATGCCACCGAGAATCCAACGCTCGGCTAGTAGCAGGATGGGCCCGACCGTGGCGCCGAGGGCAATAGATGCCCACACGAGTTGAATCGGGCCGGCCATGATCGCACCCGGAGTGCTGAGGAGAAAGCGGCGCTCATCGCCGTAGGACGAGCCGTCGGCGAACGCATCGGAGACCGCCGGATGGAAGGCGATCAGCGCTGCTGCACCGGCGCTGATGATGCCGCCGATCAGCACGAGGTCGACCGTGCCGTCGTCGAGCAAGCTGATGACCGCAGCGATCACCGCTGCAAGCCCGGCGGGAGCGATCACGCGCAACGCCGTCAAGGTCTCGGTGCGGGGAACCATCGAACCGATAAGCATGGCCGCCCAGATCACCCACAATCCAATGGTCCCGCCGAGCTGAAGGGCATCGCCACCTTGGCCTAGCGCACGGGTGACAAGCGGAAAGGCGGTGAAGGGGAGTACGAGCCAAACGGCGCGGAAGATCCACAGTTCGATGTCTCGAACAGCGGTCTTCGACTGCGTGACGGTAGTAGCTGCCATGTCCTTTCAGGGTAGGTGAATGACTAGAAATCGCATCGATCTACGGGATCAAACTCTGAGGAACAAACGGAAACAGCGATGACCGGTAGCCACGTTCTCGCCCAAATGTGATGAGTGCTGTGTCTCTGACAACCAGCATTCTTCAAAGAATGCTTCGCACCAGAAATATTGACTTAACAGCGGTCTCAAGGTGTCAATAGAACATACGTTCGCTATACTTTGAACCATGAGCGGAGCGGTTCTTCACGAGGAAAACGAGCGGTTTACCGACCTTGCGCTCATCCTCGACGGCCTCGCTTCGGACTACCTTCCTGGTGTCAGCCGAGAGGCGTTGGGGGAGCGGTGCCTTCTGCTGTTGTCGGCCCGGGATCGACTCGAAGCCCTCATGGCGGCATCGGTTGCCGAAGCCGAACGCTCTGGAGTTTCGGCGTTGGGTAGCCAACGCACCATGGCGCAGTACCTGGCGTCTCGTTCGCACTGTGCTCCCGAAGTCGTTCGGGCTGATGCCCGTGTCGGTTTATGGGTCTCCGATTTTGCGGTGCTTGAAGAAGCGATGCTCAACGGGCAACTGTCTCGACGGCATGTAGATCTGTTGCGTAAGACCGACAACATTCGGGTGTTCGCATCTATGCAACGCGACCAGGCAATGTTCATCGATTTCGCCGACAAGCTCGAATGGAACAACTTCAAAAGCACGATCAAGTACTGGGTGCTAGCAAACGACCCCGATGGCCCAGAGCCAGAAGACTACGAAGCTAAGAACAGTTGCATCATCAGCCGTCAGGCAGATGGCACCGTCAAGATCACCATCACCCTCGATCCATACTCGGGTGCGATCGTTGCCCGCCAGATCGAAACCGAAGCCGGCTACCTGTTCGATGAAGACCAAGAAGATTCTTCAATCGTTCACACTCCGACTCAACGTCGAGCCAAAGCGTTCACCAACCTCGTTGAGCGAGGAGCTGGCCGTAGCGAAACGAATGCGAAGCCGCTTGTGCATGTGGTGATGTCGCTCAAGGTTCTCGAGCACACCATCGCCCAAATGGCAAAGGCTCCCGAAGAGCAAGACTTCACTTCGGTCCTCGATCCGAACGACATCGACGGCCGTTGCGAGCTCATCGATGGAACGCCGCTTCATCCGAAGTACGCGTTGATGCTCCTCATGCAGGCACGCATCCGACGGCAAGTGCTCGGGGCGAAGAACGTGACGTTGGATGCGAGTTACGAAGCCCGGTTGTTCCCGGACTGGATGAAATACATTCGCCTTATTGAAACCAGAGGCCAATGTGAAACCGCAGGCTGCGACGCTCTCCTCGAGTGGCTACGCGCCGACCATCACAAGCCGTTTAGCGAGACACAACGCACAGCCCTGGCTGACCTGCGCAACATCTGCGACCCGGACAACACATTGAAGAGCAACGGCCCACCACTAGCCGAACGCACAGCACCCGAAGCCGACAACAAGCCCGCCCGGGAACAGCAGTAACAACACAGGTTGTTGCGTCAGGTTTGTGTCTGACGCGGATTACCCGGCAGATGATCAGACTCAGTCGCCCGAATCTTCGAGCAAGAGCATTATCTGTTGCAAGGTTGCGGACGACCTGACATTGTCCGTAGCACTGTCTCGGAGGTCTTCCGCAAATTCCTCGGCCACCTCCATTTGCACAATCCAACTAACTGCCATGCGGGTCCAATAGTTGTTCTTCCAACGAAGCCCCGTACGCACCGCCTGCCTCCAAGGGAAAAGCTCCCAGAGCTCATCGAGATCGGCTTGTTTCGGAGGGCTCTCTTACGGCCAGTCCACCCTCACCCGAGCCCGACACCACCCACAAACCCAAGAATTCATCGCCCGCAAACAACCCGAAGGCCGCACCGCACGACACGCACGCAGATGCATCAAACGCACCCTCGCACGACGCTTCTACCGACTACTCGAAAACCCGCCAACCACCACTTGACAAACATAGGAGCATCCCCAACGTGTTGACCCAACGTGTTCCATAGCGGGGGCCAGGGATAGCGGATGAGGTTTGACCCCATCGGAATTTCTGCACAGCGGCTCAGTTCAGCTTGGGACGTCGACCCATTTGTAAGGGATTCCGCCCTGGTAGCGAGCCCCGTAGGTCCAAGGACGGAAGAAGAAGTCGTGTTCGTAGTTGTCAGCCCACAACATTTTCGAGATTTCGGTCTCCCTCCAGCGCCGAAGAAAACCCTCTGTCACACAGGGGCTTCTTTTGCCCGGGTAGATGATCTTGTCATCTCGCGCCATCCACGACGCAAGAGCGATCACCAAGGGCGGCAGACCAGCCTTCCGACGCTCGGAATAGGCATCGTAAACACAGTCTCTTAGGCTGTCGGGTTCGTTCGGGGTGATCGGCGGTTCAGACTCCGAAAGTACGATGCGTTCTCGGTCGTCGAGGTCGCCAAGCAGGTCATCTTCGGGAAAGCCATGAAAACGGAATGCGTGATACATCCGGTCGTTCCACCAACCCAAACTAATCGTGCCTAACGAGGACACCGACCCAGGAGCAAGCTCTTTGAGTGCTGCGAAGACGTCTTCGGAGATGATGTCTTCCTCGATATGGCGAGGAGCTTGACGCCATTGCAGCCGATCAAGCCCAGCCTCGATGATGTAGCTCATGGGGATAGCCCCAGCTTCGTCGTAGACCGCATCTCTCAGATGTTCGGGCACCTCGTTGAGTAAGAACCTTGGCGCTTCGAGAGGTTCACCGCCGTAAGGGTCGATCACCTGACGGTTCTCGATTCGGACCGTTCGAATTTCGAAGAGTTCGGGCCCGTCGCCGACAAGATAAGACTCGTTGCTCTCGGTACTCATCACGAATCGCTTACAAGTCTTTCCGTCAAGTTGCCCGTCGCAGCCATTTTAGCTCTCCGGTAGTTGCCGTCCCTACCAGAACAGATCGACACGAAGCGAACAAGGTTGAAGACGTGGCGGCCCAGTTGCCGCCATACCCAAATCCTCAGTTCATGCCATGTCCACCACTCATGCTGGAAGTCAACATCTTGGTCGCTGAGACCACAACTTGGTCAGCGCCTCAAACTAGTCAGTCTGGGACGTCGACCCATCTGTATGGGATTCCGCCGTAGTGACGAGATCCGTAGGTCCACGGCCGGAAGAAAAAGTCGTGTTCGTAGTTGTCGGCCCACAACATTTTCGAGACATCAGTCGCACGCCACCGGCGCACAAATTCATCGGTGACACACAAGGGGCTTGTACCTGTATCAATGATCTTGTTGTCTCGAGCTAACCACGATGCTAGGGCAAGCACGGGCACCGGCAGACCAGCCTTTCGAGCTTCGAATACGGCGTCTCTGATGCTCCTGTGTACCTGGCCATGCTCTCCAAGAGTGATGGGCGGGTCGCACTCAGCAAAGAGAATTGGATCCCGGTCATCAGTTTCCCCGAGCAGGTCCGCAGTAGGGAAGAGATGAAACTTGAAGACGTGATACGGCTGGTCTTTGCCCCAACCCAACCGAAGAGTGCCCAACGATGACACCGAACCAGGCAGCAGCTCGTGTATGGCAGTGAACACGTCTTCTGAAATGAGGTCCCACTCGATGTGGCGAGGTGCCTGACGCCATTTCACACGCTCAACCCCCGCTCCGATGATGGAGCGCATTGATTTCTCTCCGAACTCGCCATATACCTCAGACCGAAGATCTTCAGGCACCGAATTGAGCAGAAACCGTGGAGCATCGAGCGGCTCACCATTCTCGGTATCAACAACGATCCAATCCCAACGATACGGAAGCAGCTCAAAGAGCTCGGGACCTTCACCCACCAGATACGACTCACCCTCGATTCGATTCACAACATGATCCTCCATCCAGATCAAGCATCCGTTGGACGCAAGTCGCCTCTCAAGATCGCATCGGCGATCTGGTCCATGCTGTCGATCACGTCCTCAGGGGTCGGGTTGTCAGGAAGCCCACGAAGAATTTCATCCAAGCAATTCCCCCAACCCCTATTGACTGAGACCGAACGTAGCCACTCCCCCCCACGACAATGCCCAGTCGGGCCGGAGGAGAGCCGGTCGTACCCCAGCGATAGTCTCTCGGTGTGGGATCACACGCTGAGGAACAGATCATCGAATTACGGCGCCAGATCGAGCGTCATATGCGGCTCTATCACGAGCAGGATGCGCCGGAGATCCCCGATGCTGACTTCGATCAACTCGTCGCAAAGCTCAGCGAGCTCGAGGGAACACATCCCGAGTTCGCGTCGGACGACTCGGTTGCAGGCCAGGTCGGTGGCGCTCCGTCGTCGATCTTTGCGCCGGTAAAGCACGAAGTGCCGATGATGAGCCTCGACAACGCGTTCGACCTCGACGAACTTCGAGGCTGGAGCGAACGACTCGAACGTCGACTCGGTGAGCCGATCACGGCCTATGTGTGCGAGCTGAAGTTCGATGGGTTGGCGCTGTCGATCCGATACGAGGACGGTGTGCTCGTCCGGGCCGCGACCCGTGGTGATGGCACGACCGGGGAGGATGTGACCCACTCGGTCAGCACGATCGCCGATGTCCCGCACACGCTGTCTTCGGGAGTTCCTATTCCTCCCGTGGTCGAGGTTCGAGGCGAGGCGTATATGCGGCGTTCCACCTTCGACCGTCTCAACGAGGCGCAGGCCGCGGCTGGGCTAAAAGAGTACGTGAACCCACGCAATGCTGCTGCGGGATCGATCAGACAGAAGGATGCCGAAGCCGCTCGCTCTCGTGGCATTTCGTTCTGGCCGTATCAGCTCGGCCAGGTGGTTGACGGACCTGAGCTCGCCGCGCACTCCGATACGTTCGAGTTCCTGACGTCGATCGGATTCGGTGTCAACGAGCATTCCCGAGTCGTCGACAGCATCGATGGGGTAGTGGCGTTCATTGAAGAATTCCAGAATAGGCGTCACGATCTCGACTACGAGTTCGATGGAATCGTCGTCAAGGCCGATGATCTTGAAACCCAACGGGTGCTTGGCAGCACTGCTCGTGCCCCTCGCTGGGCGATCGCCTACAAAATGCCGCCCGAGGAGCGGGCGACACGCCTGATCGACATCCCAATCTCGATCGGCACCAATGGTTCGGCTACGCCGTATGCATTGCTCGAACCGGTCTTCGTCGGTGGGGTGACCGTCACGAATGCCACGCTGCACAATCAAGATCAAGTCGCAGCGAAAGATGTCCGTCCGGGCGACATGGTGATCGTTCGCCGCGCCGGTGATGTCATTCCCGAGGTCGTAGGGCCGGTCCTTTCCGAGCGTGATCCCGACTCGATGCCGTGGGTGTTCCCAACGGATTGTCCGGTGTGTGAACGTCCCCTCGTGCGTCCAGATGGCGAGGCCCGCCACCGCTGCCCGTACGCGGATTGCCCGGCACAAGTGCGAGGCCGGATCGAACATTTCTCCCAGCGCAACGCCATGGACATCGAGCACTTCGGTGAGCGCACGGTCGACTTACTGGTCACCGCTGGTTTGATCACCGATGTGGGCGATGTGTTTTTGCTCGACCCGAACGTGCTCTCAAATTTCGAGGGTTTCGGCGAAACCTCGATCGAGAATTTCCGTGCCGGCCTCGAAGCGAGCCGTACCCGCCCACTCGGCAATGTCATCTTTGCCCTCGCGATTCCCCACGTCGGCTCGACCAACGGCAAGGTCCTCGCAAAAGCGTTCGGGTCGCTCGAGGCGTTGGCGGCGGCGTCGGCCGAGGAGATCGCAGCGATCGATGGCATTGGACCGATCATTGCCGACAGCGTGGCCGAATGGTTCTCGTCGGAGAACGGTCGTTCAATCGTTGACAAGTTGCATCGTGGGGGAGTGCGCCCGGTCGCTCCTGAAGTCTCGACGATGGAGCAGACCTTGGTCGGAAAATCGATCGTCGTGTCGGGTGGTCTGGCCAATTACGGACGGTCCGATGCCAAGACGGCAATCACCGACCGAGGCGGCAAGGCGCCAGGCTCGGTGTCCAAGAGCACCTTCGCGCTCGTCGTCGGTAACGATCCCGGCGCATCAAAGGTCACCAAAGCCGAAGATCTGGGTATCCCAATCCTCGACGAACAAGGCTTCGAGACCCTCCTCGCCACCGGCGAACTCCCGAGCTGACAAACGGCCACGGCAGTCAGCGTGGGGATCGACGAAATCAGGCCGGAGGCCTGGCGAACTCTGAGTCACGTCACTTCGAAGCACCAGCGGATTGTTTGGGAGTCTTCTGGGTTGACGATCGGCCAATAGGTAGCGGTCACGCAGTTCGACTGCGGTGGCAGTGCCTCGAGCACCTGACCTTCACCTGGGCGGAAGAGAAAGCGTCCGAGGTTGTCCTGAAAGTTGGAGTCGATCTCGTCGGTCGGGATCGGAATGTTACGTCCATCGCTAGTTTCGATGGTGAGCGCACCTTGGTAACCCTCGGCGAGGTCGATCCCGATGAGGTCGCCCTGAAGGATTTCCGACTCCCGGTCGGGGATGAGGGCGTCGATTGCCGGGTTCTGGGTGACCGAGATGTCCTCTCCGTCCTGGGCGCCGTTCGTAAAGGCGAGTACAAAGGCGACAATGCCGATCGCAACCGCTATCGAGAAGATCGCTCGTTCCTTCTTTGCCATGACTCAAGGCTATGTCGGCGGTAGCGTAATGCAGTGGCCACAACACCTCCTTCAGCTGCTCTCGTCGGCCCCGGTACCGAGTTGGGCGGCCGCTATCGCCTGATTCACAGCATTGGACGTGGCTCTTCGGCGACTGTCTTTGAAGCGGAGGACACATCGCTTGAACGTCGGGTCGCAGTCAAGGTGCTGCATCAGCAGCTGTCGAACGATCAAACATTCCTTGATTCTTTTGCAAAAGAGGCTCGCTCGGCGGCCTCGCTCAGCCATTCGAACATCATGTCGGTCCACGATTGGGGAGAGGACGGCACCGACGGCGACGGCATCCCATTCCTCGTTTCGGAGCTGCTCGAAGGCGGTTCGTTGCGAGACATGCTCGACGACGGTGCGGTGTGCTCACCGAGTCAGGTGATCGCGTTTGGTATCGATGCGTGCCGGGCGTTGCATTACGCACACGGCCAAGAGCTCGTGCACCGCGATATCACCCCTGCGAACCTGATGTTCACGAGCGATGGCACGCTGAAGGTCGCTGACTTTGGTCTGGCGCGGGCGCTTGCCGATTCGGGTTGGACCGAGCCGGGCAAGACGCTCGTCGGGACGGCCCGCTACTCGTCCCCGGAGCAGGCTCAGGGCAAGCGTTTGACGCCCGCATCCGATGTGTACTCGCTCGGCCTGATCCTTATCGAAGCGCTTTCGGGGTCGGCTCCGTTCTCTGCCGACACACTCCTCGGCACGCTGACGGCTCGGGTCGAGAGCGATGTGGAGATTCCGGCCGATATCCCTGAAAAGCTCAGAGAAGTACTCCAGAAGATGACCCAGCGAAACCCGGAGGATCGTCCGAGCTCTCACGATGCCGGCGTTGGGTTGTTGGGTGCGGCCAAAGGTATGCCTCGTCCGGCCGAGCTGCCGCTCGTCGGCCTGCCCGAGGTTGATGACTCGGTTATTGAAGAAGTGTTCGAACCGTCATCACGGGAGTCATCGACCCCAGGTCTGATCGCCGGTACTCGAACGACGGGTCCAGACGACGACATTGCGGTCGTTCGTGACCCCGATGCTGACCCAGACCAGACGATGGTCGATGTCGCCGATCGCACCACGATCTCAGAGGTGCCCATCGTCGAGAACGGCGACGAACCAGCGCGTCGATGGCCGGTGCTCCTCGTCGCCATCGGCATCGTTGCAGCGGTGGGCTGGTTTGCATGGCAGCAAGTGTCGGGAGCGAATGCGACGGTCGCTGTCATCCCCGATGTTGCTGGCATGACGGTCGAAGATGCCCTCGCCGAGCTCGGTACGACGTGGGAGCTTGCCGAAAAGCTCGAACGTGATCCCGACGTAGTTCAAGGTTCGGTCATCCGTACCGAACCGGTCGCTGGGGAGCAGCTCGAATCCGGAGCGGAGCTCAGCTATTGGGTCTCCCTCGGGTTGCCCCTGGTGCGAGTTCCCCAAGATGACCTCATCGGCCGCAGCCAGGCACAGGCCGTAGCGACCCTCGATTCCATTGGGCTCGTGGCTGGAGATGTCGAAGTCGTCAATAGCGAAGAGGTTGTCGAGGGCAACGTGATCTCTGTTTCGGTCGACTCGCTCGAACTACCGCTCGGTGGCACGGTCGACTTGATCGTGTCGCTTGGGCCTCAGGGCCGCGTGATCCCGCAGGTCGACGAGAACACCGACGCCGAACAGCTGGTGCTCGACCTTCAGGCTGCTGGACTGCTCGTGACACAGCTCGATGAGTTTGATGACGAGGTCGAAGTTGGGCGTCTCGTTTCTGTCTCGCCCGCTCCTGGTACATCGATCGAACGGGGCGAAGAGGTCGAGGTGATCGTCTCGCTCGGACCAACGCCGGTCGCGATTCCGAACACATCGGGGCTGTCGCTCACCGAGACCCTCGACTTGCTCGACGGCGCAGGATTCCTTTCAGAACTCGTCGGCCCTGGAGGCCAAGACGGTGGACAGTTCGCCTCGTGCGCCGTCGTCGGCACCGACCCGCCGTCGCCGACGGAGCTACAGCCGGGCAATGTCGTGCAGATCCTGATGAGCGACTGCACCTAAGGGATAGCATCAGCGTCGTGGCACAGCACCCTTTCCTTTCCCCAGAATGGATCTCCGAAGCTCGGGCGATCCGCGACGAGTTCGAAGGGCGCTCATCGACCGACGTCGAGCCGGTGAAGGTGAACGTGGTGGTCACCGAACCTCCCTTCGATGGCGGCGACATTGAGGGTCACGTCGACACAACCGCAGGTGCGGTCACGATCGACATGGGCCACATCGACGATCCCGAAGTAACCGTGACGACCGACTACGACACGGCCTACACGCTGTTCGTGGATCGTGATCCGGCCAAGGTCATGGAGTCGTTCATGTTGGGCAAGATTCTCATCACCGGCGACGTCGCCAAGGTCATGGCTTTCGCTGGCTCCGAACCGCCGAGCGATCCGGACGAAATTGCGTTGGCAAAAGAAATCGCATCACGTCTGGCGGCCATTACCGCTAGCTAGCATCTCTGGATGGCCGAACCAGAATCGCTCTCCCGAGACGACGTTGCACACGTTGCGAAGTTGGCTCTACTCGATCTTTCCGAAGAGGAGATCGAGCTGTTCACCCCCCAACTGGCTGCGGTGATCGACAATGCACACGAAATGCACCGTCTCGAGCTCGACGGAATCGAGCCCACGCACCATCCGCTTGGATTGACCAACGTGATGCGCCCAGACGAGATCGTCCCGCCGCTCGACCGCGACGAGGTTCTCGCTCAGGCTCCTGCGGTCGAAGATGGCCGCTTTAAGGTGCCGCCAGCGCTTGGAGAAGCACAATGACCGAGTCCAGCGCCGCACCTGGCGTATTCGGCGACGCTGCCTCCATCTCTGCGGCGGTACGTGCCGGAGACCAGACCGCATCATCGGTCGTTGAGGCACACCTGAACCGTATTGCCGAGTTCGAGCCGTCGGTCCACGCCTTTAACGAGATCACCTCCGACTACGCAACCGAGCGTGCCGCTGCACTCGACGAACGCATTGCATCTGGCGAAGATGTCGGCCCGCTCGCCGGCGTGCCCGTCGCCATCAAGGACAACATGTGTACCCGGGGAATCCCGACGACGTGCTCGTCGAAGATCCTCGACGGTTGGCAACCGCCCTATGACGCAACGGTTGTCGAACGACTCGAAGCCGCCGGCGCAATCATGGTCGGCAAAGCCAACTTGGATGAGTTCGCAATGGGGTCGTCGACAGAGAACTCCGCGTTCGGCCCAACAAAGAACCCGTGGGACCACTCGACGGTTCCGGGAGGATCGAGCGGCGGAAGCGCAGCCGCAGTCGCTGCCGGCTTTGCCCCGATCGCGCTCGGTTCTGACACCGGCGGATCGATTCGCCAACCCGGGTCCCTCTGCGGAGTGGTCGGGGTCAAACCCACCTACGGTGCGGTCTCTCGTTATGGATTGATCGCCTTCAGTTCGAGCCTCGACCAGATCGGTCCGTTCTCAACGTCGGTCGCCGACTCGGCGGCGGTGTACGAAGTCATTGCCGGACACGACCCGTTCGACGCAACGTCGGCAGACCAACCAGCATTACCCGTATCATCGAAGCTCGATGCCGGAGTCGACGGCTTGCGGGTCGGTGTCATCACCGAGATGGCAGGCGAGGTCATCCCCGGAATTTCCGACGACGTCATCGAACGGCTCGGTATCGCTGCAAACTCGCTGAGTGCTGCAGGAGCAACCGTCGAACAGGTGTCGATTCCGTCGGCTGTGCATTGCCTTTCGGCGTACTACGTCATCGCCCCCGCCGAAGCGTCGTCGAACCTGGCTCGTTTCGACGGGGTTCGCTACGGCATGCGTGTCGACGGCCCAAATACGGCGCTGATGAATACCGCAACCCGAACCGCAGGTTTTGGCGACGAGGTGAAGCGTCGCATCATGCTCGGCACCTATGGCCTGTCGGCCGGGTATGGCGATGCGTTCTACGAAAGCGCTCAGCGCATTCGGACTCGTGTGCTCACCGAGTTCAACACCGCATACGAGGACTTCGACGTGTTGCTCGCTCCAACGTCGCCAACGACAGCGTTCCCACTCGGAGACAAGACGTCGGATCCGCTCGCGATGTACGTCAACGATGTGACGACGATCCCGAGCAACCTCGCTGGCCAGCCCGCGATGTCGGTTCCATTCGGCACCGGTGCAGATGGCCTGCCGATCGGCATGCAGGTGCTCGGTCCGCTGATGGGCGACGTGGTGATGTTCCAGGTGGCAGCAGAGCTCGAACGAGCAGCTAACGGAGGTGCGTGATGTACTACACAGTCGACCGCGGTCCTGACGTCCACGAGCCGTCGATCCCAGACGAGTGGGAACTCGTTGTTGGCCTCGAAGTGCACGTCGAGCTCTCGACGAAGACGAAGCTGTTCTGTGGCTGCCCAAACCAGTTCGGTTCAGAACCGAACACCAACGTGTGCCCGACCTGTTTGGGCTTGCCTGGGTCTCTTCCGGTGATGAACGAGGCTGCCGTTACCGCAGCGATGCGTCTCGGACGTGCGCTCAACTGCACGGTCAAGCCGTCGGTGATGGCGCGCAAGAACTACTTCTATCCGGACATGCCGAAGGACTTCCAGATCTCCCAGTACGACCAGCCAACGAACGAAGATGGCTACCTCGATACCCCCGATGGCGTGCGTATCAACATCGAGCGCGCTCACATCGAAGAAGACACCGGCAAGTCGACCCATGTCGGTGGCGATGGCCGAATTTCTTCGGCCCAGTACTCGCTGATCGACTACAACCGCGCTGGAGTGCCGCTGCTCGAGATCGTGAGTTGTCCCGATATTCGCACCGCCGAAGAAGCAAAGGCCTATGTGGCTGAACTTCGAGGCATCGTTCTCGCTCTCGATGTTTCCGACGCCAAGATGGAAGAGGGCTCGATGCGAGTCGATGCCAACGTGTCGGTTCGTCCTCGTGGTTCCGATGAGCTCCGCACGCGCTGCGAAGTGAAGAACATCAACTCGCTCAGTTCGCTCGGTCGTGCAATTGCGTACGAGGCAAAGCGGCACATCAGCTTGTACGACACGGACGATCGTCCAATTCAGGAGACCCGTCACTGGGACGAAGAGGCAGGTCGTACACGTTCTGGTCGTTCGAAGGAGAACGAAGAGGACTATCGCTATTTCCCAGAGCCCGACCTCACCCCGCTTGTGCCGTCGGCCACCGAGCTCGAAGAGATCGATGCGTCGATTCCGGAACTTCCTGGAGCACAGCGCGCCGCGCTTGCCGATGCGGCGGGTATTGCTCCGGTCGCTGCGGGTCTGATCGTCGATCGTGGCCATGCGAAGTTCGCGCTCGAGGCAATCGCTGCTGGCGCCGATGGACCACGAGCCGTTGTGCACCTCGACAACAACCTTGCGGGCGGGCTTGGCGAGTTGACCCCAGAATCGTTCGCTGGCCTCGTCCAGATGGAAACGAGTGGCGATCTCACGTCGACTCAAACCAAGACGGTGCTCGCCGAGATGGTCGAGTCCGGTGGCTCCGCGGCTGATATCGCTGCAGCCAAGGGCTTCGAGGCTATGGACACGAGCGAGCTCGACGGCATGGTCGACGACCTCATTAGTAACCATCCCGACGAGTGGACTCGCTTCTGCGAAGGCGATGAAGGCGACGTAAAGAAGATGTCTGGCTTCTTCACCGGCCAGATCATGAAAGCCACCAAGGGCCAAGCAGATGGCAAGGTCATCGCCCAGATTCTCGCCTCTCGGAAGGGCTAGTTTTCGCGCATTATTGTGAGTTCTCACTTTGATTGAGAACTCACAATTATTGGCAGTGTTACGAAACGCGCAGAATTGTTGCGATTCGATTAACACCCCTCTGTAAGCCGCGCCTACGGTGCGCAGCCATGTCATACGCGGAGTTAGAAGTGAAGACAAATATCGTTCGTGACGGCGAGGTCCGTCGCGTGTGGTTGACGGCGCTGCCGGGCATGCGTCCTGGAAGCCGAGTGCGCATCAAGTCCGGTGCGAGCGAACAGTGGTGGAGGATCGTCAACATGGGCGAGATGCGTCTCCGTGAGGCCACCGCAGCTATCGAGCTCGCGAGCTAGTTGCGGGCTAGCTCACGGCATCGCCGAGAACGAGCCACGATTCTGATCTCAGGCGCCACAGCAGCGCGACAGCGCGTCCTGCCATCAGAACCCAGATACTACCCCATAACCAGCCGAGGCCGAGGTCGAGCGCAGGCACCGCGAGCGCCAGCGGGATGAACACCGCGGCAGCTCCCGCCATGGCCCTCGCCAAGAACGTTTGGTCGCCTGCGCCGATGAGGATGCCGTCGATCGCGAACACTGCGCCGTTCATCGGTTGCATGAGCGCGAGGTGGATCATCGCAATGACGGCGAGTGATGCAACGGCTGGGTCGTTGGTGAACAGGTCGGGCAGTGATGTCGCTCCGACACCGAAGATCACGAGCGTGACCACGCCCACCACGATTCCCCACAGAAGCACGCGCCGGCTCGCCGCCCGAGCGCCCTCGCGGTCGTGGGCGCCGAGGAACCGGCCGATGATGGCCTGACCCGCAATCGCCACCGCATCGAGGACGAGCGCGGTGAAGATGAAGAACTGAAACGCAATCTCGTGCGCGGCGAGTGCTTCGGTACTGATCCGACTCGCTGCGGCGACCGTGACGGTGAAGCTGCCTCGTAGTGCAGCGGTACGGATAAAGAGCGCGCCCCCGACGCGAAGGAGGCGGAAGATCTCTCCGAACTCTGGCCCGAATGGAACGCCGTGCGATCTCACGTCGCGCCCGATCCAGTAGAGGTATGCCGCGGCGGCGAGCCATTGGGCGATGACCGTGGCGAGAGCCGATGCTCCGATCTCGAAGTCGAGACCAACGATCAAGATCAACTCGATGATCAGATTGACGATCGCCGTCACGACCGCGACGACGAGCGGGCGTGTGGTGTCTTGGAGACCACGCAAATACCCAACACCACTGAGCACGAGCAGAGATGGTGGGAACCCCCACAAGCTGATGAGAAAGTACGTGCGCGCTTGGGTGAGCACGGCATCGGCGTTGCCATCGCCGGTCTCGCCGATAAGGGCCAGCACCGGGTCGGCGAAAGCCCATGCGAGCAAGCTCAGCAACACCCCAGCGCCAACGGCGAGCCACAGCCCTTGAATCGCGTGGTGTGCTGCACGCACATGCTGGTTGGCGCCGAGCAAGCGAGACACCGCAGCGGTTGTGCCATAGGCGAGGAACACCATCACCGCGTGCAACGTCAAGAGCGTTTGGCTCGCAACCGCGAGTCCAGCGAGTGCATTCGTCCCGAGGAAACTCCCGACCACAGCGGTGTCGATGAGGACATAGAGCGGCTCCGCGATCAACGCACCGAGCGCCGGAATGGCGAGTTTGGCGATGTCTCTATCGAGCTCTGTGATCCGCAAGGGCATCTCGCAAGGCTAGGTCCTATGATCACGGCAACGACCGGAGAGCTGGTCGGCAGGAAAGGTATGAAACATGTTGGATCTCAACGGCGCATCGGCATTGGTAACCGGAGGAGCTTCGGGCCTCGGTCTGGCGTGCGCTCAGAAGTTGGCGGCGGGTGGAGCGAAGGTCCTGATCGCCGACTTGAACGAAGAAGTGGGCAACGCGCAGGCGACCGAACTCGGTGGCATGTTCGTCAAGGCCGACGTCGCCGATGCCGAGCAGATGCAGGTCGCGATCGAGACCGCTGGCGAGATGGGCCCGCTTCGTGCAGCCGTCAATGCTGCTGGCGTCGGCCACGCAATGCGAACCGTCAACCGCAACGGAGACCCGTTCGACCTCGCTGCGTTCGAAACCGTCGTGCGCATCAACCTCATCGGCACGTTCAACTCGACCCGCCTTGCCGCGGCTGCGATGAGCAAGACCGAAGCACTCACCGACGGCGAGCGTGGCTCGATCGTCAACTTCGCCTCGGTCGCAGCGTTCGACGGCCAAATCGGTCAGGCCGCCTACTCGGCGACCAAGGCTGGAATTGCGGGCATGACGCTTCCGATCGCTCGCGACCTCAGCGCCGTTGGTGTCCGGGTCAACACCGTTGCGCCGGGCCTCTTCGACACCCCGATCTACGACAAGATGGCCGCTGGTGGTCGTGACCCACAAGAGTTCAAGGACACGCTCGGCCAGAGCGTTCTCTTCCCGAAGCGCCTCGGTTACGCCGACGAACTCGCCACACTCGTGAGCGAGCTGCTAACCAACAGCTACATGAACGGCGAAACCGTGCGCATCGACGCCGGTGTCCGCCTCCCACCAAAGTAGGAGTTACAGATGTCTGAAGCAGTTGAAGCTGAAGTACTGACCGAGGTCCGCGGCCGGGTGCTCGTCATCACCCTCAACCGTCCCGATGCGATGAACGCCGTGAACCAAGAACTCGCTCAAGCGTTGGCGGCCGCTGTCGACGAGCTCGATAGCAACCCCGAGCTTTCGGTGGGTGTCTTGACCGGCAACGGTCGCGGGTTCTGCGCAGGAATGGACCTCAAGGCATTCGTCCAGGGCAACTTCCCGAGCATTCCCGGCCGGGGGTTCGGCGGCCTCACCGAACAGATTCCAAAGAAGCCAATGATCGCGGCTGTCGAAGGGTTCGCGCTGGCTGGCGGCCTCGAGCTCGCGCTGGCCACGGACCTCATCGTGGCGAGCGAGGGTGCAAAGTTTGGCATCCCTGAAGCGGGCGTCGGCCTCTTCGCTGGTGCTGGTGGCCTCCTTCGTCTGCCTCGCGTCGTTCCGTATGCCGTCGCGATGAAGATGGCGCTTACCGCAAAGCCAATCACCGCCGAGGAAGCCCATGGTTATGGGTTCGTTGTCGAAGTAACGCCGAAGGGTGGAGCGCTCGACGCTGCGCTTGAGCTCGCGGAGCAGATCGCAAAGAACGCTCCGCTCGCGCTCATGGCGAGCAAGGACATGATTCGCGAGATGCAGGGCCGCACCGAAGCCGAATTCTGGGAGTACCAGGGCGAGAACTGGTACGAGACGGTCTTCTCCTCAGAAGATGGCCGTGAAGGCGCGACCGCCTTTGCCGAGAAGCGCGCACCGAACTGGCAAGGCAAGTAGCGGAGCAACATGGCAGAGACATCGCTAGATGCGCCGGTTACCGTCGATGATGCGTGGCCCAAACTTCAGGAACTTTCGACGTGGGAGGGTGTTGCGGAGATCGAAGATCTTCACAGCGCCACCCACGACTCGAAGGGAAACCTGACCGGTTTCGAGTTCTCGTTCGACACGGCGTTAGGCCGAGTCGACGGCGTTGCGACGGTGGTCGCAAAGAAACCAACGATGCAGATCCGAGGCGAGCAGAAGGGCCTCGAGATCAGCATCGACGTGGCGCTTCGAAGCCCGACACCGAAATCGGTCCCGACGACGGTGATGGTCAAGGTCAGTGCGAAGGCAACCAAGTTCTTGACTCGCCCTGTGGCGATCACGTTGAATTCGTTGCTCAACTCCGCAATCGATGAAGAGGCGCAGAAGATCGCGGGCCGGCTCGGTTAGCCATTACCTAGTCGGAGATCCAACTGCCGTGGAAGCCATTGGGGACTCGTTGAGGGAGCTCGATGCGGGCGACCTCGTCACCGGTGATGTCCGTCGCATCGAGGATCACGAAATCGGTTGAGTCTCTGCCTCGGTCGTAGACGTACATCATCAGCCAGCCGTCGTCTTCGGCGGTCGCTCCCTCGCGTGGCACGAACACCGGCTCGCCGGGTTCGCGGCCATCGCCGTGTGCTCGGACCGTTCGGGTCTGGGTTTCGAGGTCGTGCTTGATCGTCGTTGCGAACCAGTCGAGGGTGGACTCGTCGCCGCCGGACGTATAGCCGTACCGGTAGGGGAGCGTCGCAACACCATCGCTGACCCGCGGGAACTCTTGCGTTGCGTCATCGAGTGTTTCGCGGGAGACCTTCTGCGTGGATGGATCGACGACCCAACGCGACAATCGAGGCGGTGAGTCCCGAAGCGGACCGTTACGATCCGAGTCGAACATCGAGTCGTATTCACAGACGTCGATAACGACGGCGCCGTCTTCTCGGTCGTAGCTGTTCATTGGGTGGTACACCCAGATTGGATCGACCTCGCACCAGATGATCTCGTCGCTCGTCGTTGCCGTGCGCGGAATCAAGCCGACCCGAGACTCATAGTCCCGGTCCCATGCCATGGGAAAGGTGTAGCCCTCCATCGCCATCTCGATGTTGACCGCCACCGGCAGATCGAAGATGGCGGCATAGTTCTGAGTGAGTGCCATGTCGTGAATCATCGGCATCTTCGGCGCCGGGATCGCGATCGACTTCGACACCACGCCCTCGGTATCGACGACGACGTAGTGAATCTTGTCGAGCTGGTCGGGCCAGTGGTATGTCGCCGCGTGAAGCTCGCCGCTAACGGGGTCGAGCTTGGGGTGTGCGCTGAACCCCGATGGCAAACCTCCCAGGTTGGTCGCGCCAAGGAAGTTCAGCTCGTCATCGAGTTCGACCGGCAGCGGGCCGCCCTCGACGATCGCCAACGTCTTGCCGGCGTGCCCGATCACGTGCGTGTTTGGGCCGAAGATGTCTGACCCTTCGGGAGCGACGTAACGATTGCGGTACCACTGTGCCTTGCCGCCGCCGAGCCGGATGCCGTGAACCATGCCCTCGCCGAGGAACCAGTGGTGTTTGTCCGCCTCGGGAATCGTTCGGGGGTTCGGCCCGTTTCGCACGAACCGTCCTTCGAGTTCCGCTGGGATCGAACCCGTCACCGAGAGGTCGGTAGCGGTGAGTTCCTCGGTGACCGGCGCAAAGTTGCCATCGAGATATGGAGTGGCGTCGTAGGTCGTCATGAACGAACGCTACTCGAACATCACGCCACGTTCCTGAGTGACTACCAGCCGCTCGTGCGAAGGTCGACGCGGTGCACGTCCCACTCGGGTTCGCCAGGGTGGAACATCACGAAGTCGTCTTCGAAACTAACCAGCCCCGACCGAGGCGTCCGCGGACGGATGGGCGGAAGCTTTGGCGTTGCCTCTAGCGCCAATAGTGGCAAAGATGCGTCCGCGGACGCAGGTAGATAGGTGGCAACAGCGCTCTGACCTCCCCGCCTCACCCCATGGCTGAAATTAGTAGGACATCCGACTATTGGGTGATGCTGCTATCTTGGAGGTGTGGGAGATACGAATTCGCAAGAGCCCGGACAGGGCATGGACCTGGTGGCCGAAGCACGTCGGAACTGGATCGACGCTGGACTTGGCGAGGTCGATGCGATGGTCTCGGCAACGTCGCTCGCTCGAGCACACCAGATCGTCCTCGGGCGCATCAACCAAGCGCTGACGCCGCTCTCGCTAACGTTTAGTCGGTACGAAGCGCTTGCCTTGTTGAGCTTCACGCGGAACGGCTCGATGGCGATGGCGCGCATGGGCGAACGACTACAGGTTCACCCCACGAGTGTGACGAGCACGATCGACCGACTCGAACGCGATGGCCTCGTCGAACGAACACGCCACCCCGACGATCGGAGAGCGACGCTCGCGACGCTGACGAAAGACGGTCGTGCAAAACACGCCGAGGCAACCGCAGCGCTCGAAGCGATCCGTTGGGGCATGGGCGAGATCGATGACGTCAGCTTGCAACAGCTCAACGTCGACCTCGCCGGCGTACGAGCATCAGCGGGGGACAACGTCGCCGGATCGCAGCGAACGAATCAGGAGCGGTAGAGAGATGATCAGCAATGGGGGAGCGCAATGACCGAACAAGACGACGTGAACAACGCGGAGCGGGCAGAGGAAGACGCGTGGCGGTCATCGCCGGAGTACGCGGCATGGAAAGAACGATACGACGCATCAAACCTGCGTGACGCACCGTTTACGACAATGTCGGGTGTGCCGGTCGAGCCGATCTACGGTCCCGGTCCATACCCGGGCGAATTCCCCTACACCCGCGGCGTCTACCCATCGATGTATCGCAGCCGCCTCTGGACCATGCGCATGTTCGCCGGGTTCGGCACGGCCGAAGATACCAACGCTCGATTCCAGGACATCCTCCGCAACGGCGGCACCGGCCTGTCCACCGCGTTCGACATGCCGACCCTGATGGGTCGAGATTCCGATAGTCCATGGGCCCTCGGTGAGGTCGGCCACTGCGGCGTTGCAGTAGACACGCTCGCCGACATGCGAGACCTCTTCGCCAACGTCGACCTCGCATCGGTCTCCACATCGATGACAATCAACGGACCCGCAGCGGTCATCCTCGGCATGTACATCGCCGTGGCCGAAGAAAACGGCGTCGATCTCAACGATCTCGCAGGGACGATCCAGAGCGACATCTTCAAGGAGTACCAAGCCCAAAAGGAATACATCTACCCGCCGCGTCCGAGCGTGCGGATCATCACCGACATGATCAAGTTCACCTCGGCGGAGATGCCGAAATGGCATCCGATCTCGATCAGCGGTTACCACATTCGAGAAGCTGGTAGCACCGCTGCTGAAGAGCTCGCCTTCACCCTCGCCAACGGTTTCGCATACGTCGAAGCTGCGGTTGCTGCGGGCGTCGACGTCGACGAGTTCGCGGGCCGACTCAGCTTCTTCTTCAACAGCCACAGCGACTTCTTCGAAGAGATCGGCAAGCTTCGTGCGGCTCGACGAATCTGGGCTCGATGGATGAAGGACCGCTACGGCGCCAAGGCCGAACGTTCCATGCTCTGTCGCTTTCACACCCAAACCGCCGGCGTGTCGCTCACCGCGCAACAACCGGAGATCAACATCGCCCGCGTCGCCATCCAAGCGCTAGCCGGTGTGCTCGGTGGAACCCAAAGCCTCCACACCGACAGCTTCGACGAGGCCATGGCACTACCCACAGAGAAGGCAGCCCGAATTGCGCTACGAACCCAACAGATCGTGGCCCACGAAACTGGCGCCGCCGACGTGATCGACCCACTCGGCGGATCCGACTACGTCGAGTGGATGACAGACGAAATGGAACGACAAGCCGAAGCCATCTTTGCCCACCTCGACGAGCTCGGCGACGGTTCGATCCTCGAAGGTGTCTACGCCGGCATCGACAACGGCTACTTCGTGAGCGAAATCGCGAACTCGGCATACCGCTTCGAGCGCGAGGTCAACAACGGCTCTCGCATCATCGTTGGCGTGAACGAATTCACCGACGGCGACGACGGCGAACAGAACATCCTGCGTATCGGCCCCGAAGTGGAGGAGTACCAGCGCAAGCGCCTCGCCGACGTGAAGATGCAACGCAACGACGACGATGTTCGTGCGGCACTCGATGCAGTCACGGCGGCTGCGGCCGATCCCGAGGTCAACCTCATGCCGTCGATCATCGCTGCGGTCAAGACCTACGCCACGCTCGAAGAAGTCTCGATGGCGATGGAAAAGGTCTTTGGTACCTACGTCGAGAAGGTGGTGCTCTAATGGCTGCCGATTCAGAGAGTGACCACGAACCGATTCGCATCATCCTTGCCAAGCTCGGTCTCGACGGCCACGACCGTGGCATCAAGGTCGTGGCCCGCATCCTCCGAGACTCGGGCATGGAAGTCATCTACCTCGGGCTACGCCAAACCACTGACATGATCATCTCGGCAGCAGAAGAAGAAGATGCCGACGCGATTGGCCTGTCCATGCACAACGCCAGCCACATGACCCTCGCACCCGCAATGGTCGAAGCGGTCAAAGCCGCCGGACTCGATACACCGGTCATCGTCGGTGGCATCGTCCCCGACGAAGACCTCGAGCCGCTCGCCAAGGCCGGCGTCGCTGCAGTCCTCGGCCCCGGCGCCTCGGCCGAAGACGTCGCCGCATCGGTTCGCGACGCTGTGAACGCCAGCCGCTGACGTGTCGGCGAACATCTCCGATCTCTATGCGGACGCCCGATCCGGCGAACGTCGTCCCCTCGGACGCCTCCTCAGCGTCGTCGAGCGAGGCGGCCCCGGCGCCGACGAGCTGAGCGGGCTGATCCACGGCGACTCGGGTTCGGCCCACATCATCGGCATCACCGGTTCACCCGGCTCGGGAAAGTCCACCCTCGTCGGACAACTCGTGCAAGACCTCGTCGCGTCGGGACACAAGCCCGCCGTCCTCGCGGTCGACCCATCGTCGCCGCTCACCGGTGGAGCGATCCTTGGTGATCGCGTACGCATTGACGATGGCAAGCCTATTTCTCCCGCAATCGCCGGTTCGCCCACACTTCCCTTCATTCGCTCCATGGCGACCCGCGGCCACTCCGGCGGCCTCGCACTCGCCGTTCCGCTCGCCGTCCGCCTCTTTGACGCTGTGGGGTACGACCCCGTCATCATCGAGACCGTTGGCGTCGGCCAGGTCGAAGTCGATGTAGTCGGCGCAGCCGACACCGCCGTCGTCGTCATGACGCCCGGAATGGGTGACTCGGTCCAGGCCAACAAAGCCGGACTGCTCGAAGTGGCAGACCTCTTCGTCGTGAACAAAGCCGACCGTCCCGGAGCCGAGGATGTGCGCCGCGACCTCGATCTCATGCTCGACCTCAGCCACATGACCGGCCAAGAATCAGACACTGGCTACCGGCCGCCGATCATCATGGCATCCGCGCTCCACGGAGACGGGACCGCCGATGTCTGGACTGCAGCCACTGCCCACCTCGAACACCTCGATGACACCGGGCTCCGGGCTCACCGACGCAACTACCGACTGCGAACCGAGATCCGCGCCCGCGTCGAACATGGCCTAGCTATCGCTGCTGACGCCCTTATGGACTCAGACATCGGGCTCGACCTCGTCAGCCAAACCGAACGATCCGACGTCGCCCCGAACGACGCGAGCACACAATTGCTCGCCCTATTGTTGAACCAACCCGAGGAGTCATGATGACAAACACGAACGAAACCGCAGAAGACATCGTCATTCTCGAAGGAGCCCGAACACCGATCGGGCGATTCAACGGATCGCTCAGCGGATTCAGCGGCGTCGAACTCGGCGGCAAGGCAATCGCCGGAGCGCTCGAACGCTCCGGGGTCTCGGCTGAACAGATCGACTCGGTCATCATGGGTCATGTACTCACCGCGGGCGAAGGACAATCCGGTGCGCGCAACGCAGCGCTCCAGGGCGGCATCCCGATGACGGTCAACGCCACCACGGTCAACAAGGTCTGCCTATCGGGTATGCAAGCCATCAACATCGCGGCCATGCAGGTACAGACCGGCCAAGCGTCGGTCGTTGTTGCCGGCGGAATGGAATCGATGAGCAACAGTCCACACCTGCTCATGAAGAGTCGCACCGGCTACGGCTACGGCGACGGCCAGCTCGTCGACTCACTCCAGTTCGACGGGCTCACGTGTGCGGTCGAATCGAAGCTCATGGGCGAAGCCACCGACATCTACGCATCAGCCGACGCAATCCCGCGAGAGGCCCAAGATGCGTTCGCAGCGCAATCGCATGACCGCGCCGCCCGCGCGATCAAAGATGGCGTCCTTCGGAGCGAGACCATCGCTGTCGAAGTTCCCCAGCGCAAGGCTGATCCGCTCGTCTTCGAAGAGGACGAGGGAGTGCGCGAAGGCACCGATGCCGCGTCGCTCGCCAAGCTGCGCTCAGCGTTCGTTGCCGAAGGCACCATCACCGCAGGAAACGCATCGCAGCTGTCCGATGGAGCATCGGCCATGGTCGTCACGTCGCGAGCGAAAGCCGATGAACTCGGCATCGAACCCCTGGCCACCGTGCTTGGCTACGGCATGGTCGCCGGGCCGGACAACTGCTCTCTGCTCCATCAGCCGTCGCGGGCAATTGCTGAGGCAGCGCGCCGCGCTGGAGTAGACCTAGGCGATATCTCTCTCTACGAAATCAACGAAGCGTTCGCCGCAGTCGGGCTCGGTTCGATGGCCGAAATGGGCGTGTCCGACGACATCGTCAACGTCAACGGCGGAGCCATTGCAGTTGGGCATCCGCTCGGCATGTCCGGCAACCGCATCACGCTCACGCTTCTCCACGAGCTGCGTCGCCGCGGGGGAGGCGTCGGTGCCGCTGGACTATGCGGCGGTGGGGGCCAAGGCGACGCAATTCTCGTTCGCGTCTAGCCCTGAGATGCTGCGGTCAATCGTTACGACGCGGCTGCTTGTTGGTTGCGCCAGTACTCAGCCTTAAAGCGGTTGCCACCCTTGCCCGCATCGATCCACTGATCGATGACCTGGAGGAAGCCCGCAGGCGGTTCGATGAACTGCACGAGAAGTAGCCGTTGGCGGGAGTTCTGGGGATCGGAGAGGATACCGCGAACGCGAGCAGGGCTGCTTTGCCCGTTGAACGTGATGAGCACCGACGCTCCGACAGGGAGGCGAGTCTTCTTCGACGTCGTCACCCGAGCGCCATCGATAGAGAGGTCGAGGGTGCTGATTTCGATGCGATTTGTCTTTACGAGACCGCTCCGACGCTTGAGTTGCCAAAGCAACTGTCCCTTTACGGTGACGTCAGTTCGTTCGAATACTCGCCGATCTATAGCCATAAACTAGTTTCGACCAATTTTGGGGTGGTTCTGCATAGTGCAAACGCACTCATTTGGAGGCTCAACAACTCAGCCGGGATGGTACTTCGGCAGTCGAATAGAGATCTCGGTGCCTGCGTTTTGGCCGGTTTCGATCGTAAGTCCGTACTCGTCGCCAAAGGTCGACCGAAGTCGAGTGTCGACAGCGAGAATGCCGACATGGCTCGACGAATCCTCTCCACTCAGCGCTCGTTCGAGCTGCTGTGGGTCGATCCCGACCCCATCGTCAGCGACAGAGATTGCGATCTCCGGACCAGCATTCTCGGCAACAATTTTGAGCGTTCCATCACCAGCACGCGATTCGAGGCCGTGGCGGATTGCGTTTTCGACGAGCGGTTGAAGGCTGAGGAACGGCAGTCGAACAGGTAGCGATTCGGGCGAGATATTCAACGAAACCGCGAATCGGCTACCAAAACGAGCCTGTTCGAGTTCGAGGTAGGCCTCGACGAGTCGAAGCTCTTCAGCCACGGTGGTCAGGTCGGTTTGGGTACGAAAGCTGGCACGAAGAAACTCGGCAAACGTGACGATTAGATCTCGAGCGACGACCGGGTCGGTGTTGACCAGTCCTGCGATAGCGGTGAGCGAGTTGTGAACGAAGTGCGGAGAGATCTGCGCTCGTAGGGCTCGAAGTTCTGCTTCGGCTGCATAGGCCCGCGACTGTTCGAGTTCGGCGAGTTGCAGCTGGTTCGAGACGAATCGGGCAAACTCGGTCAGCTCACCGAGCTGAGAGCCGCCGATGGTGGTGATCACGTGAATCGTCCCGATGACGACATCTTCAAAGAGCAGGGGAGCAGCGGCGACCTCGGTTTCGTCGCGGCCGGTGACCAACTGGTACACGGTGGGCTGGTTCACGCGCCGACCTTCGACGACCGCCGTGGTTTGTTCGCGAATCGCAACATCCCAAACCTCGGCTTCGATGCCGACACACGCGAGGAGATCGGTATCGCTCGTGACCGCCACAGCGCGCGCTCCGAGGGCAACGAGCGCTGTCCGTGCGATCTCGTTCGCCGCTCGCGAATCGAAGCCATCTCGAATGACCAACGATAGGTGGTTCAGCGATGTCAAAAGGTTGAGCGTCGTTGCTTGAGAGCTGGTATCGCTTCCAAGAAACCGCTTCGACCTCCGCCGACCACTCACTGAGTCGAGTCGAATCGGTCGGGAACGTGCATGAGAGCGAACTTGTAGCCGAGATCGGCGACGGGTTCGTTATCTCGCAGCGACACCGTGACACCGACGATGAACGCGAGCGGCACACTCCACACCGCAGGGGTCCCGAACACTGCGAGCGGCCAGCCCGAATCGATTCGACCGATGATCGCGATCAGCACAGCGGTCGTACTCGCACCGCCACCGATGACGATCGCGGCAAGTGCGCCCTTGCGCGTGAGCTTCGGCCACCAGATGCCGAGAACCAAGAGTGGTGCGATCGACGAAGCAGCGATAGACGTCGACCAGCCGATGAGCACGTTGATGTCGGTGTTCTCCACTGCGAGAGCAACGAGGATCGATGCCGCCGCAACAACCCAGACAGTCGAGCGAAACTGGCGAACACCGGCAGACATCAGATCATGGCTGACCGCGCCAGCCATTGCGATGAGCAGCCCCGACGAGGTGGAAAGGAACGCAGCGGTCGCGCCCGCTGAAACAACGGCGGTGATGAGTTCACCACCGACACCATCGACGAGACGTTCGCCGATGGAGACCGTCGCCGCATCGGTCGTTCCCGAACCGAGTAGTCCGGGGCTGAGGACACGGCTCGCTGCGCCGAACAAGGGCAGCATCGCGTAGTACGGCGTAATCAGCGCGAGCACGATGAGGTTGGTTCGCCGCGCTTCTCTACCGGTGGGGTTGGTGTAGAAGCGAACGACGACGTGAGGCAGCCCCATGATGCCGAACATGTTGGCGAGGACCAGTGCGAACGAGAAGTAGAGCGGGTGGCCGCCACCAACACCACTCTCGCCGAGGGGTCGCGCCCATTCTTCGCCGGTGATGGGTGCGATCGATGTTGTGTGCGGAGCTGGAGCGTTAGCGGGCCACTGGATCGTTGTGCCAGCGGTGATCGTGTGCTCTCCGACAGCGAGCGAGATTTGGCCGGTCGAGTCGCCGTTGACGAACCCGGAAACGACGACTTCGGTCGTTTCGGTCACGTCGATCGTGACATCGTTTGGATACTCGACGATCGTCGTCTCGAGGAAGATCGGCGCGGCGTCGGTGATGATCGGTTCGATATCGCCCCGGAACCAGAACGTACTCACGACGGCGAAGGGCACAAGGATGCCGAGGAAGATAAAGAAGAACTGGAAGCCCTGAACAAAGGTAATGCCGCGCATGCCTCCGGCGCTCAGGTTGATCGACACGAGGATCGCAACAGCGGCTACCCCAACCCAATAGGGCGTGCCGAGCAACGACTGTGTGACCACTCCAGCGCCCTTCAGCTGGGCGAGGAAGAAGAACCAGCTGACGACGATCACCATGACCGCGACAACTTTGCGGAGCTGGGGGCTATCGAGACGCCCTTCGATGAACTCGGGGATTGTGTATGAACCGAATCGACGAATAGGTGCAGCGATCAGAAGTGACAGCAACAAAAAGCCGATCGTCCACCCCACGAGCGTCCAGATGATGTCGAAACCGAAGACGAAGATCAACGCGGGCACGCCAAGAAAGCTCGCGGCGGACATGGCTTCGCCACACACGGCGAATGCGTTCCACACCGGGTGCACGGATCGAGAAGCCACGAAGAAGTTCGATGTCGTCCGCGCGAATCGGAGACCGGTGGTGCCGAGAAGCAGCGTTGATACGACGACGAAACCAACCGCCACGATCGGAATCATGGAAGGTCACCTGAGCGATCTTCGGGCTTGTGCTCGTCCGCCCAGGCCCGCTCCACTCGTAGCGAGGCTCGGTCATGGCGCCACGCCAAGACAACGATCGAGAACAGCAACACCGGACCGAACAAAATCCACGGCAGTGGGACACCTCGAAGCGTCCACTCGGAGAGGTCGGGAACGACGACGAGTGCGATGAGCGCAACGGCGATCGAGCCGAACAAGATGACGAGATAGCGGATGGCCGAGCGGCGTTGGGTAGCGACGAGCTCGAAGACATCGTCATTCTGAACGCTAAAGCCGCGCACGTGACTGCCGTGGGTTCGGCGCCGGTCGACGCGTCGAGCTGCTGCGGTGCGCGGATGCAGAACGATGCGGCGTCGTTCTGAATCTTCTTGATTGGCCACGTGTCGTTCCCCCTGGCCCTCTATGTCAGCACTTAGCGGCTGGAGAAGCTAGCCGCCGTCGGCACACGACGATCAGCTGGACGCTCGTAGCGCCGCGGTTGCTTCGGCGAGTTTGGCTCGAAAGACCTCGACGTTTCCAAGTTTGATGTCCTCGTAGCCGCGAACGAGCCCGGCCAGCTCAGCCAAGGCAATGACATCACGAACATTGGACTCGGTGAGCTGGGTGAGGGCGGAGCGGATCGCAGCGATGTACTCCCCGGGAAGTTCGCGTTCGACTTTGCGCACTTCGGCTCTGGCGAACGGGTCCAATGCGGTACCACGCAGGTGCTTTCTTTTCGCGAGCTGGCGGATCGCTGGTGTTGCCCACGTCCCGATGGAGATCTTCTTGTCGTAGCCCAGGGCACGCAACATCGGTGGGTGGAGCTTCCACGCCACTGCTCCGCCCGTACCGGCGACCGATAGTGCTTCGGCCATGGCATCGGGATCGGTCATCAAGCGAGCAACCTCGTATTCGTCCTTGTAGGCCATCAGTTTGAACAGGCCGGCGGCCACAGCATCGACGAGCGCCCCGCCGGACGTCGTCGTTCGTTCCGCTGCGGCGACTTCTTCGAGGACGTCGAACCACTGTTCCGCAGTCGACTCGTCGCCCCATTCGATCAGCTCTCCAGCGAACATCGAGAGTCGCTCCCGTCGGGAGTGAGAAGCTCCGAGGTCGTCGAGCCTCCAGGGCATCACTTCGCCAGCCGGTGCAATGACCTTCGCCGATTGCGATCGCGCATGCTCGACCGAGCTGGTCGCAGCGATCTGCGCTCGGCCCCAACGGAACGCGTTCGTGTTTGCTTCGACCGCGACCCCGTTTAGTTCGATCGCCCGTTCAATCTTCTCGGGGGCGATTGGCAACACGCCGGCTTGTATTGCCATGCCGACCACGTAGATGTTCGCCGTCGTTGCGGCGCCAAAGAGTTCCAAGGTCGCAGCCTGGGCATCGACCCACGACGGGTTCTCGCGGGTGTGCTCGCGAATCGTAGACGCAAGCTCGTGAGGTGTCGGTGCAGTCGTATCGAGGTGCGTGATCATGTGCCCGGTCGGCGTCACCGTATTGGAGCCCACGACGTATGTGCGATCGGGGTGGCAGGTGAGCAACCCTTTCGGAGATGCAGCGACGAGCTGATCGAATGCGAGGAGCAGATCGGCCTGTTCTTCGCCAAGACGATTTGTAAACGAGGCACTCGCGCGAGAGAGGCGGACATCGCTCACGACGGGACCAGCTTTCTGCGACAGGCCGATCTGGTCGAGGCCACGGACGTTCATCCCATCGAGCATCGCTGCGGTACCGATGATCTGGGCCACCGTCACGACACCGGTTCCGCCAATTCCGGTGATGCGCAGGGCAAAGTCTTCGGTCGGGACGATCACGACCGGCTCGGGGAGCGCCGGTAGTACCGGAGATGATCGAACCGTTGGCTCCGCTGGAGCGCCGAGCGAGCGCCGGCCACTTCGACGAGCCAACCAGCCGCGAACACCCGAATCGGGTTCGGGGACGATCTCCACGAACGATGGGCAATCACCCTCCATGCAACTGAAGTCGAGGTTGCAGGTGGACTGGTCGATTGTGGTCTTGCGTCCGAACGGTGTTTCAACGGGTTGAACGGAAAGGCAGTTGCTGACCTGGCCGCAATCTCCGCAACCTTCACAGATCCGCTGATTGATCACGGTGCGGAGGTTTGGGGTTTCGATAAGTCCGCGCTTCCGAGCCCGTCGAGCTTCCGCCGCGCACGCTTGGTCATGGATGAGGACGGTGACCCCGGGGACCTTCGCAAGGGTCTCTTGTGCCTCCAGGAGGCGAGGGCGCTCCCAGACGTCGACGCCGCTCGGAAGGCTGACGCCCCGGTAGCGGTCGGTGTCGTCGGCGGTGATGATCACTCGCTTCACGCCCTGGGCGAGCAGCGTTGGAACGATGTCGGCGATCTCCAGTTGACCCATTGGATCTTGGCCACCGGTCATGGCGACCGTGCCGTTGAAAAACAACTTGTAGGTGATGTTGACGTCGGCGGCGATCGCCGCTTGTATGGCGAGTTGGCCCGAATGAAAGTACGTGCCATCGCCGAGATTCTGTGCGAGGTGAGGTGTCTCGACGAACTCCGACATCCCAATCCACTGGGTGCCTTCGTTGCCCATTGCGGTGAGGCCGATGACATCGCCGATTCGTTCGGGATCCATGAAGATCGACATCGTGTGGCAGCCCACCCCGGCGCCGACGACCGTTCCGTCGGGAACCTCGGTGCTTCGGTTGTGCGGGCAGCCGGAACAAAAGAACGGCTGACGTTCTACTGCCAACGGAATCAGGATGCGCTCGCGCTTGTTTTCGAGTGGGACGAGTCGGTCGTTAATACGGGGCGACAATCGGGCTCGTAGCGGCGACATGATCGAGTCGGCGTCGAGCGAACCCCAGCCGGGGAAGAGTGTGCTTCCGATTTCGTCGACCTTGCCGACAACTCGTGGCCGTTGGGCACTCGAGTAGAGCGCGTCCTTGACCAACGATTCGATAATTCCGTGCTTCTCCTCGACGACCAAGACCTCGTCGAGTCCTGTCGCGAAGCGTCGCACCGTCTCGGGGTTGAAGGGCATTGGCATGCCCATCTTCAACAGTCGGATGCCAGCGGCTGCGATCGCCTCGTCTGTGGAGAGCCCAAGGCGGCTCAGCGCTTCACGCACCTCTCGGTACGTGATGCCCGAGGACATGATCCCGATCCATGCGTCAGGGGTGTCGACGGTGATGTGATTGAGCTTATTGTCGGCTGCGTAGCGGCGGGCGAGTTCGTACCGCGTTTCGATGATCTCGCGTTCGAGGTCGAGGGTGTTCGGCGTGAGCAGGTTGCCGTCGGGGGTGTGTTGGTACGGCTCGCCATCGCCCCAAGGAAGTACGGGGTTGAAGTTCTCAGGGTGCAGTTCCATGTTCGCGCTGGCGTCAGCAACATCAGCAACGATCTTCAACGCGGTCCAGAGTCCGGTGGCACGGCTAAGTGTGATGCAGTGTCGCCCGAGTTTCAGCGCTTCGACCGGATCGCCCGGGTAGAGCACCGGCATGTGCATGTCGCTCATCAACCCGGCCGACGACGACGGTACCGATGACGACTTGGCATTCGGGTCGTCACCGACGATCGCTACCGCTCCGCCGAGCATCGACGTTCCAGCAAAGGTCGCATGACGGAGTGAGTCGGCGGCCCGGTCTACGCCGGGGGCTTTGCCGTACCAAATGCCGATGACGCCGTCGTACGTTGCGTCGGGCCGTGATGCAACCAGTTGTGACCCCATCACCGCTGTTGCCGCGTATTCCTCGTTGACTCCTTGGCGAAACACCAGCGGTAGGTCGGGCTGAGTCTTTGCTGCTGCCTTGACCGATTCGCCGTAGCCACCGAGCGGAGACCCTGGGTAGCCGCTGACGAACGCCGCGGTTTTGAGCCCGTTGGCACGGTCTGCGCGAAGCTGCTCCAGTGGCAACCGAGCGAGGGCTTGGATGCCCGTGAGAAAAACGGTTCCGCTATCGGCGGCGAAACGATCGTGTAGTTGGTAGTTCTCGACTGCTGTCATGTGGAGCCCCCCGGCCAGTCGCTGCTGTTAGAGAACTAAGTATGCGCATAATTCGTCGTTCGGTCTATAGGTCAGAACCTATCTTCAATAACACCTATTTCTGGCGTATATAATTCGGTTTATGTGCGTACAGCCTGCATCAAATCGAACGGAGTTCACCAGATGACCTCACCACTGGATTCCGCCGACGCAGTTTTGCTGCGCGAGCTTCAGGCGGAGGCACGGCAAACCAACCGCGCGTTGGCGAAAGCTACCGGGCTCGCTCCTTCGACGACATTGGCACGGGTTCGCGACCTCGAAGACCGAAACGTGATCACCGGATACCACGCCGAGGTCGACCTTGCTGCGATCGGCCGAGGGTTACAAGCGTTGGTCTTTGTTCGCCTTCAACCCAAGTCCCAGGAGACGATCAGCGGGTTCATTGAACATGTCTGGTCCTTGCCGGAGACCATCAGCATCGACCTCATCACCGGCGTCGAGGACGCCGTTATTCACCTCGCCCTGCCCGACGCCGATGCATTGCAACGCGTCATCATGGACGAAATCAGCGGGTACCCGGGTGTATTCGACGAGCGAACCTCGCTGCTCTTTAGTCACCGCCGGCGCCAGGTGATCGAACCGCTCTAGAACCCATTGCCTACCCGTTGTGTCTCGAGAGCGTTGGGCACTATGGTCGTCTGACGTGTTGAGAGCTTTGGTGGTCGACGACGAGAAGCCTGCGCGCCATGACCTGGTGTGGATGCTCGAGCGCGAGGCCGCAATTGGCGACATTGCCGAGGCGAGCGGTGGCGCTGAAGCGCTAAAGCTGCTGGGCAATACCGCGGAGGATGAAGGTGTCGATGTTGTGTTTCTCGACATCTCAATGCCGGACTTTGATGGCCTCGACGTTGCTCGAATGATCGGTCGGTTCGAATACCCACCGGCGATCGTCTTCGTCACGGCCTTCGATACACCAGCCTCAGATGCATTCGACCTGGGTGTCGTCGACTATCTCCGCAAGCCGGTCGCCGCTGACAAGCTGCGCCGCGCGATCGCGCGGGCATCGGCGGCTCGCTCGGGCTCGACGGAATCGACCGGAGCACAGCCTCTGCCAGCGCGAATTGCTGTGCAAGCTCGCGGCGGCCGACAGCTGCTTCTCGGTCCGTCGGAGGTGTCGCATCTTGAGTCATGCGGCGACTACGTACGCGTCCACGTCGACGACGAGTCGTATCTGGTGCGTGACACGATGAACCGCCTGACCGACGAATGGGCCGCTCATGGCTTCGTTCGCGTCCATCGAAGTTTTGCGGTTCGGGTCTCAGCAGTTCGCGAGGTCCGAGCCAGCTCGAACGGCCGAAGCGTGTGCATCGGCGACGTCGAACTGCCGGTCAGCCGCCGCTACGCGAGCGAACTCACAACACGGCTCACCACCTCGATGGACCCGGCGTAAGCCGCACCATCGCGTCCACTCCGTCACTGGTCAACCGCTTATCGCAGGCTGAAGCGCCACTTGGCGGTAAATAATGTCGTTTCAAGGAAAAGCGATAAGTGAGATTGGACTGTGTCGGTTGACACAGTGGATAGTGGTGACACTCTGAGAGGTGTGCTGTCAGCACGCACAAACGGTCAAAAGTCGGGGGACTTTGTGGAAGACGAAGAAGTCGGGGGCACCGACGAGGAGGCGGTCGGTGGATCTGGCGTCGAAGTCGACGTCGAGTCACTGCTCGATCAAGGTGAAGTCATCGAGAAGGAACTCGATGACAGCGCAGACTCCCCTGCGCTAGCGATCTTCGGAAAGATCCACCCGATCGGGATCGTCGCAATCGTTGGACTGATCGTCGGCATTATCGGACAACTCGCCTTCGACACCGATCGACTCTTCGGGAACTTGTCCATCGGGCACTGGATCGTACTTGTCGTAACCATCGGGCTATCGCTGTCCCCACCAGCGCTCAACGCCGTGCGGGTCGGACTCGAATCACTCAGTTCGGTCACAAAACGCATCGTGTGGGTCTTGGCCTGGGCGGTGTTCATCGTCCAGCTCGTCAACGTGATCACCCGATACCTAAATCCCTTCTTCGATCAGGACATCCTCTTTGGCCAGCTCACATCGCTCGCATGGCAACTCTTCGCCCTCATTGCGCTGCTCGGCCTAAACCACGGCGTCAAAGCTGAGGTCAACCCTCGAATCGACTTCTGGTGGGCCGAGTGGAAAGACCGCACAAAGGCGTGGCTCGATTTCGTGCTGCACACCGTCTTGTTCCTGCCGTTCCTGTGGGTCTCACTCCAGGTGCTACAAACCTCGTCTGCGGGAGCGCTCGGCCGCCGTCGCGGCGATGGAACGTGGCCATCGGGCTGGCGAGTGTGGGAAACCTGGGAGCAGTCGAGCGATGCCGACCAGCTTCCTGTCGGTCCGATCAAGGCCGTCATTCTCGTCGGCTTCGTGCTGTTCTTCCTGCAGATCGTCGCTCAGATAATCAAGACCGGGTTTGTTCTCATGGGACAGCGCCAGTACGCACAGCTCGCAGACAACGCCGAATTCCAGAGGATTGAGTAGCCGATTATGATTGAGACCTTCCTCGGCCTTGACTGGGGCGTTTTCCTTGCGCTGCTCATGTTCGCGCTCTTCATGGTGCTGATCCTGACCGGCTACAACGTTGCGTTTTCGTTTGCGAGCATCGCGTTGCTCTTCTCGTTCATCGGCGACGTCACCGGAGCGTTCCGAGTCGAATCGCTGAACGTGCTGCCTACACAGTGGTTCGGAGCGATCAGCGATCCGACCCTGCTCGCCGTCCCATTGTTCGTCTTAATGGGCGGAATCCTCGAAAGATCCGGCTTAGCCGAACGTTTGCTCAACGCGATCGGTCTGCTCATGGGGCCCCTCCGCGGAGGTGTGGCCGCCGCGGTCGTCATCGTGGGAACCCTCCTCGCGGCCGCAACCGGCGTGGTTGCAGCAACCGTCATCGTGATGGGCCTACTCTCACTGCCGGCAATGGTCCGCTTGGGTTATGACCACAAGCTTGCGACGGGAGCGATCACCGCTTCGGGAACGCTCGCACAGCTGCTGCCGCCATCGATCGTGCTCATCCTGCTCGCCAACCAGCTCGGTGTTGGCATTCTCGGACTCTTCGCCGGAGCGCTGCTGCCGGGTCTGCTCCTCGCCGGCCTCTACGTCGTGTACGTGCTGGGCGCTGCATACATTTCGCCTGAGCGCGGCCCGGCAATGCCACCCGAAGAACGCAAGCTCGCAGGTAATCCAACCCTCGGAACCAAGGCATTCCTCGCAGCGGTCCTGGCCTTCATGATCTTCTTGGTGACCATCCTCCGAGGTGCGAGCCCAAGTGTCGACAACGCGCTGCCATTCGCCCTCATCGTGTCGGGTGGAGCATTCGTCCTGTTCTTCATCTTGATGGCCTCGACCAAGATGCTCGGCACCGAGGTGTTGGTGTCGATCGTGCCGACCGTGGCGCTCATCGTCGGCGTGTTGTTCTCGATCTTCTCTGGCATCGCAACACCATCTGAATCCGGTGCTGTGGGCGTGCTCGGCGCAATCATCTTGACCATCCTCAACCGGTTGGTCGACAAACGCCTGCTCAAAGAAGGGGCGACCCACATCGAGTCGGAGTGGAAGCTCACACCATCGGCGCTTAAGGCCGCCGGTGTCTCAACGGCGAACATCACGATCTTGGTGATGACGCTGCTTTTCTGCTCCACGTTCTTCCGTGTCATGTTCCAGCAACTCGGTGGAGCAGATCAGGTTTCGGAGTGGCTGTCTTCGGTCGGTGGCGGCAAGACCGGGTTCGTGTTGATCGCGATGGTCGCCGTGTTCCTACTTGGCATCAACCTCGAATTTCTCGAGATCACATTCATCGTGGTCCCGATCTTCGTGCCCGCCATGGACCTGCTGGGCTTCACAGCCGATGAACGAATCTGGTTTGCAATCTTGATGGCGGTGAACCTGAACATGGCCTTTATTTCACCGCCGGTCGGCTTCTCGCTCTTCTATCTTCAGAGCGTGGCGCCGCCCGAGGTCAAGACCGCCGATATCCACAAGGGCGCGATCCCGTTTATGGTTCTACAAGGAGTGGCACTGGTCTTGCTCGGCATATTCGACGACATCGTGTTCTGGTCGATCCGATTCTTTGGCAATAGAGATGTTGATGCGTAGAGCACTTCTGCGCACCACCAATTAACCCAGGAGGGGGAAATAGATATGGAAGAAGAAGAGATGACGGAAGGGGGCCTTCCAGAACTTGGAAGGCGTTCGTTCCTGAACAAGGCAGGTATCGGCGTCGCCGGTCTTGCTGCATCATCGGCGATTCTTGCGGCATGCGGTTCGGGGACCGATAGCGCCGCCGGAGACGGCGATGGTGGAGACACCGACGGCGGAGACGACGTCGCAGCCGCAACCGATGGAAGCGGCGCAACCGATGACGAGATCATCGAGGCATCCCAAGAAGCACCGGAGATCGAGTGGGACATGGCCACGTCATGGCCAACAGCGCTCACGACCCTGTTCGGTTCTGCCGAGTTCTTTGCAGAGCAGGTCAGTCGACTCACCAACGGTCGTTTCCAGATCACCCCACGACCTGGCGGTGAAGTCACCCCAGCTCTCGAGGTGCTCCAGGGCGTGCGTGACGGCGGAGCCCAGGCAGGCCACACGGCGTCGTACTACTACACCGGCATTAGCCCGGTTCAGCAGTTCGGTACCGCAGTGCCGTTCGGCCTCAACCAGCGCCAGCAGAACGCATGGCTGTACGCAGGTGGCGGTCTTGAGATTCTGAACGACTTCTACGCCGAAGAGCACGGCACGATCAGCTTCCCTGCTGGTTCGACCGGTTGCCAGATGGGTGGCTGGTTCAGTCAAGAGATCAACACCGTGGCGGACATCGAAGGCCTCACGATGCGCATCCCTGGCATTGCAGGTCAGGTCCTCGCGAACCTCGGTGGCGAGCAGGTCTCGCTTCCAGGTGGCGAAATCCTCCAAGCAATCCAGACCGGCGCGATCGATGCGGCCGAGTTCGTTGGACCAACCGATGACTTGATCCTCGGTCTCAACGAGTTCGACGGCGATCTGTTCTACTACCACCCAGGTTGGTGGGAGCCAGGTACCGCACTCGAGGTGCAGTTCCCGCTTTCAGCGTGGAATGAGCTTCCCGAGCAGTACCAAGCCGCCATCGAGGCAGCAGCGGTTTATGCCAACTTGAACAGCTTGGCCCGCTACGACATCAGCAACCCTACTGATCTTCAGACGATCAAGGAGTTCGCCGAGATCCGCGAGTTCAGCGACGACATCATGTCGGCGTTCAAGACCGAAACCGAAAACGTCCTCGACACCATTGCTGAGGGCGATCCACGTTTCGCCGAGATTCTCGGACCATGGCGTGAGTACCGTGACCTAGTCAGTGAGTGGCACGGTCTTGCGGAACGCTCGTACCTCAACCAGCAGACTCAGCTCTAGCTGACTGCGCTTCGGCGCTAGTCAATTCCCCTTCGGTAGACCAGTGGGGCCTTGCTCAGCAAGGCCCCACTAGTTCCGTTCCTCACGTAGGTTTCGTTATGGCAATTCATGATGTCGGGCTCGATCAGTCGGTTCGACGACATCTCGAACCCGGTGAGCGTCCGAACCATATTGTTTACATGTCGACTCGGCACCGCTTGTGGCTGCCGTTCGTCGCTGCCGCGTTCGTGGGCTTTTTCGTCCTCGCCCTCGCGTTGGATATCGACGTTTGGACCTCACGCATTGGACTTGCGGTTGCCGGTGCGGCGGTCGCGTCCATGGCTACCACCGAGTACAGGGTGCTCACCGAAACCGACAACGGTTTCGTACTCCTTCGCGCCAGCCGCATTCGACGCCGCGCCGTGGGCGTCGTGTCGAGGTTGCCAGGAGACATTGAGGTCGAGTCGCTCGCGTCCAATTTGGTGACAGCGGACTACCGCCTCAACAACGTCACTTACACCGTCCCATACCGGTTCCGCTCCGCAATGGACGCACTTGTCCAGTCGTGAAGGTCGTCATCGCCGGCCTCGCTGCGGCCGCAGCGTTGTTCCTCGTCTCCTGGGTTGCGAGTCCGACACTCGATGACTTTGCTCGTTCTCGAAGCGTGGAGGTGACCACGACCGCGTGCGGCGTTGCATCCCGAACGAACGGGACCGCCGTGTTGTTCGGCGAGTCGCACGTCCTCACCGCTGCCCACCTGGTTATCGGGGCAGGCTCAGTGAGTGTCCGAATCGATGGAACCGAACTCGATGCTGATGTGATTGGTCTGGACCGTCGAACCGACCTCGCCTTGCTCGATGTGGCTGGTGTGCGAAGCCGGCCCCTCGAACTTGGGAACCCACGCGCTGGTGATGCGGTCATCTTTGCGCCACATGGTGGTGAGTCCCAATGGGCGGAGATCACACGGACCCTTGAAATCCGTATCGAGGAAGAACGATCGACCACCCGGTCGAGCCGCTTCGGGTTCGAGCTCGACACCTCGGTTTCCTTGGGCGACAGCGGCTCGGGGGTATACAACGACAATGGTGAATTGCTCGGCCTGATCTTCGGTCGCTCCACGACCCGCGAGAACCGGTCCTTCGCGGTGCGGTCGAGTGAGATCGAAGAGCTGCTGGCCGCTCCCGCCCGGCAATTCGTGTGCAACCCGGCCGAATCTCAGATCTTGCCGATCTGAGAAGCAGTTATGTGACTGCGGCGTTGTGACTAATTGCTCATATTCCTTGCTTTAACAAGTGGCCGATACGCCGATACAGACAACATGATGTTGATCGAATTTGTGGCGGCCACGATGATATTGATTATTGCCCTCACGATTGGCGGTCTCGCATTGAACTGGCTGATGCAGCGCATGGTCGAAGCAAGCTTTGCCAAGGTTGCACGTGTTGAAGCCCGCGACTTGGACGAGCAATTTCGCCGCATGAACGGCTACCCAGAGAGCATGTAGCTCGAGGGAGCTTCGGGCTTAGTCGCCCAGTAACTCATAGAGCATCGCGAAGAAGTGCTCTTCGGGGTAGTGCGATACGACGTGCACATTCTTTGGAATCTGCGCGAACCCGTAATGGTCGACGATCATCGTCCCTCGCATTGGTTCGCTACCGATCGCAATGTCGACACCGAGATGTTCCATGCTCGCAGGTGCGGGATCGATTGCGTGAGCCATCGCGATCGGATCGGGAAAGTCTGGCCCAGCGAGCCTCGTCTGGTCCCACGCGTAGTTCTGCAAGGTGGCCTGAATATCGACGGCGAAATTGCCGAGAGGTCCGAGTGCTCGTAGCTCGTCTTGGCGCGTGTCCGTGACGACGGCGTTCGCGATCGACACATCCCAGCCGACGAACTCGAGCGGCATCCCCGATCGCAGAACAACTCGCACCGCTTCGGGGTCGACCCAGAAGTTGAACTCGGCAGTGGGGGATACGTTGCCCGGACCGGTCTCACCGGTGCCGCCCATAATGACCACTCGCTCGACGGTCTCGGCAATATCGGGCGCCATGAGGAGAGCGATTGCAACGTTGGTGAGCGGGCCGATAGCGACGAGCGTAATTTCGCCGGGGTTGGCGCGGATCGTATCGATGATTACCTGCGGACCCCAGCCCTCGGCCGGTTTGCGCCCAACCAGTGGTAACCCGATGTCGCCCATGCCGTCTTCACCATGAACGTCTTGAGCAGTGCCGAGGTCGCGCAACATTGGTCGGGCAGCGCCGCGATAGACCGGTGTGGCGTAACCGCAGAGCTCTACGGTGTAGAGCGCGTTCTGGACCGCGTGATCGAGCGGGACGTTTCCGGCCACGACGGTAAACCCGAGGACATCGATATCGGGGTGGCGCAGCGCCATGCACATCGCCACCGCATCGTCGCTAGCCGTGTCTGTGTCGATCAGGAATTTGCGCATCTGTTGAACCTAGTAAAGCAATGGCCGAAGTTCTATTTGCAATTTTCTCCTTGGGGTAGTCGCATTTTGGGGCTGCAACGACACGCTCCGTCACAAGTTCAGGACGAAAAGCGCCTGCGGTCACACCGGTTCAGAACAGGTTGTGAACAGACATGTGGGGCGACGACCGTGTCGTCGCGTGACATGCCAGCCTTTCGGTCGTCCGACGAAAGTCGATGACGACTACCCCCCCCAGGAGATATTGCAATGCAGAAGCTACTCGCACTTTTAATGGCCTTTGGCCTCGTCGCCGCAGCATGCGGCTCGACAGCCGACACCGAAGCGGCCGCTGAAGCCGACGTCGCCGCCGAGACCGAAGGCGAAGAAGAGGCCATGGAGGACGAAGAGTCCGAGGAAGCCATGGAAGACGATGAAGAGGCCATGGAGGACGACGAGGAGGCCATGGAAGATGAAGACGCCATGGAGGACGTCATTCACGACTTGAATCTCGTACAGAACGCTGACTTCGGTCAGATCCTCACCGACGCAGACGGCTACACCGTGTACCTGTTCACCAACGACGAGCAGGGCGCTGGAACAAGCGCATGCGAAGGTGACTGCATCGCTGCATGGCCAGTCGTTGGCGAGATCACCTCGCCAGCAGGTTCACTCGATGCGGACCTCGTTGGTTCGATCGAGCGTTCCGACGGCACGATCCAGGCAACCTACAACGGTTGGCCGCTCTACCGTTTCGCGAACGACGAGGTCACTTCAGACACCAACGGTCAAGGCGTCAACGGCATCTGGTGGGTCATTGGAGCAGACGGCGAAGCAATCGCCTCGTAAGTACTGACGCAGTACAACGGCTTCGGCCGTAACGAAAAGTGAGAAGCCGGCCTGTACTCCCGCAGGTCGGCTTCTCGCCTTTTCCGGTGTTCGCACCAAGTCGGCTACTGCCGGACGACCAGAAGTTCTCCCGTGTGTTTCTTCGGGTGAACTGAACGCCACGGGCTGACATAGAATCAGGTCATGGCCAACTATCGCTCTCACGAATCAACCGGTGGTCGCAACATGGCGGGTGCTCGTGCGCTCTGGCGTGCGACCGGCATGACCGACGAAGACTTCGACAACAAGCCGATCATCGCTGTCGCGAATAGCTTCACCCAATTTGTTCCCGGCCACGTCCACCTGAAGGACATGGGCCAGCTCGTCGCTCGAGAGATCGAAGCAGCGGGAGGAGTAGCGAAGGAATTCAACACGATCGCGGTCGACGACGGCATTGCGATGGGTCACTCCGGCATGCTCTACAGCCTGCCGAGTCGTGAGCTCATCGCCGACGCTGTCGAATACATGGTCAACGGTCATAAGGCCGACGCGCTCGTCTGCATTTCGAACTGCGACAAGATCACGCCGGGCATGCTGATGGCCGCTATGCGACTCAACGTACCAGCGGTATTCGTCTCGGGCGGCCCGATGGAAGCGGGCAAGACCAAGCTCGCAGGCGTCGAGGTTAAGGTCGACCTCGTCGATGCGATGATGAAGGCCGCCGACACGAACGTCAGCGACGAAGACGTGCTCAACATCGAGCGCTCCGCATGTCCAACGTGTGGTTCGTGCTCGGGCATGTTCACTGCGAACTCGATGAACTGTCTCACCGAAGCGCTCGGGCTTTCGCTTCCGGGAAATGGGACCACGCTTGCAACCCACGCAGACCGAGAACGGCTGTTCCTCGAAGCAGGCCGGCTCATCGTCGACATCTCGAAGCGCTTCTACGAAAAGGGAGACGACTCGGTTCTGCCTCGAAGCGTCGCCACCAAGACAGCATTCACCAACGCCATGGCGCTCGACATTGCCATGGGTGGATCCACCAATACGATTCTTCACCTGCTCGCCGCCGCCGAAGAAGGCGAGGTCGACTTCAAGATGAGCGATATCGACGCGCTGAGCCGTCGTGTCCCGAACCTCTGCAAGGTCGCCCCATCGGTCGAGCAATATCACGTCGAAGACGTGCATCGTGCCGGTGGCATCCCCGCGATCATGGGCGAGCTCGCCCGTGGCGGAATCATCGATACCTCGACCCCGCTCATCCACTCGAATGACTGGAATGATGCGCTCGCCCAATGGGATATCGCGCTCGACCCGTCAGATGAGGTCAAGACGTTCTGGCGTGCAGGGCCAGCGGGCATCCCAACCCAGGTTGCCTTTAGCCAGGCAACTCGTTGGGACACCGTCGACGATGACCGTGAGAACGGGTGCATCCGCTCGGCTGAAAACGCCTACTCATCGGAGGGTGGCCTCGCCGTCCTCTTTGGCAACCTCGCCGAAGACGGCTGCATCGTCAAGACCGCCGGCGTCGACGAATCGATCTGGAAGTTCACCGGCCCAGCCCGCGTGTACGAATCGCAAGAAGACGCCATGGAAGGTGTGCTCGAAGAGATCGAGCCGGGCGAGGTCGTCATCATCCGCTATGAAGGACCAAAGGGCGGCCCGGGTATGCAAGAGATGCTGTACCCAACCACCTACATCAAGAGCCGCGGTCTCGGCGCACAGTGCGCACTGCTCACCGACGGCCGGTTCTCCGGCGGAACGTCGGGGCTGTCGGTTGGCCACGTTTCGCCCGAAGCGGCCGACGGTGGCCTCATCGCGCTCGTCGAAGACGGCGACATGATCACCTTCGATATTCCAAACCGGTCGATCCACCTCGATGTTGCCGACAACGTCCTTGCCGAACGACGTGCTGCTCAAGAAGAGCGCGGCGCCGATGCATACACGCCAGCTAACCGGGACCGTGTTGTTAGCCAAGCGCTCCAGGCATACGCAGCGATGACCACCTCAGCCGACCGAGGTGCCGTGCGAGACGTATCTCAACTGCGTCGATAACCGCATGGACCCGCGGGCGGTACTTCGGGCGTTCGCGGACCTCGCGCTGCCAGAAGATGTTTCTGAGAAGAAGTGGGCTCGAAACGACGTCGACGTCATCGAGGACCCACAACTCATCACTCCGGTCGGTCATGTTGCTCAAAGGCTCTTTGAGGGAGAGAAGGTGGGTGACTGGTGGCTTCAGGGCGTTCGCAGACCTCCTCAGACGGGCCGCTTCCAGCACAATGTCGCGTTAGATCTCGAGCGCGAAGGCTTGGTACAACCGATGCCTTCCAATCGAGATGGAACGACAACCCCGGCGGGTTCGTCGTCCAATTGTTTACGGTGTTCCCCGAGCTAAACCTCTAACGTCACGGGGCTCGTTCGCTGTTATTGCAATGAGGTGAGCGTGAACATGGCGTCCTGCTCAGAATCGATCAGTCGGGCAATGTCAGCTGGATCTGCTTCCAGGTTCGCTGCGAGCAATCCGCTGTCGATGAGCTGCATAACGCTGTAGTTCGCAACACCATTCGATTCGCTCGAGACCACGGCGAAGGAGGTGCCGTTGACGTCGCCAACACCACCGGTTGGGTTCTCACCGGAGGCTCGCATCCCTTCGAGGATGACCTCGAGTGCAAGATCGAGAGTGAGTTCTTGTCCAGCAGCGATGCCGGTGAGGTCGACCAATCCAACAGTGACGAAGCCAACCTGGTTGCCAGAGGCATCAGCGATATCCCAGGCGTTGCTACCTTCGGGGGCGTCGGCGGGCACCTCTCCAGGTGTCCAGTTCACGTTTGGCGTGATGCTGTACGAGCCGGTTGCGTTCGTGTAGGGCTCTCCCGGTGTGGGATTAAATGGCGTGTTGTCGACCGCCGGCTCGACGGTCCCGGTATCGGCCGGTTCCGCTGCCGCTTCGGTGTCGGTCGGTTCCGCTTGGGCGTCGGTGTCACCGGTATCGCCTGCATCTACCGGGGTGGCGAGTTCGGTGTCAGGCGCAGCGACATCGGTCGAATCGTCGTCGCCCCCAAAGACGCCGAGCGCAACGGAGCCGATGACACCGATGAGGAAGAGCCCGCCGATGACCGCGGCGACGATCTTTACGATCCGGGTGTGATCGGACCCACCCAAGCCTTTCTCGTCGGCGAATGGTAGGCCGGTGTCCACTTCAGTGCCGCCCGTCTCCTTCTTGGAGCGACCGAAACGCTTCTTTGGCTTGTCTTCAGACTCGAAAAGGGTTGCATTCGAATCGACGGCCCCGACGTGGGGTAGGCCGCCCTGTATTGGTTGTGCAAACTGATCGTGTGCTGCCGGTTGAGCAAACTGATCGGGCGTTGCAGGCTGAGCGTACGGATTTGGAGCTGCCGGATGTGCGTAGGGGTCATGAACCGCTGGTTGTGCAAACTGATCCGGCGCTGCGGGCTGACCGGGCTGAGCAAACTGACCGGGTTGCGCGTACGGGTCGTGTGCCGTCGGCTGCGCCGGAGGTGCGGCCTGAGCGAACGGATCCGGTGCTGCTGGTTGGGCCTGAGGTACAGCCTGAGCGAATGGGTCAGCCGGCTGTGCGTACGGGTCGACCTGAACGAACGGATCTGCGCCAGGTTGAGCGGGAGGCTGGGTGGACCCCGGCGGAGGCGGCATCATTGGCTGCGTCCCAGAGGTAGGGGAGGGAAAGTGGATTTCCTCGTTGATGCTCATTGTTCGGGTCCGATCGCCAAGTTCTATACGGGTAGTGATCGGCAGTGGGACACGACGACATTAGGAAACGCTTGCGTATGGTCTAGATGGACTACGCGCCCGGTTTCACTGAGAAATTAGTCCTCTTCGAGGCGGCGAACGCGCCCCTCGAGCTCGGCCAAACGAGACCGGTCATCGATCGTCACATAGCGATACGCGCCCTTGGCTGCGTGTAGTCCTTTAAAGGCCAACTTTCGCCCGAGGGAATCCGATGTCCATGGCTGGTCGACATCGTCTGGAAACGCCAGATCTCGAACCTGGCGTTCGAGTCGATACCACCGGAAGATCTTCTCGAGGGTTGTCGCATCGGCCGTTGCTGGGTCACAGGCGGTTGGCAGGCCATCGTAGAGTCCGCCAGGCTCGTGGAGCTCAGGGTGATGGTTCTCGAACTCGTGGCGCGGTGGAACTGTCTCGAATGTCCACTCGCCAGGAAACTGGGGCCACCCGAGGGTCGTGAACGGTTCGGGTTCAGCAAAGCGGTTGGGTGCGATCTCTTCGCCGACGGTGAAGTACGTCGACCATTCGTCCGGCGGGTACGTGGCGGCCTGCGGAGCAATTTCAGCGGTCACGGCACGAAAGAGCTCCCGATCGATGATCTGCGGTTGATGGCTTGCGTAGCTCAACGGGTTTGCGTGTCCTCGCTGGCGCAGAATCACGAGGCTGTGAAGCATGATGCGGTCGAAGTCGGTGACGCTATGGCGCCAACCCGCGAGCGAGTGGAAGTAGCGGCGCCGGTGGCGACCATGTGCATCGACGAACCATGTTTCATCGATCGGTACCAGCGGGCGTGCGTCATCATCACTCATGACGAAGACATCGTCGATGACGTCGAGCGTCGCTGCCTCAGACCGGAGCAGGTAGTTGCGGGCGGAGTGATCGAGGGCCTGAATTTCAGCGGTCGACCGGCCTGTCGTGTCTTCGTCGGTGACCACCTCGATGGGAGCCCCCCATGCATCTGAGCAACGCGACATATCCGCGGCCATTGCCTGAGGAGTGATCACGACGACGTCGTCGATGAACGAGGCGAAGTGCTTGATGTGGCTCAAGGTTTCGGCCAAGAGCTTTGGGCGCGCCGAGAGGTAGACGATCTGCATGTCCGAACCCTAGTTGGTCCGAGGATTGAGTCTCGTTACGTCGCAGGACGAAGGCTGTTCTACAATTTGGCGTACGCGATGGCGAAAAGAGCCGTAGAGACCGAGTCGACGACTCGTGAGCACACGTGGAGAGTTTCGGTTGAATTCGAAGGACGTATTGCAAACCCTCGCAGCGCTCTCGGGTGGGGGGCCGGTCGAAAAGACCGACGTGATCGATGCAGATACGTTTACATGGCTGACCTACAGCGCGTTGGGCTTCTTCGATCAATCGGCGTATCAGGGTGCGTTAGTGCGTCCGTTTCGCGGTCAGGCAACCTCTCCGATTACCGGTTCTCGTTTCGAACGATCACTCAACCGGCTGATATCCAAAGCTGCGCTCCACAGTGGCGAGCAACTCATACGCCTCGGGTGGGTCTGGTTTGCTGGTGTTGTCGACATCGAGGGAGAGGCAACCCAGTTCTGCTTCCCAGCGATCAGCATGCCGATGGTGCGTCAAGCCACGGGCGAGGCGCCTCTGGCAGGGTTTTCGGCCATACGGGCGATGATGTCCGACGTTGACCATTTGCTCGCGCCGGCTGGCGACGCGGAGATCACACCATTGATCAAGGACTCCGCTCTGGCTGATCTGCTTCTCGAGAGTGCATCGTTCGGAGACGGCAAGTTCCTCGACGCCATCGACGACCTGAACAACTATCGCCCGATCGACGCGCAGATCTTCGCTGAGCTTCCACAGCTCATGTCGTGGTGCAGCGACGTTGCTCAAGCCGTTGGCCTGAAGGTGGAGCAGACCTTCCCCCTCCATGCGAGCGTGCCGTCGGCTCGACGAAACCAGCCGGGGATCAGCATGCATATGGGTTGTGGGCTTTACCTCGCCAGCCCCGCATCTCAAGGTTCGCGCAAAGAGAGCCTGATTCGGCTGTCTAGCTTGAACGCTCTCGAAGATACGGCTTTCGGGAAGATCTATGGCGACGGGACGATCTCTCCGGGAGTTGAGCGCGAGGTCATCGCGCTTCGTCCGCTAAGCCTTCGTCAACAACGGATTGCTGGCCGGGCCGGTGGGAGTGACGTCTCGGTTCTTTCCGGAGCACCTGGTACCGGCAAATCTCATGTGCTTTCGGTCGTTGCCCGAGACGCAATCGCCCGAGGCGAATCGGTGCTCGTCGTAGCGGGTTCGCCTCATGCGGTTGATGTCCTTGTGGAACACTTCGCCCAGACGCCAGGACCGACTCCGGTCACCTTCGGCGGTTCACGACACGGCAACCGTCTTGCATCGGAGCTCTCCGAGCTGATCTCGCGGAACGAAGCGAACAACCAAACATCCTCGGTCGCTAGTGGCTATGGAAAAAACATGGATGCCGCGATTCGTTCGTTGGAGCTGGAGCGAGAGGCAATCCGAATCGACCAAGATCCCAGCCACCGCATCGAGGTTGTCGCCGAACTCGATCGCGCTGGCGACTTGAGCGAGCTCCGTCAGGAGGTGGAGGAGCTTGCGAACCCCGGATTCTTGAAGTTCGGACACAAGAAGCGCCTCGCCCGCCTCACGGCCCGCATTGGGCCACACGACGACACCGAGGAGCGGTTTCGCGAACTGGCCCGTAAGAGAGACGCGCTGCGCTTGCTCTCGGCTGGAGGAATGAGCTTGGCTGCTCGCCTCGACGATCTGGCAACTACCGAACACGCAGCGGCCCGATCGCTCGGCGTGACACTCACCAACGAGTGGATCTCGAACCTCGGTCGAAACGAGAAGCGAACGTTGGCGCAAGTATCGAGCGCGGTCACCTCAAATCGGACCGCCCGCCGTCGAGCTCTCGCTGCGCTCGACCCAGAGTCGCTGACCCGCGCCGCCCCGCTGTGGGTGGGGTCGGTGCGCGACGTCGACGAGGTTCTCCCTGAGGTCGCCGGATTGTTCGACCTCGTGATCCTCGATGAGGCGGCGCAGATCGATCAGATGAACGCAGCGAGCTCGCTCGTTCGAGCAAAACGCGCCCTGGTATGCGGAGACCCAAACCAGCTTGGTCACACCTCCTATGTCAGTAACGATGCCGTCGAACGGGCCGCCAAACGGTTCGGCACAAACGAAGAGCTTCTCAATCCTCGCAGCGTCTCAACCTTTGACATCACCGCGGCACAAGTGCCTGCCGAAGTGCTCGACGAACACTTCCGTTCGGTGCCCCATCTCATCGAGTTCTCCTCACGCCGCTTCTATGGAGGCGACCTGCACGTCGCGACGCGCCATCCTCGAAGCGAGAACGCCGACCACATCCACGTTTCTGTCGTCGATGGTTCACGGGATGAATCGAAGGTCAATCACGCCGAGGTCGATGAATGTCTCCGGCTCGTCGAAAAGTACGCCGCATCCGGCTCGAGAAGCATCGGCATTATCAGTCCCTTCCGAGCCCAAGCAGACGCGCTTGAAGAATCGGTGCTCGAGAAGTACCGGCTGGAGGAGATCGACGCATTTGGGCTTCGGGTGGGCACGGTGCACAGCTATCAAGGAGACGAGCGCGATGTGCTCATCATTTCGCTCGCTGTGGGACGTGGCGAGAAGGGAACAGCCTGGCGTTTCGTCAACCAACGGAACTTGTTCAACGTCATGGTGACCCGCGCTCGTGAAGAGGTCGTCGTCGTGACATCGGACCCGGCTCCGCCAGGCTTGGCCGGCGAATATATCGAGTGGTCAGAACCGCTGACCGATCTCACCAGGGACACAGAATCCGTCAGCCCATGGGTGCGCCGCATCGCCGAAGCGCTCGAGGATCAGAACATCGCTGTCCGGTGCGGCTACCGGGTCGGGCGCCACTTGATCGACATCGTGGCGGGAACGGGTGAACATGCGGTCGCAATCGATTGCGGACCGCACCCCGACGGAGAGGCAATGCACATGGACCGGGCAATGATGCTCCGTCGTGCTGGCTGGAAGACCGTCGATGCCTACCAGACGATGTGGAAGAGTAACCCAGGGCAATTCGCAATCGAACTCGCAGCCCATGATCGGGAGTTATCCGCCCAGTAGAGCACCCCGCTCAATGGGATGACCGACATGACGAAGGAGCTGGGATAAGAATGCGACTAGGGCGCGAACTGCGCAGGCGCACTAAAGACGCTTCGAACAATCGCCGCCGAGCGCAGCGGTGAAAGCGTCCGTTAGTAGCCGGTGTCGATCACGAGGCTTTTGTCGACCCAAGTTTTCGTGCCATCTGGAAGTTCGACCCGAACCTGCTTCACGCCGTGGCGTACCCGTTCGCGGCCATCGCTCCAAAGAAGTGCATCATGGCGAAGGTTGAAGTTCTCTGCTCCAGCCGGCGTTGTCACCGCAGATGTTCGGGCGATCTGTGAGATCGAGAGCAGACGTTCCCGACGGAAGATCATGAACCGGTAGAGGAAGAAGAAGACGATCGGCATGAGAGCGAGGAGACCGATTTGGCTTCGCTGCAGAGTGATGTTGGCCAGGCCGCTGAAGGTCTGTGTGGATCTCGAAAAGACAGAGCCGATTGCGGTGAGGACGCCCTCTGGTTCTTCGAGCGGTTCGGGCGTGAGCAGTGGCTCGTCCAAGCTGACGGCGGGTTCGAGAACGTTGAGGCTGGCGACGAGTACTTCGGCAACGGCAGTGCTTCCCGAGTCGTCGGTGAGGATGTAGGTGAAGCTCACTTCACCAGCGAAGCTTGGAGGAAGTGTGACTTCGATCTGATCGTTCACGATCGTGACTGACCCAACCTGAGGCTGCGTGACGCTCGAGATTCGGCCGTTAGTCCCAAAGGTGTCGTTGGTGAGTACGTCGATCACGCTGGCGGCCTCAGACGTTGCGAAGGTGTCGGAGACGGCAGCGACGGGTTCAACGAACGGTGCTGCAGCTGGTGGTTCAGCCGTCGGGGCGACGGGTGGTTGTTCCACAGGTCGGGTCGTCGTGGGTGCGGCCACTGTTGTTGTGGTTGGTGCCGTGGTGGTCGTGGTTGTCGGTGCTGCCGTCGTCGTTGTCGTTGTCGTTGTCGTTGTCGTTGTCGTTGTTGTCGTCGTTGGAGCTGTGGTGGTTGTCGTTGGGGCTGTGGTTGTCGTGGTCGGAGGCGTCGTTGTGGTGGTTGTGGTGGTCGTTGTGGTCACGGGCGGAGCTGCAGCGATACTCCAGATGATGACCCGTTCGCTACGGCCGCCCTGGCCGTCATCTGCGGTGATCGTGACGGCGTAGGTCCCGGCAGTTCCGAGTACCGGTGTTCCCGTCACCCGGCCGGTTGTCGGATCGATGCCGAGACCGTTGGGGAGGCCTGTCTGGCTCCACGTGATTACGTCGCCATCAGGGTCGACTCCGACGATGGTCTGCGAGAAACCTTCTCCCTCAGTCGCCACGACCGGAGAGTTGAGTAGGGGATTGATCACCGGGGCACGATTGTTGTGTTGGACTCGCCAATCGAAGGACGTAAAGGCGAAGGTAGTCCCGTCAAATGCGGCGACTCGGGTCGAGTACACCGATGTCTCAGCGCTGTTGTCGTAGGCGATGGTGCCAGTAATCTCACCAGTGGATGGGTCGAGAGTAAGCCCTGGAGGCAGATCCGCTGCAGTCCACGTGAGCGGGCTTCCGTCTGGATCCGGACCGGCGAGCGCTGCGATATCGAGCGTGATGCTGTCGCCTTCGGCATCTGTGCGGTCGGGCAGCACGAGCGAAACGGTCCGGTTGGTGTTTTCGACGGTCCATTCAAACTTGACGGTGTCATGGCCAGCGTCGATCGAGTTTGCGGTGATCTCGACGTCGTAGGTACCTGCGCTGTCGAAGGGAAGTCGGCCGCTGATGATGCCCGTCGCTTGGTCGATGGCGAGCCCATCGGGCAAGCCAACTGCGGTGAATGTCAGAGGTTCGGTGCCTGTCGTGACGGCGACTACCTCAACAGAGACAACATCACCCTCATCGTTGGCCAACGGTCCTGGGTTCGCGAGGTTGATCTCTGCTGGCTCGGTTATTTCGACGGTGATGAGTTGCTCGACCTCGCCATTGGGCCGATTGTCGTCAGCGGTAAGCCGGACGACATAGAACCCAGCACTCCCAGGGGTGGGGGTACCTGAGATCTCACCGGTGGATCCATCGATAGCGAGACCAGGGGGCAGCCCCACCTGTCTCCAGATGATTTCGTCGCCGTCAAGGTCAACGCCGGTGATGGTCTCTGAGAACGGTTCGCCTTCGACCCCGGTCAGGCTGGACCCAGGAACGGGATCGATCGTGGGTGGCCGATTGGTGTCGAGAACGAGCCACGTGAGTCCGCCGGTATGCGACGACGTCCCGTTGAGCTCGGCGGTAATTGATGATCGGATGAGGTCGAGGTCGGCGTTGTCGTCGTAGCCGATCGTGCCGCTGATCACGCCGGTTGCTCGATCGATGGTGAGCCCGGCTGGAAGATTCCTGGCCGTCCAGGTGATGTCAGGGTCGTCGAAGGCTGCGTTGGTGACCTCGGTGATGACGAGCGTGCGTGGCTGCCCTTCGTTGGCGAAGGTGGCACGTAGGTCGAGATCGAGGTCATCGACAAACCACTCGAAGCTGACGGTTTGTGAGATTCCATCAGAGGAGCTGGCCGTGATGCTCGGGGTGAACGAGCCCCTGCTCTGAAAGGGGAGTCGGCCCGAGATGACACCACTCGCTGGGTCGATCGAGAGGCCGTCGGGCAACCCGGTGGCGGAGAACTGCAACGGTGCAGTGCCCGTCGTCTTGGCGGCGATCGCCAACAGGACCGTGTCGGTTTCGGCGTTGAACTGAGCACTCGGTGGGTCGATGGAAATCATCGCGTCCGGTGAGGTGACTTCCCACTGGACCACAAGCGTGGAAGATGCACCTTGGCTGTCGACTGCGGTAAGGGGCACCGAGTACTGCCCAGCGGTTCCAGGTCCCAACGTACCGGTGATTTCACCAGTGGTCGCGTCGATACGTAGTCCGCCAGGGAGGTGCGCGCTGTATGTAATCGTGTCGCCGTCAGGATCGACTGCTTCGACCTGTCGGGAGACCGACGCACCTTCAGAATCTACCCAAGACCGGCTGGGAGCGATCAGAATCGGCGGCCGGTTGATCGCCAGAATCTCCGACACGACCCAGCGGAAGGTGACCGACAAGAGCTGAGCCTGTGGTGTGCCGTCACACAAGGTGACGAATACCGTGGACGTGAACGTCCCGAGGGCGGGGGTTCCCGTGATCTCACCGGTCGTCTCGTCAATTTCGAGACCGGTTGGAAGACCGGTAGCGGTATAACTCGCCGGAATGGCGGAGGAGAGCTCGATCTGGAGAGACTCGAAGTCACTCCTGTTGACGCTCTGTTCGCCGGGCTGGCGAATGAGGACCGCAGGGGACGTCTGGACCCCGTCGGAAATCTCCGAAGTCACCCGCTCAACCGCGTTGCTACCGAACTCGGTGACCGTCGCGGTGACCCAATTCAACGTCGATGGAACCGCGACGGTATAGACCTGAGGTTCGTCTCCAGAGTATGAAATCAGCTCGCGGTGCACGTGAGTTTGTGCATCGCCGGGAGAAACCTCGCTGTGGTCGAAAAAGTCGATCGAGTACCTTCCCGGTAGCGCGGGGAGATCGACTTCGACATCGATCGTCGTCGCTGTGGAACATGGTGCGACGCTGGAAACGAGTACCGGTTTGTTTAGGAGATCGTTCGGACCTGAGTCCTCATCGTTTGGATCGTTGGGGGTATCGCCATCGTGACCAAGATCGATTCCCCGGTCGCCGTTGTTAAAGATGCTGTTGACCACGAGGGCTACCTCGGTGGCATCGTCACGAACCACCACGCCAATGGCGGCGTTGTCTCGGATGATGTTGTTTACGATGCGAACATCGGTCGCGCCTTCGAGGACCGCAATGCCGTCCTCACCGCCGTCGACAATCTGGTTGTCGTCAATCCTTATCGAGGCTGCTTGTTCCTCGATACGAATTTGATCGTTCGCGTTCTGGGAAAATCTGTTGCTGGTGATACTGACCGATCCCGAAGTTGCGACCTGAAGCCCGAACACCTGACTCGCTGCGATCGTGTTTCCGGAGATCTGGGTCTCGACGCTTTCGTTGAGAACCTGAATGCCAACTCGATTCGGGACGAGTGTTGCGCCATCGGCTGCAACCCCGATGACGTTGTTGACGATCTGGGTCCCACCGGTTTCAGGATCGGTGACGAGAATGCCGGCTCCAGTATCGCTCGACGGGGTGGTGTTGCCCGAGATGATGTTGCCGTTGTTGCTAAGGCCTCCGATCGTCGTCAGAGTTGCGCCACCTCGGACCACGATGCCGTAGACGTTCGAGCCAGGGGTTCCATCGGGGTAGACGCCGATGTTGTTGCGAAAGAAGGACACCCGGTTAGCGCTGGTCGTCGTCGCCCTGAATGTGTTGACGATCGAAAAGCCCTCGAGAACGGAGTCGTCCGATCCGGAGGCGAACACGATTCCGTCACCGGCCGGCGCAAGGTCGGAGCCATCGAGGACGATGACTGGCACACCGGCATAACCCGGTTGGGTTCGGGCGTCGAGACGAATGGGGCTCGTGATCGTGGGGAGGGCTTGGCTCGCTCCGATCGTCGGTTTGATGATCCAGACGTCGTCGGTGTGGCGAGCATCGGTTTCCGGGATGTTGAACTCGATGAGGTCGTTGCCCGGTGTTGCGTTCGCATGCTCGATCGCGGCGGCCAAGGTGCACTCAGGAGCGCCAGCGATGATGTTGATGATCGCCGGCCCGCCAGCTGAGCAAACACCATCGGTTGGGTCGATATCGCTCGCGTTGCCAGTGGAGTTGACCACGATCACCGGGTTGGCCATGGCGTTCGCGACGAGCGTTTGTGTGACGACGAAGATGAGCGCGAGGAACGACGTACGCAGGAACGTGCGAAGGTGTCGACCGAAGCGGCTGCTGGAGGTGGAGCGCGAAGAATCCGCTCGGTGCAATCCGTCGGTTTCACGCCGACGGCCAGCTGCGTTGATCGATCTGCCCATCACCAAAATTTGTCGGCGGATGGAGCGAGAAACCTGAAAAATATTGGCCTGTGGACTCGCAAAGGCGACGAATCTGAGCCACACGGCCTACGTTTCACGGTGTTTGTTGTGTACACGCCGCTGCCGATCGATGGGCTAGGCGGTCACGGAGGTAGGAGCGGCATTTTCGAGAGGTGTGCCTTGAGCGAACGGTAGGTCGATCGTCAGCGTCGTTTCGTCGTTGTCTCGGAGGTAGGTGAGTTCACCGCCGAGCGACTCGACTGCTTCCCGTGCTGCGAGAAGGCCAAAGCCGTATGCGCTACTCATCAAGTTGCCTCGCAACGCGAACTCGGTGTCGTAGATCACGCCGTCTTCGACAACGCCAGGGAGACCCGGTCCGTGATCGATGACCGATATCGAAACCATGTCGGCATCGGAGCTGATCGCGAGGCGTACGGGTCCGGTTCCGTGTGTTACCGCGTTGTGCACGAGCTCGAATACGGCCAGCGAGAACTGATCGTCGTCTGTCCAAATCAAGAGGTTCGATACGTCCTCTGATTCAATGATGATTGGAGTCTCATCGAGGTCGATGATCTCGGGGCTGTTCGCGATCGAAGTGCAGCGAGCCACCACATCGACGTCGACGTTGTGGATGGAGCGGACCGCTCCGTTGAGTGACGCGAGATGTTCAAGGCGAAGGGCGGACCGCCGAAGCTGGTCGGCGTGCTTCGGCTGGTCGGGAGCGTCCAACACCGCTCCCATAGCGGCTGCTTCTTTCGCGGTCGCGGTCGCGACCGCCTTCGATGTCTCGGAGATCGTTTCGAATTCTTGCTCGATCTTTCGGGCTCGCCGAGGAGTCCGGCGCAAGGCGCTAAACACGTACAAACCGGCCGAAGGAACGACGAAGGCTACGATGAACGTCGAGATCATCGTGATGAAGTTCATCAGATCGTTGTCGGATCGGAGCTGCTCGAGAGACGCAGCTTGCTCCTCGCGCATGAGTTCGGAGAACTGAGCGAACGTCTCTCCTGTGCGAAGTTCTGCGGCAACCGCATCCTCATCGGAAACAGAACCCGAGGACAGAAGCGCTGATTGAGCATCCGAGGCAGAGCGATAAAGCTCGAAGCTCTCTTGGATGGGCTCGGGGATGCGCTGGTCGAAGGTCGCTTCTACCGCGTCGAGTGCTTCCGCTGCGCTGTCGAGCGACACGCTGATAATCTCGGTCTGCTCTGGGCTTGCCGCAGAGACGCGTGAGGCGATCGAGAGTTCGGCTCGGGCAATCGAGACTCCACGCCAGCTTTCCACGATCACGACAGCCTGTTCCGCCTGGCCCGAGACCGCTCGAGACTGGACCGCGACGGCAAAGACAGTACCGGCGAGCAAGAGGAGCGTGAACGCGCCGACGACCGAGATGACCAGTGACCGTTTTCTGTTCGCGTCTTTTGTGATTGGAGCGGTTGCGGTCATGATGCAACGTCCTCGATCGTCGGCAACGAACGTGGTGACGTTTCAGACAGCTGGACCTCTGTGCCGGTTCGCTTCGCTTGATACATGGCGTCATCTGCGAGGGAGATGAGCTGATCGGAGTCAATGCCATCGTCGTAGATGGCCAAACCGATCGAGGAGCCGATGTGAATCTCGGAGCCTTCGAACAGAAACGGCGTAGAGATCGCGTCGGCCACGTCTTCACCGAATGTAAGGAGCGCATCGACCGTGTCAAAGACGTTCAACGTCAAGACGATCACGAACTCGTCGCCCCCCATTCGGCCGGAGAGCGTATCGGGACGATCGATCTCACGCAGGCGATCAGCGACATGCATCAACGCAGCATCGCCGGCGCGGTGGCCGAGAGTGTCGTTGATCTCTTTGAAACCATCGAGATCGAGGAAGTACAACGCGATAGTTTCGTCACCGGCGATGTGCTCATCGAGTGTCTGCAGGACGAAGTCTCGATGCGCAAGGCCGGTTAGGCCATCATGGCGCACCTGATGGAGGAGCTGCGCTGAGTGCAACTTTGCTTCGTCGAGGAGTTTCGCTGCGAGGTGGATTTCGCGAGCATGTCCAGCGAGTAGCGACAGGGCTTTGAGGTCTTGCTCACCTGCGGGAAAGCGTTCCGACCATACTCGCAGCACGACTCGAATGTCTTGGCTCGAGCTGACCTGAACCGCGTGTCCCGATGCCACATCATGAGAGTGGAGGAGCTGAGCGAAGTCCTGGTCGTCGGCGGTGATGGTCACGATCGCCTCGTCCGAGTCGTTCGAGATCACCTCATTGGTCATCACGTTTACTGGGGGGAGCCGAAACGAAGATGTCGAATGGCTTCCGTGGGAGATGAGGCTGCCATCGGAACGTGAGATCACGACGTCGGCGTGATCGAAACCAAGGGTGACGGCACCGCGCGATACCGAGTCGAGAACCGAGTCGATCGTGTTCTCTCGGGTCATGTCACTTGTGGCCTGGCCGATCCGTCGGAGCCGGTCGGCGAGTCGATCCGCTTCTTTGCGTGCATCGGCGAGATCATCGATTCGTTGCTGGGTGCTATCGGTCAGCATCGCAGCCGGTCCGCTGACCAAAAGGACGGCGAGCACCTGTTGGATTGCCAAGGTGAATGTCTCGGTGCCGGCTTCACCGTCGAATCCGCTGGACAATCGCAGCGCGAGGAAACCGAGGCTCAACCCGACCCAGACAATGCCGGCTTCGAACATGGAGAACAGAACCGCAGTCTCGAGGACCGGAACGATGAGCGCGATCCACACCAGGGGAGAGGTCTCCGCATCGATCACGGCCATAACACCAATAGCCAGCGCGGCGTCGAGCAAGATCGCGGCCCATGGCTTGGCCAAGTGGTTCGGCCGACGCTGTTTCCGGAGAAGGAGGTTGTATGAAACCGACGACAGGCCAACCCCGGCAACACCGAGGAAGATAAGCGTGAGTAGGACGTCGTTTGAGCCAACGCCATCGATACCGCGAACGAGGACGCTACCGATGATGATCACCGAGAGGACCGCGCGCGTGAAGGCAAAGACCGCGAGCACGGTCTCGTTATTTGATACTCCTTCAATGCCGGACCGGTGCTCCGCCGCGCGTCCGGGTCGCTTTAAGCCAACCACACCATGTCCATCGACGAACAAGGCCGCAGCTTTAGCACCGAATAGCTATGTTTTATGCTGTCTGTGGTGGTTGTGCACCCCGATAGTCACTCACGGAGTTGCGATCAGTCGTTCAGAGGACGAACACCGGTCATCAAATAGTCATCGACGAGCACGAGATGTCCTGATGTCGGGAGTTCGGGCAGATCGTGTCCGAACTGCTCGTTTCGGATCTCCGCAATCCACTTGCTGTGCTGGTACTCGTGGTTGATGATCGCGATCATCATATTTTCGGCGATTCTGCGGAGTTGCTCTGGGGCGCCGACGTCGCCGCTATCGATCCGATGTACCCAGAATCGGACACGTTCAGCAACCGCACTGCGATAGGCATCGATACGGGCCACCGGCGGAAGGTTGCCCCGCTGCGTCTCTTCGGTGGCACCGTCCATGATCCCATCGAGTTCTCCATCGGGTGATGGTTCAGCAGCGGTAAGGTTTCGAATCATGAAGTGACCGACCGCGGCCTGATGACCGAGATGCCATCCGATCGCACTCGACTTCGGGACCGGCCGCCAATGCACCTCCTCTTCGGTCAGGTCGACCACGAGTGAACGCGTGTAGTCGAGTGCGGTCGTGTACTCAGCTAAGAGTTCGGGAATCGAAGGGGTCGTCACCCGACCGACTGTAGCGGCTAGGCGAGCGCGGTAGCGCTGGGCAGGGTCTCGGCCGCAGGTGATTTGGGCTCTTGGCGTTCGGCGATGATGTTGCCGTAGAGGTAGGCGCTCGTCGTGACGAGGTACGGGACGATGAGCGCGCCGCTCGCTGCGGTGATGGCCGAGTAGACCCCGAGCGGTAGACCGTTCGCGACGATCAGGAAAAGGAGGCCGCTGACCGCGCCGGTGATCGCGAGCAGCGATTGGATGCTCAAGATCGCAACCGCTGTGTGCCACCAGCGCAGGCGCCCGCTGATCAGATCACTGCTTCGCTTGAGTGAACCCGCAGCGTCCTCGCCTTCGAGCACGATCGTCGCCACCGCGACCTGGTAGCGGATGTATTGGCGGATCGCCCACGGGATACCGACGATGGTGATCGCGAGCCCGACGACCACGATGGTTCCTCGTAGCGCAGCGCCCCACAGCACACGGATGTGGGCCTGGACGTAACGCAACCCGTCGATGGCGGTCAGGTCGTTACCCGTCTCATCGTCTTGGAGGCTCAAGAGGATCTGCATGACCGCTCCCGCCACGAGCGTCACGAAGAAGACGGACAACAGGGCGCTCACCGCTGCGGTGAGAATCGAGCCGACCACACCGAGCTCGGTGGTCACCTCGCTCACCAACGTGACGGCAACCGTCTGGAGTGCGACCAGAGGGATGTACATCAGCCCAACGGTGGCCAGTGTTCGACGGTGCTGGTAGTAGAGGCGAGCCGCCGACATCACGATCTCGCCGAGGCGTCGCCGCTTAACGATGGGGAAGGGAGCAACGAAATTCCACTCGGTTCGGGTGGCGAGAAACCACGCTGCGAGTCCGAGGAGGGTGAGCGCAATGGCGGTGAGCGCCGGGTTCTGAACGGCGTTTAGGTATTGGCCCGACCCGAACTCGACGGCCTGGCAAAAGCCGCTCACGAATGGGGTTGTGGTCTCGGCGCCATCGGGGATAGCGACACTCGACGTGCGGAGGGTCTCGTGCCAATCGACCGGGTTCTCCCATCGGGGCTTGGTGATCGGGCCGGTCGCCCCGCTAAATGGTCCGAAGCGTTGTTCGCCCCACAACCCTTCGAACATCAACCATGCGAGCGGATCGTTCGGATCGTCCACTCGGTCGGGGAGGAGTACGACCTCAGGATCGAGGCGGTCGCTGGCTTCGACCGTCGCGTCACATCCAAAGCCTTGACTTCCGCTGCGGCCGAGGAAGAGCGCTGGTTCGAAGTAACTCGCATGCGAGCCGGTTGCGGGATAGACGACGACCCGATCGTCCTCTCGTTCGAGTTTGTCTTCATCCCAAAGAGCGATCTCCCCGCCGAAGTGTTGGGAGTACCCAACGCTCACCGGCGTCGTATCGAGGGCCTCCTCGATCGTGGCGACATCGAACAACAGCTGGATGCCTTCCCAGTCACCTTCGTGAAGGTTGTTGTACCGGTTGTAGTAGTAGAAGAACCAGTACTGGACAGCGAGCTGGTCGGGAGCGTCGGCCTGGCGTGCAACGTGGGCATAGACGGTTGGTTCGCGCCCGTCGTTGTAGCGATCGAAGTCTTGCTCGTAGAGACAGCCGGGCTCGAATGCATCACCAGGGAAATCCACAAAGAACGCGCCGCCGGTGTTGAACAGATCCTGGGCTGTGGGTCCGTTCAGTACGACGGGATTGTCCGGCCCTACCTGACGCAGAAGCATGTGGGGGTTATCGAGCACGATGTCGATCGCTGCGGGAGTGAACTCCTCGCCATCGGTGTCACATGGTGACTCCTGCGGACGTACAGCGATGATCGGCGCAAACTGCTCGACGAGTTCTTGGGCTTCGGCGGTGAGCGGTGCGGACGCGTCGTCTTGCGCGCTAACCCGCGGACTCCAGACGAGGAGCGCCAAAACCGCAACCATCGCTGCCGCCAAGATCCGTCGAGTTCGTCTCACGGAAGGGGTTGTTCTCCGTCGCGCGGCTCGTCATGCCAATGCTCTGCAGCGTGTGGAGCCATCATCGACCGGTCGCCAGCACGTGCTGCAGTCGACGACACCGAATGGTACGCCGCGTCGGTCTGCAACCGCATTGCGTCGGGGGCGTCCATGCCGCCACGGTCAGCCACGATGACCGTCGGCAGGCTCGCAACGGCTGCGTCGCGATCGCTCTCGGTCGGGTAGTACGACGCGTCGTTCACTTGTTGCCACTTGTCGACCCCCATTATGACCGCGTCATATCCAACGGCGATGTCGGCGATCAGTTGATGTTCGGTAGTGCGAACCGACAGCCACGGTATGTCGGCGATGTCTGCATCAATCAACGAGATGCGTTCTTCGAGAGGAGGTCCCGGGGGAGCGTGTTTGTCGAGAGCGATGACCGAAACCACCAGGTCGATGTGATCGAGTGCGTGGTGCTGGCGTGCCTGTTCAACAATTGCGAGGTGCGCAACGGTGAGCGGGTTGAAGGATCCGGGAAAGACCCCCGTCCGAGCTGGCGCGCCATCCATGGCTCTATGTTGGCGCGCGCCTCACAGGTTCGAGCATCCGGCTTCAATAAATTTATTGATGTGCCACACGTTTCAACGCTCGCTGGTGGTTGGGATCGTGCTCGGGCATCGGGGTCATGGGCTACCGTTTGTCATGGACGAAATGCAAGACGGCAGCTACGGCGGATCCCCAGCGAATTGGTATCCGGACCCCTACGGTCGACACGAATTTCGATTCTTCGACGGAACGAACTGGACCGAGGACGTTTCGAGCCATGGCCGCCAGGGCATCGATGCCGTTACGGCGAACGACATCAAGACCGTTGCGGGGACCAACGCTCCCCATCGGGTGAGCAAACAGGTCGACCGAGCGATTGCAGATGGGGAACGGCGACATGCCCCTCTGACCCCCGACTATGTGGCGAGCGATGGCCTCCTCGATCGCCAGACGATGGTCGTCAATCAGAAGCGCAAGCTGATCGAAGTCAATTCCGAGTACGCCATCTATGGACATGCTGGCGATCAGATCGGCTCGGTTCGCCAGGTCGGCCAATCGACGGCAAAGAAGATCTTCCGTTTCCTTGGGAACCTCGATCAATACTTCACCCACAAACTGCAGGTCGTCGATGCCGGCAACAACGTGTTGTTGCAGCTAACCCGACCAGCGAAGTTCATAAAGTCTCGCATCCTCGTGGCGGATGCGAACGGGACATCGGTCGGAGCGATCGTCCAAGAGAACGTGATGTTCAAGATCCGCTTCCGGATCCAAGATGCTGCAGGAAATCCACTCGGACAGATCCGTGCGGAAAATTGGCGGGCCTGGAACTTCAGCATCGTCGACGCTTCGGGCGTCGAGATCGCCCGAATTACCAAGACCTTCGAAGGGGTCCTCACGACACTGTTTACCACCGCCGACAACTACGTCGTGAACGTTCATCGACAACTCGATGACCCGCTGCGCCAGCTCGTCTTCGCGGCTGCGCTTTCGATCGACACCGCGCTCAAGCAAGACGCCCGCGGAATTGGTCCCGCGAGTCTGCTCGACATCTTCGGAACCTGACGAGGCGAATCGCGTGCAGCGACGCGGTCAACTAATGGCCCCTTAGGTTGTCGCAGGCGAAGAACCCGGGGCATAATCACGTCCGTGAATTCGCTTTCAATCCTTGTAGTAGTAGTTCTGTAGCACACGACCAAAACGTCGTGTGCTTCGCCTTCCCAGCCGGGAAGGCTTCTTGGTTTTTCAGACGGTTTCACGCCAGCACCCCACACCCGCAACGGGGCAAAGGAGCAGATCATGCAGATGGACGGAGGAACAGCCCTCCTCAAGGCCCTCGAATTCGAAGGCGTCGAAGTGGTATTTGGATACCCAGGCGGCGCAATCCTCCCCGTGTACGACTCGGTGATCGAAGCTGGACTTCGCCATGTCCTTGTCCGTCACGAACAGGGCGCAGGACACATGGCCTCGGGGTACGCACACGCCACGGGTAAACCCGGTGTTGTGCTTGTGACTAGCGGACCCGCAGCGACCAACATCGTCACACCGCTCGCCGATGCATATCTCGATTCGGTGCCGATCGTGGCCATCACCGGGCAGGTGCCCTACGGCCTGATCGGGACCGACGCTTTCCAAGAGACGGATACGACCGGCATCACGATGTCGATCACGAAGCACAACTATCTCGTAAGCGACCCCAACGACATCCCACAGGTCGTCCATGAGGCATTCCACATCGCAACCCACGGTCGACCCGGTCCCGTACTCATCGACCTTCCAAAAAACATCACCGATGCGATGAACCCAGATTCGGCAATGACGTGGAAGGACCCGGTGCCCGTCGACCTTCCCGGCTTTCAGCCAGTGCTCGACGGCAAGCCCGAGGACATCACGGCCGCGGTCGAACTCATGCTCGCCGCGGAGCGTCCGGTCATCTACGCCGGTGGCGGAATCCTCAAGTCCCGAGCTGCCGAGGAGCTTCGTGCCCTCGCGGAGAAGCTCAACCTTCCGGTCGTCACAACCCTCATGGCCCGTGGGGCACTCCCCGACAGTCACGAACTGAACCTCGGCATGCCCGGTATGCACGGCAATTACACCGCCGTGATGGCAATGCAAGAATCCGACCTGTTGATCGCTCTCGGAAGCCGATTCGACGACCGGGTCACCGGCCGCTTGGACGGCTTTGCCCCAGATGCGAAGGTGATTCACGTCGACATCGATCCGGCCGAGCTCGGAAAGATCCGGACCCCCGATGTTGCCATCCGCGGCGATGCCAAGCGTGTGATCGCAGCCATGCTCGACGAGATCGGCGCACAGACGGCGGCCGACCATGGGCCATGGCGCTCGACGCTCAGCGGATGGCAGGAGAACTACCCGCTCGCATACGAACCGGCCGAACCCGGAGGCAAGCTCAAGCCGCAGATGGTTATCGAGAAACTGCGGGACTTGTCGCCCGAAGACACGATCGTCGCATCCGGCGTGGGTCAGCACCAGATGTGGGCCAGCCAGTACTGGAAGTTCGATCACCCGTACACCTGGCTTAACTCCGGCGGACTCGGCACCATGGGGTATTCAATCCCGGCAGCCGTTGGAGCAAAAGCTGGCATGCCCGATCGAACCGTGTGGTCGATCGATGGCGATGGCAACTTCCAGATGACGTGCCAAGAGCTGATCACCGCAGCCGTCGAGGGCATCCCGATCAAGGTTGCGCTCATCAATAACAGCTTCCTCGGCATGGTTCGTCAGTGGCAAGAGATGTTCTACGACAATCGGTACTCCGAAGTTGACCTCGGGCGGCCGGCGGCTGGAGGCAACAGCCCAGTACCCGATTACGTGAAGCTCTCCGAGGCCATGGGATGTGTTGCATTCCGTGTGGAAGACCCCGATGAAATCGAGGCGGCGATCGAGCGAGCCAACTCGATCAACGACCGGCCCGTGGTCGTCGAGTTTGTGACCGAAGCCGAAGAGAACGTCTACCCAATGGTTCCCGGCGGTCGGTCGAACTCAGAGGTCGTGGTTCCTCCGTTCCAGCAAAAGAACGTCGAAAGCGGAGGTGCCTGATGAAGCGCTCCCAGATCGCAGAAACCCACACGCTCGCCGTCGTGGTCGAAAACAAGGCGGGCGTGCTCGCTCGAGTCGCCGGGCTGTTCGCCCGACGTGGCTTCAACATCGAGTCGCTCGCGGTCGCTCCGATCGATGACCGATTCAGCCGAATCACCATCGTGGTCGATGCCGTTTCGGCGCCTCTCGATCAGATCAAGAAGCAGCTCGACAAGCTGATCGATGTGGTCACGATTACCGAACTCGAAGCAGAGAATTCAGCGCTTCGCGAAATGGTCCTCGTGCGCCTCGATGTGGCCGATGAGTCGAAGGTTGCCGATGTGCACCAACTCGTCGATGGCTTCAGCGGTTCGGTCATTCGTGTGCGTGGCACCCAGATGATGATCTCGCTGTCGAGCCGCCCAAGTGACCTCGATGACCTACTCGAACAGCTCACCCCATTTGGGATTGAAGAGCTTCAACGGACCGGTGCGATTGCTATTCCAGGTATCGAGTAGCCTGCAACACGGTTCTGGTCGGTTCGCCGGGACCACTCAACAATTCTCACAACAGTTCTCACACAACCCAGAAAGACAACTCCAGTGGCAAACATCTATTACGAGAAGGACGCCGACCGTTCGCTTATCGCCGGCAAGACCGTGGCGATTCTTGGATACGGATCGCAGGGCCATGCCCACGCGTTGAACCTGAAGGAATCCGGGATCGACGTCATCGTTGGTCTTCGTGATGGCTCCTCATCGAAGGCAAAGGCTGAAGAAGCTGGCCTGACCGTCAAGTCGATCGCTGATGCAAGCGCCGATGCCGACGTCATCATGATGCTGCTCCCCGACACCGAACAGGCCGAGATCTACGAACAGCACATTGCACCTAACCTTTCGGCAGGCAACGCTCTTGCGTTCGCTCACGGCTTCAACATTCGCTTCGACCTCATCACCCCACCAGACGATGTCGACGTCATCATGATCGCTCCGAAGGGTCCTGGTCACCTCGTGCGTCGTACGTACGTTGAGGGTGGTGGAGTTCCTGCCATCATCGCTGTTGAGAACGACGCATCCGGTTCGGCAATGGGCCTTGCCCTTGCCTACGCAGATGCAATCGGTGGAGCACGCGCAGGCGTCATCGAGACAACCTTCACCGAGGAGACCGAAACCGATCTCTTCGGTGAGCAGGTCGTCCTTTGCGGCGGAACGAGCGAACTTGTCCGTTCCGGATTCCAGACACTCGTCGATGCTGGTTACCAGCCAGAGATTGCGTACTTCGAGTGCCTCCACGAACTCAAGCTCATCGTCGACCTCATGTACGAACAGGGCATCTCGGGCATGCGGTACAGCATCTCCGACACCGCTGAGTACGGCGATATGAGCCGTGGCCCACGCATCGTCAACGATGACACTCGCGCCGAGATGAAGAAGATCCTCTCGGAGATCCAAGATGGCACGTTTGCCAAAGAGTGGGTTGAAGAGTCCAAGAGCGGACGCAAGAACTTCCTCGCAATGGAAGACGCTGGCAAGGACCATCTCATCGAGAAAGTCGGTGGCGATCTCCGTGCGATGATGCCGTGGATTTCGGCTGGCAAACAGTCGGTTCAGGACGCAGCGGGCGGCCAGGGCTAACACTGCTCATCTCGTTCTTCTGAACAGTCCCGCACCTACTCGCGTTCGGCGCGGGTAGGTGCGGGAATTTGTCGTTTTGGCCGAGTACGATTCACCCGCGTACGCCCCCGACTAAATGGAGCACCGTGGCACGAGTAGCGATTCTCAATCAGAAGGGTGGGGTGGGTAAAACCACCGTCACGTTGGGCCTGGTATCAGCGGCCCTAGACAAAGGGCACTCGTGCCTCGTGATCGATCTCGACCCGCAGGCGAGCGCATCATGGGCCCTCGGTCTCGACGCCCCGACGGGGCTGGTGAGCGCTCTCAAGAGCGGCGGATCAGGAGCAGCCAAGTCCGCGGTTAGCGAATCGCCATGGGGCGCTTCGCTCGGAGTGATTTCCGGCGGATCGGAGATGCAACAGTGGCTTCCCGAGGGTGGGCCAAAGACGTCGGCTCGGGCATTGACGAAGGCACTGGCCGGCGTTGACGACGGCTATGACATGGTGTTTCTCGATTGTCCGGCGGGACTTGGACCGATCACCGTCAACGCGTTGGGCGCGGCCGATAAAGCGCTGCTCGTCACCGAGTCCTCCGCGTTTGCGAACAACACGATGGCTGCTGCCGCGGACATGATCGATGACGTCTGGGACCGGGTCAACCCAAACCTCGACCTCGCTGGTGTCATTGTGAACCGTCAGCCTGCGGTCTCAAAGGAAGCGCAGAGCCGCTATGACGAGCTTGGAAAGATCGTGGGGAAGCGCTCGATTTGGAAGCCGGCGATTCCGCAACGTGTGATCGTCAACGAAGCGCTCGGTGCCCGTCGTCCGATCCATAGCTATGGTGCCCGCGCAACCGATGTAACCGATGCGTTGGACAAGCTGTACGGCAAGCTCAGGCGAACGCTTGCGTCCTAAGAGCGCTAGTAGCTGCCCTTTTGCAGAAGGACTGCGGGGACGGTTCGCAAGATGATCGTCAGATCGGTGACGAGGGTCCAGTTGTCGACATAGTAGAGGTCGAGCTGTCCGTACTCGTCGCCATCGCCTTCTCCATCGAGTCGGCCACCGACTTGCCACATGCCGGTGATACCGGGCTGGACACGGAGGCGGTTGCGCAGGACGGGCTGCCACTGCTCAACTTCGGTTGGGAGCGCTGGGCGAGGCCCGACGATGCTCATCTCGCCGCGGAGGACGTTGATGAACTGGGGAAGTTCGTCGATCGAGGTCTTGCGCAAGATCTTGCCGATCTTGGTGATGCGAGGATCTTCTTTGATCTTGAAGATCGGGCCCTTGGCCTCGTTGAGATGACGGACGTTATCGAGCTGTGCTTCTGCGTCGATGACCATGGTGCGGAGCTTGTAGACCTCGAACTCTTCGCCATCGCGGCCGACACGGACCTGCTTGAAGAAGACCGGGCCAGGGCTCGTGGCCTTGATGCCGATCATGGCGCCGATGAGGATCGGCAGGGTAGCGAGAAAGAGTGCTGCGCCGAGGGCATAGTCGAAGAACTGCTTTGCGAGCGCACGCCAGCCATTCCGCTCTACCGGTTCGATGTACACCATCGGGAAGCGGCCAAGTGGGCGAATCGTGAGCCGGTCAGAGGCAATGTCGCAGAGGGTCGACGAGAGCTCGACGTGGATGTCGTTCTCCGTCAGGGTGCGGATCAGCTGGTTGCTGGTTCCGACGTCGATTCCGGTCGCTGCGATGATCACGCCGCCAGCGTTCGCTTCTTTGATCGTGGCGAGGGCCGCTGGCGTATCAGCAAGGCCGGCCAAGCCACCTGGGAGGTAGTCCTCGAGATACCCGAGAACCTTGTAGCCGTGGGATGCATCGCCGTCGAGCATGTCCCGTACGAAGGCGCCTTCAGCGTTTTTGCCGACGATCATGACGTTTCGTAGGTTCTCGCCGTTCGTGCGAGCCTTCTTGAACAGGTAGCGAGCAATCGAACGTTCGATTCCAACGAACAAGAGCATGAGCACGTATGCCTGGAGGGCGAGCGCTCGGGACAAGATCAGCTGGCTGAAGATCGACAGGGCGAATAGCGCCAAGAATCCATAGGAGATTGCCTTGACGACACGCTGAGCTTCGTCGGCGCTACGCGAGATGTGGCGGGAGCGATACAGGTATTGGCGTGTGAACAACAGCGGCCATACCGGGAAGCTCAAGAGGAAGAACCAGAAGTACTCTTCGGCAGAGACCGGGTCGGCAGGTCGAAGCCACTGGTGAATGATGGTCGCCACGGTAAGGGCGAGCGCAACTGCGTTTAGGTCGGCAATGAACACCGCGCTCTTGCGAGCGTTGAAGGACGACTTCTTGTTCGAAGAGTCGTCAAAGACCGTCGACGTCGGGTGAAGGACGACCGGTGCTTCGGCTGATTCGGTGCTCACATCAGTGAGTTTGTGTGTCGTGGACATGACTCTCGTTGGTTCTGCTCATGTGCTTTGAAAACAACAGTACGCCCACTCGCACCGAAGACAAAGGGGTCATGTGGCCCCTCTGCTGTTATGTAATTCGGTGCAGGTCGTGACATCTCTACATGGGCCTTTAGTCGCTTGTTGGAATCCAGACCAGTACAAAGTCGTCGATCGAGATATCGGTCTTCTCGAGTGGGACTTCTACGGTCTCGACCTCTTTGGCCTTGTCGTCCCAGTCGGATTGGATTTCCCAGAGGCTGTCCGTGAGCTCTGTTTCCAATGCTTCCAGTTTGTCAGCATTCTCTTCCAAACGGTTCTCGGCTGTCCGGAGACGCTCTTCGGCGTTGCCCTTGACCCGCCGCTTTGAGCTCGCACGGCGTCCTGCGCCAAGAATGCTGCGGGTCGATTTCCGCCCGCCGAGTACGCTTCCAAGAACCGATCCTGCGAGATCGAGCATCTGGTCCTTTCCGCGTGAGTCGACATCTGCTTCGAGTTCGCGAATGCGATCTTCGCTCTTTTCGATGGCAGCGCGGATGCGGTCCATCTTGGTTTCGAGCGACTTGCGGAGCTTTGCGACCTCCTCGTCGGCGCGTTCACCAGCCGCAGCATTGCACCGCTGCTCGAAGTCCTCGGCCGATTCGCCAACCCGCGATGTGAGCTTCAGCTCGGGGTTGACCATCAAGGTGAGGACCTCGTTGCGATACAGCTTGTCTTTGAGTTGGGTCTGCGCCTTCGTAAAGAGCGTCGCTGTGCCGATCTTTGCGTCGGGCAACACGTATGCGTGGCCCTCGCCGAATGGTTCTTTCCTGAGATCACGATCGTCGAAGTCGACTTCGATTGCGTCGTCGACATCGATCTCATCGTCGATCGGGAAGATGATCGCCTCGTATTCGACCTCGTGACGCAGATCTGCTTTGGTGTCGTCGAACAACATGTTGATGCGCGCGGCGATACCTGCGACGAGCCGCTTGCCCTCGGCGTCGCCACCGATGTCGGGTAGCCATGGCGATGCGGGGTCGACGTAGCGAACCTGCACCTTGTCGCTGACGTCGGGAGCAAAGTCGCTTTCGTCGTCGGCGAGCTGACGAGCCGGTGGAGCGGCTGGGCTCGCATCTTGGGGTGCTTGACCGTCGGAGGACGGAGTCGCAGCAGCGGGAGCAGCTGAGGACAGCGCAGCCTTACGGTCGGTCATCAGCTCGCCGATTTGGGTGCGGGTGAGGGGTCCCGGCAGGTAACTCATTGCCCAGCGAGTGCCGAACATTCGTGGTTCCGAGGCCCGAGTCTGATGGAGCAAGAACTGGCGCTTGTCGAGCGACGAGATGATATTGGAAAGAGCGGACTTGTTCTCGCCACCGCTCGACGCCGTGATTCCCTCTAGTAGTCGATCCTTGTCGCGCTCGGTCTGAAGGCGTCCAACCATCCACGTGCCGGCGTTCGATAGCGCCTTGTAGTCAACGTCGACGGGGTTCTGCGTGGCGAGCACGAGGCCGACACCAAAGGCACGTGCCTGCTTGAGAATCGTCAGAATTGGCTTCTTCGACGGAGGCTGAGCGGTCGGCGGTACGTACCCGAACACCTCGTCCATGTAGATGAGGGCGCGAAGTTCAGGGGTTCCAGACTGCTTTCGCATCCAGGTCACGACCTTGGACAGGATGAGTGTCACGACGAATTGGCGCTCTTGGTCTGAAAGGTGCGCGATCGAGATAATCGACGCCTTCGGCCCGTTCGACAACATATTGTCGATGTCGAGCGGCTCGCCTTGCATCCACGACGCAAAAGCAGGAGAGGCGAGGAGGCCGTTCAGCTTCATCACCAGCGCCGTACGGTCCTTCGCCGGGTAGAAGCTGTCGAGATCGAGGACACCGAGCTTGCGCATCGGTGGGTTCTGAATTTGTCCGAGCAACGTTGCGAGGTCGAGATCGTTGCCTTCTGACCACGAGCGATGCACCAGGTTGGACAACAAGATGTGCTCGCGCCCGGTGAGCGGATCTGAGTCGATGTCGACCAGTGCCAGCAACGACGATACGAGGCCTTCGACTTCGTCCGCGAGCGCTTCGGAGTCGGCGCCTTCGGGAGCGGAGAGATCACCGATGATGTCGAGACCGACGCCCGAGTTCGATCCTGGTGTGTAGATCGTGAACTCGGCGGTCTCTCGGAGCTTCGCAATGCGGTCGGGGGTGATGTCCCAGCCGGCGAGGCCGTTTTTCCACATCGCTGCGGTGTTTGCCGCGTGCTCGTCGACCGAGATCCCGTCTCGTTCGGCATCGGCGGGGTTGACCCATGGCGCGAACTCTCCTGGGGACAGCTCGGGGAAGGTGAGCAACAGGTTGCCCATATCTCCCTTCGGATCGATGATGATCGTCGGTATCCCCGAGAGCAGAGCCTCCTCGAGCATGATGACCGACAGACCGGTCTTGCCCGAACCGGTCATGCCGACGATCACCCCATGGGTGGTCAGATCGCTGGCTTCGAGGTGAACCGTTTCATTAGTCCGCTCGCCGTTGGATGTGTCTAGTACCCCGCCCAGGTACAGGTGCCCCTGTGGAACTTCAGTCATGCTGGCGACATTAGTTGGTTATCGGCACCGCCTTCTCAACGAGCGCGCCAATTGATTTGGATTTCCTTTGGTGAACTAGCGCACCGGGAGCTCATGTGTGGACTTCAACTCGCCGAGGCTGACGTTGGTTTCGATCCGTCCGACGTTGTCGTCGCCTTCAAGATCGGCGAGAACGCCGCTGGTGTAGTCGGCGAGGTCGCCAACGACGGTGACCACCAGCAAGTCATGCTGGCCCGCGAGCGAGTGGATGAGTTGGACTTCGGCGCGTGCTCGTAACGCGTCGATGAGGTCTTGTGTGTATGCAGCGCCATCACGAACGAAGCGAATGGTCGTGACGATCGTGACGGGAAGTCCGAGGCGTCGTTGGTCGAGCTTGGCGAAGATGCCACTGATGTATCCGTCGGCCTTTAGCTTGCCGATCCGTCTTTGAACTGCAGATGCGGAGAGCCCGACGATCTCGCCGAGGTCGAGCAGCGACCGGTCGGCGTCGTGTTGAAGTTCGCTCAGGAGCGTTCGGTCGATGTCGTCCATGGTGGGTCTGATCCTCAGCAGGGTTGGGTGAGATCGAGCAGCTTGAAGTGTTCGAGCTCCTCGGGTGGCGTGCGCGCAATAATATTGCGCGAATGTGCAATAAGTAACGATAGTTATGCGAGCGCCCGCCGTACCGTAAACACCATGTTCTTCTCCCTCAGCCTTCTCGATCTCGCCGTCGTTCTCGCAACGATTCTTGGTGTTGGGATGTTGGTGCCCCAGGCTCGTGATCTCGCTCGAAACCGGGATTTTCGAGGGGTCTCCGCGGGCTGGATCGGTGGTGGACTTGCGATCAACTCGGGATGGCTGGTCTATGCCCTCGCCGCGGGGCTTCCCGGTCTGCTCCCGGTCTCGCTCGGTGCCTTGGTCTTATACGGCTGGATGTCTGCCACCCTCGTGTCCGCTGCTCCGGAGCTCGTTCAGCCAGCGCTACGGGGTGTTGCGGTGATCGTTGGTGTGTTTATCGTCGCTGGCCTCGTCGGTGGACTTGCGGCATTCGGGCTCACCATTGCGCTCACGTATTCCGCGCAGTTCACCCCGGCGGCATGGTCTGCAGTGTCGTCCGCCGATCTCTCCGGCGTCTCGATGTCCACCTGGGCAATGGCGTTGATCGAAGCGGTCACCTGGGCGGTCTACGGCTGGTATCTCGGCGATACAGCGTTGACGATCGGAGGCGCCGGAGCCTCAATGATGTCGTCGATCGTGGTCTTGGGGCTCCTCATTCGTCGCGAGGCGCCAACTCGACGTCGTCGCTTTCTGCACACCAGCTAGGTGGGAGATGCGCTCTAGCTTCCAGCCGATGCGCGAGCGACCCTCAGATTTTCACGCCTCGCAGGTACGTCCGCAGTCTCGAAAAGCATGATCGAGACGAGGACTCCCGAGATCGCCACGCCGGCACCGATGGTGATGAGCGGGAGCCAGTTCGAGGCGACGACGGCCGTTGCCAGGAGCACGGCTCCGCAAATCCGCCCAGCCGCGCTGACCATGCTGTCCTTCGGGCCGAACTGAGACCACACGCTCGTTGCTCCACGAAGGGCAACGACACCGATCGCCGTGGCCCCGAGGATGATGGCCGAAGATCCGCTGCTCGCAACCGCTGTCGCGATCGTCAAGGCAACTGCATTCATAACACTGACGGTGAGTGCCACCCGAACGAGGGAGTTGGACGCCAAGCTCGGGACGAGGAGTACCGCGAGCACGGTGAAGACGTGGAACAACGTAATCGCCAATACCGGGCCGAGGGTCTCGGTTGTCAACACCAGCGTTGCCCAGCCATCGATCGGCGGGTTATCGAACGGGATGAATTGTTGCGCGAGGAGAAAGTCGAAGGCGATGACGAGAACACACCATGTGCCAGCCATAACTCGGCGTAGGGGTGACCCCAGAACCGAATACCAATGAGCGCGTTCATCCTCCACTCTCATCGATCGACTCAGCTAGTAGCTTTTGGAGGGCCGTTCGACCCAAGACCCGAGCGTAAAACGAGGAAATTCCGGTACCCATCCACAGGTGTGGGCGGGTACCGGAATTCGAATTCCTACGCGTTACTCGCCGAGTCGCTCGATGACCATCGCCATGCCTTGGCCGCCACCGACACACATGGACTCCACGCCGTAGCGGCCGCCGGAGTCTTGCAGGCCGTTCAGGAGCGTCGTCATGATGCGAGCACCGGTCATACCGAATGGATGACCGAGTGCAATCGAGCCGCCATTGACGTTGAGCTTCTCTTCGGGGATGCCGAGCTCATCGGCTGAGCCGAGCACCTGCACGGCAAACGCTTCATTGATCTCGAACAAGTCGATGTCGTCGACGGTGAGCTCCGCGCGTTCGAGTGCGGAACGAATTGCATCGATTGGGCCGAGACCCATGATCTCGGGATTGAGGCTCGTGACCGCGCTCGACACGATGCGAGCGAGTGGCTCAATGCCGAGCTCAGCAGCGCGAGTGTCGCTCATCACAACGACCGCCGCCGCGCCGTCGTTGAGCGGGCAGGCGTTGCCGGCGGTGATCGTTCCGTCTTCGCGGAAGACTGGCTTGAGGCCGCTCACGCCTTCGAGCGTCGTCCCTTCACGGATGCCATCGTCCTGGCTGATGACCGTGCCATCGGCGAGTGTGTACGGGGAGATCTCGTTTTCGAAGAAGCCTCGGTTGCGGGCTTCCTCTGCGCGGTTCTGCGAGCGGACGCCCCACTCGTCTTGGCGTTCCCGGCTAATGCCGGTCATCTGTGCGACGTTTTCCGCGGTCTGGCCCATGGCGATGTAGATGTCGGGTACGCCGTCGGCCTCCCACGTCTCTGAGCCTGGAGCGGATCGTTCGGCGGTGCGGGCTTCGGCATCGGCAAAGTGCGCGTTATGGCTTCCCGAGTCTGAATACCCTTCGCCATAGCGACTGACGGTTTCGACGCCACCGGCCACAAAGACATCGCCTTCGCCGGCCTTGATGGCATGTGCTGCCATGCGGATTGTCTGAAGCGACGAGCTGCAGTAGCGGTTCACGGTGACGCCAGGAGCGTCGAGGCCCGCCATAAGCGATGACACGCGAGCGACGTTGTAGCCACCTTCGCCACCGGGCTGGCCGATTCCCCAAAGGACGTCCTCGACCTGGTCTCGGGGGAGTTCGGGGACCTTTCCGAGCACATCGTCGATGATGAACGCAGACATATCATCCGGCCGTTCGTTAACGAGTGAGCCTTTGCCAGCTCGTCCGATCGGTGTTCGGGATGCGGCAACGATGACAGCTTCAGCCATTTAGGGGCCCTCCTCAAGGCGGTGATGGCCTCGGATGTGAGGCGATCAGTGTTGTGGAGTGTAGGCGGAAATGATCCGTAGGGCCTAGGGAGATGTGTTGTTGAACACTCATTTTTGACGGATCGGAACAGTTGTGCTAGCGCTCAGCAAGGCACCCCATCTCTTTAACAGATACACCCTTCGCGGGAAACTATTGGAAACGCGCGGCAAAGCGCGCGCATCATCGTTGTCGGCAAGAGTGGAGTAGAGGGTATTTCGGGCGCGCGCTGGAGGGGTCTCCCCTAGAGCACCGTCGTCCTGCCCTCGGAGGGACGAATAACAAAATGATCGATGCACTTTCGGTGACCAACGAGTCGACCTCGTGGATGGGCGGAGGAGCGTGTGCTGGTGACAGCGACCTCTTCTTTGCACCGTTCGCAGAACGGCCAGAGGCCAGAGTTCGCCGGGAAGCCAAAGCACGAGTCATCTGCGAAACCTGCGACGTTGTCGCTCGGTGCCGCGACTACGCACGAAGCAACCTCGAGCTCGGGTTCTGGGGTGGCGAATCGGAATCGGAGCGCGCTGCTGCCGGCTTTGCTCCTACCACGCCGATTATCGGTCGCCGCAAGGTTGCCGAAACCCGTGCGGCCAAAGCGCTCGGACGCAACGTTAAATAGCCTCGAGCGTCGTCTGGGATTCCGCCGTGGTGTTGGGTCTCAATCGGCGGAGCGGATTCGTTCAACAATCCCGAAATGCTCGTCTGCAATGACCCTGTTTCGCGCGCCCGGAGTTGCTGGGTCTCCGGTGTCATAACTCGCGTCTCCGGGCCAGCACAGCGCACGGTGGCCGATCGCCCGAGGACCAACCACACCGAGCGAATGGGTGTGGTACCACTTTGGTCCGCTGGTGATCGTGGCATCCATGAGCGAGCTGATATCGGTCGCGTGGCGAAGGTCGTCGAGCGTCACCCACGTGGGGATGGCGAGCGGGAACGTTCCGTCTGCGCACATCTCCATCGCGGCTGACGCGCTCACCCAGCGAGCGTCGCTGTTCTCGGTCTCGTCCACGACGATCTCGCCATGGTGCTCGGGAGAGAGGAAGAACCAGGTCCCGAATCGTTTTGGGGGTCCGACCTTGGGTGGGATCCAATGTGAGAACCACGCCAGCGCTCCGGGCATGCACGAGAGTGCGGTTTCTTCTCGGGCCTCGCGCACCGCAGCAGCAGCAACCGTTGCGAGCAGCGACGGATCTTCCCAACGTTGCGTGTCCTCGTCGATGTTCGAAGGAACGTCTCCATCTCCTTCCTCGACGACGCCTCCAGGGAAGGTCCACATGCCTCCGAAGCTCAGTTCTGGGTTCCGGCGAACCATCAAAACCTCGATCTCTTTGCCGCGGGCTTGGGTAATAGGCATGCAAGTTGCTGCGAGTCGAAGCGGTGAAGAGGTCGTCATCGCTTTAGCGTAGATGACATGGCTAGTGACGCTGGACGATTCGATGCACACGATGTGGAGGCCGCGGTTCGCGTCATTGAGACCGTCCGGGCTGAACCTGGACGATGGTGCAACCTGTTCTTTGAGCCAATCGAGGATGACAGCATCCCTCCAGAGTCGGCGTTGTTCGGCTTTCTGGCTGCGAGAGGGCCAGCAAATCCGCTCGCGACGTTGATGACGCCGAAGAAGGGTGAGGACTACCTGCTCGATGTGGGGATCCAGCACCAGGCAGGGACGAAGGCAGCTGCTCAGCTTAAAGAGGCGGAGTTGTATGGGCCGACCAACGCCAGGGTTGTTCAAGACCACCCTCGGCGAGGGCTCGTCATCAAATGGCCGTCAGATCACGATCTCGTCGCCCTCGTCGCCTGGCTCTTTCCGGCGATGCGTGAACTCGCTCGAGCGCCATCGACGAACTACATCCTCTGGGAAATCAACGACTGACGCTCTAAACATCACATCCGGGGTCTGACCCTCGGGGTGATGTTTGGCGGCTATTGATGACCTGTGGGGTCTGACCCCGGAGGTCATGTTTGG
>CAYVHV010000004.1:115979-129582 GCA_964451305.1 uncultured Acidimicrobiales bacterium | reverse complement strand
CGAGCCCGGACACCGCCGAGCGCTCGATCGACTCGGCTTGGTTCCGCTGCTCACGCTCGACATGCGCCTCGGTGAAGCATCGGGGGCAATGGCTGCGGTCCCGCTCGTGAAGATGGCGTGCGCACTCGTCAATGACGTCCCGACCTTTGCTGAGTGGTTCGGTGCCTGAGCCCGACCGACCCGGACCGATACACGGGCTTTGGGTCGCTGCAGGCTTTCTCACCCGCGTCCCACTGGGCGATGTTGGTCGTGGCGGATCGAAACAGGTCGATATGGCTCGCGCGGTTCCGTGGTTTCCTGTCGTTGGGCTCATCATCGGGACCTTCCAAGGAGGCGTCTATTTCGGAGCTAGCCAGTTCACCGCTCCCCTTCTCGCAGCGACCTTGGCACTCGGGTCGTCGCTGTTGCTCACCGGAGCGTTCCACCATGACGGGCTCGCGGACATCGCCGATGCCTTTGGTGGCGGATGGACGGTCGAAGAACGACTCGTCATCTTGAAGGACTCTCGGCTCGGAACCTACGGAGTCGCCGCGCTCGGGACAGCCCTGCTCATCGAGGTCGCAGCCCTCAGCCAGCTCGACCCCGTCGATGGCCTTCGAGCACTCCTCGTCGCCCACTCGCTCGGCCGCGCATCTGCGCTCGTCACGATGTTGTTTGCGCCAACCGCTGGAGACGGAATGGGGGCGAGTTACATCGCTCGGCTGTCGGCACCCGCTGTCTCACTCGGTGTCGGCTTTGGTGTCGCGGTCGCAGTCCTCGCGTCGCCGACGTTCTGGCCGCTCGCGCTCAGCGCAGCAGCGATCAGCTCCGCTGCGGTCACCGCACTCGCAATCCGCAAGATCAACGGGGTCAACGGCGACGTCCTGGGCGCGATCACCGTCGTTGCATCCCTCGCGATCCTCGTGGTGAGCAGCACGGCGTAGACGCGCTACACAACACGCTTCTCCGTCCCGCTCGCGGGACGGCTACGGTCAGTGGGGTGCCCGACCATGGGGGTTGTGTTCGTGACGAACCGGCACGCGAGTACAGGGGGAAACAGATGAAGGTTCCATTGACGATCAACGACTTTCTCGATCGGGGTGCCGCGGTGTATCCGGAACGAATCGCAATCGTTGATGATCCGTTGCAGCCAGCGACTCCCATGTCGACCCTCACCTACGCAGAGCTCGCCGATATTCGTCGCCAGATGGGCGTTGCAATGGACGAGATGGGCATCGAGATGGGTGCGCGTGTCGCCATGGTCTCGCACAACTCGGCCCGCCTATTGACCTCGTTCTTCGGCGTCAGCGGTAATGGTCGTGTCTTCGTCCCGATCAACTTTCGGCTGAGCGCTGATGAAGTGCGGTACATCGTCGAACACTCCGGAGCCGTTGCGCTGCTCATCGACCCCGAACTGGCCGAAACGCTCGCCGACGTGACCTGCGAACGCAAGTGGATTCTCGGCGAAGAATCCGATGCGGATTGGCTCGGTCGCGAAGGAGAACCTCGCACTTGGGAACCAGACGAGGATGCCACGGCGTCGATCAACTACACATCGGGCACGACCGCCCGCCCAAAGGGTGTTGAACAAACACATCGAGCCCGATGGACCAACGCGGTCACGTTTGGTTGGCACGCAGCGGTGACCGATCGCGATGTCTACCTCCACACGCTTCCCATGTTCCATTGCGATGGCTGGGGGATGCTCTACACCGTCACCGGCATGGGCGTGAAACATGTCGTAAACCGCAAGGTCGATGGCACGGAGATCCTTCGCCGAATCGAAGAGCACGGCGTGACGTTGATGTGTGGCGCTCCAGCCGTTGTTTCGGCGGTACTCGAGGCCGCAGCTGACTGGGATGGCGAAATTCCGGGGCGAGACAACGTCCGCATCATCGTCGCCGGCGCTCCGCCACCGACCGCGACGATCGAGCGTGTGGAGACCGAGCTTGGGTGGGAGTTCATCCAGTTGTACGGACTCACCGAGACCGCTCCCTTGCTCACGTTCAACCGTTGCCGCCACGAATGGGACGAACTCACTCCGGCAGAACGGGCGAAGAAACTCAGCCGACAAGGTGTTCCGACGATCGGCGTGGAGATGAAGGTCTCTCAGTCTGGCGAGTTCCTCGCTCGAAGCAACAACGTGTTGAAGAGCTATTGGGACAATCCCGATGCCAGCGCCCAAGCGTTGGAGGGCGGCTGGTTCCATACCGGTGATGGTGGAATTGTCGACGACGAGGGCTTCTATACGATCCTCGACCGGAAGAAAGACGTGATCATCTCGGGCGGTGAAAACGTCAGCTCGATCGAGGTGGAGGACGCGCTCTTTAGCCACCCTGACGTTACCGAGGTTGCCGTCATTGGAGTCCCACATGACAAGTGGGGAGAAACCGTGAAAGCGCTCGTCGTGGCCGCAGAAGGATCCACGGTCACCGAACAAGCGCTCATCGATCATTGCCGCGAGAAGATCGCACACTATAAGTGCCCGACGAGCGTTGAGTTTCGAGACGAGCTCGCCCGCACTGCGACCGGCAAACTTCAGAAATTCAAGCTTCGCGAGCCCTACTGGGCGGATATGGACAAGGCGGTCAACTAACCATGTGCCGCAACATCACGACACTCCGTGGACTCGAACCATCCGCAACGACCGATGAGATCGAAGCTGCTGCCCGTCAGTACGTCCGCAAAGTGACCGGTGTGCAAAAGACATCGGCTGCAACTGAAGACGCCTTCGAACGCGCAGTTACCATCATTGCCGAAGCGACAACGCGAGCCCTCCAAGAGTTGCCTCCCCGAAAGGTGCCGCCGAAGACGGTTCCTCCCCTTCGCCGAGCCTGACCTACGAATCGGGTTTATGCCGTTGGGTCAGGGACCATCCGCAGGTACGGCGTAACGGCGTCGAAGCTACCGAACTTCTCTGTCGCTGCCGCATCATCGAGTGCTGGTGAGACGATGACATCGTCACCATGCTTCCAGTTTGCTGGCGTCGTAACCGAGTGGTTCGCGGTGAGCTGCAGACTGTCGATCACTCGCAGTACCTCGTCGAAGTTGCGCCCCGTAGAAGCGGGGTACGTAATCGTGAGCTTCACCGTGTTATCCGGGCCGATGATGAACAGCGATCGGACGGTGAGCGTGTTGTCGGCGTTCGGGTGGATCATGTCGTAGAGGTCGGCGACGACGCGGTCTGGATCGCCGATGAGCGGGAAGTTCACCGACGTGCCTTGGGTCGATTCGATGTCACCGACCCAGCCGTTGTGATCTTGCACCGTGTCGACGCTTACTGCAATGGCCTTTACGTTGCGCGCAGCAAAGTCCTCGGCGAGCTTGGCGGTCATGCCCAATTCGGTGGTGCACACCGGTGTGAAGTCCTTTGGGTGCGAGAAGAGCACTGCCCAGGAGTCGCCCTTCCACTCATAGAAATCGATCTCGCCGATCGTCGTATCTGCGGTGAAGTTCGGTGCGGTGTCGCCAAGACGGATGGCCATGATCTCTCCTGTAGATGTTCGAGGTTCATTCCAGTCCTAGCGTCCGAGATAGCGAACCAATGCACGATGTCCGTCCATTCACGGCACATTCATAGGTCTGATGTCCGGACAACCTCAGCCAGCAGCAACGGCGAACTGAACGATTGTTCAGTTTCTCGTTTCGGGCCTATGATCACCATATGGCCCTGATCGCAGACCGAATTACACCGGCGCTGGGTGCAGAGATCACCGGATTCGATGCAGAAGCGCAACTCGAAACCGCCGTCGTCGACGAGCTCCACGCACAATTGATGGAGCACCATGTGCTGTTTATCAGGGACTGCGATCTCTCCCCGACCGATCTGACCTCCCTCGGCGCTGCACTCGGAACCCTCGGTGCCCGTCATCACTCATATCCCACACACCCCGAGTCAGATGATGTGGTGATCTTGGAATGGCAAGGGAACGACCGTCCCGACGCCGCCGAATGGCACAGTGACCTGACCTACCGGGATACCCCACCGTTCGCATCGATTCTCAAAGCGGTCGTCGTGCCGCCCGTCGGCGGCGACACGCTTTGGGCCAGCATGTTCTCGGTGTACGACTCGCTTCCGCCAGGGATGAAAGACGATCTCGCCGAACTCGAAGCCGTCCATGACATGGGAGCCTTCCGCACTCCCGCATACCGCGAGGGAGGCAACGAGGGGATCCTCAACGCGTTTGCGAACGCCCGAACCGCGGTACATCCAATCGTCGAACACCACCCGACCACGGGGCGCCCGTACCTCAACGTGAGCGAGAGTTTCACCCGTTTCATCATCGGTCTATCGGCACCTGAGGCCGGCCGTCTCCTCACCGAGCTCTTCGACCGGATCAACCGTCCAGATCATCACGTTCGACTCCGTTGGAAACCAAACACTTTGGCTATCTGGGACAACCGCGGCACCCAGCATTATGGCGTGGTCGACTATCTCCCTCACCTTCGCAGACTTCATCGCGTCGCGGTCGTTGACGACGCGCGACAGGTCACCTGACAACTGGTCGATCTCCCTGACCAAAAAACAGCTGAGACGATAGCGTTGTGATGTGAGCAACGAGCCAAGAACCCTGAGTCAGAAAGTTTGGGACGACCACGTCGTCCGGCGTGCAGAGGGCGAGCCAGATCTCCTCTACGTCGATCTCCATCTCGTCCATGAGGTCACCTCTCCGCAGGCCTTTGACGGCTTGCGTCAGAACGGTCGAGGCGTGCGGCGCCCCGACCTGACCGTTTCGACCGAAGATCACAACGTCCCGACCGAAGATATCGACAAGCCAATCGCCGACGAGATCTCTGCGAAACAGGTCGACACCCTTCGGGCAAACGCCGAGGAGTTCAACATCACCCATTTCCCGATGGGCGATAAGAACCAAGGCATCGTCCACGTCATCGGCCCCGAGCAAGGCCTCACCCAGCCAGGTATGACGATCGTTTGCGGTGATAGCCACACGAGCACCCACGGCGCGTTCGGCGCGCTCGCCTTCGGCATTGGGACAAGCGAGGTCGAACACGTTCTGGCAACCCAGACGCTGCTCCAACCCGCGCAAGAGACCATGTCGATCACCATCAACGGTGAGCTACCCGCCGGCTGTGTTGCCAAGGACATCGTGCTTGCAATCCTTGCCGAATGCGGTACCGGCGGCGGCATCGGCGCCATTGCCGAGTTCCGAGGGCCCGCCATCGAAGCCCTGTCGATGGAAGGCCGGATGACGGTCTGCAACATGTCGATCGAGTTCGGTGCCAAAGCCGGAATGATCGCACCCGACGACACCACCTTCGAGTACTTGTCGGGGCTCGATCACGCCCCTACCGGCGACGACTGGGACGCAGCGGTTGCTCACTGGCGAACGCTTCGCACCGATGATGGCGCCACATTCGACCGCGAGATCGTGCTCGATGCCTCGAAGATCACCCCTCAGGTCACGTGGGGTACAAATCCCGGTCAGGTCATCCACCTATCGGAGAACATTCCATCTCCGGACATGTACGACGATCCGGTTCAGCGCGAAGCCGCTGAACGTGCGCTCGAGTACATGGGCCTGACCCCCGGAACACCAATGAAGGACGTTCCCGTCGACACCGTCTTTATCGGCAGCTGCACCAACAGCCGCATCGAAGATCTCCGAGCAGCAGCGGCGGTCGCCGAAGGCCGCACCGTCAGAGACGGAATGCGAACCCTCGTAGTACCCGGTTCGTTCCGCGTCAAAAAACAGGCCGAGGCCGAAGGGCTCGACAGAATTTTCATCGACGCTGGCTTCGATTGGCGAGAGCCCGGATGTTCGATGTGTCTGGCAATGAACCCTGACAAGCTGACCGAAGGTGAACGCTCGGCGTCGACGTCGAACCGAAACTTCGAAGGCCGCCAAGGCCGTGGTGGCCGCACACACCTGGTCTCTCCAGCTGTCGCTGCCGCAACCGCAATCGCCGGCACCTTTGCCACCCCAGAAGACCTGTAACCCTCCGAACGCTCGCTTCGGAATCCTGACTCGCCGCACCCGGCCGAAAGACACCTCAATGGAACCCGTACATATTGTTCAAGGAACGGCGGTGCCACTCGATCGTTCCGACATCGACACCGACCAGATCATCCCGTCGGATTGGCTCAAGCGTGTCGAACGCACCGGCTTCGACAAGGGCCTGTTCAGCGAGTGGCGTGATGATCCCGGTTTCGTGATGAATCAGGAGCAGTACGCCGGCGCCAACATTTTGTTGGGCGGCGCAAACTTCGGTACTGGTTCCAGCCGAGAGCACGCCGTCTGGGCGATCCAACAGTACGGTTTCGCTGCGGTGATTTCGCCGCGCTTCGGACCGATCTTCCGCAACAACTCGACCAAGAACGGTCTCGTAGCCGTCGAGGTCACCCCCGAGGTTGGTGAACAACTGATGGCAGCGGTTGAGGCCGACCCGTCGATGGAGCTCATCATCGACGTCAAACGGCGGACGCTCGAAGCCCCGTCTCTCGATCTTGAGGTGTCCTTCGAATTGAGCGACGCCGTGCAACATCGCTTCTTGAACGGCCTCGACGACATCGGACTCACGCTTCAACAGAGCGATTCGATCGATGCATTCGAGACATCACGACCGGCGTTTAAGCCCACCACGGCGTAACCCAAACCGCCGCTTCCTCACGTTTGACACGACGAGCGGTGATCCCTGAGTAAACGCTCGGTAACTAACCCGTCGGTAACCACCGAAAGTCGCCATTTCGCTGGCATCCTCTGTGGGTGACTATTGCGCACCCAAACCCCCGCGATATACCCACAACCGCTGAGGTCAAGGCCGCAATTCCAGCTCATTGTTTTGAGCGGACGCTCTCCCGGTCGATTCCCTACGCGGCATTCTCAGTTTCGCTCACGCTCGCTCTCGGCATTCTCGCCTGGCTGTTTATTCCGCTGACCTTGGCATGGCTTCCGCTCTGGCTCGCGTATGCATACGTGAACGGCACCGTCGCTGTTGGTGTGTGGGTTATCGCCCACGAGTGTGGTCATCGAGCCTTCGCTCCCACGGTCAAGGTTCAAGACATCGTTGGGTACACGTTGCATTCGGCGCTGTTGGTCCCCTACTTCTCGTGGCAGAGGAGCCATGCCATCCACCATGGCAAGACAAACCACATCACCGAGGGCGAGACCCACGTGCCGAAGAGAATCAAGACAGCTCGCGCAAAGCGAGCATTTGATGCTCGCCGACGGTTCGGAGCAAAGACCCACGGGGCGTTTACGGTCGTAAGCCGCCTAAGTATCGGATGGCCCAGCTACCTCTTGATCGGCGCCACCGGCGGCGAAGACCGAGGCATCACAAATCACTTCTGGCCTTCGAAGCCATTTAGCCAGGCACTGTTTCCCGACCGGTGGAAGGCCAAGGTCAAGTGGAGCTCGTTCGGGGTTCTCGTCACCCTTGCGCTGCTCGTGTGGTGGGCAATCGCTGGCAGCGCACTATCGGTGCTGGCCGTTTACGTCGGACCGTACTTGGTCGTAAACGCATGGCTCGTCACCTACACGTGGCTCCAGCACACCGATGCCGATGTCCCCCACTATGGCGAAGACGACTGGTCGTTTGTTCGCGGAGCGTTTTGTTCGGTCGATCGACCGTATGGCCCGATTGTTGACCTGCTCCACCATCGGATTGGAACCACGCACGTCGCTCACCATCTCGATGCGAAGATCCCGCACTATCACGCCGCCGAGGCAACAGCGGCAATCAAGACTGCGTTCCCTGACCTCTACAGATATAACCCGACACCGATCCGCAAGGCCCTTTGGGAAGTGGCAAAGGATTGCCACGTCGTTGCACCGACGACCGATGGATGGCAGTTCACTCAAGACGACGGAGATTCAGCGACATCGCGTCGGCTCGACGCCGCTGCCTAAACCGGGAGATCTCGCGCCGTCAGGTTTTGACGGACGAGAGCCTTATTCGCTCTCGTCGGCCGGAACGAAGTCGAGGCTGGCAGAGTTCATGCAGTAACGGGCGTTCGTTGGCGTTGAACGATCGGTAAAGACGTGCCCGAGATGCGAGCCGCAGTTCGCACAGACGTTCTCGGTGCGCTTGACGAGAAGCTTGCGATCGGTCCGGTTCTCGATCTTGTCCTCCGAAACGGGGGCCGAGAAGCTCGGCCAACCAGTTCCGCTGTCGTACTTTGCATCGCTGGAGAAGAGATGCTCTCCACACACGATGCAGTTGTAGTCGCCCGCTTCTTTGTTGTCGTGGTAAGCGTTCTTAAAGGGACGCTCTGTTCCGCCCTTTTGCGTTACGTGATATTGCTCTTTGGTCAGCCGCTCGCGCAGCTCTTCGTCGGTGTACTTCGTAGTCTCCATATCAGCTCCAACCTCTGAACACAGAACGCCCTTCCCCAACCGGAAGTTGTTCCTCTCCCGTTTACTCTCGTTCGATTACGAGGGCCGTGCCAATTTCTACCTCGACTTCGGCGACCGGTGCCTCCGGAACTGCTTCCACAGAACCTTGGTCGGACGATTCTTCACTCACGCCGACGTACATCAAGATGGCAAAGACTCCAAAGAGCAGGCCGATCACGATGCCGGCGACAAGCTCTGGGCTGATGTGTTTCAGCAATCGCCAACGCGGCTCGGCTACATCGAGAGGGTCTGAGTCGAGGTCATTGACTACCGACACGTCATCGAGCCGCAAGTAGAGATCGGATCCGATCTGAACAATGCCTGGCTGCGATGGGTCCTCGACGACTTCGATATCGGGTTCGATCGTCAGATCGTCCACTAATTCAGCGTCGACTTCGACACCATTTCCATTCTCAGCTTTTCGTCCTTGCATGGGTGTTGCCCCCTTTTCGCCGAGCCCAACAGCTTCGGCGTCATATACCCATCGGACGACATCGGCGTGGGAGTAGTTCCTCTGCCAGCGTCACCCAAAATTTGGCACCCTCACAGGGGTCATCAACGGTTTCAGTTCGTCAGATTGTTCGCTGCTTGTTCGAACAGGTCCGCCAGCGCTTCGCGGTTCACGTTGCGTTCGCGGAGGTCAGCATCGACATCGTGGATGCGCTCTGACAGCTCCGACGTTGCAGCTCGCAGATCTTGTCGAATCTGAGCCGAGCGCCGGTCGATGTTGGTACGCAGGTCGATCTGAGCATCGCGTCGCGCAGCAGCTTCTTCATCGATGCGAGTCACGATGTTGGCAGCCACGGACGTTCGAACATCAACCTCAGCTGCGATTCGGTTCTCCATCTCAGCGAATCGTGCATCGATCGTCTTCTGCATCTCAGCAATCGCATTGAGCAGATCGTGTTCGACCCGTTCGATGCGTGCGAGGGTCTCACTGGCGTGCTGTCCAAACAACAAGCTTCGGATCTGGCCAAGTTCATCGTTTCCAAAGTTGGACGGAGCACCATCGGGGAGCGTGATCTCTAGGCCGTCGTTATTCTGTGCGCCCGTCTTGCTCGTCGCTGTCTTGCTCGCTGCCGTTTTGCTCGTTGCCGTTTTGCTCGTTGCCATTGTGTTGTGCTCCATGGCCGTCTAGGCCGTTCGACTTATCTGCTACTGGTCTGATCGGCCTAAGACCCTCGAGGTTGAGCCAAACGCCAACTTTCCTCACGTCGAGCCATTCGATGCTGATTCGACTCGATCTAGGGGTGTTCGTGAGTTGTCTTGATGAATTGTGAAAAGGTACTGAACTTGAGCCGAAAGCCGCCGACAGCTGAACCATGTCCGGAAACTCCATGCTTCGACATCTCGTCGAACTCGCTGCCAGCTCAACTGGCGCCGACTCTGCTGAGTTGGTCATACTCGGCGACCCCGAATTTCGCCTTCACGCCGGAGCGAGTTCGATCGGTGGTCACGAGGACTGGGCGATACATGCTCAGCTCGCTGGCCACGTACGGGACGTTCTCGGAGCAGCAGATGGCGTGCGATCACTCCTGACGATTCCTGTCACCGGTCCATCGGCTGAGTCGGGCTGGCTCGCGGTTGCTCATCACGGCGCCGATCAGCTCTCCGATGAGGCCCTAGATAGCCTCGGCAGAGTAGCAACACTTATCGAGGAGCGACTCGACCGGACCGTCGAACGAATTCGTCTCGACCAACTCGGGTCAGTTCTTCGAGCAAATCAACAAGAACTCAAAGTCGCACGTGATCAACTCGCAGCGTCCAACACCGATCTCGAACAGTTCGCATACATCGCAGCACATGAGCTGGTCTCTCCGCTTCGTTCGGTTGCGATCTATGCCGAGGTGCTCGAACGTCTCGTTCCCGATGATGACTCCCAATCTGGCGAACGTGCTCGCCAGTGCGCGGACGCCATTCGTTCCGGCGTCACGACGATGAACCAACAGGTGCAGTACCTCCTCGAGTTCTCGCGGACACAAGGAGACGCGACCTGGGTCGAACCGGTCGATCTCGATCGTGTCGTGAAGTCCGCTCTCGACACGTTGGCCGAACCTCTCCAGGCCGCTGGCGCTGAGGTGACCGTCAAAGACCTACCGATCGTTTCCGGTCGTGAAGTTCCGCTGCAGAGCGTCTTTGCGAACCTCATCAAGAACGCGGTCAACTATCGACATCCAGATCGGCCACTCCAGCTCGATATTCGGGCCGAGGTAACTCCTGACCGAAACTATCGAATCATGTTGACCGACAATGGCGTCGGCATCGACAGCGACGATCGAGCTCGCGTTTTCCAACTGTTCGAGCGAGCGTCGACAGACGCCGAGGGCACCGGAATTGGATTGGCGCTGAGCCGCCGAATCATCGAAGCCTACGGTGGCGAGCTCGGAGTGGACGAAGGCTCGCCCGTGGGCTCCGTGTTCTGGATGGAACTTCCAGAAGCACAGGTCGCTGCGTAGCTCGTGGCTAGTTGACCGATCGAGCAATCTTGAGGAACAATTCCTCGACTCCAGCGCCTGACTTCGCCGACGTCGGATGAGCCTCAAGCCCAGCAAATTTCTCGTCGAGCGCAGCCTGATCGATCTCCAAGTCCGCCTTGTTCGCAACAAAAAGTACTTGGGCCGAAGGGGAAGACCTCAGAAATCGTTCGCCCAGACTTCGGGCAACGTCGACGGTTTCTGGCCGGCTGCTATCGGCAACGACGATCGCCGCTGCAGCTCCAGAGAGGTAGTTCGCTGGCAGGTCGAGACCCTCGGCTTCACCGTGCATATCCCAGATGAGCATGGCGACCGTTTGTTCGTCGAGAGTGACGGTGCGTCGGTCGACTTTTACACCGAGCGTCGATTTGTGATGTTCGGAAAAAACGCTGTGCACATACCGTGCAACGAGGCTCGTCTTTCCGACTGCAGGAGCGCCGAGTAGCACGACCTTTGCTCGTGTGATCCCAACTGCAGTGGACTTGAGGATAGCCAATTTGTGCTCCTGGCTGCATCGCTACGTGAGGAGCACTCCACCCACCGCTAGGAGCGCAATAAGGACACTAGCAGCAAGCACGAACACGACGAGTGTTTTCCGCTTCTCTGCTTCGGCGAGCGCCGCTGCGCCGGCGTGCAGTTCGCCGAGCGCGTCGGCCGCACCATCGAACGCCTCGATTGAACCATCGAAGTTCGCGAGCTGGCCGCTGTATGCAACGTGGAAGGTCTCGAGAGTGTCGGCAGCGTGATCTCTGTACGCCTGGGTTGGCAATCCTCGCACCACCGATGCAATCACCGCCTGAGGTCCAGTCTCGACGAGGAGCGACAAGTCACCGACTCGAAGATCTGAAAACCCGTCGTTCCCGGAAGCTTCAAACGCGTCCTGGACAAAGGTTGTCAGTGCGTCGATCATCCCGGAAACCACGTCGGCATCGTCGAGGGCGCGGGCATCGGTCGCTGTCGAGGCCAGCATCAGGCCCGTAGACCGTTCGATGAGAAGAATCTGTTCTACGTGGAAGGCGTTGCTGCTATCGGGGGTGAACATCGCGGCGATCATCTTGCGGACCGCTGGTCCGATTACGGGGTAGAGCGCCTCGGCGAGGAGCGTGTCCTCGGCACGAGCGGACGCATACACGGCTTTGTCGATCTCGGGTTGCAGGGCGTAACCGAGTTCACCGACCTGCCGCGTCGAATTTCGAACCGCATCGACGAGGACGGCGTCGACCGCTTGGGCACGACCGGATTTGTCGATGATGATCTGCTCGAGCGTGGCGATGCGATTCGTGAGGGCCTCGATCTGGCGTTGTTGTTCCTCGACCAAATCGACTGTTGGCCCTAAAAGTACTGACCGGATCTGGTCGAGGTCGCTTCCCACGCCGGCGACCAACGAGTGATCTTCTGCCACGAGGTCGATCATGTCGTTACTGGTCATGCTCTACCGTCCTCCGATCAGGCCGGAGGGACGAGGACGCCCATCCGAGTGGCGGTTGCAATCGCTTCGCCGAGAGAGCTCACCGAGAGCTTCCGGTAGATGGACTTAATGCGACCTCGAACGGTGTGCACCGAGAGGTGCAAGAGCTCTGAAATCTCGTTCGGCGCTGCTCCGGTGTTGAGCGCTTCGAGCACTTTCAGTTCGGCGTTGGTCAACCCCACCCCACCATCGGTGCACGGTTTCGACGGCGCCGACTCCGCGCAGCGACCTGCGACTGTCGATCGCATTTCGGTGACGATGTTCTGGATCGATGAGTCCTTCGAGATTGCGGTGACACCCGGCAGGGCGTCGACTTCTCGCTGCACCTGTGGTGCTAGGAAACCGGTGAGAACGATGATCGGCGCTTTGAACCCGTTGGCACGGAGTCGCTCAGCGATCTGCGTGCCCGTTTCTCCGCCGGGAAGTCGGTAGTCGGTGACAACAAGATCGGGGACATGGGACGTGCATAGGTCAATCCCTTCACTGGCTTCGGCCGCCCGCCCAACAAGTTTGAGGTCGTCGGTAAGCGACAGCGCAAGCCCAAATGCATCAACAAATGAGACTTGGTCATCGATCATGACAACACGATCTGGTTTTGTCTTCATGCAATGCTCGTCGGCAGCACGTTGCCGAAGTTGAAGAAAAACAATTTCGGATTTGCGGGTCTGGCGACGACACGTAGTGGACTATCCGGCGGTCGTCACCGTGAGGCTTTGACTAGCGGTGTTGCCGTTGCCCTGACCTTGTCCGTTTGCTTCCACCGTCACCGTAATGACGTAGGTGGTATTCGGACGTAGCGCTGGCGTCCAGAAACCAGGAACGCCGAGGTGCCGGGTCGTGCATCCACTCGCTTGACCAGCATTCGATCCAACGACTGCGCCACCGGCTTCGCGAATCACAAATGATCCGTTCGCACACACGTTGGACTCGTAGTTGACCTGGAATCGAGTTGACTCGGTAGACGCAAGCCGAAGATTCTCCACGGCGACCTGTTCTGCCGCCGTCGTTGCGTTTCCACCCGATGTTCGGAATGCCACGGGTGTGGAGGTAACCGACGATTCGCCGTTGAGAGTGACCTGAACGGTGTAGTCGGTGCCCGGCGTTAGCCCGTTGACCGTGACAGATTCGATTTGTCCTGCAGCAGCTGTACCGGTCCGTGTCGTCACGGTGGATCCGCCGGAGCGAATCGTCGCGGTATATCCAGTGTTGCTACTCGTGGTGAAGCGGAACCGAACCTGGGTATCGCTGAGGGAACCAATATCGATTCGCTCTTCGAACTCGAGAGGTTCGGTTGTGGCGAGGACTTGCGTCGTGGTGACCTTCGGAGC